>NZ_CP025704.1:3175257-3810309 GCF_002872415.1 Bacteriovorax stolpii | reverse complement strand
TATTAACTCCGAAATACCGTGTGTGTGAAATGCGAGTCGATTTTGTAGCATGGCCCCAAAGTTGTCAGCAATAAAACATAATTTTACATTTTCTTACACGTAACGCGCGTTGTTTATTATTGACCTTTCGATAAAGAACATATATTCCTATCTCTCCATTTATTTATCAAGCATAGAAGAAGGATAGCTGTATGAGCAAAAGAACTTGGCAACCAAAGAAGTTAAAAAGATTAAGAGTACATGGGTTTCTTAAGAGAATGGCAAGCCCAGGTGGAAGAAGCGTACTAAATGCTCGTAGAGCAAAAGGTAGAGCTCGCCTAACGGTATCTTCAAGCACTAAGTAATATCTTGTGGCCGATAATAAGTTCGAAAAAAAATTTCGACTGCTATCGGCCAGTGATTTCGAAGAATTAAAGGTCGGCTCTTCTTCTTATAAAAAAGCCTCACTTATCATTTACTACAAAAAGAATTCTTTCAATTTATCAAGAATCGGACTCTCTATTCCCAAAAAAATCGGCAAGTCTCACGATCGCAATCGCTTGAAGCGCTTGATTCGAGAATTTTATCGTACATCTCCTTATAAATTTTTAGGTTACGACATTTTATTTGTTGTTTCTTGGTCGAGAAATCTTCTTCCTGAATCTACAGAGACAAAAGAAGAAGTTTTACATAAGAATTTGCGCGAATTTTTTAGCTTCTTAGAAGATGAAAAACTAAGGAGCAACTAATGAAGTTTATTGCTATTAGTTTGATTCGTTTTTACCGCTATTTTATTTCACCACTACTTGGCCCTAAATGTCGCTTTTATCCAAGCTGTTCGGAATATTCAAAAGAATGTTTCGAGAAGTTTCCAATAGAGCGTGCAGTATGGTATTCAGTACGTCGAATTAGTAGATGTCATCCCTTCTGTGATGGCGGGCATGATCCCGTCCCAGAGAAGTAGTACGTCTATCATTATTTTGGAGTTAATTTCATGTTCAACCAAGACCAAAAACGTGCGTTTATCGCTGTTCTTCTTTCGGGGATCGTCCTCTTTGGATGGCAGTATTATTTCGCTCAAAAAGCACCTGCTCCGGCAGCAGTAACGACTCAACCAGTGGCGACAACAACTGATTTAAAGGAGCAACCGAAGACTGAAAATCCGGCGACTCTATCAGCTGGAACAGCAGCGGCGGCAACACCAGCTGCACCAATTACAATTCAACCTTTCACTCTTAAGCGTGATCAATATGAGTTCACACTTACGAATGATTTAACAGTTACTGATATGAAAAACCCTAACTCGGTTTTTGATTTCAAATCACTTACAGATTCTCCAGCTCCTCTGAAACTTCAAGTGGTAACAGACTACGGAGCAACTGATCTTCTTTTCCAAATGGAGCAACAAGGTCCTAATAAAATCGTAGGAACAAACCAAAATTTTGGTGTAACGTTTGAAGCTTTCATTAAGGAAAACGGGCGTGTTCACGTAAAACTTTCTTCACCGAAAGAATTTAAATACCGCCTGATTTTCGATGCTCGCCCAATGAAATCTGACAGTGGACAAATCCGTCACTTTTCAGTCCTAACTAAAGATGTAAAAACAATTGAAGTTTCAAAAGATAAAGAAAACGACGGAAACGTAAATTGGATGGGAACTGATTATAACTTCCACCTTTTTGCTTTCGTTTTCCCAAAGGAAACTCCAGCTCGTTATAAGACAACTGAAGCTGGACAAATGTTAGTTGAAATCCCAAATGCTTCTAAAGAATTCTCAGGAGACCTGGTTTTCACTAAGAAGAATTACGACGAGCTAATCGCTTTAGGGGACAATCTTAAACTTGCAGTAGATTTCGGATTCTTCGCAATCCTTGCAGTGCCAATGTTAAGAGCACTTCAATTCATCTATAAATTTATCCCGAACTACGGTCTAGCGATCATTCTTGTAACGATCCTTATTCGTCTGATTACTTTCCCTCTTCAGTACAAGTCGTTTAAATCGATGAAAAAGATGCAAACGATCCAGCCTGAACTGGCAAAGATCAAAGAAAAGTTCAAAGATGAACCGCAAAAAATGCAAAAAGAGACAATGGACCTGTTCAAGAAGGCCGGAGCTAACCCACTATCAGGGTGTCTTCCATTACTTCTTCAAATGCCGTTTTTCTTCGCTATTTACCGCGTTCTTTATAGTGCTGTAGAGCTTGTAGGTGCTCCATTCTACGGATGGATTCACGATCTAAGCTTACATGACCCGTTTTACGTTCTTCCGCTTTTAATGGCCGGAGCAATGTTCGCACAACAAAAGATGACGCCGACAACGACTATGGACCCAACACAAGCTAAAATCATGCTTTTCATGCCTGTGATTTTCGCTTTCATTATGAAAGGGCTCCCAGCTGGTCTTGTTCTATACATTTTCGTATCGACGACTGTAGGTATTTTCCAGCAGATGATCGTTTACAAGATGGCCGATTAGGTTTTCATAGTATATGAAGCCTTATGAATTTTTTTACCGATGATCAACCTATAATTGCTTGCAGTACTGGAACTAGTTCCAATACTGCAATTGCAGTTATCAGACTTACTGGTTTCAAAAAACTCCTCGATCTTCAAAAATTTTTCTCATTCTCCCTCGAAAAAGTTAAGCCTCGCATGTCTCACCTGACAAACATCGAATCAGATGGAAAAGTCTATGATAATGGCCTGATGGTTTTTTTTCCTGAAGGGGGAAGTTACACCGGGGAAAATGTCCTGGAGCTATCGGTCCACGGAAACCAGCTCAATATTCAAAGAATTCTTGATCTTTTCATCAAAAATGGAGATTTCCGTGCGGCTCATCCGGGAGAATTCACTTATCGTGCTTTAAAAAATAAAAAACTGAGCCTTTCTCAAGTTGAAGGTTTGGATATGCTCCTGAATGCAAACTCAAGCCTGATGCTTTTGCAAGGTTTAGATATTCTGCAAGGGGATTTGCATGCCCAATACCTGGCCCTATATGATGCCTTTTTAAAACTGAAGGCTGCCGTAGAAATTTCAATCGATTTCTCAGAGGATGTAGGGGCAGAAGAAACTCAAAAGTTATTCCAGGATTCATTCAATAAATTCTTTAAACTAATTTCTGCTCTAAAGACTCGCACAGAAGGGAATGTTTCTTCTCTTTTAGCTCCGGAAATTGTCCTAGTGGGGCAGACCAATGCAGGGAAAAGCTCCCTTTTTAATATTCTTTTAAAGCACGACCGTTCTATTGTCTCAAATATCGCTGGGACCACTCGCGATTACGTTTCTGAAGTGATTCATATCGATGGGACCAATTTTAAGCTGGTCGATACGGCCGGAATTCGTGAATCGAGCGACGTGATTGAAAACATCGGAATCGATAGGGCCATGGGGATTTTGGCCCGTGCTTTTTATAAAATTTTGATCGTAAATCCTTACGAAACTAATCCTGAATATTTGAAGAAATTTACGGATATTGATTTTGATTTTTTAGTCGTTTCTCACTCTGATAAAAGCGATTTTTCATCGATCGTAGAGGAGATAGATTTCTCTCTCATTAAGACAAAATTTGTAGCAAAAGCGACATTCGAAAATAGAGATTTTGGTTCTATAGAACCACTTACTATTTCTGGTCCTATGGGACCACTTTTGACAAATTTTGGTCCTATAGAACCACTTTCGAAAAACAATGGTCCTATAGAACCACTTTCGAAAAATATTGGTCCTATAGAACCACTTTTGAAAAATATTGGTCCTATAGAACCACTTTTGAAAAATAATGGTCCTATAGAACCAGGTCCGACAGGACCGCATCCCAACTTTGAACAGAGTGCCCCTATAGAACCATTTCTAAAAGCGCACATTCAGCAAAAATTTGAAAAAATGACGGCTAACAACCCGATATTACTCGATAGGCATCGTACGGTAATCAATAAAATTTATAGTAAATCCGTCGATTTTTCAAATAATATCAATGAGTTAGATGACGTAGCCATTCTTTCTTCAGAGGTCAATATTCTAGGACATTCGCTTACAGAGCTTATTGGAATTGTCTCTCCAGACGATGTACTTAATTCAATCTTTGCGAATTTTTGTATTGGGAAGTAGCCAAAAACCTTGCGTTAAAGTAATAGTGATGGCCAGAACTCTTTAACTAGCTGGTAAAAATGCTTCGCATTTTTTCTGGCCATTGTTCTACGTGGAACAAAAAATTATGAATAATTCTTTCGATATTTTAATCATTGGTGGCGGTCACGCTGGAAGTGAAGCCGCATGGATTTCATCGCAGTTCGGACTAAGGGTTGGTCTGATTTCTGGTCCCGGAGCAAGTCTTGCTTCGACTCCTTGCAACCCAGCCGTTGGCGGAGTGGGGAAGGGGCAAGTGGTTCGAGAGATCGACGCCCTTGGCGGAATGATGGGAATTGTCGCCGACAAAGCCGGCATTCAATATAGAACCCTGAATGAGTCAAAAGGCTTTGCCGTTCAATCAACAAGAGTCCAAGTCGACAAAGAACTTTATACGAAATATGCCGAAGAACTTCTCTCGACTCAGGAGAATTTAACGATCATTCGCCAGATGGTGAAGGTCGTAAGAAATGAAGATAAATTCATTATTGAAACTGAAGAGGGAAATACCTTCTCAGCTTCAAAGGTGATCGTTACGACAGGAACTTTTTTAAATGGGAAGCTTCACACAGGAGAAGAACAAACTCTTGGCGGAAGAGTAGAGTGTAAGCAATCTGTAGGTCTGAACGATTTATTTTCTGAAATTAAAACTCTTCCAAATAGATTTAAAACCGGAACTCCTCCGAGAATCGATAGAAAGACGATCGATTATTCTAAACTCGAGCCCCAAGAGAGTGACTTCGGTACAAGAAACTTCCACTCCATGAGTGAGCCGTTCTCTAGAAACTCTGAACAGATTTCAATGTATCTCACGAGGACAAATTCAGAAACTTTAAGCATTATTCGTGCAAACAAAGAAAGATCTCCCATTTTCAATGGGCAGATCAAGGGAATTGGGCCTAGATATTGTCCTTCTATTGAAGATAAGGCCTTCAGATACACAGAAAAAGACGTTCACCACGTCTTTGTTGAGCCAGAAGGATTAAATCTAGAGACGATTTATCCAAATGGAGTCTCGACTTCGCTACCAAAAGATGTTCAGGAAAGCTTTATTAGAACTATTTCTGGTCTTGAAGAAGCAAAAATTCTCGTTCACGGCTACGCCGTTGAGTACGATGTTGTCGATACGTCTGAACTTTCTCGCTTAATGGAGTATAAATCTATTCCAGGACTATATTTTGCGGGACAAGTTTGTGGGACTTCTGGATATGAAGAGGCGGCAGGGCAGGGAATTATCGCTGGAATTAATGCTTCTTTGGCTTTTTTAGGAAAAGAATCACTCATTTTAGATAGGAATGACTCTTATATTGGAGTCATGATCGAAGATTTGGTCACGAATAAAAGAGATGAACCTTATAGACTCTTTACTGCGAGATCAGAAAACCGCCTTTACGTGAGAGAAGATAATACAATCCAGAGAATGAATAAATACAGAAAGGCGCTTGGATTAAGCGGAAAACTGGATTATTTCCAGGAAAGCATCCTTGATGAAATCACAATTCTGGAAAACTTAATCGAAACGACGATGTTTTATGCAACAACGGCAGAAACAAAAGAATATTTCGCTGAAGTAGGGTACGGATCACTTGAAAGCAATATTAGCTTCAAAGAACTTCTTCGTCGCCCGAATCTAAATCCAGTTCAAGTTCTAATGAACGAAACACTGAGAATGGGTGCAAGTTTTCATCCGGACGTTGTTCGAACTGTGGCAATCGCGGCCAAGTATGAGGGCTATATTGATAGGGCCGTCATTGAAAGTGAAAAGATTAATCGTATGAGCAAAAAGAAGATCAACTGGGAAGTCCTGGCTGAATCAAAAAACATCTCTTTTGAGTGCAAACTCAGAATCAAGCAAATCAGGCCGGAAACTTTCGGTCAATTGCAAAGAATTGAAGGAATCAGACCCGCTACCCTAGCATACGTGGCCGGAAACCTGGTTTAGGAAAAATAATGAAAGAATTCGCTAAAAAATACCTCGATCTTTTGACTGGTGAGTTTGCCGGGATCAATTTAACAAGAATCGATTCGCCAGAAGAGTTTTACCAAAAACAGATCGTAGACTCAGTCCTTCCAGAAACAGAGAGCAAGGTTTTCAAAAACTGTCTGGAAAAAACAAAAATCCTGGTGGACGTTGGTTTCGGGGGAGGGTTTCCCATCCTACCTTTGGCCTTCACGAATCCGGATAAAAAATTCTTGGGATTTGATGCCCGCGCAAAAAAAGCTCAGGTCGTTCAAAAAATCGCAGACACTCTTGGTCTAAAAAATGCCAAGCTAAAACATCAGCGCTTGGAGACTGTGGACTTCGATGTCGATGCCATGATTACTTTTAAGGCCGTGGGAAAAGTGGCGGACTATTTACCGATGATCCGCACAAATAAAACCGTCTACGTTTTTTTCTATAAAGGACCAAACTTTTATGAGCTGGAAGATGTCGAAGAACTTCTGGAAAAAGATTGGGAGATGATTGAAGAAAAATCATACGATGTGCCAGGAACTGAAGGACGCATCCTGTTAGGGTTTAAGAATAGAAAAGTTCTACGTGGAACAATGACGAAAGAAAAAATTATTAAACTTTCATCGTTACTTTAAGTGAAAAAAAAGTTATAAATATCGTCTAAATAGTCAAAAAGGGGACCCATAAATGGCTAAAATTATTGCGATGATGAACCAAAAAGGTGGAGTAGGTAAAACAACTTCATCAGTTAATCTTGCGGCGTGTCTAGCAGTAGCTGAGAAAAGAACTCTACTAATTGACCTCGATCCACAAGGAAACGGAAGTCTAAGTATTGGTTTGGCAAAAGAAACATTTGCTGGAAAAAATATTTACCACGCTCTAATCGGGCAAATTGATATTAAAGAAGCAATTTACCACAGTGAACTTCCATATTTTGATATCTGTCCTTCTGATAACAACCTTTCAGGAGCAGAAATTGAACTAGTGAGCTTATTTGCTCGCGAATCAAAACTAAAACAAGCTTTCAAATCAGTAGATAAAGACTACGACTATATCATTATCGACTGTCCTCCTTCTCTAGGACTTTTAACAGTGAACGCACTAAATGCAGCTCACTCTTATATTGTTCCAATGCAAACTGAATATTTAGCAATGGAAGGTCTGGCGCAGTTATTAAATACTGTTCGCTTAATCAGAACATCTCTCAATCCAAACCTGGAGTTAGATGGAATTCTTCTTACTATGTTCGACTCGAGATCAGGTCTACATAAGCAAGTAGCAACAGAAATTAAAACTCACTTCGGTGATACAGTTTTCAAAACGATCATTCCAAGAAACGTAAAACTTGCTGAGTGTCCTTCATTCGGAAAACCAGTCATCCTTTACGATATTGAATCAAAGGGCAGTGAAGCCTACCTAGCATTGGCCAAGGAAATTATTCTTAAGGAGCGTACTAAAGGTACAGTTGCTCCAGTAAAAGAAGTTGGCGAAGAAAAACCAGCAGAAGATTTAATCATGAGTTCGATTCCGGATCTTGAGAAAATCAACTTTGATGAACCACCAGCTTTTGAACAATAAGGAATAAAAACAATGGCAAAGAAAATTGCATTAGGTAAAGGGATCGCATCACTTCTTCAGGACGCAGCTCCTGCACCAGTGGTGAACAACACTTACAACGCTCACTTTGGAAATGAAAACGCTCCAGCTGTGCCGGTGGAAAAAGAAATCGAAATCAGAGTAGAGAACACTCCACTTCTAGTTGATATTGGCGCAATTAAAACAAACCCGAATCAACCTAGAAAAATCTTCAAAGAAAAAGATCTTGAAGAGCTTGCAGAATCAATTAAAGAAAACGGAATCATTCAGCCGCTAATCGTTGCTGAATTAGATAACGGTGAATATGAACTTGTAGCCGGAGAAAGAAGACTTCGCGCTTCGAAAAAAATCGGATTAGAACAAGTTCCAGTTGTCGTGAAGAGAGCTACTGATCGCGAGAAGATGATCATGTCGATCATCGAAAACGTTCAGCGCTCTGACCTTAACTGTGTTGAAGAAGCTCTTGCTTACTATCAACTAATGAACGAATACAAGCTGACTCAAGAAGACGTAGCAAAAAAGTTGGGTAAAGAAAGATCGACAGTCGCGAACTTCCTTCGCGTGCTCAATCTTCCAAGGCCAGTTATCGATCTTCTTCAGAAAGAAGTTTTATCTTTTGGTCACGCTAAAATCCTGGCCTCTGTTAAAGAGCGCGAGGATGCCATTAGACTCGCTAACGAAGCCGTAGCTAAGTCATGGTCAGTCCGTGAGTTAGAACAGGCCCTAAAGGCCAAAAAACCGCTTAAAGAGAAAGACTCTAGAAAAAATCCATTTTTCGATGAAAAACTTGATCAATTTAGAAAGACTCTTGAGCAGAAAACAGGATTCCATTACTCGCTTACAAGTGGCAAGAATGGATCGGGGACTATTTCACTTAAATTCTCTAATGAGGCAGAATTTAACGATATTTATGAGTTCCTACTTTCAAAGTAGAATTAAATGACATGAACTAATAAAGTGGTCCTATGGGACCACTTTTTATTTGAGGAAGCATCGTTATGGAAAGACGTCGCGGGGAAGTTTCAGCAATTATCGAAGAAGGGTGTAAGTTTGAAGGAAATTTATCTTTCAACGGCACGGCCAGAATTGCGGGGATCGTCAACGGTTCAGTTTTTTCTAACGACACAGTCGTCATTTCTGAGGGCGCTGTAATTAACGCAGATATTAACGCAAACATTATCATCATCGCCGGTTCCGTAAAAGGGAACATTAAGGCCAGCTCACGTGTTGAAATTCTTAAGCCTGCCCGTTTTGAAGGCATTATCACTACACCAAGTCTTATTGTGGAAGAGGGCGTTATTTTCCACGGAACGACCAAAATGCGCGATAAAAAAAACACTCAGACCTAGTGCGCGATAAAAGCGTATAACCTTTAAATTACCTTGACGAAAACCCGCTAAAACATTATCAATTAGTGGAAAAAATTATCAGTTCAATTCAATAAATATTTTATTGCTAAAAAGAAAACGGGGTTTTCATAACCATGAACACGATTGTCACTATTTTAAACTCACTTAAGATCGATGCTACTTTCCTTGTCCAATTTGCTTTATTCGTCGTTTTCTTCAACATCATTGCACCACTTCTGTTCAAGAAGCTTCAAGAGGTTTTAGATCTTCGCGAGAGCAAGACAACAAAGTTAGAATCACACGCTCACCACATCTACAAACAGGCAGAAGACCTAGCTGAGCAATACAAAGGTTCAGTAGAAAAAACTCACCAAGATTCACAAGCAATCGCTTCAAAGAAGAAAGCTGAAATTCTTGCAAAAGAAAAAGAAATTCTTAATGGCGCTGAAGAGAAGATGAGCTCAGACTATGATGCTAAGAGATCAACTCTTCTAAAAGAAATTGCTGAGAAAAGAACTGCTGTTATGGCAGAAGCTGAAAAACTATCTAACAATCTCGTAGAAAAATTAACTAAGTAAGGAATTAAATGAAAGTTAAAGCTTTTTATTCATTTATGTTCATCATCATGAGCAACGTGGCTATGGCCGCTAGTGAAGGTGCTCATCACGAACCATCAATTAAAGACCTAATGTACCCAGCTATTAACTTCATCGTTCTTGTTGGTTTCCTTGTGTGGAAATTAAAAGGGCCGATGAAAGATATGTTCGATAAAAAATCAGCTGACATCCAAAGCTTGATGACGTCTGCTGCTCAAAAGAACAAAGACGCTGAAGAGAAACTAAAAACTCTTCAAGCTAAAATGGCTAATCTTCCAAGCGAACTTTCAAAAATTCAAAAAGATTATGAGAGCGATGTTGCTAATTTCATCACAACTCAATCGGAAGAAACTCAATCAGTGATTGCTCGTGCAAAAAGAGATTATGAAAATAAAATCGAAGGCGAGAAAAATGAACTTGTTGAAAAACTTAACGAAGATTTACTTAACAGCGTAATTGCTAAAACTCAGCAAACAATCAACGGATCTGGCGACATGAAAAAGAACGCTACATCTAAGATTGTTTCAGCATTAAGATAGGTAGCTAGCCAATGAAAGAACAAATCATCGCAAAAGCTTATGCTCAATCAATCGTTGAACTTGGCGAAGAGCTAAAGTTAGACCTGGTTGGTGAACTTACAAAGCTTACAGAAGCAATTAACAAGAGTAACGATCTTGAAACACTTCTTTTTCTTGAAGTGTTTACTGCAGAAGAAAAACTGGGTGTATTAAATGAAGTAATGAAGAGACTTGGTCTATCTCAGATCACGGTAAACTTCATGCAATTCCTTGTTCAAGAACAAAGAATTGGTTTAATGCCAATGATCTTCAAAGATGCAATCGTTATCGACGATCACAAAAAAGGATTCCTAAGAGGAACAATTGAAGGGTCTGAAGATTCAATTCCAGCTGACGTTAAAGAAAAGCTAAAAGCTTACCTTCAGCAAAAGCTTGGAAGAGAAGCAATTCTTGAATACAAAAAATCAGGGAACGTAACAGCGGGATACAGAGTAACTGTTGAAGATCTTCAGTTAGATGCATCTCTAGAAAACCAACTAGAACAATTTAAAGACAGTGTTTTAAATTCATAATAGCCCAATAAAAAGGACTAAGAGGTAAAAAATGGCAATGAATCCAGAAGAGATTACAAGTATTATCAAAGAAAGAATCTCAAACTTTCAAACTAGACTTCAAGTAGATGAAGTTGGAACTGTATTAACTGTTGGGGACGGGATCGCGAGAGCTTTCGGTCTTAAAAACGTAATGAACGGTGAGCTTGTTGAGTTCGAATCGGGCACAACAGGAATGGTTCTTAACTTAGAAACTAATAACGTTGGTATCGCCATTCTTGGGGAAGATACTCAAATTAAAGAAGGGTCTTCTGTAAAGAGAACTGAAAGAATCGTAGAGGTAAAGGTTGGGGACGCTCTTCTAGGAAGAGTTGTAAACGCAATCGGAGAGCCAATCGACGGTTTAGGTGAAATCAAGTCTAAAGAAACTCGCGTAGTTGAACTTAAGGCCCCAGGGATCATCGCTCGTAAATCTGTTCACGAGCCACTTCAAACTGGTCTTAAAGCTATCGACTCTATGATTCCAATCGGACGTGGTCAGCGCGAGCTTATCATTGGTGACCGTAAGACTGGTAAAACAGCAATCGCTATCGATACAATCATCAACCAAAAAGGTAAAAACGTAGTTTGTGTTTACGTAGCCATTGGACAAAAACAATCTACAGTAAGACAAGTACAACAAAAGCTAAAAGATGCTGGTGCTCTTGAGTACACAATCATCGTTTCAGCTACTGCATCTTCTTCTGCTCCAATGCAGTTCCTTGCTCCATACACTGGTTGTACAATGGGCGAGTACTACAGAGACAGCGGCCGTCACGCAGTTATCATTTATGACGATTTAACAAAACAAGCACAAGCTTACCGTCAAATGTCACTTCTTCTTCGTCGTCCACCAGGACGTGAAGCGTTCCCTGGGGACGTATTCTTCCTTCACTCAAGACTTCTTGAGCGTGGATGTAAACTTAACGACGAACTTGGGGCTGGTTCATTAACAGCACTTCCAGTTATTGAGACTCAGGAAGGTGACGTTTCTGCATACATTCCTACAAACGTAATTTCGATCACAGATGGTCAGATCTTCCTAGAGTCGGATCTTTTCAACTCTGGTATCCGTCCAGCTGTAAACGTTGGTCTTTCAGTTTCACGCGTAGGTGGATCTGCTCAAATTAAAGCAATGAAAAAAGTTGCTGGTACACTTCGTCTGGATCTAGCTCAGTACAGAGAGCTTGCAGCTTTCGCAGCTTTCGGATCTGACCTTGATGAAGCGACTAAGAGACAGCTAAACAGAGGTGAGAGACTAGTTGAACTTCTAAAACAAGATCAATACGCTCCAGCTGACGTTATCGACCAAGCAGTAGCAATCCTTGTAGCAACAAAAGGTCTATTCGACGTTGTTCCAACTCCAAAGGTTAGAGTAGCTGAAAAAGACGTTCTTGAGTTCTTACACTCTAGACATGGCGATACAATGAAAGAAATTTCAGCAGCAAAAGAAATTAAAGCTGATGCTGAAGCGAAAATTCTAGAAGCTGTTAAAGGTTTCTTAGCTACTAAAAAATACTAAGAGATAAAATTAGGAATTAATAACAATGGCGAATATTAAAGAGCTTAAAAAGAAGATTAAGGGTACCAAAAGTACTTCTAAAATCACGCAAGCGATGAAGCTCGTTTCGGCCGCAAAATTAGCGAAAGCTCAAAACAACATTTTGAACTCTCGTCCATACGCTCGCGAACTTGAAGAAACAATTAAAACGGTTTCTGCTCTTGTTCAGAGTTATGACAATGAGTTTTTAAATGAAAAGAAAGACAACAACAAGGCCATCCTTCTTGTTATCTCTTCTGATAAAGGTCTTTGCGGTTCGTACAACTCACAGCTTGCTAAGAAAGTTAGAAGATTTCTTGATGAAACAAATCAAGACGTAAAAATTTACTTCATTGGGAAAAAGGTTAGAGATCTTCTGGCAGCTACATACAACAAGGGAAAGACTTACACTTTCAATAAGTCTGAACCTACTTTCATTGAAATGGAACAGGTTGGTGTTGAGCTTTCAGAGATGTTTAAATCTGCAGAAGTGGGCCACGTTTATGTAGCTTACAACGTTTTCCAATCAGCTATCGCATTTGATCCAACGGTAAAACAACTTTTACCAATGACGTTAGATGTAGCTGAGAAAGAACAGTTAAAAGAGAAGTTTCCATTCGATTTCAAGTACGATCCAAATCCGACAGAAATCCTGGACACTCTAATTCCTCAAACGTATATCAGCACGCTATACACGGCACTTTTAGATGCTGTAGCAGCTGAGCACGGGTCGAGAATGAGTGCAATGGACTCGGCTTCTTCGAACTGTAAAAAAGCAATTAAAACGTTATCAATTAAGATGAATAAACTGAGACAAGCAGCGATTACGACAGAGTTATCTGAAGTAGTGTCTGGTGCTGAGTCTCTGAAAGGTTAAGGGGTCACCAATGTCTGAAAATTACGGTGTTGTAAAGCAAGTAATGGGACCGGTACTAGACGTTGAATTTTCTAACGGGAAAATTCCAGCGATCTACAACGCTCTCAAGTTAACAAACAAGACGATCTCGAATCAAGAATGGAACCTGACTGTTGAAGTATCTCAACACTTAGGGGACAACATGGTTCGTTGTATCGCGATGGACTCTACAGAGGGTCTATCGAGAGGACTAAAAGTTCTTGATACAGGTAAAGCGATCCAAGCTCCTGTTGGTAGAGAGTGTTTAGGAAGAATTATTAACGTTATCGGTGAGCCAGTTGATGAAGCTGGTCCAATTAACGCTAAGAAGACTTACGACATTCACAGACCAGCTCCTGGATTCGATAAGCAATCAACAAAACTAGAGCAGTTCTATACAGGGATTAAAGTAATCGACCTTCTAGCTCCATACGTTCGCGGTGGAAAGATCGGTCTATTCGGTGGTGCCGGTGTAGGTAAGACAGTTCTTATTCAAGAGTTAATTAACAACATCGCTACTCAACACGGTGGATACTCAGTATTTGCTGGTGTAGGTGAGCGTACTCGTGAAGGGAACGACCTTTTCCACGAAATGACAGAGTCTGGTGTAATTGCAAAAACTGCACTGGTATTCGGTCAAATGAATGAGCCACCTGGAGCTCGTGCACGTGTTGCTCTAACTGGTCTTTCAATGGCGGAATACTTCCGTGATGAAGAAAACCAAGACGTACTTTTCTTCGTTGATAACATCTTCCGCTTTACTCAAGCAGGATCTGAAGTATCAGCGCTACTAGGACGTATTCCATCTGCCGTAGGATACCAACCAACACTTGGTACTGAGATGGGAGCTATGCAAGAGCGTATTACATCGACAGTAAATGGATCGATTACATCTATCCAGGCCGTATACGTACCAGCGGACGACTATACCGATCCAGCTCCAGCGACTACGTTTGCCCACTTAGATGCAACGACAGAACTTTCAAGACAGATTGCTGAGCTTGGAATTTACCCAGCGGTAGATCCACTTTCATCTTCTTCTTCGATTTTAACTCCAGCTATCGTTGGTGAAGAGCACTATAACGTTGCTCGTGGTGTTCAGAAGATTCTTCAAAAATATAAAGAACTTCAAGACATCATCGCCATCCTTGGTATGGATGAACTTTCTGAAGAAGATAAGCTAATCGTTGGACGTGCTAGAAAGGTACAAAAATTCCTTTCTCAGCCATTCTTCGTAGCTGAGCAGTTTACTGGTCTGAAAGGTAAGTTCGTTGAAATCAACGATACGATTAAAGCTTTCAAAGCTATCCTTAACGGTGAAGTAGATGATCTACCAGAACAAGCTTTCTACCTAGTTGGTGGTCTTGATATGGTTTACGAAAAAGCTGCTCAAATTAAGGCTGGAAAATAATTTTAAGTAGGAAGGAACATGAAATACTACACAGTTGATATTCTTACGCCTTCTAAAATTATTGCGAAAAGCATTCCCGCTGAATCGTTGCTAATCCCAACGGTTCGCGGGCAGATCAACGTTCTTGAAAACCACACTCACATCGTGACGAAACTATCGACTGGTGTGCTTACAGTTTTTGGTGGACCTGATTACGCTGATAGAAACTTCCTTGTTTCTAACGGTGTTTGTAAAATTTTAGAAAACAAGATTACCGTTCTTGCAAATACTGCAGAAGAAAGCACGGACGTTAATGTTGAGAGAGCGAAACTTTCTCTTCAAAACGCGGAAGAGAAACTTAAAAATACGGAAGGTCTATCTCTTGAAGAGATCGACGAGTACGTACAGAAAGCTGAGAGAGCGAAACTCCGTATCCAGCTTGCTGAATTTACCAGACCACGCTAATCCATTATTTGAGTACTCATGAGCTTTTGGGCTTGTGAGTACTCAATATTTTACTGAAACCGCTAGGCAAAACACGCACTTTTCTTGCAACCCCTCTGAATCAATTTAAAATTTAACAAATAACTATGACGAAAAAATCAGTTTTTGTTAAATCGTGCTCGGCCCTTATTGCGACTACTTTTGTAGTAGGTGCTTACACGTATTCACAAGAGCGTTTTGAGCCTAAAAAAGTCGATTTCACGGCTTTTAAAAATGCAGCCAATAACATTGCTTACCTTTCAGAAAAAAATGAATTAAAGGCCGCTAAACCTGTTGCAGATGTGACTGGCGATATCGTTAGAACAATCGAAAAAGAAGTGAGGGGAAAAATCCTTCATTCTCGTTACGCCCTTAAAGCAGAAAAAATTAAATACCAGATGATCGCGAAAAACTGGAATGACATCAAACCAGAATTTGCAGCGGTTGATATGAAGCTGGATGAAGTTCTTTTAAAGAGCATCACATCGACAGATTCTGTGGGTGATTTTGAAATCAATAATAAAGAGTTGATCAAGCTTTATGGCTTTTCAGCAGAATCTTTAAGATATGAAACTTTTGCGGGTGCAGAACTAGCAAGCTATGAATCTTCAGAAATCGTAAATGATGAAGTCAAAACAGCTCAGGCCTCAACAGCAACACAAGTTTTAGATGAAGTTATTAAAGATGAAGTCAGCGATGCTGTGAGTACTCAAAATGCTGAACCAGTGATGGCCGAAGCAGAAACACCGGCAGCTGGAAACGATGAACTGGTGATGTTTGACTACTCAGAGAAAGACGCTGCACCGGCAGAGGTAGCAAAAGTTCCTGAATATAAAGAAGGGTTTAAAAAAACTTTTGATGCTCCGATTTCTAACTCAGTAAAAGAAGCAATTGAAAGAGCTGTTCACAAGAGTCCAGCCGTTGCTTTCAATATGAATACTCAAAAGAAAAAATCTTTCGAAACAACGACAAATACAGACGAGCTTGAAAAAGCAATGAATAACGAAGACAACCTGGTCTTTGATTACTCACAACAAGCACAAGCAGCACTTACAAAACCAGTGGCTACTAATGATGAAGGCTCACAGGCCTCAGCTTTCACAGCAAGCAATAATGATGTGACTACTCAAGCTGAATTCATCATCAAAGCTCGCGAGATCAACCTGAATACTCAAAAATCACGTCAGGCCTTTGGATACGAATTTGTTCCAGACTATGATAGAAGTGAAAGAGCTGATGATCAGGCAACTGGAGAAATCAAACTTGGATACTCACTTTCTGGTGACGTGAATACTCAAACGGGTGTGGTTCAGTCACACGGACTGATCCCAACAAGAGTTGAAATCAATCTTCTTAATAAAGGTATGAATGTTCCGCTTATGAATGAGGCGGGTATTCAATCTTTCTTACAAAAGAAAAAAGCTGACGTGGTTGGAAACCTGTTAATGGTAGCGGTTGACCCAAGCATTTCTGATGTGGAAATTGATTCAGATTACCAATACAAGTTATTCTTCTCGCAAAATTTCAAGATGCTTGAATCTAAAGAGCAAGCTTCTTATGTACTTTTCCTTGGTGTAAAAACAGGAAATATCCTTCTGAGATACTTACTTGATAATAAAGAGATAGCTCAGAAAATCGTTTATGTGGGCGATGGTGAGATGTTCTTTGAAGACGCTGATTTCGTAAATACAAAGAGAGAAATTTATACATTTACAACAAGAAGCCTTCTGGGAAGAAAAGTAAAAGAGCTAAACATCAACGGATCAGACGTTTCTTTTTATGGAACAAAAACGACAGCGAAAAAGAAGGCTCTGAACGCTTACGAAATCAAAGTTCCAGAGCTTGTGAATAACTCGAGAAAATATTTAGAGTTTAAACACCTTGGAAATAGCCTGTTTGTAGGAACTGAAAGTGCCACAGAAATCGAAATTCCAGGTAAAGACTTTATTGGAAAAGTTTTAGATGCCAACGATCTAAGCGAGCTTGGTGAGCGTTGTATGGTTCAAGTGAACCTTACAAAAGACCTTCGCGATATTAAAGCTAACGGTAAAAACAAGAGCGGTGAAATGTTTGTGGAAACAAGCTTCTTAGACCGCGATGGAAACTTCTCAAGAGATAATTCTGAATTATCTGAAAAAGTATTTATTTCAGGTGATATGGAAGGGATCTTCAACGTGCGTCTGGACTATACAGACGGATCTAGCGACTTCTTAAAGACTTTCTGTTCTGAAGGTTCGTATCTAATCGAGCAACTTTAATTTCTAATCTAAATTTTTAAAAACTTCGAGCGTCTTTTTATAGCCCGCAGTCATGATGTATTTCGCCTTTTGTGGATCAAGCGAAAATGAGTTAGTGAAGAAAAGCTTGTAGTGCGAGTGATCCGGATAGATGTCGATAAACTTAACATTGGGATTATAGTTAAGTTTTCTCTCTAAAATCGAAGTGATCTTCACTTTATCTTTTACGCTGAAATTTTGCGAAGACATGTAGTCATTAACAGTGTCGATAATATCTTTTGCTAAAACCTTCTGTCCGCGGGAAGAGACAATTTTCTTTTGGATCATTAGGTAAATGGCCTGCATACAGATGGCCGGAAGACCAAAATTAATTAAAGACCCGATTTCATCGTGATAGTGGTATGGAGTGTGGGTCCATGAGCTAATAATGTAATCGCACTTATTATCAACGGCCACGTGGTTAGAGAGAGTCTCTCTAATTTCACCGTCGATATAATAATCGACTTGAGCTGTGCGCGGGTTTTTAATCGGAAAAGGAGCATAAAAAGGCGGAACACTCATGCTGGCAGAAACCGCCTGAGTGATATCTACACCGGTGTAATATTCAGCTGTCGAATCATGGATTGGACTTGGGTAATTGTATTTGCTGAAAATAACTTTTCGCGAATGATCTAACTGAGTGGCAACGACAAACATGTCGGCGGCGTATTCTTCGAAATTTTGCGAAAGAATAACATGCTTTTGCATATACTGATTTAGACCTTCAGTTGAAAAAAGTCCTGAAATAGAAAGCAGTGGTTTTGACATTTGTTTTAAAAAGGCCGGGAATCCTTCAAGGGGATTATAGAAATCAAAGTTGAATGGATTGCGCGAAGGCATTTTTCTCGAAAGCATATCAGCATATGTAACCGGCTTTAACGAAGTCTGGGCATTCTTGCGGTTGATGGTTGCATCGATAACATCAATGGGCCTAAAACCTGAGGCAAAGTACAGGTTAATTAATGAGCCAGCACTTGAGCCAACATAAGTTGAAATCTCATAATCTGCATCAAGTGGAGACTTGTTGTGTTTGAGCACAAAACCAAGCTCTTCAAGGGCGAGGGCCACGCCCAGATGCCATGAAGCGGCCTTAACAACGCCACCGGAAAGAACCAGGGCGGTCTTTTTATTTTTGAATTGGCTGAGATCTACATCGTGGTACATGAGATAAGGATAACACTTCTTACATTTGTTTTGAGATTTTTTTCAAAGTAGTGGAGTGCCTTCATCGGGTTTAAAAATATTCTAACTGATCTGAATTTAAGATAGAATATGAGTACTCACCAATGGAATGGAGATGTCTAATGAATCAAGAAGGAATCTGGTTATCGATACTCGATTACGCCAACGTAAAAAAAGTTTCAATTTCAACAATCAGACGCTCAATCAAATCAGGGCACATTAAGTATAAAGAAGAAAACGGAAAGTACTTTATCTGGACTAGAGAGATCACCGTCCAGAAAGAAGAGTTGGCCTTAAAACTTGAAGTGGAGTTCCTTAAAAAGAGAAACCGCGAGCTGGAAGAGGAAATCAATGATCTTAAGATGCTTCTTTCGGTTTATGAGCATAATGCCCAGGCAGAAACACTGCCGCCACTGCCAGAGATAGAACTATGAAAAAACTCTTATTATTAGGGGCCTTGTTTCTTTCAGCAAACCTCATGGCCTCAGAGTCGATGAGAAACTGTATGCTTCTTCCGGTGACGGATGGGGCAGACAATAAGATTGGATTTAAGGTTTTTGAAGATGTTGAAAACTACATTAAAGACGGTTCGTGGTGTACGTATAAATCGAACTCAGAGCTTATCAACATTCTTGGGCAATACTCTAAAAATCTTGAAAGCCATTTAAACAATAAAGATGTTTTAAAAGTCATTGCTGATAAAACAAAAGCGGGAACACTTATTCGCATCGTTTTGGCAGTGGGAGCAAACACGGCTGATGTTAAGGTTGAAGTTATCGGCGAAAACGGTGAAGACCGCTATTTCAAAGAGCAAACTCAGCTTAAGACAACAGATTCAACAGTGATTTCTCAGACAGTAAAAAACTGGCTGGATATGTATGAGAAGACGATTCCTTACAGTGGACGAGTCAAAGGTGTTCTTGGTGATCAATTTACCATTGATATTGGAAGAAAATCGCAGATCTTTAACGGAAGCGAAATCGTAATTGAGAGACCTACTGCAAAGAGACAGCATCCATTGTTAAAAGAAATCATTGATTACCAAACTGAAAAAATTGCAGATGCAAAAGTTTTTGATGTTGGTGAAACTCAAGCGCAAGCAAGGGTGACAGCTTATGAAGGAAATAAAAAACTTCGCATTGAGGACTGGGTAAAGGTTCGCTCAGTTGAATCAAGAAAAGTGATTGAGCAAGTAAAGTTTGGTGAAAAAGAAGATAATGAATTTGGAAAGCTAGGTTCAATTGGAATTTATTTAACAGCGGGGAGTGGCTCGGTGACAAAGTCGGGTGCTTCAGAGAGT
Organism: Bacteriovorax stolpii; assembly: GCF_002872415.1. Taxonomy (GTDB): domain Bacteria; phylum Bdellovibrionota; class Bacteriovoracia; order Bacteriovoracales; family Bacteriovoracaceae; genus Bacteriovorax; species Bacteriovorax stolpii. The sequence goes on along the minus strand of NZ_CP025704.1, from coordinate 3,790,539 downwards.
TCAATGGATGGAATGAGATTCGGAGGACACCTTGACCTAGAGCTTTGGGCGACTAGAAATTGGTGGGGTGGAATTGAATTTGGAAAAAAATTTGGCAGTTATAAAAAGGACCAAGGAACTTTCACTCAAGAGAGCAATTCCTCAGACAATACTGCAACACGTGTAAAGTTTGGATACAAATATTTACCAATGGGATTTTTTTACGGACCGCAAGTTGATCTTTATGGTGGATATGGAAGTTATATTTACGGCATGAATACCTCACTGGCCGATGGCTTCACGGAGTTTACTTTCTCTGGATTGTTATTGGGAGCACGCGGTAGTATTCCGGTCTATCAGGCAATGAGAATGTACCTTTTGATTGATTTCCTTTTAACATCTTCTTACAAAGAGAAAGCGAAAATTTATGGAACAGACGACTCGAGCTCAAACTACCGTTTAGAGATCGGTGGACAGTATGCTTATGAGACAAATATTTCACTTGTTGGGGCCGTTGAAGTTCTTTCAAATAAAGCGACTTTCACAAAGGGAAATACAAAAGAACTGCAATTCAAAGATACTTCTGCTAAAGTAGGAGCGATTTTTACTTTTTAACCTCGGAGGGGTTAAGTGAGTCGCATCCAAAAACTTGAATCCGAAATTATTAAACATAAGGCGCTCTATTACCAAGGGCGCCCTGAAATATCTGATTACGATTACGACAAACTCGAAGACGAATTAAAAAAGCTAGATCCAAAAAACCCAGTTCTCAATATTGTCGGCACAACGACATCGGCCAGCGATAAAATCAAACACGATAAAAAAATGCTTTCCCTTGAAAAGACTTACGTCATTGAAGACCTGGTGACGTGGATGGGGAAAGAAGAAATCCTGAGCACGATGAAGCTTGATGGAATCAGTTGTTCACTTATTTATCAAGACGGTGATCTTCACCTGGCCAAAACCAGAGGGGATGGAACTTTTGGTGAGAACATCACTAAAAAGGTTATGTGGATCAATAACGTTCCAAAATTTATCAACAATAAACACAAGATTGAAATTAGAGGCGAGCTTTTTTGTGATGAAGAAAGCTTCTTTAAACTTTCAAAAGAAATGACAGATATTGGGTTAGAAAAACCTACCAGCCAGAGAAACATTGTCGCTGGTTTAATGGGGCGTAAAGAAAACCTCGAGCTTTGTCGCTATATCAAGTTCATGGCCTTTGATTACATTAGCGATGAACCAATTAAAAAAGAAGAAAAGAAATTTGAGCATTTAAAAGAGCACGGCTTTCTTATTCCAGAAGTTGAAATCCATACATCAAAAGAATCTCTAGAAGATGTGATTGATCGTGCCCGTCATTTTATGTCAGAGGGAGATTACCAAATCGACGGCCTGGTATTTACTTATAACAGCCTGGCCTTGCATGAGGAGTTGGGAGAAACATCTCATCATCCTCGATATAAAATGGCCTTTAAGTTTCAAGGTGAATCAAAGACAACAACTCTTAAAGAAATCATTTGGTACGTTTCGAGAAATGGAATTTTAACTCCCGTTGGAGAAGTTGAGCCGGTGGAACTTTCTGGGGCGATGATCTCGAATGTGACTCTGCATAACTACGGAATGGTTGCGGCCAATAACTTAAAGTCTGGAGATGAAATTGAAATTATCCGCTCTGGAGAGGTTATTCCAAAATTTCTTTCAGTAGTGAAATCATCAAAAGAGAAATTTGTTGTTCCAGACCATTGCCCAAGTTGTGACTCAAAAGTTGAAATCGTCGATATCAGGATTTTTTGTCGCAACGATAATTGCCCCGGGAAAAACAAAGAGATCATTTTAAATTTTATCCAGAAGATTGGCATTGAAAACCTAAGTGGAAAAAGGCTTGAGGAATTAATCAATGCAAAGCTTGTAAAAACGATCCCTGATCTTTACCGCCTGGAAGCTTCTGACTTAATGAAGCTTGATAAGGTTAAAGATAAATTAAGCAACAAGCTTATTGAGTCGATTGAAAAAACGAAAACTGTAGACCTGATTACTTTCTTGTCGGCACTAGGTATCAGTGGTGGAGCCTATAACAAGTGCGAGAAAGTCGTGCGCGGCGGATTTGATAGCATCAAGAAGATTAAAAACTTAAGTCTTGAGCAGCTCATGAAAGTTGAATCATTTGCTGAGAAATCAGCGACGGAGTTTTTAACTTCAATTCGTGAAAAGTTTGATTTAATTGATGAACTTGTAGACCTGGGGTTTGAGTTCACAGTTGAAGAGACCCGCGAAACTGCAGTTACTGGAATGAAGATTTGTATTACTGGCGCCCTTTCAGAAAAGAGGCCAGTCGTAGAAGATAAAATCCGCGAAGGCGGAGGGATTGTGGTGTCTTCGGTTTCAAAGAACACAGATATTTTAGTAACGAATGAAACTGACCCAAGCTCAAGCAAGTATAAAAAAGCGCTGGAGCTTAAAATCAAGATCATTACGGAAGCAGAACTTTTAAAAATGTTAAAGTAGGATTGTTATGGCCAAAAAGACCTCAACGTTTATTTGTCAGAGTTGTTCATACCAAACTTCAAAGTGGATGGGGAAATGTCCAGAGTGTGGATCGTGGAACTCATTTACCGAAGAGACGACTGTTGCGGCCAAAGATCTAAATCGCGCTCATAAAAGAACGGCATTAGGAGGGGAAGCCCCAAAGCTGATTAATGAAATCGTTTTAGAAAAGCAGTTTAGAGTTGTGACGGGAATGGGAGAATTTGACCGCGTTGTGGGTGGCGGGGTTGTTCCAGGATCACTGATTCTTATCGGTGGTGAGCCAGGAATTGGAAAGTCGACACTGCTTACGGCGATTATGGGAAGACTTTCTCAATCACATGCAGGGCAGACTGTTCTCTATGTGAGTGGGGAAGAATCTGTTAACCAGGTGGCGGAAAGATCAAAGAGAGTTGGTGTTAATGCTGACAATTTCTATATTTATAACGAAACAAATTGGCAGAAGATTTTAGAGCAAATCAATAAACTCCAGCCGCGCTTTTTAGTTATCGACTCAATTCAGACGACGTCATCATCTGAAATTGATTCAGCACCGGGAACGGTGTCTCAGATTCGCGAAGTGACTTATGAACTTATGAATCACGTGAAGGCCAATGGGATCACGTGTTTTGTTATCGGTCACATCACGAAAGAAGGATCTATCGCCGGGCCAAAAATCCTTGAGCACATGGTCGATACTGTAATTTATTTTGAAGGGGATCAGTTTGGTCACTACAGAATTCTTCGCGCGATGAAAAACCGCTTCGGAAATACCAACGAGGTCGGGATTTTTGAAATGAAAGAAAGTGGGTTAGATGAAGTTAAAAATCCATCTCAATACTTCCTTGATGATCAATTGAAAGAATCTTTTGGGCGCTCGTTGACTTGTATCATTGAAGGATCGCGTTCTCTCTTTGTAGAGGTTCAAGCATTGGTTGTTGATAATAAGTTTGGTAACGGGCGCAGGACAACTCACGGAATTGATAACAACCGCCTTTCAATGATGGTGGCCGTTATTGAAAAATATTTCGGATTGCCACTGGGGTTTAACGATATTTACTTAAACGTTGTTGGGGGAATGAAGCTTACGACAAGAGAGTCGGATCTCTCGATCATTGCTTCTCTTTTAAGTTCATACCGTTCAAAACCAATTGACTCGAGCACGATTTTTGTCGGAGAGGTTGGGTTAACGGGGGAAGTTCGCTCGATTCCTCAGATGGAAATGAGAATCAAAGAAATGGCCCAGCTCAATTACAAACGAGTGGTCACTTCAGAAAAAACGGCAAGAGAGTTAAAAGGTAAATACGATATCGAGATTATTGGCCTTCGCCAGGCGCGAGACCTAGATCAGTTTATCGGGAAATAAATTATGAAAGATCGAAATCTCTTAATTGCGACCATGATTCTCCTTTTAATTGGGATTGTAGCTGTGATTGCGAGAGATTTTGCATCTATTCATTATTGTGTGGAATCAAAAGGGATTTGGGACCCGAAGAAAAAGGTGTGCGAGATGGCGGCACCTCCTGCGACCAAAGGGCCGCAGGAAGCAAAACCAGTTAAGTAAACATTTTGCTGATCGTTTTATTCCAAAGCTCTCTCTTGTCTTTGATATAACCTTCAAGATTTGAATCAATCGGAAACTCGCGGTCTTTTTTCCATGTCGTCGAGAGTTTTTCAAAGTCAGTTAAACCGGCACCAATCGCCGCGGCCATCGCTGCACCAAAAGCTGTTGTCTCGATAACTTTAGGTCTAACAATTGTCGTTTCTGAAATTGTCGCTTGAAGCTCCATCAAAAGCGTATTAGCGGCGGCTCCGCCGTCAACTTTAAGAGTCTTAATACTAAGACCAGTGTCTTTTTTCATCGCCATTAAAAGGTCATTAATCGCCATGGCGACACCTTCAAGGCATGCAAAAGCAATATGAGCGCGTCCAGAATCGCGAGTCAGTCCGGTGATTGCTCCTTTGGCCTCAGCATTCCAGTAAGGAGAGCCTATTCCGGCAAAAAATGGGAAGAACTGAATGTGCTTTAGCTCTTCAAAGTTATGGACTTCGCGAGCAAGAGGTTCCACTTCAGAACTTTTTTTAATGATCTTTAAATTATCGCGCAGCCATTGAACAGCCGCACCAGCGATGTAACTTGAACCTTCAAGAGCGTAGACGGCCTTACCTTTGTGGCGATACTCAACAGTCGTCAGAAGTCCTGACTTTGAGTAAATTAAGTCATCACCTGTATTTAAAAGAACAAAGGCACCAGTACCATAAGTGCATTTCATTTCGCCTTTATGAAAACCTGCTTGTCCAAAAAGAGCTGATTGCTGATCTCCTAAAATTCCAGTCACCGGAATGCCGTCTGGTAAAAACGAAAGGCCCTTAGTCACACCGAAATTTCCAAATGAGTCTTCAATAGAAGGAAGAAACTCTTTTTTCACTCCGAAGACATCGAGAAGCTCAGCGTCCCAGTCACAGGTCTTTAAATTCATCAACATCGTGCGAGAGGCGTTTGAAGCATCAGTCTTATGAGAAACGTGTCCGGTTAATTTAAAAAGAAGAAAAGTATCGATCGTTCCAAAAAGAAGAGTGCCATCTTTGGCAGCATTTGCCACAGCTGAATTATTTTTTAAAAGCCAATTCATTTTCGTTGCAGAAAAATAAGGATCGATAGGAAGGCCTGTTTTTTCTTTAATCTTCTCTGAAAGATTTTTTCCCTTCAGCTCCTGACAGAAATCGCTGGTGCGCCTGTCTTGCCAGACAATCGCGTTAGCGAGTGGAGTTCCTTTTTTATCGAAGGCACAAGTTGTTTCGCGTTGGTTGGTGATACCGATGGCCTTAATTTGATGGGCCTGAACATTATTGTTTTTTAAAACTTCTTTAGCAGTTGATTCAACTGTCGCCCAGATGTCATTGAGGTTGTGTTCAACCCAAGATGGTTTGGGATAGATTTGAGGGTATTCCTTACTTGCCTGACCGATAAGAGTAAAAGTTTCGGCATCAATCAGACAAGATCTCGTTCCTGTTGTTCCCTGGTCAATCGACAAGATGTAATTCATAGGCCCTCACTGAACTTATTTTAAAAGAATGTCACTTACGGAATTGTAACTGTACTTGCATTAGGTCTGGCAATAATTTTTAGCATGACTTCCCAACGGGAACCAATATAGAAGCTAAAGCCTCTCATGTAGGCAAAGGAGATGCTTATCAGTAGCATTAAAACGAAAATGAATTCCAAGAAAGTTTGACCTTTTTGGTTATTTAAACTCTTGGGTTTTAGTTTCAGTCTGGTTTTAAACATAGTATAATTTTAGAACGATTAGGGGCTCATGCAATGAAGAAATTTTTACCATTTATTATATTTATCGTGGTGTTTGGCGTTGTGCTTGCCGGACAAATAGGATTCAAGTTCTTCGCAAAAAATGAAGAAGTGATCAAGCAGTCGCAAGAATATCTGGAGTACGAGAATCTTTTCCTCCACGGAAATTATAAAACGCTGGCGGGCGAGGATCTGCCAATGACAAAAATCAATGCACCGGTGGTGATTTTAAATTTCTGGGCTTCGTGGTGTATTCCATGCCTGGAAGAGATGCCTTCGATGATGGCCCTAAAAAATAAATTCAAACCTGAACAAGTTCAAATTGTGGCCATCAATACAGATGAAGATGACCAAGTTGCCAACATTCATAAGATAATGAAGAAGATCAATATGAAAGATGAATTCATTATCGTTCCAGATAAAAACTCTAAGTTAGTCACAGACTTCAAAGTGTCAGCGATTCCAGTCACGATCATTTTCCATAGAGGAAAAGTGGTTCATTTTAGCAATGGGCCGATGGATTTTAATGCAGAAGAGATTGTGGAAAAAATGAAAGAGTGGACAGCGAATTAATTAGCGATTGCAATCGCTAAATTTAACGATTCTTTTCATGAAACCATTTCTGATTGCTGCTTGAGCTTCACATTCATTGATATAAGTTTTGTTGTCATCACCACATACAGGACCGCTGTCGCTACAGTTACAGCTACCTTGAGCAAACTTATTGGCCTCATCACCATAATAGCATTTGGCCTGGCATAGATTATCGTATGTGACGTTGTTGTATCCGCATACTGGTGAATAACTTGAGTTACAAGCGCATTGCCCACCAGTTAGAGAGTTTGAGCCAGTTGAAGCTCCTTGCATTTTATCAGACCCACACGATGCTAAAACGAGCAACGTAGTCAGACTAAATAAACGCAGGAATGTAACAAACCTTTTCATAGAAGGCTTATCGGACAATCCCATCAAAACTAAATCTTATTGGGCCTAAAAAGTGCTAAATAGCTAAATTCTTGCCCCAATTATAGGTAATTCGATCAATTGAGTCGGTATTAAAGACGCTGAATCGTGGTCTAAGCCCAGGGATTAAGGCCCCTTGGTTTTTCAGTCCAACGGCACAAGCGGCGTTGAAAGTGATAGCACACCATAGTTCCGCCATATTCATTTTATAAATCGGAGCGGCCAATGAGGCAATCATCACGAGGTTGTCGCAGTGACATGAACCTGGGTTGTAATCAGAAGCGATGGCAACTTTAACTCCGGCATCTAAAAAGGCGCGGCCATTGGCCTGGTTTTTCCCTAAGAAAAGTCCTGTGCCAGGAAGTAGTGTCGCTACGGTATTTGAATTCTTAAGCGCTTCAATCCCATCAGCTCCAGTTGCTAGAAGGTGGTCTGCTGAAAGCGCCTGGTATTTAGTTGCGAGGATGGCGCCTTTGTTATCGTTAAATTCGTCAGCGTGCATTTTAACTGGGATGTTCCATCTTTTTGCGCGCTCAAAAAGTGAGATGACATCTTCTTCAGAGAAATAATTTTGCTCGTGGAAGATATCAACGCAATCAAGGATTTGTTCTTCACCAAGTTTATCTAACAGAGGAAGAACTACATCTTTCATGTATTCATATGAGCTCGAGTAGTCTTTAGGAACTGCATGAGCGGCCATGAAAGTGTTAATGATTTGCACATCAGGACGCACGATATTTTTTAAATCGTGGATGATGCGGGAAATTTCATATTCTTTTTCAAAGTTTAACCCGTAACCAGATTTAACTTCGATTGTACCCACTCCGTAAGAGCGGATGTTTTTAATTCTTTGTTGAGCAAGTTTTAAAAGTTCACTGCGAGAAAGGGCATTTGTTCCTTTCATCGAGTTTAAAATTCCACCACCGGCCTTAGCGATCTCTTCATAAGTGGCGCCGTTAAGTCTCATGCTGTATTCGTGAGCGCGGTCTCCACCAAATACAACGTGTGTGTGTGAGTCGACAATTTCCGGCACACAGGTCTTTCCACTGGCATCGATAAAATCCATGTGTTGATAATCTTCTGGCAGCTGGCTATCGGGGCCAACCCAAATGATCTCATCGTGGTTGTAGACAATAGAAGCGTCCTTAATTAATCCAAGGTCAGAAGGAGAAAGTTTTCTCCCATCTTTTTTATAGGCATTTTCCAGAGTGGCAATTTCAGAGAAGTGGCGAAAAATTTTAACTGTCATAGATCTTGTTTAACTCACTATAGTGGTTGGAGAAAGCAGTATAGAACGAAAGCGGGCATTCCAGAAGAGGTAAAAGTTTAAAAGTAGACTACTTGATTGCTTTACTCAGGTTAAGTCTTCCTCCCTTAAAACCTAAGTGAAATGTGTTAGAATTTTTATGAGGTTTTTTGCTTATGAAAATTGCACTTTTGACTATGTTTCTCACGCTTTCGGCCACTGCTCTCGCACAAAATTGTGGAGAGATGCAAAATGGTGAGATTATCCGCGTTGATGAGGGCAATAAGAGTTTGGCGAACTTTCGCGTACAAGATCAAGATGGTCTGGGAAGTTGTTATGCCAATGCAGCCAGCCTTTTGCTTCAATCAGCTCTTCCTAATAATCCAGAGGTTTCTTATCTGCATTTAGCGACTTTGTATAAGACTGAGGGTTTAAAAAACCAAAGGTCAGAAGCAAAAAATACTGGAAATTTTAATATCTATGTCAAAGAAGAGAAAAACTCTCAGAAGGCCATTAATGGCAGCGGTGGCGCAATGGACTGGGACCTGGCCCTGGATGGAGGGAACACGTGTGGCGTGATCACTACTGTTAAAAATATGCAGGATAATGAAAAAAAGCCAATTCTTTGTACGCGCACCGACCTTAATCTTGAAAAGATTCTGACGTCTGGAGATATTGAACATAAGCAATTTAAAACTTTCCTTGAATCATCTCTCTACATGAATCAATTTCAAAAAATTTTTGGTGATATTAATGAGAAGCCAGGTCTTTTCAATAAAAAGAAAGTACAGGCGGCACAAGAAAAATACCAAAATTTTAAAACCAGCTTTCAGGATTTAATTCAAAAGAAGATTAAAAAAATTGAAGAGAAGGATTGCAATCGAATCAATGCAGATAATATTGACATGCTTTTAGGGCCACTCACTCAACAGGCCTTAAGCTACAAATTTTGCTTTAAGCCTGAGTTTTCATCAAGCAATGAATACTGGTGCAAGATTGTAAAGGGATTGGCGTACAATGCGAAAGTCAATCAAGATGGCTCTATCGAAGTTAGTGGAATAGACCCTAATTGGAAAAAGCGCCTAGAGGCTAAAATAGAGCAAAGAAAAGGTGGCTTCACAGTTGAGAGTTTAAGCGATGATATAACAGACAGTTTCATGGAAAACCTCAGTATGCCATCTTCAGAAAAGGTGATTGCAAGAAAATTCATGAAAGATAAAATTGTAGGTGCCTCAAGTATCTTGAGCAATAGCCTGAAAGACTTAAGTGATGAGTATAATGAAGTTGCAAATTCAGGCTTTTCAAAAGCATGTGTGAAAAGAAACACCTATGGCTATTTTCAAACTAAAGACTTCGAAGAAGATTGGCGAAGTAATGTCAGCCTGTGCTCTTATGCTGAGCTGATGAAGCAGGCTACCAACGTTATTGTTAAATACAAAGAATCTGGACTTGATGACCTCGAAACAGCAATGGATTTTTTAACAACAAATGCAGGGAACAACTACGACCAGGCCATGATGTCGCTTTATGCAAGCGACTGCAATGATAGCACAAAAATCCAAATCCCTCAGAATGTATCTTGCAGCACGATTCAAAGCAGCTGGAAGAATAAAGATGATATCGACAAGATGATCATAAAAAAATTAAAGAGCAATCAACCACTGACAGCATCTTTATGCGCGCAAATATTGAAGAAACCCAAAGCGCAGTTCAAAGATAATGAGTGTGGCCATCATGCTCTGGGAATCGTGGGAATCCAGTGCTCCGAAGGAAAATATAAGTATTTGATTCAGAATTCATGGGGGGCCAACAACCGCGCCACTGCAGAATCTGGAATTGAAAATGTAGATGGCAAGGGCGCTTATTGGTTTAATGAGCAAAACTTTTTCGACAGCGTCTATGGCGTTGATTACTTAAACTAAGAGTCATTATGAAACAGCTTCTTCTCTTATTTATAATTCACCCTCTTTGGGCCGCTGAACCGGTGGTGAGTGTTGATGTCTGGTCAAGTGGCAGCCTTTATTATTCGTTTGTTAAAGACAAAGAAACAGGGGCCCTGGTTTCAGAGAACTGTCTGGCACAAAGAGAGAAATGCGAGGCGATTAAGGCCGTTTTAAACAAAGATAAAGTGAAAGTCAGTGAAGCAGAAAGAAGTGGCGGAAAAAATCCGGGCGCAGTGGTTTGTAAAAAAGATTATGCAGGAGAAATCCTAATTCTTAAAAACAACGCTGGCGCTGAGAGTGCCTTTTGTAAATTCAAAGACAACACCCAGGCCAGCGCCTCAGATCTTTATTAAGAGTTAATTTTTAGTGACGGAAGCTTTAGCGAACTCTTTCTTGCTGTTTCGCGAGCGATTTCATAACCAGCGTCCGCGTGGCGAGCAACTCCCATTCCTGGGTCAGAGTTTAAAACGCGCTTAAGTCTCTCATCCATATCTTTTGAACCATCAGCACAGATTACCATCCCAGAGTGTTGAGAGTATCCAATACCAACACCACCACCGTGGTGGAATGAAGTCCATGAAGCTCCGTTCATTGTGTTGATCATAAGGTTTAGAAGAGACCAGTCAGAAACTGCATCTGTTCCATCCATCATGCCTTCAGTTTCTCTGTTAGGACTTGTTACTGAACCTGTATCTAAATGATCGCGACCAATAACGATTGGCGCTTTTACTTTTCCTTCGCGAACAAGTTGGTTGAACATTAGTCCTGCTTTCTCACGCTCACCGTAGTTTAACCAACAGATACGCGCCGGAAGACCTTGGAAAGCGACCATTTCTTGAGCTTTATCTAACCAGTTGTGAAGTTTTTTATTTTCAGGGAAAAGTTTTTTCATTGCTTCATCTGTTACACGGATATCTTCCGGGTCCCCTGATAGAGCTACCCATCTAAATGGCCCAGATCCTTTGCAGAAAAGTGGTCTGATATAAGCAGGAACGAATCCTGGGAAGTCGTAGGCGTTTGTTACGCCCACTTGTTTTGCACCTTCACGTAGGTTGTTTCCGTAGTCAAAAACGTGTGATCCTGCTTTTTGGAAAGCAAGCATCGCTTTTACGTGTTCACCCATTGTAAGTTTTGAAAGCTCAACGTATTTAGCAGGATTGCTTGTTCTTAAAGCAAGTGCTTCAGCGACAGTCATTTTATGAGGAACGTATCCGTTTAGTGGATCGTGAGCAGATGTTTGGTCTGTCACTAGATCTGGCCTGATTCCTTTATCGTAAACATATTTGAAGAAATCAGCAGCGTTTCCAACAACACCAATAGAGATGGCCTTTTTCTCTTTTACAGATTTTAAAGCAAGATCGATGGCTTCATCAAAAGACTTACAAAGTACATCTAGGTATCTTGTCTTTAATCTCTTCTCAATTCTCCACTCTTCAACGTCACAAGCTAAACACACACCGTTTGCCATTTTTACAGCAAGAGGTTGAGCTCCACCCATACCACCAATACCAGCAGTTAAAACAAGTTTTCCAGTTAAGTCTGAACCTTCACCGTAGTGCTTTTCAGCTGCGGCCATGAAAGTTTCATACGTTCCTTGAAGAATCCCTTGAGTTCCGATGTAGATCCACGATCCAGCAGTCATTTGACCGTACATCATTAGACCTTCGTCTTTAAGTTTGTTGAAGTGCTCCCACGTTGCCCAGTGAGGAACAAGGTTAGAGTTGGCAATGAGAACTCTTGGCCCGTGTTCGTGAGAAGGTAAAATCGCGACCGGTTTCCCAGATTGGATCATAAGTGTTTCATTGTTTTCTAAATTTTTTAGCGCGTGGATGATGTCTTGAAGTGCTTGATGATTTCTTGCTGCTTGTCCGTTTCCACCGTAAACAATGAGGTTTTCTCTGTCTTCAGCAACTTCAGGGTGAAGGTTGTTAAGAAGGCATCTTAGTGCCGCTTCCTGGTGCCATCCCTTAGTTGTAAGAGTTGATCCTGTTGGAGGTAATGGAATATTATGTGTACTCATTAGTTTAGCGCTCCAAGTTTTGATTCAGCAGCAGCAACGACTTCGCCACTGTTGATAACTTTAATAATATTGTTCATATCTTTGTAAAATATTCTGTCGTCTTCGATTGTCGGAACTGTCTTTCTGATTAGTGAGTAAACAGCTTCAAGTGCATCTGAAGTTCTTTCTGGTCTTTGAAGATCAAGTGCCTGAGTGTTACACAGAAGCTCGATTGCCAGAACAGACTTAGCGTTCTCAATAACTTCGTGTAGTTTTCTTCCCGCCGTTACCCCCATAGAAACGTGATCTTCTTTATCTGTTGAAGTTGGAACTGAATCCACACTAGCAGGATGACAAAGGTATTTATTTTCACTCACAAGCGCTGCCGCTGTTACGTGAGCAATCATAAGCCCTGAGTTTAATCCAGAGTTTCTTGTTAAGAACGCTGGAAGTTCAGAAAATGTAGGGTTCATCATTTTTTCAATTCTGCGCTCAGAGATGTTGCAGATTTCAGCCACACCCATTGCCAGGTAATCCATCACTAAAGCAAGAGCTTCACCGTGGAAGTTACCACCAGAAATAACTTCTGCGCTCTCAACGAAGATAAGCGGGTTATCTGTGACTGCGTTTAACTCAAGACCAATAACTTGTTCTGCGTGGATAAGAGTTTGTCTACAAGCTCCATGAACTTGAGGCACACAACGAAGTGAATAGGGATCTTGAACTTTGTGACAGTCTGGGTGAGAGTCTTTTAGTTTTGATCCAAGAACAAGTTTGTTTAAGTTTTCCATACAGGCAATTTGACCTGGATGTGGCTTAAGCATTGTGATTTTTGGGTTATAAGCTTTATCTGTTCCTTTGACTCCGTCCATTGTTAACGTCGCACAGATATCGGCTAGCTTCATAATTTGGCGAGCTTCAAAAACAGCTAATGCTCCAAGAGCGGCCATACAAGCTGTTCCGTTAATTAAAGCAAGACCATCTTTTGGTCCAAGAACAGCTGGATTTTTTCCAAGAGATTTAATGGCTACATCTGAGTTTACGATTTTACCCTGGAACTCGACTTCACCTTCGCCAATTAAAGCAAGAGCGATATGAGAAAGAGGAGCAAGGTCACCACTGGCCCCAACAGATCCTTTTTCAGGAACAACTGGAGTGATGTCGTTATTTAAAAAATCTAAAAGTAATTCAACTGTACTTGGCTCTACACCAGAGAAACCTGAAGTCAGGCAGTTTGCACGAAGAAGCATGATCGCTCTTGTGACTTCACGAGAAAAAGGCTTGCCCACACCTGTGCAGTGAGAGCGGATTAAATTTACTTGTAATGTCGCTAGGTCTTTTTCAGCGATGTGCATGCTTGAAAGAGCACCAAAACCCGTATTGATTCCGTAAACCGGAGCTCCCTTTTTTACGATGTCGAAAACAAAAGCGCGTGATGCTTTCATTTTATCCATAGCTTTTGCATCGATAGATAGTTTTACAGCGCCACCTTTGGCGTGAGCGACTTGATGGACTTGATCAATAGTTAAAGACTGGCCGTTTAGACTGATATTCATGTGTACTCTCAAGGGTTAAAAAAACGCCTTGATCCTACAATGAAAAAGCTCAAAATGTAATGGTGTTTTGCTTCAATTTAGGCAGCTATCACACTGTTTTCTTTAGGGTATTTTTTAATCAATTGAATGACGACCATATGGGCTTTTGTATTGTTGTAATGACTGCACCAGTATAGGAGTGAGCGCTTCTTGTGACAGAGGTAGAGCAGGCCCGGATTGCCCTCAATCGCCTCAGTTAATGACTGGAGGTGATTCATCTGGATAAATAAAATGATTTGCTCGAGCTCCTTGTTCTCGGGCTTCTTAAAGCTCAGGGTTTTTAAAATGTTTCTCAATTGCATATGTGGGGAGTTTAAGTGCTAAGGGAGCCTAAACCAAATGAGGACTTAAGTACCTGATTTCTTCACCGTCTCCCTCAGAGATAAACAAAAAAATCCCCTCAAAAAGAAGGCACAAGTAAAAAATTCAAGAGACCTACCAGGTTTTTATAGGCCTGCTATGATGGGGGCAACCATCAATAGGAGCTCTTATGAAAACAACTCTTGCAGTCTTTGCATTGGCACTTACTCTTTCAACTTCAGCGTTTGCTGGAGACCGTCTTGTTTATACAGTGAAAGGTCATGAAGTTTTAACGCTTAAAAAAATCTCAAAAACTCGCTTCACTAAAATTTCTCAAGTGGTAACTGGACAAGCGTCTCTTGATTACATCACGGCAAAAGGAACAAAAAACCTAAGCTCACAAGAAATCAACGAAGCAAGTGAAGAGTTGGTGAGTTTAGAAGTAACAGGAAAGAATGTTGTAAGACTTATCGACATCAAAGAAAATATCAATAAAGAAATCCCAGCGACAGTGAGTACAAGTCTTTTTGGTTCAGTGAAGGCCATCACTGTAAGCGCTCAAACGATGGAAGGACTATACGCTGCCAGCATGAAAAAATCTGGTCTTGATACTCTAAGAAACCTAAGACTTTTAGGTGGAGCTATTTCAAGCTCAATCGTCTCAACAGATATGACATGTGCTGCTGACGGCGATCTTCTTATTTGCCAACAAGATCAGACGTTAACTCTTCTAGCTCAATAGTTAAAAGCTTCGTAGTGATTCGATTTTATTTTTGTAATTGTCTTTAGTCGTTTTAAAAACATAAGAGCCGGCAACCAAATTGTCGGCTCCTGCCTCAATTAGTTCCTTGGCGTTTTTGTCTGTCACACCACCATCAACTTGAATCTGGAAATGTGCTTTAAGGGATTCGCGTCTCTTTTTAAGCTCTTTGATTTTATCAAATGCACTTGGCATAAAAGACTGTCCACCAAAGCCAGGTTCAACTGACATGACTAAAACCAGATCAACTGCCTTTAGGATTTCATCACTCAGTTTATGAGTTGGAGTATTTGGCTTGATTGAAATTCCCACACTTGGGTAATTTTTTTTTAATTCTTTAATAAGTGAAAGTGAATCCATCACTGCTTCAAGGTGAAACGTGAAGTTGTGGAGACCGGCATTTTTTAAAGTTTCGCCGTGAAACTCAGGATTGGTCACCATGAAGTGAGCATCACATTTATGAGGAGATTTTTTTGCAATAAGTTCAATGATTGGGTGCCCGAAAGTCAGGTTCGGAACAAAATGTCCGTCCATGATATCGAGGTGAAACCACATGTCTTTTACACCAGAAAACGCCATAAGCTCCGGCTCAATGTTGAGGAAATCGCAGGCAAGAAGACTTGGTGAAATGATAGTCATAAACTTTTACGGATTGAGGATGATCTCTCCGCCCTTATTTTTAAGTCCGTTTAATAATTCAGTGTCACTGCAAACTTTTTTACCTTCAAGCTGCACTCTGCTTAACCTGATAGCAGATCCATCATTTAGACCAATAGACAGAAGTCCGTGATCAATTGATGTTTCACCCGGCTTTAGAGAGCGAGGAAGTTTTTCGATTTCAAAAACCTTAAGTCTTAGGTTGTTTAAAAAGCAATAGGTCCCAGGCCATGGGTCAAAGGCCTTAATTTGGTTTTTGATTTTTTTATAATCTGATTCTTTAAAGTTTAAGAATCCATCTTCTTTTTTTATTGTTGGAGCAAAACTCACTCCTGCAGGATCTTGAGGTGTGTAAACCAGTTTATCCTCTAAAACTTTTTCGATTAATGCTTTGGTACTGACAGCAGCTTTAAGTTTAAGTTTGTTGTAAAGGCTTTCTCCGGTTTCATCGTCTGTGATTGCCACTTCATCAAAATGAACGAGATCGCCTGCATCCATTTCTTTAACCATCTTTTGAATTGAAACACCTGTTGAAGTGTCGCCGTTTAAAAGAGCGTACTGAATAGGTGCAGCTCCACGGTATTTTGGAAGAATAGACGTGTGAATGTTAAAACACCCTAGTCTTGGCATGTTGAGAATGCGTGATCCTAAGAACTGAGCGAAAGCTAGAACCAGGATAAAATCCAGGTTTAGTTTTTCCAATGCTTCAAGAACTTCTGGTTCGCGGTTGATATTTTCAACCTGATAAAGAGGAATGTTGTGAGTTTTAGCAAACTCAGCAACAGGAGGAGCTTTTAATTCTTGTCCTCTTCCGGCCGGACGATCAGGCATAGTGATAACGCCGACAAGATTGATAGACGGATTATTGTACAGCTCTTCGAGTGTAGGCACTGAAAAATCAGGAGTCCCACAGTAAACGACATTTAATTTTCTAGTCATTATTTTTTCTTTTGTTTCTTTAGGAACTTTTTTTCAATTAATTGCTTCTTTAAAAAACTTAGGCGATCGATGAAAACAATTCCATCGAGGTGGTCGTTTTCGTGTTGAAGACAAACTGAAAGCAATTCATCAGCATCAAGCGATAAGTGATTGCCGTACATATCTTGGTACTCAACCGTTACAAACTCAGCACGTTTAACGTCTTCGTATACACCGGGAACACTTAAGCATCCTTCTTCGTGGATGATTTCGCCGGTTTTGTTTTTAAAAACAGGATTGATGAAAACCATTGGTTTAAAATCCGAAAGACGCCATTCTTCAGTGCCATCGGCCATTGTCACTTTATCTCTTTCAAACCAGATGTCTAAAACAAAAAAACGCAGGCTCACACCGACTTGTGGTGCTGCTAAACCAATACCTGGTGCGTGGTACATGGTGAAAAGCATGTCTTTAACCAGTGCTCTTAACTCATCATTAAATTCAGTGACAGGAGCAGCGACCTTTTTTAAAACAGGTGCAGGATATGTGAAGATAGGAAGCTTGGTTCCCTCTAATTTGTAGTTCTCTAAAAAGTTATCTTTCATTTCTATTAAATACCATAAACTAGCGCAATTTGCGATGGTAAATAAAATAGCCTGCTAAGTAGAGAACAAAGACCGATGGAACCCCAAAAGTAGCGGCTATCGCTGGGATTTTACTGGTTTGTCCAAGAGTCATAAAGTACGAGTAAATAAACCAATACAGGAAGGTGAAGGTGAGAACGAAGGCGATATTCATCCCAAAAGAGCTGTTTCGTCGGTTGGGATTAAAGAGCGCAACAGAGGCTAAAATCGCCAAAACCAGACAGGTAAAGCCTGAGGAAAATTTATCGAGGAACGTTACATAATATTCACTGTCGTTGATTCCATTCGTTCTTAGAACAAGGATGTAATCATACAGACGCCAAATATTGAGGGTAGAAATGTCAGCGTTAATCTTTTTAAAATCAGACACCGTCTCATTTAAGTCAAATTTTTTATCGTGAAAAAAGCTTGGAGCTGGAAACGTTTTGTTTTCCAGATTGGTTACATGAACGCCTTTTTCCAGCTGCCATGTTTTTCCTTCAACAAATTTCGCCGTGCCGGCACTTACTTGTTCGGCCAGTTTGAAGTTTCTGTCGTAGAAGTATAAATTTAAATCATAAATTGTATTTGTGACGCCATCAAAAGAACTATATGAAAAGAAATAGTCCTGTCCTTTAAACCAAATTTTACCAGACTTAAGAGCATTAATTGAAACGGTACTTGTCTTTGCTTTATTGGCAATGCGTGGATGTGAGTCACTTAAAAGTGACTGCTGATGTTTTGTATAGGGGACTAGGTAGCCGTTGATAAGAAAAAGAATAAGACCAATCATTGCACCGATAATTCCTACACAAAGAACAAATTGTCTGCGAGAAAAACCACTGGCAAAAATGGCCGTCAATTCGTTGCGGCTTTTAAGCTTATTGATAGAAAACAGGGAGGCAACCAGGCAAGAGACTGGAAAAATTTTAATAAGAAACGATGGCATCTCCAGAGCTAAATCTAGCAGAATTGAGCGCAGTTCGTTTGTTGCCTTTAAAAGACCCGTCAGGATATGTCCAAGAGACAAGACCATGGCCAGGATAAAAACAGCGCCTAAAAAAAATGTCAGCCATTCTTTAAGAATGAGTTTTCTGATTGTAAACATGGGGTCTGATTAAAAACACAAAAGTTGATAATAAGGGACGCGCGATAAAAGTATTAAAAGCAAACTTTAGGACTGGTTTCTGACTTAAAAAATCTACCAGGCGAGGTGAGTGTGTATAATAAAAGTCGATAAAATCCAATCCCAGTTCATGCTTAGCGATCTTCAACTTGAAGTGCCTTAAGACTTCAGTTTTTTCGTGCTCAAATCCAAAACACATCGTGGCCACATAACATCTCTTCGCACTGATTTGAATCTTGTGGTAAGCGGCCTCAAAGGCCTTAGGGTTGTGGGCCTGCTTTTTATTGTTAAACTTGCGGATGATTTGAGCGTTTACGTGTTGGTATTTAAAACCAATTGAGAACTTCATAAACTGTTCTAAACAGCGCAGACAATCTCTTTGCAGGTTGGGGCTGCGGTCGTAGGCCTTGGCCAAATCCCAATAGGCGTGACTGATTAACAGCAGCTCCGTCATGTCTTTTTCAGCATCAAAGAGCGAAGGAGTTAAACGGTCTTCGGTTGTATCGAAATAGAGAGCGAGAATACCGAGGTATTTGTTATAAGAATCCACGGCCTGGGCCATGCGGTCTTCTTTGACAAAAACTTGAGCGCGCTTGAGGTGAGTCAGTCGGGTGCGATAAAGCTCCACAACCTGCTCGCGCTTTTTCTCGTCCTTGAGGTCTTTTGCGTCAGCTTTTTTCTTTGCCAAGTTACACCTATTTTAGAATCTTAACGATGCAGCGAAAGACATCTCTTTTACTTTAGATTCTGTTCTGTTGATAGTCGTGTCTGCATCTTGTGTCGTATTTTTCAGAGCGAACTCAAGAGCAAGTCTTGGTTGAATCCATGCCAATCCAAAACCATTTCCTTTTTCGTCGTGTTCTTTATCTTTGAAAGCACCAAAACGCAGGTAGAAATCATCAAGCACGCGCACCTGAACACTTCCGCGGTAAAGAAGTGACTCAGAGATTTCTTCAGCCGTGTAGTTTGCACCGAAATCAAGACCGATAGTAATGTAGTCAACAAAAACATGTTGTGCACCAACGATGGCCTTTGTTGCCTGGCCTTTTGATTTAAAAGCATCGTAAACAACAACACCAACTGAGCTTTGTGTATCTATTGAGTGAGTCACACCAAAAACAGATTGATAGTAATCAATTTTTTTATTTGTAAGAGTGTTTTCATCTTTGGTTTTCCTCATACTGAAACCAAAAGCTGAGCCTGGATTTAATGGTGCACTCGCACTAGCTCCCCAGCGGCTTCTTTTTATTGCGCCTTCTTCCTGGTGAACGTAGCTGACTGTTCCACTTAGAGAAGCATTGCCATCAGCTAAAACAACACCTGTTGATTTTGGCTTTTGAACAATATTTCCTTTATCATCCTTTAACTGCAGCATGTCTCTTTGAAAATAAACACTGCCATTGTTGAAGAAAGATAAACTAGCAGGGTTTAAGAATGCCGCTTCTTCGGCAAGAATACTGGAAACACCAGTACCAGCAGTTGATTTTAGATGTGTCGTCTCAAATTCATGTATTCTTGCATGCGCAAAATTTGACATGAGTAGTGTGCTGACGAGGAAAAAAGATTTTTTGATTTGATTGCGAATATTAGTAAATCCTTTTAAAATTAATAACAGCTTTCAAAAGGAAATTATAATGAAGATTAGACGTGCCGTCATCCCTGTTGCCGGAAAAGGGACAAGATTTTTACCAGCCACTAAAGAAGTTCCAAAGGAAATGATTCCCATTATCAACCTTCCAATGATTCACTACGTAGTAGAAGAAGCAATTTTGTCAGGTATTGAGCAGGTTGTTTTCATTACTTCATCAGGTAAAAATGCGATTGAGGATTATTTCGACCGCAAATTTGAATTGGAAGATTTTCTCATCAAAAATGGAAAACTAAAAGAGCTCGAGCTCGTTCAACAAATTGGAAAAATGGTTGAAGTGACTTCAATCCGTCAGAAAGAACAATTGGGACTAGGTCACGCTGTTCTTTGTGCAAAAGATATCGTTGGAAATGAGCCATTCGCAGTTATCCTTGGAGATGAGATTGTTCGCGGGCCAAACCCGGTTACAAAACAATTGATCGATGTTTCGACAAAAAACAATAATGCCAATGTGATTGGAGTTATGGAAATCGATCCTCAGGAAACTTATAAATACGGTATCGTTAAAGGGAATTTTACTGACGCTCAGAAAAAAACAATGCGCATGACGACGATGGTGGAAAAACCAAAGCCGGCCGATGCACCCTCAAACCTGGCAACACCAGGGCGATATGTTTTTAGACCGGAAATTTTCGACGCACTAAAAGTGATCCCAAAAGGAGTTGGTGGAGAATACCAATTAACAGATGCGATCAACTTGTTGGCAAAAGAAGGTGAAGTTTACGCTCACATTTTTGAGGGCGCGAGATTTGATACAGGAAATATCGAAGGGTACTTAAACGCAACGATTGAATTCGCTCTAATGAATAAAGATTCAGAAGAGATGATGAGACGTCTTATTAAAGAAAAAGTACAAAAATACAACATCAGATAGGATTAACGATGAAGAGATTATTTCAGGCCTTAATGATTCTTTCGTTTGCTTTTACCGTGCAAGCTTCTGTTCCAACAGAAGAAGGATTGTTAAAGAACTTAAACAATGCAGACCTGCCAGGACAGTACGTAACCGTTAAGATGATGGTTCAGTCACTGAATGAGCCGGATAAAATGGACTATGTTAAGCTGCAATTGTCTCTGGATAATCCCAATACTATCGGCATGCTTCAGACAGTTTATTCAAACGGACAGATGCTTAATTCGCAAATTAAGAGCGTGAAGTATATCCCGGATCTTTTAACTCAAATCAGAAGAGAGAAAGCGCCAGAAAAAAGTATGTTCTATGGTGTGCTGATGATGCTGACGACGAACCGCTCTCAAGGTGTTGAAGCTTTCCTGGAAAAAAATGGAGTGAGCATTGTAAAAAACAAAACTCTTTTAAATGAAGATAAGATGAAGCTTCTTCGCGCTTACCGCACTCACTTAGTTAACAGCAAAGGAAGAGGTGATGCCGGTTCTCCATTGAATCCGGAAGACCCAAAAACAAAAGAAAAAGTTCTGGAGCTTTTCAGATCGAATACTTTTAAGCGCGCCCGCAATATTGAACTCGTTAAAAAAGATAACGAGTTTATGTGGAAAGTGGACTGGAAGTCAGCTCAGGGTTATTTCTCAAACGAAGAAAGACAATTTAGGGCCATGGACTATGGAACAGCTGACGCTCAAATTAAATTAGAAGCAAGTAACTATCTTCTTTTTAACGGAACAAATGAACTTCCTAAATTTATGAACATGAAAGACAGCACAGGTGGATTATACAAAATCCAAACACTGGGTCTCGATGTTAAAAAAGCTGATAAGCGCCTGGCCGATAGCTATGAAGAAATGAAAAAAGCTCCGGGACAAGCAGACCCTGGCTATTCATTTCTATTTTAAGAATGGAAAAAACTCTCTTTCTTGTTGCGGTTAATACGCCTTTTAATGGCTCTATGCTGACGTATAGTGCGGGGGGAGAACTCGCTCAAAAAATCACTAAAGGAACCTTAGTTAAAGTTCCCTTGGGAAAAGGCAAGAGATCAGTTGATGGCTGCGTCTGGCAGCAAGTCTCAGAACAAAACATCGACCTGGAAAAAATTAAAGACATTACTGAAGCAAGCGATGAGCTAACTCTTTCTAAAGAAGAGTGTGACCTCTTTCAATGGATGGCCAGTTATTATCATTATCCATTAGGGCAGCTGATTTTTGATGTTTTACCACCTTTTTTAAAGCGACCACGCAAGCTCAACTATGATCAAGGAAAGGGAGAAGAGTCTCCATTTGTTTTAAGTCCAGATCAACAAAATGTTGTCGCAAAAATCGCAGAAGCAGGCTTTGATAAATTCACAAAGTCATTAGTTCATGGGGTGACTGGCGCCGGAAAGACCTTGATCTATCTGGAGCTGATTCAAAAGATCATCAAAGAAAAAAAGTCAGTTCTTTTTCTTCTTCCAGAAATTAACCTTACACCGCAGTTTTTAAAAACATTTGAAACCTATTTAAATGTACCGATCTATTCGTACAACAGTGCCATCAGCAATTCAGATAAATTTGGATTGTGGAAACTTCTTCAGGAAGACTCTTCACCTAAATTAATTCTCGGCGTGCGCAGCAGTGTCTTTTTGCCGATTAAAAACCTGGGTCTGATCATTGTCGATGAAGAGCACGATCAATCTTTTAAACAAGATGACCGCTGTACATATAACGCCCGAGATATTGCGATTAAAAGAGCTTCGCTCTTAAAAATTCCGGTTATTCTTGGTTCCGCAACACCAATGGTGGAAACCTATAAGGCCTTTGTCGGAACAACTCACTACTTCCCACTGACTAAAAGAGCACAGGAAGCAAAACTTCCTGAGGTAGAGTTGGTTGATATGCGCGGAAGAGCGCGAGTTGAAGCTGAAAAGATGCTTTGGCCTTATAGCAGCGAAAGTGTATTTAAGATAAGAAAGGCACTTGAAAAAGGTGAGCAGGTTCTTGTCTTCATCAACCGCCTGGGGTACGCCAGTTATTTGCAATGCAATTCTTGCGGCCATCAATTTGCCTGCCCTAATTGCAGTACCAATTTAAAATATTTCAAAAAACGCAGCGAGCTTGTTTGCCAGACCTGCGAGTATAAGTCACCTGCCCCAGAAATGTGTCCAGAGTGCATGAACATTCAACTAACACCTAAAGGGTTTGGAACAGAAAAGGCCCACGACACTTTACAGGAACTTTTTCCAGATAGAGTCGTTGAGCGTTTTGACCGTGATGAAATTAAAACATTTGGAAAATTAGAAGAGACGTTGGATCTATTTCACCAAAAGAAAATTGATATCCTGGTCGGAACCCAGATGCTTTCAAAGGGACATAACTTTGAAAACGTAAACCTGGTTATTATCTTGGGAATTGACTCTCAATTAAATTTTCCAGATTTCAGAAGTAATGAAAGAGTTTATCAAACGCTTACTCAGGTAAGTGGTAGAGCTGGACGCTTTGGAAAAAAGGCCGAAGTTCTTGTTCATACCCTGGCCCCGGAAAATAAAATCTTTTCTTATTTAAAGAACCATTCATTTGATGACTTCTATAAGGATGAGATTCCGTTAAGGGAAATGTGTTCATCACCTCCGGTGAAGAAAATCATCCTCCTTTATATCAACGGAAAACATCAGGCCGAAGTTATAAAGGAAAGCAGCACCCAGGCAGAGAGATTGTCTGAGCTTGCGCACACTCACTTTAATAAGGTAGACGTTTTGGGGCCGAGACCTTCAATGATAGAGAAAAAGGTGAACAAGTTTACTTGGTCTTTACTCCTTAGAAGTGATGATATCAATCAACTCCATAACTTATTGAATACTTTCCTTAAAAACTACCGCCCCCCTCATACTATCTCGTTGAAAATAGACGTAGATCCTTATTATTTTGATTAAGTATTAAAGAAAATCTCAATTTTCTCCGTAAAGACGATGAGAACTTGATATAGGCCCATCTTCCTAAAAGGAATTGCGTATGAAATTGAATAAAAAAATCTTGGCGATTAACTTGTTGGCAAGCCTTCTGATGACAGAAAGTGCTTTCGCAAGAATTCAAGGGGTGAGAACACCAAGTACGGGTGAATCTAAGCCTTCGAATGGAGCCGCGACAAGAAATTCTTCATCTAATACGGTGAAAAAATCAGAAGCAACTAAAGAAGAGGTCATTACTAGCCAGGCCAATTCAATGGCTTCATGTGATGGGGATCAAGATAAAGAAAAATATTATCCATTAGAGTTGTTCCAGCAGCTGACACGCGATGGGGACAGCATCAATATTGAACAAAGGGCCGGCAATAAAATTGTCGTGAGGATTCCTCCGATTATTAATGTCTGCGGTAATTTTCTTCCAGAGCTTAGACAGGACAAAGATTCAAAGAACGTTACAGTTCTAATGAGACTTGTAAAAAGAGATGAGAGTGGAAAAGATGTCGATCAGACATATGCACAATTTGAAGAGTGTCTTTCTAGTTATAAACTAAAAGGGAAAGACGGAGTTGAGTCGCCAATTCTAGTTGATGGCCAGCTTAAGCACGATGATATTCCTGGAAAACTATATTCAGAAAACATCTACTCGATGGATTATGAATTTGATAAAAAAGCAGACGTTAAAAAATCTGTAACTTTAACTTTTGGTTACCCAAAAGCATACAATGATCCAAGAAATGGATACAAGCCTCTTTTTGGAATTGAAGACAGAGTTAAAGGAAGTGTACCTGGTGAATCATGTATGCTTGCTGAAAAAATTGCAGATGACTCTACATTCATCAATAAAGGACAAGATGTATTGATTGAAGAAATCAATGCAATTTGTAAGTCTGGTGATGCTCAAAAAATCGCAGAAGCAAGAAGATCTCTTGGTAATGCTGATGCACTTAAAGATATCGCTGATAAAATCAAAGCTGAAATGGATGCTGGATACCTGAATGCGGTTAAAGCGGACGTTGCTAGAATTGATGGTGAGTTAAAGAAAATCGAAGAGAAGCTTAATAAGCAAAGAGATACAATGGATGAAGCGACAGCGAAAAAAGAAATCGCTAAGTACGCTGATCTGGTAAAAGAACTTGATAACAAGTTCCTTAACCCGGCAATCTATCGTGTTGATACTTTAATGCAAAAGCGTGCAGGTCTTGAAGATGGTGCACCAGAAATGAAAGCTATTGATGATGAAATCAAAAAGCTTAACGAAGAAATTGGACAATTCTCTAAGAGAAACCCAACTTCCTTTGCAAGTGTATACTCTGTAATGGAAAAATACGCGATTAACGACGCTGCTAAAACAGTGGAAGATATTCGTCTTAAGTCATACCTATACTCAAAAGTATATGCAGGACCAACAGATGAAAAACGTGGAAAACCATTAACTTTTGAAGCAGCTAACAAACAACAAGTTGAGAAGCTTCAACGTTTTGATAAAACTCTTAATGACTGGACAGACCAATACCTTGTTGGACAAGGGAATATGTACCCAATCAAGAAAACAGAAAATGAGCGTCAAGCGGCCATTGATCGTATGAACTCTCGTTACGCTGCTTTTGAAAAGAAGGAATACCAAGACTACAACAGCTACTGTGCGGTTGGGATGCTTGGAAGTGTAAAGAACCCGGTTAAGTGTAAGGAGTTCGTAAGCGGAAGAGATAAGCGTATGTCTGCTGAGCTTAAGAGACGTGAGAAAGACCTTTATTACATCAAAGGTAGAAATGATAAATTAACGAAGATGGGTACAAACTATAACGAGTACCAAAGAAAAGTGGCCTCAAGAGAAGAGGCGGAAGCAGATATGTATGAACCATACGGTTCATCATATACAAGCTACGAAGACAACTTCGCTGATAGATACCCAGGGTACTATGGGCCAACAACATCTACAGCATACGATGCTTCTATGTATAACATGGGTGGGCAGAGTGCTGCGATGATGATGGGTCAACAGCAACAACAGATGTATTACCCTCAACAGCAGTCACAGATGATGTATGGGCAGCAACAAGGTTACCAATACCAGATGCCGCAAATGAATCAGATGGGGGGACAACAGATGGGTGCTTGGCCATCAATCTAAGAAAAATTAAAATTGAAACAAAAAGGCCCTCTTTCGAGGGCCTTTTTTATTTTAGAAAGTAACTGAAGTATTGATTTGAAGAAGAAGCGAGTTTTTAGTTTCGTTCTTAACTGTTGTATCGTTCGTGTAGCTGAAATAGTCCCCAGTGACCAGGTAACCAAGACCAGCACCGATAGAGATTTCATTGTTCCACTTGTAAGTCGCGTTTACGTCAATTTCAGTTCCAAGGTCATCAGACTGAGTTGTCACAGCATTAAACATTTTGTTTTTTGTGTGATTGTAAGCAGCTTTCCCAGCTTCAGCTGTTTCAAGAGCTTTAGCGTAGATAACTGCAGTATCAAACGTCCACTTCTCAGTGCTGTAGCTTGATTTCAGTTTGAAGTACATTGTGTTTGTAATATATGAATCGTAAACACTTGCATTGCTTGAATCTCCAATTGCATTTAGGTTGTAACGGAAAAGAATGTTAGCAACCTGGTAGTTTGGATTTAAGAAAAGAGCGCCGAATTTGCTTCTGCTTCCATCTTGTCCATTAACACGTCCACCATTGAATCCGAAATTCCATGAGTCGCTTGATTTGTAGTTTGCTTCAACAAGGATTGCTTTTGTTGAGTAGCTTGTCACTGTATTGTCAGCGTTTGTTTTTCCTAAGTCACCTGAGATAAGTGGAACTTCAACCGCTACGTCAAATTTACCCCAAACTTTCTTAAGGTAGATGTCTGTGATCTTAACGTCAGTTTCTCCAACTTGCTTGTTCGTTGCAGTTGGATCAATTGATGTTGAGAAGTGAGTGTTGTTTGCACTGCTTGATTTAACTGTGTAAAGAAGACCGAAAGCAATATCTCTTTCCGGGTTATCGTAAAGAAGACCAGCTCCTAATTCTTTTGAGTTTGTAGCATCAGTTAAGCCGTTGTTAGAAACTTTTGACCAGAATGGATTCACGTAGAAGTTTCCGATTTTAAGTTTCATCGTAATCCCATCGCGTGAAGAAGCGTGGCGATCCCATGCATCTGAGCCGTCGTTATAGATTGCTCCAAGACCCCAGTTATAAGTGTGGCGACCAATCATGTATGTCGCAGTATCTGAGTAAAGTTCAAGGTAAGCTTTCTTGATATTAACTGATGAGCCCTTAGCTTCATTGTGGTAATAAACAGGAACTGTGTTATCACCGGCCTTATCTGTTTGAGCAGAGTCACCAAGGAATCCACCACTAGCATAACCAGTTGTCAGTTCCGCTTTAAACGTAGCTGCGTCATTGATGATCATCGTTGGAGCAAGCTTTAAAATATAGCTTTGCCAAGAAGCCGAAGATTTATCACCTGTATCAAGTGCAACTTCTTGTGAACCGTTGTTGGTTGCTGTGCGAGCAGTTTTTCCATCGATTCTACGGAAGCTTGAAAGAAGAGTTGAGTCCACGCCGAAAGAGCCGTGCCAGTCGATAGGAAGAGCAAATGATGTCGCTGGAATAACCGCAAGAGAAGCGATGGCCAGGAATCTGTTCAAAGACATAGTCATGAAATACTCCAAAAAAGAGGTCAATTAACATTGGAAAGTTTTATCAAAATACTATATGAAATGGGACTGGTTAAGTCAAAATGAGAAACACAAGAATTATGACTGGATTATCCCTGTATTTGTGAGATTATAGATAAGATGAAGCAATGGGCAATTCGCATATTTATCTTCCTGCTGGCACTCCTGGTTCTAGTAACTATTGGCGTGTACATTTTTGTTAAGACAACGCTTAACGAGACATCAATCGCTCTTTTGGAAGATAAAATTTTAAAAAGCTACGATCCTTACATCACTTCCTATCCGCTAGTGACTCTTGAAGAAGGCTCTCTGGTTAAAAGAGACGAACTTCAACGCTTTTATCTTTTTACCGCAGAAAAAAATAGTTTTGATGATTTTATGGCCCGCTCGCGCGAAAGTGGTGCGATCACCGATCTAAAGGCCATCCCAGGCCTGCTACAAATCAATCATGATGTCTCTTTTAAAAACCTGATGAGCAACGATTGTGTTGAAATCTATTGTTACCAACATTACCTGCCATTTGAATACATACCTTCAATCTTCTGGAAAGGTCTCATCGGTGTAGAAGATCAACGCTACCTTGATCACTTTGGTGTTGATCTAAAATCTTTATTCCGTGCTTTCGTGACCAACTTAAAAACTATGCGCTATACGCAGGGTGGATCGACTATCTCTCAACAGTTGGTAAAAAACTTATTTTTTACCAATGAAAAAACGTTTACTAGAAAATTAAAAGAAATGGTTGTTTCAATTTATATCGAAACAAAATTTCCTAAAGAAAAAATCCTGGAAGCTTACTTGAACGAAGTTCATTGGGGTGCTCTTCAGGGAATCAAAATGAAAGGGGTTCTTTCCGCTTCACTTTTTTACTTCGGTAAAAAACCTGCCGACATCACTCCATTTGAAGGTGCAATCCTGATCGGCCTTTTAAAAGGCCCGGGTTATTTTCACCCTCTTAAAAAGCTAGAAAGACTTCAAGAGAGAGCTGACGTCGTTTATAAAAAACTCGTTCAGGAAAACTTTGTTCCCAATGATCCAAGTTTAATCTGGAAACAAGCGGACTGGGATAATTGGACCGCTCGTCTGAAAAAACTGGAGACTGCTCGTTATCACCAGTCGATCTGGAGAACATTAAACGACCAGGAGCCAACGCTTTCGGAGTATGAAAAATTTGTACTCATCCAGAAAGTGGCCGATGTAAAAAGTAAAATCAATGAACGTTTTAACGACAAATTCAACACTGTTGATATCTCGGTAAAAGTTATGCTTGGACCACTGAGTTCTGATTCTTGGTACAGCTATTACAACCGTGTAGAAAGAAATAAAGAGAAGGCACTTTCAAAAGAAAGACACCAGGTCGGAAGTACGATTAAACCTATCATCTACAGTGTTTTTGAAGATCTTGGACGCAGAATGGATGAATGGGTTGTGACAGATCCAATCACTCTTCAGTTAAAATCCGGCCCGTGGACTCCAAGAGAGGCCCATCGGAATCTTCCAGCGCAGGTGACTTATACTGATGCGCTTTTAAAGTCGCTTAACCGTCCTGTGATTAGAATTGCCAGCGAACTAGGATTTCCTCAGGTAGAAGAAAAGCTAAAACCGTACTTCCCTGAGCTGAAGACCCCACTTGATCAGTACCCATCAGAGCTTCTAGGAAGTATGGAGCTGAGCATGAGTGAGCTTAGAGATGTCTATGCGAACTTTATTAAAACAGAATGCGGCAAAATAAAAAACAGTGAGCGTTTCATGGATCAATCGGTGCTTCAGCTTCTGTCTGACCCGAACCAGACGACAGTTGAGCGCGCGGTAGATGTTGTTATGCAAAAGCTTAGGTTTTTCGGTAAAACCGGGACCACAAACAATGGTTATGACAACTGGTACGTGGCCTTCGATGGTAAGAATATCACCCTCATCTGGGTTGGATATGAAGGCGAGCGCAAAACAAAATCACTGGGATTATACGGCGCAACTACCGCCTTTGATGTCTTCCAGAATTACTACCGCGATAGAGGCAAGCGCTTCCAGCAATTTGGTTGTGAGCTGGTTCCAAACTAGGCCCTTTTTTTAAGGACATGCTTGCAAAAAAGCGTCTCACCGTTTATATTGAATTCACAAAAGATTGGGGTGTCGACAAGTGGTAAGTCAGCAGATTTTGATTCTGCCATGCCAAGGTTCGAATCCTTGCACCCCAACCATTTTGTAAAATCAGTCCCACATTTATATTAGAGAGGATCTTGTGAAACGAATTGTCTTAGTTTCTGGTTCTTCAAATCCAAGTCTTGCCAATCAAATATCAGATTTTTTAGATGTGCCGCTGGTTAATCCCCAATTAGTTCGTTTTGCTAATGGTGAAATTTTCTGTGAAATTGAAAAGCACGTTCGTGGTGCTGATGTTTTTGTTGTTCAGTCAACAAGTGCACCAGTTAACGATAACCTGATGGAGCTTTTGATTATGATCGATGCTCTTAAAAGAGCTTCGGCTTCATCAATCACGGCAGTGATTCCTTTCTACGGATACGCCAGACAAGATAGAAAAGCTTCACCAAGAACTCCGATATCAGCAAAACTTGTTGCTGATATCGTAACGGTGGCCGGAGCAACGAGAGTCGTGACAATGGACCTGCATGCAGGCCAGATTCAGGGATTCTTCAATATTCCATTCGATAACATTTACGCTTCACCTGTAATCTTAAACTATATCAAGAAAGAAATTTTCACTGAAAACTCAGTGTTTGTTTCTCCTGATGCAGGTGGTGTTGAGCGCGTTCGTTTCTACGCTAAGAAATTAAACTCAGATATTGCCATGATTGATAAACGTAGAACTGGTAAAAACATCGCTGAAGCGATGAACGTTATCGGTAACGTTAATGGCAAAGAATGTATTATCATCGACGATATGATCGATACGGCTGGAACACTAGTTGAGGCCTGCAAAGCTCTGAAGAAAAACGGAGCGACTAAGGTTTATGCTTGTGCGACTCACCCGGTATTCTCTGATCCAGCGATCAAGAGAATTTCTGAGTGTGCTGAACTCGATAGAGTGATTGTCACAGATACTATCCAGTTAACTGACGCTGCTAAAAAATGCGATAAGATCAAAGTTTTATCGACAGCAGAACTTCTAGCGAAAGCTATCCACAGAACATTCAACAACGATTCTGTCAGCTCACTGTTTATTTAGGTGAGGAATTGATGGACCGTTTGATTGTTGGGCTGGGAAACCCCGGAATAAAATATCATTACACTCGCCACAACATTGGCTGGGATGTTTTTGAAGAGCTAAGTTTCGCGGGCAATCTGAAATGGACAGACAAGTTTAAGGGCCAGTACGCTGTTTACCAAAACGGTGATGAGAAGATCTATTTCTTAAAACCCCAGACTTTTATGAACCTTTCAGGTGAGAGTGTTCAGCCTTTGATGAACTTCTTCAAGATTCCAGTAGAGAACATTCTGGTTGTTCACGATGAGCTGGATTTACCGTTTGGAACAATTGCTTTTAAAAAAGGCGGTGGTCTTGCCGGTCATAATGGCTTGAAATCTATTGCAGGACTCTTAGGGACGCAGGAATTCAGACGCGTGCGCGTAGGGATTGGCCGCCCGGTTCATGGCGATGTTTCCAATTGGGTTCTCTCAGGGTATACCGGAGAGGATAAAGACTTTTTTAGACCTTTTTTAAAAGGGAGTGCCCAAGCGCTTGAAGAATATATCAAACTTGGTTTTGATAAAGCAGCGACGGCCTATAGTAAGAAAAAAATTGTTTAAATAAATAGAGGAATTTTTATGGGATTAAATTGTGGAATTGTAGGTCTTCCAAACGTTGGTAAATCGACAATCTTCTCTGCTATCACTTCAGCTCCAGCAGAAGCTGCTAACTATCCATTTTGTACGATTGAACCAAACGTAGGTATCGTAGCGATGCACGACCCACGCATGAAGGCCATCGGGGACATCATCGG
The DNA here is from genome assembly GCF_002872415.1 of Bacteriovorax stolpii. Classification (GTDB taxonomy): domain Bacteria; phylum Bdellovibrionota; class Bacteriovoracia; order Bacteriovoracales; family Bacteriovoracaceae; genus Bacteriovorax; species Bacteriovorax stolpii. The sequence goes on along the minus strand of NZ_CP025704.1, from coordinate 3,759,475 downwards.
GCCAGAAAAAATGGTTTATACGACAGTTGAGTTCGTAGACATCGCAGGTCTGGTTAAAGGAGCTTCAAAAGGTGAAGGTCTTGGAAACCAATTCTTAGGACACATCAGAGCGGTAGACGGAATTGTTCACGTTGTTCGTTGTTTTGATGATGGAGACATTATCCACGTTCACGGAAAAGTTAACCCAAAAGACGATATTGAAACAATCAACCTTGAGTTAGCTTTTGCTGACCTGGAAGTTGTTGAGAAAAAACTGGCGAACATCCCAAAACTTTTAAAGTCACAAAATAAAGACGTTTTAACGTCGGCAAAAATCCAACTTCCAATCCTTGAGAATTTAAAAACTCAATTAGAAGCTGGAGTTGCAGCTAGAAACGTTGAAATGTCTGATGAAGACAGAGAAGCAATCAAAGATCTTAACCTGATCACGGGTAAGAAAGTTATTTACCTTTGTAACGTAGACGAAGAAGGTCTTTCAAAAGACAACGATTACGTAACAGCCGTAAAAGCATACGCCAAAGCAGAAAATTCTGAAGTGATGGTTCTTTGTGGAAAACTAGAATCAGAAATCGCAGCTCTTGAAACACTTGAAGAGAAGAAAGAGTTCCTTGAAGCAGCAGGAATTACAGAGTCTGGTTTAGATAAGCTTACTCGTGCCGCTTACAACATGCTTGGTCTTAAGACTTACTTTACAGCAGGAGTTAAGGAAGTTCGCGCATGGACTTTCCACGATGGTTACAAAGCGCCTCAGTGTGCTGGTGTTATCCACTCTGATTTCGAGCGCGGATTCATTAAGGCAGAAGTTTTCCACTTTGATGACCTGATCAAATACGGATCAGAAGCAAAGGTTAAAGAAGCTGGAAAGTTTAGAGTTGAAGGTAAAGAATACGTCGTTAAAGATGGCGATATCATGCACTTCAGATTCAACGTCTAGTTAAACACATGCCCAGAAAAATCCTCCTCTTCGTTCCCGGTTACTACGGGTCAATGCTAAAGGAAGAAAGGACCGGAGCGGTCCGCTGGGCAAAAGCTTCAAATTTTCTTCTCAGTCAAAAAGGCCTTTCACAAAATATTCCTGGAACTAAAATTGGATCTTTTAAAAAACTGGTTCCTGCCGGTATTTTAAAGAATGTTGTCGTCGTTCCTCGTTATTGGGATGTCGACTCCTACGGAAAAACTCTTTCTCAATTAGAAATCTTCACTAAAGAGAATCAAATTGAATTAGCGACGGTTGATTATGACTGGCGCGATGATTTTGTTGATTGCCTAAAAGTGATTGATCAAAAAATTAAAAGCTTTAATCTGCAGGATTCGGATGAGCTTTATGTTCTCTGTCACAGCATGGGTGCGCTTTTGATGTCTTATTATCTCCGTTATGGAGCTCAGGATGTGGATCATGCAACTGAGAATTGGGAAGGGCTTCGCCATGTAAAAAAAGCTGCGCTGATCGCGCCTCCCTTGCATGGATTGATGATTCTTTTTCGGGATATGGAGACAGGGACACGCCTGGCCTTAAACCGCAAATTGCTTTCAAATCTTGATTATTCGACGTTTCGTTCGAGCTATTTCTTTCTTCCGCCTAAAGGTGAAGATGTAGGAATGGAAAAAAATGGACAGAGGCATTCGCTTGGGATTCACGATATCGAAAAATGGCAGAAAAATTTATGGGGGCCTTTTAAACATGCGCGTCCAGATGAGCAAAAGGCCGTTAGAGAGTTCGTGGAAAAAATGATGGAGAGATCAACCAAGTTTCACGCACTCTTAAGAGCACCTGTTCTTGTTCGTCCTTCCGTGAAAATACCTCTCCTGCATATCAGAGGACTTGGTCATAAGACCCTTGAGATTGCGACTTTATATCGCTCAAAAGATCGTTTGAATTACCGCTTCACCAAACAAGGCGCGGTGGATGGAGATGGAACAGTGACAGCTGTTTCCGGTGCGTCTTTGGCCTATTTTAATGTTTTTGACTTCAATGGCATTGATAGCAGACTCGGGCATCTGGATGTTTTGGCCAGACCCGAGTCGCAAAAAATTATTCAAGATTTCTTAAAAAAATAATCACTTTAGAGATGTTGAAAACGTCACTTTAAACGTTTCATCAAGTGGAGTCGTCAGGACGGAACGATTCGATAGAAGAGAGTAGAAAAACTTATTTCTATAAATTAGCTTCACGTAGTTTCTCGTTTCCTCATAAGGAATAGACTCAATCGTCGCTAATGGATCTTCATTTCTAAAGATCTCTTTTTTCCAGCGGTCGATTCTATTTTCACCAGCATTGTATGAAGCCAGAGTGTAAATCAGGTTGCCATCAAACTTTGTGAATAACTGCTTTAAATATTTTGTTCCGAGAGCAACGTTCGTTGAAGGATCACTTAAGTGCTTTACTTTAATTTTGCGGTTAAAGCGTTTTGCAGTCGCTGGCATTAACTGCATTAGGCCCTTAGCACCTACACGAGAAGTGGCTTCAGGGTTAAAAGCAGATTCTTGTCTGATAAGTGAGATAACAATAAGTGGATCAAGGTCATTTGAGTTTTTCTCAATAACGCTGAAGTAGCTCAATGGGAAAACATACTTAATTAAGCGATAGTTAAGACTTAATGAGTTCTCACCTAAAGAGTCCTGGAAAATTTTAAAAGAGGTAATGAACTTATCTTGAGAGTGCAGAAGGCGCACAAGGTTTAATACAACGAATTCTTTAGCATCATTAGCTGAAGCGGTTTTTAGTGTTTCAGTATCTTTGAAGACATCTTTTTTATCCATTCCCTGGATATAACGAAGCTCTAACGTGGCAAATCTTTCATGGCCTAGTTTATTCCACACAGCTAAACGCTTCAGTGAATCTTTCAGTGTTTCTGTGGCCACGTCCATTTTGTATTCGGCCGGAGAATCTTTTGTAATAAGCTTTGAAAGGATTTCCTGCTCGCTCTTTCCTTTTTCCTGAGCAGCAAGCTCTTTTAGGGAAATGATTGAGTAGAATGAATACGGAGAGCTGTTGATGATTTTATGGAAATAATCATTAGCTTTTTTAGTATTGCCTGTTTTTAAAAGAGAGTAGGCGATCCAGTACTGAAGTTTTGAATCGTAAGAGTCAAAATTTTTCTCCAGGTTGTTTTTATCAACCACGGCCTTCATCGCTTTATAGTCTTTGTTAATCAGGTGCGGCCATAGAAGATAGAATGTTGATTCAGAGTTCTCTTCTTTGGGAGCAATTGTGCGTGAAAGGGCAAAGACTTCAATAGCATCGTTGTCGCGGCCTTTGTAGTAAAGAGCTTTTGCAGCTAAAACAGCGCCAACCCAAGCGCGTCTTTCGTCGATAAATTTTTTGTTTTTGCCATAGAAGTTTAGAGCAGCAATAACTTGTTGCTTGGCCATGGCGTAATCGCCTTTATCACTTGAGTCCTGTGAGTCTTTAATCAGGCGCTGGTATTCTTCCTGGAAGAATGAGCCAGAATTGTTATCAAGGTGAAGGTTGTTAGCAAGGAACTGGTTAAGTAGCTTACTGACATGAAGATTTACCAGAATGGCCGACGTAGGTTTTGTTTTAAAATCGACGTATTTAGCAATCAGGATATCTGAAATCTTTTCGTGCTCAACTTTGTTGGCCTTGTAGTGCTTTAACAGCGCTGAAACTTCAGACTGGTTTTCTCCGCTGGCATAAAAAGGAGCAGCGTCTTTTAGGTAGTTCAGGTCTCTCGTCGACAGGTTGATGTTGGGAGAGAATTTTCTCATGTTTTTTAAATACAGAAAACGACAATAGCGATCAAGCGTAATGTCCATTCTGTGAGCCAGGCTTTCGGTAAATTCATTAACCGGGCGAGGTTGAATCGCACAGTTTGTATAAAACGAGTCCTGGTCTTTGATGGCCGCAATTTTTTCAAGGCGATCAATCATCGGATTCAAATGATCGAACGAATGTGACTTGCCTTTGTATGAAGAGATTTTTTTGATTGTTGCAGAGTTCAGTTCATTTTTTGTCAGCTCATTGTAAAGAGTCACGAGCTCTTTTCCATAGTCGAGATCAGCTGGTGAATAGTTCAGCTTGAACGGAATATCATCGGCCATAGCAATGGATGCAAAATTTAGATTAGGATTAGCCAGCGCCACAGAAAGTGAACATGTGGTAAGGGCCGCTAATGTGATTAGCCGTAAAATAAAGACCTCCGTGTCTTGGCCTATTTTAGTTAGTTCTTATTAGTAAATCTCTCCTGAATTTCAGAGAGCCGCGAAGAGATTTCATTTAGTACGACTCGTTTGTCATCCGGGACAACGAGGCTTAGGTTATTTATATATGAATTTACTTCGCTTAAATAGACCAGGTCATTTTTGTACCCGTCTTCGATATACTCGATAGTGTCGTTCAAATCATCCGCAACGTCTTGGAAATAGTCGCCTTTTCTAAAAAATAATTTTCCCGGAGTAAAACCCTCGCGGATAGCGCGCAAATGTTTTTGCAATTTGTATAAAGGACCTGCAATTCGGTGAGAAAAAAAGATGCATCCAAAGAAAGTCAGGATGGCAAAACCGAAGTGAAGACCTGTTAAAAGCAGGATTAATAAATCGCGCTTCTCACTGTAATACAGAGCAATTTCAGGGTTTTTAAGGGCGAAATTGGCGCTAATCGCACTCAATAAAACGTAAATAGTAAATGGGTAGATAAGCCCGGTTACGAATACCAGAATAGAAGCGTAGAGGCTCAATCTGTATTGGAACTTGGGATTAATTAAATAGATTTTTCTACTGTAAGACACGAGATCCCCTAAAGCATTCAAAATATACTTTTATTTTAGTGTATAAAGGCGCGCGCTCCTAGGAAAAATTGAAACACCCTGACAATTGTTGACGAGTCCCATCAGCCATTGGAAAACCTTTAACAATCGTAGCTCTTCAGGTATAAATAGCCTTGGAAAAAATCAAAATTTAGGGGCCTTTATGACCATTGAAAACATCCAAAATCAATTAAAAGTTATCGTGAATCCAAATACTGGCAAAACTCTTCATGAAGAAGGAAGAATTGTCGAAGTAAAAGCAGACCAAAATGAGCTGTTATTTAAATATAAACGCGATGGAATTACACCGGAACAAAAGCGCGCGATCGAAACACTTGTTGTCAATATCGCCGCTCCAACTTATTCGGCAGACAAAGTAACGGTTCTGACAATTTCAGAAAACTCAGCAGACGTTTTTGCTGGAAAAACTTTTACTAAGCCAGAAACAAAAGCGGCACCAGCAGCTGCCGCAGCTCAAATTAAAACTGGCCATGGTCCAGTTGGACAAAATAAAAAACACGTTGCTGGTGCAAAAAAAGTTATTGCCGTTTCTTCATGTAAAGGTGGAGTTGGTAAATCGACAGTGTCAGTTAACTTGGCTTTCGCTCTAAAAAATCTTGGATTAAAAGTAGGTCTTCTGGATGCGGATATCTACGGGCCATCTATGCCTATGCTTCTTAATCAAAGAGGCGCAAAACCAGGAGCGACTCCAGAGAAAAAAATTCTTCCAATCGATGCTTATGGAATTCCATTCATCAGCTTCGGTCTTTTTATCAATGAAAAAGATCCTGTTATCTGGAGAGGGCCAATGCTTGGGGGAGTTCTTAACCAATTCCTTTTTGATGTTGCTTGGGAAGGGTTAGATTACTTAATTATCGATCTTCCTCCGGGAACAGGTGATATGCAGCTTTCAATGATTCAGGCGACTGATATCGATGGAGCGATTGTTGTTTCAACTCCACAAGAAGTAGCTATCCTTGATTCGAAAAAAGGTCTTAACATGTTCAACCAGGTAAAGGTCCCTGTGCTGGGAATGGTTGAGAACATGAGTTACTTCGTTCCAGACGACAATACTTCTAAAAAGTATTTCATCTTCGGAGAAGGCGGAGTTAAAAAAGCTGCTGAAGAACTTAACGTTAATCTTTTAGCTGAAATTCCTTTAGAGATCGCTCTTCGCGAGGGATCAGACCAAGGAAAGCCATACATGAATGAAAAGAAGTATGAAGGCCGTCCAGTGTGGAATGCTTACATGCAGCTGGCGAAAAATATCAACCAGTGTTTCAATGGCGAACCTCAAGGTGAATCAAAAGGTTTTTTTAAAAGACTTTTTTCATAAACTCGCACTAGAATAGAGTTATGAATAACTTGATAGACGTTTTAAAAGAACAGGCCTCATTCGGATTTACGGGAAAGATTAATCTTCTCTCAAAAGAAAATGGCCAGTTTCTTGGAGTCATCTATCAACAAGAAGGTCTCATTGTCGGCGCTCAAATCAGAGAGCTCAAAGGCAAGAAGGCCCTTTTAAAAATGATCTTCGACGACGTCGAATCCAACGAAAATTTCAAATTTATTGTCGAGCCGGAAGTCCTTCCGGCCGAAGTGCTGACAATGAGAATTGCTTTTGAAGAAATCAAACTTGAAGCTCAAAAACATTTTCAGGAATATCTTTCAGCTAAAAAGCTTCGCCCGGCAGCCCACCTAAAACTGGTCATTGACCCTGAGGTTATTGTCTCTAAAGAGGATATTACCCCGCAGGAGTTTGACGTCCTGGCAGTGATTAGCGAGTGGTGTAATGTCAGTGATATCTATAAATACAGTAAGTTAATGGATTTTGAGGTCACTCATGCCCTTGTATCCTTACGTAAAAAAAGAGCAATAAAGGTGTTCCAAAACTAAGGCGAGAGCATTAGAATTTCATGGTTTTTATAAGTGATACATTGGAGAAACTATGAAAAGTCAGGTGCACAATCAAGGCGAACTTAAAGAATTAAACGTTAAAATCGAGAAAGACGTGGTGGAATCATTCGAGAGAATGAGCAAAGCTTCAGGTCTATCAGTTGAAGATATGGTGGTAATCGCTATGAAGAGATACCGCTCATCTCACTCAGACTGGGATGTTAAGTCTTCGAAATCAGAATAAGTCTAAAATATAGACACCTGGCCGTAGCATGTAAATGTTATAGCCAGGGTGTTTAAAATCTAATCACTTCCTTTTCACTGTCCAAAAAACATACATTTAAATTCAGTAGCTTACCCTCTAAAATACCCGATTAAAGTGTTTTGAAACATGGCATCATCCTTGCTCCTTAAAGCTCAAACAATTAAGGGGAACGGTTATGAAAGTTTTAACATCTAAAAAGGCCATCATCGCAATCCTGAGCTTAGGTTCTGTGGTTCTAGCTGGTACAATTAAAGATATTAATTCACGCACCGTAAGTAGAAAGCATGCTCTAGAAGAACTTCCGGTAGAAAGAAGTTTAGCTTCAGATGTTGCACCTTCAATGAGGATCGCAATTATGAAGGTAGAGATGTCGGAAGCCTTTAAGGTTAACGGTAAATGGGAAATCACTCGTATTGTAGGAAGCGATGAAGTCGTAACTTACGATAAGTTAAATAACCCGGAAGATTCTAAGAAGAACATTGTTGTACCACTGAAATTAGTTGGGACTTCAAGTGTAATGGTTAATAACGATAGAGACCTGGTTTACAAGATCTCTCTTCTTTCTGATTTTGGAACAATCGCTATCTTTAAAAAGATGGGTAACGGTTTTGAAATCATTGAAGCGAGAATGATTAGAGAGAAAAAAGCAGAAGTAGCAGTTGCTGAAGAAGTTGAACTGGTACTTGAAAGAGCGCTTAACCAGTCAAAGTCTAACAAGATTCTTTCTGGTTCAGACATCTCTGGCGAAATGACTTTAACAAAAAAATCGATTGAAGGACTAAGTGTATCTTTAACAAATACTAACGGTGAAGTTCAAAGCATCGACATCGCCAGCGCTCAACTTTTAGATGGTGGATCATTTAAAGCTGACGTAGATGGTGAAGAAGTTTCTGGTGTAATCTTCAACAATGGTAAAGATGGATACAGATTAAGTTTCGTAACTGGTCCACTTGCAGGTGCAATGTTGAACTTCGTAACTGCTGGTGAGCTCGAAAGAATTGAACAAAAAGATGCTGAACAAAATGATAACTACTTTGAGCAAGAAGAACAAAAGATTCAAGAAATGGCCCAAAACGAAGTAGTAGAAGAAAGAAGAGAGATGGCAGAAAACGTTGAGAACTATGAGCCGGTAAAAATCCTAAGTGCTGATGAAATTAAAGAAACAGCAGAAACTCAAGGCTTCAACTTCTAAAATAAAAACTCAATAAACAACACGAAAACCTCGCTCATGCGAGGTTTTTGCGTTTAAATGGTCTTATGGAGAAACCACTTATGATTTCATGGGAAGATTTTGAAAAAGTCGACATTCGTGTTGGTACAATTGTTCAGACAGAAGAATTTCCGGAAGCAAAAAGATCTGCTTATAAATTATGGGTAGACTTGGGACCGGAGCTTGGGATCAAGAAGTCGAGTGCACAAATCACGATTGTTTATAAACGAGAAGAATTAGTGGGAAAGAAGGTTTTAGCCGTTGTTAATTTTCCTCCGCGACAGGTTGGGAAATTTATGTCGGAAATCCTGGTGACGGGATTTTACCGCAATGATACAGATGTGGTGCTGGCCACAGTTGATCAAGACGTGCCCAATGGAGCAAGGTTAAAGTAGATGGAAACGAGAAACTTCAAAGTAAATTCAAAACTCCTACCGGTGGGGTTTCCTCGCGAGTTCGATGCTCACATTTATTTTAAGGTCGAAGAAATTGAAGCAGCGACAATGCTAAGGGATAAAATTAAGACTCACTTCAAAGACGTAACATTTTTTGTGGGTGATATGATTGATGTTCCTATAGGACCACACCCAATGCCGATGTTTGAGGCAAACTTTCCTCAAGATATTTTTACCGAAGTTGTCCTGTGGCTAATGAAAGAAAGGGGGACATTTAATGTTCTTGTTCATCCGTTATCAGGCGATGATTATTATGATCACACTCAAGGTGCAATGTGGTTGGGTGATTCAGTAAAACTGGATTACTCTAGGTTCTAGTCCACTTATCAATGATTGTATCAAGCACGTAAGAAAAACAAAGTCCCAGAAGGCAAAGAATCAGGACTCCAGCATACATATCAATAATCCTGAACTGATCCCAGGCTTGCCAGATAAAATGCCCAATACCATTTTTGCTGACGCTAAATTCACTCACGACAACCAAGAGTAGACCATATCCCAGCGCTGCTTTTAGGCCAACAAGAAAATCCCTGAAGATTCCTTTTAAAAGGAAATGATAGTAATAGTTCCAACCAGAAATTTTATAAACATGGACGATGTCCATCAAAGGAGAAGTTAGTATTCTTTTCGTTCCATTTCTTACGTTAATATAAATCAAGTAGAACATCCCAATAGCAATCAAAATCACTTTCGATGAATCACCAAGCCCAAAGATAAGTAGGATTAAAGGAAAGATTGCAACTTTTGGAAGAGGATAAGTCAAAGCGAGAAAAGGATTAATGATTCGATCAGCGATTTTTGAAGCCCCGGCCTCAAGTCCTAAAAAGCAAGCGAGTGGAATGCTGATAAGACTGGCCAGAAAAAAGCGCCAGAGGCTATTGCATAAATCGTTGTGAAAGAAGTCACCTTTTAGAAGTTCAAACATCTTGGCGATGAAAAGATGTGGCGGTGGAAAAAACTGAACATCAACGATCTGCTTAAAGGCCAATAACTCCCAAAGAAGCGCCATTAGGAGAATCGTCAGAGTAGAAAGTAGGAAGTTTTTCATAGCTCTTCCTCTTCTTTTAGATGAGTGTAAATGTGTGAAAAAGACTGCTGATAAAAAGCCGATTTTTTTAGTTCTAAAACACTTCCTTTTAAGTCACCAATCATAACCTGATCAACAATCTTTTTCTCTTTTTTCCCATACAGAGAAATTTCTTGAGAAAGAAAAATGGCTTCATCAATGTCGTGGGTAACAAAAAGAATTGTAGGGCGATTTTTTTTCCAAAGCTGGAGTAAAAAATGGTGAAGGTCTTCCTTTTGAATGGAGTCAATATGCACAAAAGGCTCATCCATTAAAATGAGATCGGGAGATCCTAAAAAGCATCGTAGTATATTTACCTTTTGAATCATCCCCCCAGAAAGCTGGGCAGGATAAAGAGAGGCAATAGAGTCGAGTTTGAAGGCCTCTAGGTATTGAAAGATTTCGCCGTGATTTTTTGAGCAGACTTTTAAATTGTCTTCAACTGATAACCAAGGAATGAGCGGAGATTGTTGAAAAGCAAAGCTGATTTTTTTAGGAAGATTAAGTATCTCGCCAGAATTGAGAGGAAGCAGTGAGGCCATCAATTTAAGGGTCAGCGATTTACCAACCCCACTTTTGCCGATGAGTGAGTGGATGGATCCTTTTTTAATAGTTAAATTTAACCCATCAAGAATCTTATTGGTTCCATAAAAAAAGGAAATGTCCTTTAAGATAATTGATTCTTGAGTCATTATTTCTTCTTTTTAACTTTTTTGTTCAATTCCAAAGCCGCCGCTTTAGCAAACTTATTATCTACCAATTCAGTCATTGCCGGAAGCGCCGTAATGTATTTCTTATTTAAATACCATTCCATATCTTCTTTTAAGGCTGCCTCATTTAGCTTTCCATCACTATCAAGGCCAACCATGATCATTTTATTCCAAACATTGTCGTCTTCAATTTTTAAAGTCTTTTTAAGATCAGCGATAACTTTGTCTTTATCTTTTCCTTTTTCAAAAGCGTTGTTGTAATCGCGGACACCTTTTAAGTAGGCCACCATGAACTTCACTGCCAGGTCATGGTCTTTTTCAATAAAATTTTGAGAGTAAAGAAGAGCAGCGCTTTGTTGATATGGGTGAACATCTGTAGCGGGAAGTACATTTTGCGCAAATCCTTCCAGAACTGCTTTGGTTAAGAATGGCTCGATTTGAATAGTTGCATCGATGAGTTTTGCCTTAAGAGCATTATTCATTTCGGCATATGAGAGTTTAACAAATTCGACATCACTTGGTTGTAGACCATTTTTAATAAGGATTCTTTCGGCCACGATTTGTTGAGAAACTCCATCAAGAGAAGTTAGCCCCATCTTAAAACCTTTAAGGTCTTTAGGTGTCTTATAACGTCCAGAAGTAATATGGTCAGCTCTTACAAGAAGAGCAATATAGTCTTTTTTCTTCTCAAGATGTCCTTTATCGGCAACTAATTTAAACTTTTGTCCCATGTTGATGGCATTAAAGTGTGCAGACACGAGGTTTCCGGCACCGACATCTAATTCACCTTTTGAAAGTAGCGCCGTCATTGAGGCACTTGAATTGTTAAAGTCAGTGATATCAACTTCGAGGCCTTGCTCTTTAAAGTAGCCGCGCTCTTGTGCCAGGTAAATTCCAGCTGAACTTACAACAGGTGAAGAACCAACTTTAATAACTCGTGGAGGAGTTGTTTGAGCGAAGCCAAGAGAAATAAAACAAGCGAGCAAAAAGTTAACCATAACTACAATTCCCTGCTAAAATGAAGAGACTTTAAGATTTTGGCAACAAAACTTATTCATGTAAAGTGATTTGAAAGAGCGATGGAATGCAGTTCAAAGAAGACATTTTAAAAAACTTAGGTAATGAAAGCATTCTTTTTTTAAAAGATAAAAAAAATGTTATTTCACATTCGCTCATTCAGAAAATTGAAAAACGCAAACACCAATTATTATTGCAGGGGTTAGGTCCGGGACATAAACTTGTTTTGTGCCTGCCAAATTCAGAACTTCTTTGTGAGTATCTACTAGCAGGGCTTGCCCTTGGAATATGTCTTGTCCCTTTATCTTCGCAGTCTACAGAAAACGAAATTCAGGAAATTATAAATCGCTTGCAGCCTTCTCTCGTTGTTTTCTCAGGAGGAAGAGAAGAAAAAATCCTAACTCCGACTATGACATCAAAAGAGGATGCTTTCATTCTTTTTACTTCAGGATCAAGCGGCAGGCCCAAAGGAGTTATACTGACTCAAAAAGCACTGGCCAATAAGCTTGCTCTTTATCAACAGAATCTTCCTCAATCTTTTGAAAAAACATTGTGCATGCTTCCTTTGAATTTCGGGCATGGACTTATCTCTAATTTTCTCTTCCCATTGTTGGCCGGAAATCAAGTGATCTTGGCGCCGAGTGGGCAGATGGAAATTTATACATCGCTTGGCAGTCTGATTGATGAGTTTAGAGTAACGACCTTTAGTTCAGTTCCATCAATTCTAAAGATAGCGACTCATTTTGGAGAATCACCAAAAAAGAAAACTTTAAAAGATGTTTTTTGTGCTTCGGCCAATCTCGATCAGGCCACATGGAGTAGCACCACCAGTTGGCTGGATGGAATCAGGCTTCATAATATGTACGGGATGACTGAATTAGCTTCATGGATTGCCGGCGATTTAAAAACCACTCAAGGATATAAAGAAAGCACTTTTGATTTGCCATGGGATGCTGAAATTAAAATGACAGAAGAGACGGGAGAAATCTGGATTAAGTCTGCTTCTTTGATGAGTGGTTATTACAATGACCCAGAAGCCACTAAAAAAGTTTTAGAAAATGGCTGGTTTAAGACCGGTGATGTCGGGGAGATCTCTTCAGAGCACATCATTCTTAAAGGGCGTGCTGATAATGTTATCAACTTGGGGGGAGTTAAAATTTACCCGGAAGAAATCAATAGAGTCATCAGGTTGCACCAAGACGTTCTGGATTGTTATACACTAGGGTTAAAATCGGCAGATGGTCTAGTGGATCAAGCGATTGGATGCCTGGTTGTTCCGAAAAATTCTTCTTTAAAGGTTGCTAGTGTCGAGGAGCTTTGTCGTCATCATTTGTCGGCCTATAAAATTCCAGGACAATTCTTAGTCGGTGACAAAATTCCAGTTAACCAAAGAGGAAAGCCTGATCATGGTGCAATTAAATTATTGTTTCAAGCAAAGAGGAATTAATTGGCCATAACTTTTGCTAATATATTTTTTCTCGCTGTCATTTTCGTTCTTTTTTATTCAAAGAAAGATGAAGTTTTTCGCATTCGCGTCCTTCTTTATGGAAGTTTACTTTTTTATTTTTATTACGAGCCCTTTTTAACCCCATTGATGGGGGTGATTACTCTTGTTTCTTACCTGGCGGGTAATGCCTTGGCAGCCTTTCCTAAGTATAAAAAGAGCATCCTCTGGGTCTTTTTACTATCGCTTCTCTGTCTTTATTACCCTTTTAAATACAATGGCACCTTTGCCATCATTATGAATGATATCTTTCATTTTAAAGGGCTAAGATGGCTATATCTTCCTTTAGGTCTGTCGTTTTATTCATATAAGACCATGACTTATATTTTCGATATCTACTATGAACGCTCGCTTCCTCAAAAAAGCATTGAGAAGTATGTGCTCTTTATTAGTTATTTCCCACAAATCTTCTGTGGCCCTATTATGGGGGCGGAAGAGTTCTTTAAACAGCTCAAGTTTGATCAGGACTACCACCACGATAATGTCTTTCACGGATTAAGAACGATCATTATTGGTCTTTTTAAAAAGTTGGTACTCGCCAATAATTTAATCCTACTGATTCAGCCCGCCTATTTTACACCTTCTCAGGCTTCTGGATTAGAATGGATTTTAATTTGTGTGCTCACACGCTTTTACGTCTATTATGATTTTTCTGGTTATTCAGACATTTCTAATGGAGTGTCATTGCTTTTTGGTATTAAGGTCAAAAAGAATTTCGACCTACCTTTCGTTTCAAAGAGTATCGGCGAATTCTGGAGGCGTTGGCATATTTCACTGGCCGCTTGGATCAGGGATTATGTTTATTATCCATTAGTCAGCAAATTCTCCAGCTATGCCGGTATTTACATCAGTCTTATCATTTCATTTGTTTGTCTTGGTCTCTGGCATGGAGACCATATTAATTATATTCTCTATGGCTTTATTAATGGTGTTGCGGTTGCGGCCAGCACTTACTTTATGAAGAAAAACCGTCTGGCCCCTCCTGCGCCGAAATGGAAAATGATCATGTCGCGCTTTGGACTTTATTTCTTCCTGATTTTTATGCCTTCGTTTCTGCTACTTTCTCCAGATTCCGCAACTTTTTTTGAAATTGTGAAGGCCTTTTTAAAAACCGAGACGTGGTTTGCGACAGATTATATTAGTGGTCTTAACATTCTTTCGATTGTTTTCTGGGTCATTCCGCTCTTTATGATCTTTGAATATGTATTGGTCTTTTATGGAGAGAAGCTGCGCTTAAGATTTGAAGAAGTCTCTAAGCCCCAGCGATTGATCTGGCTTGTTTTTGGAATTTTTGTGACGTTTTCACTGCTTTCTCCACAGATCAACTACCGCTTTTTATACCAGGGATTTTAGATGAAGCTTTGGAGTAAGACATTCATTCTGGTTATAATCGCGCTTCTTGTCGCTTTTGGTGGGAGTACTTTGAATTCTTACTATTATGAAAATTCTTCAATAAATGATGTCCTGGCAGAAGCAGAAACAAGTTTTAAAGAGTTTCAAAAGAATTATGACCAAGCCAAAAAGACTATTGTCATAATCGGCCGATCAACTTCTCTTTATTCATTTAATGATCAGGAAGCTGAACCCGTCCGAAATAGTTATGCAGATCTCTTAAAGTATCAGGCCAATGTTCTGAACCTTTCATCCATTTCTCTTTTTAATATTGCTCAGGCAAAAGCCTTGTTGAAGTTTGCACGCCAGAACGTTTCAAAAATAGATCTGATTGTTTTAGAAAATTTATTTTTCATGAGAAGTGTCGATATCTTTGAAGGTTATAACTACTTTCAGGTTGTCGAGTTGTGCGCCAAAGATGGGTTAAGAGATATACTCTATCCAAGCCGAGGGCAAAGAATACATGAGAAGTTTATTTGTAGAGGCCTATTGGAAACAAACTTGGGAGAATCAAAATTTATTCCGAATCCTTGCATAAAAAAATATCAGGAAGCCTTAAAACTTTCTTTTATTAAAGGGCCTCAAGATAGAGTCAAAATGATTACACAAACCTTAAAATGCGACAGAGGGGCCGAGGTTCAGCTTTATTTAACAAGAATGTTTTATCATGAATTTTTCGATGATTTAAAAAGAGGTTTTTTGGCCATAGGCAGAGATGTAAGCGTTTGGGAAAAAGAGTATATGGAAGATTATACAACTGATGAACTTATTTTAATTAATAAGTTCACGGCAGAAATGTTCCCGAATCATGATCAAAACGTTTTATTGATCCCGGCATTTTCTAAAATCACAAAACACCTGGAAGAGCTTTCCGTTTTTCATCGCGAGGATGGAAAAGTGCAATTGCTTGATATTTCTGGTGATATTAGCAGAGTAAAAAATCAAAATCATCTGAGCTTTGGAGATGTCTTTCACGATGGTTCCCACTCAAAAACCTGGGTTCATGAGCTGATCGCCTCTAAAATTAGCGAGCTATATTTCAATGTGCCGGAGAAGAAGTAATGAATGAAGCTGAAGTAAATAAGCGTATTGAAGATATCTTTCATTCTGTTTTGGGCAGTGGCCTGGAAGCTTATACCAAAGGCGACAGGCAGATTGAATCGGTGATTTATGTTGAGTTGTTAATTGCTTTTCAAAACGAGTTTAAAATTAAATTTAGCACTCAGGAATTTTTCTCGCTTCGCTCGATTGATAACATTCGAAAAGGCGTTGTGGATAAGCTACAAAAATAAAAAAGGCCCCTTTCGGGGCCTTTCATTTATTACTTACCAAGCAAGTTTTTAAATTCTTGAGTCATGATTGGAACGATTGTGAAAAGGTCACCAACAATTCCGTAGTCAGCTTTTGTGAAGATCGGGGCATCTGGATCAGTGTTGATCGCCACGATAACTTTCGATGTTCTCATACCAGCTAAGTGTTGGATCGCTCCAGAGATACCACAAGCGATGTATAGAGAAGGAGCAACTGTCTTACCAGTTTGTCCAACTTGCATTGCATGTGGAGCAAATCCTGAGTCTACAGCGGCACGTGAAGCACCAACTGTTGCACCAATAACGTTTGCCATTTCTTCAAGGATTTTGAAGTTAGCAGCGTCTTTCATTGCACGTCCACCAGATACGATAATGTTTGCTTCAGTTAAGTCTAGCTTTTCAGAAGCACCTTTTACGATGTCTTTGATCATCGCGCGGATGGCCCCAGCATCAACTGCATCTTCTTTTACGCTAGCCGCCCCAGCTGTTGGGTTAGCGTTCATTCCAAGAGCGTTTGGTCTAACTGTTACGAAGTGTGGTTTTGGTCCTTGAAGTTCAACTTTCGCGAAACACTTACCAGCAAATAGCGGGCGAGTTCCAGCGAATTTGTCGCCTTCCATAATGAAGTTTGTTACTTCAGATGCCATACCTGCATCAAACATAGTAGCAACACGTGGAAGAAGGTCTTTTCCAAGTGAAGTTGCTCCAGCAAAAACGTAGTCGTAAGATCCACCAGCGATAAATCCTTTAAGTGCGTTTGCATATCCTTCTGGAGTGTACTTCTCTAAATTTGCACCCTTTAGAGAGTGAACATTAGCTGCTCCGAATTTTGCCAGGTCGGCAATGGCTTCAGCAGGGATTGCTCCAATAGCTGCAACATCAACAGTGTGGCCGGCAAGCTTTCCTAAGATTTCTAAAGTCACACCTTTAACATGTGATCCGTGAAGTTCTGTGAATACTAAAATTTTAGCCATAAAATCCTCTTAAATTAATTAAATTACTTTTGCTTCAGTTCTAAGCAGACCAACAACATCTTTTACAACTTGAGCTTGTTTAGCAGCATCAGTTGCATCGAATTTCTTCCCAGGTGGTTTTTCTGGTGGGAGTTGGAAGTTAGAATACTTCACTCTCTTATCAGCGTCAGAAACACCAACGTCAGCAAGAGATAGAGTTGTAAGAGGTTTTTTCTTCGCTTTCATGATCCCTGGAAGAGAAGCGTATCTTGGAGTGTTGATCCCTTTGTTACAAGCGATCATTGCTGGAAGTTTAACACCGTAAACTTCAAGAGCTCCACCTTCAACTTCACGTTTTACAGTGATATCTGTAGCAGAACCTTCGTATCCAACAACTACTGAAACCGATGGAAGGTTAAGCATTGTTGCAAGGATTTGAGGAACCTGAAGACAGTCATCGTCGATAGCTTGTTTACCAGAAAGGATAAGGTCTGGAGTTTTTCCAGATTTTTCAATCGCGCCTTTTAGAGCTTTAGCGATCATATAAGAATCTAAGTTATCAGCTGCTTCAACCAGGAAAGCATCGTCAGCTCCCATGGCCATAGCTGTTCTTAGAGCTTCAGTGTCTTTTACACTTCCAACGCGAACAACTGTTACAGTTGAACCAGCGTTAGCTGCTTGAACAAGAAGAGCTTGCTCTACAGCAAATTCATCATAAGGGTTCATAATCCATTTAATTGAACTAGTTTCAATAAATGATCCGTCACCAGATGGAACAATCTTTGTTTCTGTGTCTGGTACTTGTTTTACGCAAACGAAAATATTCATATATAAATTCTCCTGGGGTAATTACCTGGTAAATATTTCTTTAGCTATAACTAATCGCTGAATTTGAGATGTGCCTTCGTAGAGCTGGATGAGTTTCGCGTCTCGCATGATTTTTTCGACGGGATACTCTTTGCTGTATCCATATCCACCATAAATTTGTACCGCATCCGTCGCTATTTGCATACACGAATCGGCCGCAAACGCCTTAGAGTAAGACGCTAGCTGCGTATTGGGAAGATTGTTATCTAAAAGCCATGCCGCCTTATGAACCAGAAGTCTTGAAGCTTCAATCTTCATGGCCATATCTGCAATCATAAATTGAATTGCTTGATGATTGGCAATAGGGACATTGAACTGCACGCGCTCTTTCGCATATTTTACAGCGTGGTCAAACGCACATTGCGCACCACCGACCGCACTTGAAGCTACCATGGGTCTAGAGTGATCTAGAGTTTTCATGGCAATTTTCCAGCCTTGATTCAGGCCGCCTAAAATATTTTTCTTTGGGACGCGCACGTTATTGAAAGTTACAGCCCTCGTATCCGAACAGCGATGACCCATCTTGTCTTCTTTTTTGCCGACTTCGATACCCGGAGTTCCTTTTTCAATAACTACGGCCGTAATCCCTTTGTGTTTTAAAGCAGGGTCAGTTGTCCCGTATAAAACAAACAGATCAGCGTATCCGGCATTGGTGATCCACATTTTGTTTCCGTTGATCACAACGTCGTCACCGTCTTCTTTAATCAGTGTTTTGATTCCACCGGCATCAGAACCATTTCCTGGCTCTGTTAAGCAGAAGGCGGCGATTTTATAGTCTTGAGTAAATGGTGTGAGAAATCTTTTTTTCTGTTCATCATTTCCACCAATCACGATGGGAAGAAGGGCCAGGTCATTGGCCATGATAGATGTATTCATCCCCATACAGCCATAAGCTAAGGCTTCAGTGATAATCATCGAATCAATAGCAGTAAAACCGTTTCCACCGTATTCGGCAGGGATACAAGTGTTCACTAATCCAAGCTCCCATGCCTTTCTTAAAATATCTAAAGGCATTGTCGCTTTTTCATCAAACTCAGATGCCTTTGGCATCATTTCGTTTTTAGCAAACTTCATGGCGAGATCTTTGATCTCGAGTTGGTCATTCGTCAGGTTGAAATCCATAGATTTTCCTTGGTGATCTTAGATGATCTTGAGAGATTTTGATCTAGATAATTTTACTTCCCGAAAGCGATTTTGGTCAATCAGGAAATAGGAGAGGCAGTATTGTCGAAGGTGAATGTGAAAGGAAATTTTTTTTGCAAAAGTTTAAAACCTGGAAGCTCAGATAATGGAAGGACAACAAAGCTTCTGGTGAAAAGGCGAGGGTGAGGCAAAGTAAGTTTCTCACTTTCAATTGTCAGATCACTCCAAAAAAGAATGTCGAGGTCGATGATCCTGGGCCCCTTTGGTATGGTGCGATTTCTTCCCATGAATTTTTCTGTTTCCAGAAGGAAATCCATGATGCTCTCTGGCGAATCCGCAGGAAGTTTAAATTCTAATACTTGATTATAAAAGTCTGGTTGATTGAGATAATCCACGGCCGGGCTTTCATAAATTCGGCTTTCAGCTATGAATGTGAGCTTTTGGGAAAGTAGATTGCGCGCTTCTTCCAGATGGGTTTTGCGCTCGCCGAGATTTGATCCTGTCGCAATAAAAAGTGACATGATTATTTTGTCGTTTTCTTGCTGTCTTCCGTCTCAGTGTTTGGACGGACCTGGTCTTCAACACTGGAGACTGGTGGTTTATCTTTTGTGCGTTCAATTTCTTCTGGTGTGAGCTCAGTTGTTCCGGTGTATTCGCGAATGTAAGAATCCACGCTGGTATCTGGATACTGCACAGGCGGAGCTTTTACTCCACAGCTTGAAAGTGTGATTGAAATAAGAGAAAGAAGAAGTATTTTAGAATTCAAGAGTCATACCACCGCTAATAATATCGCTTCCTAGGTCGGCCCTAATAAACCAACCAGGTACAATCCTTTTTAGAACAGTGACACCGAAAATAACAGAACTCTTTTTTAAATCATCAACTAAGGCCAGTTCATTTTCTCTTTGTGCAGCCGTTGTTGTTCCGTCATCTACTCCGGCCCCCGGAGAATCGACATTAATGACCTGGTAGCCGACGTAAGGCATGATGTAGCTATAGAAAGGTGCATTGAAAGTGTATTTAAATTTCCCAGTGATGTTCACCATACGGGTATCTAACCCTGTTGATGGGTAATCATTGATCGTGTTCATTCCTGCACCCAGCTCAGCCCAGATATTATCACTTAGTTGGTATCCCCATGAGGCATTGAAGTGTGTGTAGCGCTTGCTTGCACCTTGATCATCTTTTCCGGCAATTAAGCCAACACCGGCAGAGAGTAGGTTGTCAGTTTTAATTAAACGTTTAGATGTCTCTTCCAGAGATAAGTCATCATCATTGAGTGTCGTCGAGTTAAAGAGGTCATCTTCGTCCTGGACCTTGAGATCATTTTTCGCTTTTTCGGCAGTCTCTTTAGGGGCCTTTTCTAAGTTGCTATAGTAACTATCGTCACCTTTTAGCACTAAAACTTCTTTTCCCTGATTGAGTTGTTTCCATAAATTTACATTGTAAATTTTAACAATTTTAATTCCCGACATGGCCTCATCATTTGTTTTTGCAACTAAAGCGCGACAAACTAATTTATTGGCCAAAAGAAGAGAGATGAAGTCACCCTTAGAAAAAGTTTTGTTCTCATTAGTAAGGATGAAGATTTTTTTAGAAGGTGAGATTCTTTTGATCGTTTCTGAGACTAAATTAGGAGCAACGTCCGTCTGAGCGGTCTCCATACGGTCTTCTTCCTCTATGTCATCTAATACGTTTTGGGCATATCCCGCCGAAATCATTAGCGTAAATAGTAGAGTAAAAAGAATAGGTAATTTAATATTCTTTAAGAACATAAAATTATTCTAGGATTTCGCGAAAAATTTGCAACTTAAATAATTCCCGCACCTTTTGTTCCACTTTGGTGACTAAACTATTTGGCAACATTTGCCGATACAGCTACCAACAAGAGGTATTTATATGAAGATTGTTACTCTACTAGCTTTGATTTTAACCCTGAGTGCTTGTAGCTTATCCGACTCTAAAAAAGAGGAAGTGGCAGTTCATAATGATGACCTGGAGTTTGCAGTAGACACTCTTGGAGATCAGCCATCAAATTCAGAATTTAAAGTTGAAGAACAAAAGATTTCAGAGTCTGTTGTTCCAGACGAATATCAGGCACCACAGCCACAAGAAAATGAAGTGGCGATGACGGCACCTGAAGAGCCAAAATTCGAAGAATTTAAGAAACCAGATGAAAAAGTGGAAGAGTTCCTGGCCCAAAACACTGTGGAAGCTCCGGCAAAAATCAAAGTTGAGGAGCAGCCAGCTATGCACTATGGACCGATGGAAACATACCGCGTTCAAAAAGGCGATACTATGATGATGATCGCTTTCAAAATCTATGGTGATTACCGCAAATGGAAAGACATCAAAGAATGGAACAAAGGTGTAAAAAAGGTTTCTGAGGGCGTAGAGCTGAAATACTATGTGCCGGATCAAAAATTTGGATGGATGCCAATGGGTCTACCATACCTGGTTAAGACTGGTGACACTCTACAAATCATTTCTATGGATAAATACGGAACGACGAGAAAGTGGAAGTCTATTTACGAGAATAACCGTCCACTTATTAGAGACCCGAATCTGATCTTCGCAGGCTTCACGTTATATTATCAACCAACACGTGATCTTGCTTCTGAGCCAAAATAATCTATAATCAAAAGATAATGGTCATTAAACCGCAAGGCCCAATTAAATTGGGCCTTTTTTATTTTTATGAAACGATCTTTTAATTTAATTCTCTGCCTTGCCCTGGGGCTTCTTTTATCTGCTTGCTCAAGCACTAAAAAAGCAACAATCGACTACACCGGAATGGGTGAGCTGAAAAATACTGACTATATCGACCACCTGGCCTCGGCCGGAGGGGACTATTTAAGCTACGATGAGGTTAAGACCATCAAGCTGCTTCCTGTAAGCCAGGAATACCTGGAAGACGTTTATGAACGTCTGGTTTCAAATAATCAGATGATTTTAAATCTTTCAGAAAAGCCGAAGTTTTATATCATCCAACATAAATCGCCTTTTCTGTTTTCTCTCCCGCGCTCCCAATTCTTTTTTTCATCGGCCTTGATTGAACGTTATCTAAAGAGTGAAGAGCTTTTTGTCGCGGCCTTTGCCGCCGAGATAGTCAGAAGCCAGCGCTATATTTATGAAAAGCAGTTTCTTCTTCCGCTGGGCTTTTACAGCACGGAAAAAATGATTCAATTGACCCGCCTTAAAAATGAAACCAAGATTCAGGTTAATGAGTGGGCCTATTTTATTTTAAAGCGCGCAGGCTACGATGCTTCGGCCTACCTGAACTGGATTCAAATCCAAAACAGAAACACGCTGGATTTCGCCCTTTTCCTGGGAGACCCGATCGGGATCTCAAAAGAAGAACATTTATTTAAAAATTTCATGTCAAAACAAGGTGTACTGGGGGTTGAAAAAAGATTCAACGAAGCCAACTCATCTAAAGCATTTTATAAACTGTTAAACAATATTGTGAGTAGAAAATGAAGCCAGAGCAATCAGAAAGAATCCTCGTTGAAGAGCTGTTCAAAAAGACCATCCATAAAAATCTTCTTAGTGACGATCATGTTATTAACATTGAGAAATTGACTGGAGATGCTTCAACGAGAAAGTACTATCGCATCTGGACTTCAAAAGAGTCTTATGTTGCTTGCCTGGATAACCCAACAGCAGAAGGCGCAGATGAGCCAACATTTTTAAAACTTCAGCGCGTACTTCACGCAGAAAAGGTTCGAGTCCCACTGATTCACGATAAAGAACTTTCGACAGGCTATATCCTGGAAGAAGATTTAGGAGATGTGACTTTCCTAAAAGACATTGCTCACATTGAAGGCGTGAAAGCAGAATACGAGTACTATATTAAGGCCATTGACCTTATGGCCTCAATCCATAAAATCGACACAAAAAAATACACAGGAGAAAGCTTTACTAAGCTTGCTTTTGATACAGAAAAACTTTATCAGGAAATGGAATTTACTAAAAAGTATTTCCTGAAAATGTACCTGAGCCTAGATGTAGAAACAACAGAAGTTCAGGCCCTTTATAAAAAGCTGCATGAAATGTGTGTGACTCTCTCAAATGAGCCACGTGTTCTGGTTCACCGCGATTATCACTCGAGAAATCTGATGATTAAAAATGGCGAGCAGATCGTTATCGATTTCCAGGACGCGAGAATGGGAACTCCACTTTATGACCTGGTGTCTTTACTTGAAGACTGTTATTACCAGATCAACGATACAAATAAGAAGCTTCTAATTGAGTATTACTACAATACTTATTTTAAAAGCTTTGATCCGAATAAAAACTTCGAGCAGTTTAAGTCAGTGTATGACCTGATGGCGATTCAAAGAGTGTTTAAGGCGATTGGAAGTTTCGCTTATATCTACGCCGATAGAAAAGACCTTCGTTATATTAAGTATATCGGGTATGCCTTTGAGAAAGTCAGAAGCATTATGCTAAATCATGAGCATTTTGCGAATGAGAGAAAAATTCTTTCGAGCCTATACTATGCAAATTGATCACGCTTTAATTTTGTGTGCTGGAATGGGAACCCGCATGGGGGAGATTGGAAAAAAAATTCCAAAACCTCTATGGCCGGTATTTTTTAAGACTCTTTTAGAGCTTCAGGTTGATTACTGCCACTCTTTAGGGATTAAAAGACTCTTTCTCAATACTCACTTCCTCTCGGAGGAAATTGAAACCCATCTTAAATCAAATCCTAAATTTGCAGACGTGATTATGCTGCACGAAGATCCTCTTTTAGATTCTGGTGGGGCCATCCATAACATGGCCTCAAGGGGCGATGTTAATTACACTGGAAATTTACTTCTGGTAAATGCCGATCAGTTCTTGTTCTTTGACCAAAAATACTTCACGGATGCTCTGTCGGCGCTAGAGAACTCGCGCGCGGCTTTGTTTGGAATTAAGGTTGATAAAAGTGCCAAATACAACGAAACGGTACTGGAAAACGACCTGTTAAAAGAAATCAGAAAAACTGACGGGAGTTATGACTACATAACGTATTCAGGACTTGGGATTTTAAAGCTGGATTCTCTTGATCATGTGGCAGGAATTTCAAAATTTTTTGAAACTGTGGCCAACTATAAAAAAGAACGTGTGCACTTCGTGGTTCCTGAAAAATTTGAATATTGGGATTTTGGAACAGCTGAAATCTATTTTGAAAGTATCCAGGAAATTTACCATTCACTTAAAGAAAATAAACATAGCCGTTTAATGGATTTTCTTCAGGAAAATAAAGCACTGGAAGGCAATGTCGATGCTTTTTTTAACGACGAACTTCGCTCGGTGAACCTGGAAGGAAACGGTGAGTTTTTTGCCAATGCGATTGTAGGAAAAGGGATCGTGCAGAAGTTAAACTAGAAGATCTTCTTTTTAGTTTCTTCGGTAATGAGTTTGATACAATCTACCGGGCACACTTCGACACAGGCATTGCACAGAGTGCACGACCATGTTTCTACGATATACTGAGTGCCGTTTTTTAAGATAGCATTTTCAGGACAAATTAAATTGCAATTGTCGCATGAAATACAAAGTGTGTTAATTTCAAGATATGGTATCATTGGTACTATAATAGCAAACCTCTTGCCAGGCTTCCGGCAAGGGATAAAATTTCCTCAATAAGCGATGAAAATTTTAAGAAGAAATTACGAACATAGAAACCTGATCTTGTTTTTGATCTTTTCCCTGATCTATCTCCAAGCAATTTACTCGCTTTCTAAAGGTGTTTCGCTTATTTCTCTGGAAGGTGTAAAAAGCTTTTTAGGAAATCACTCTTTCATTCTTATTTTAACAGCAATCACTCTCTATATGATTGTGACAGTCAAAAAGCACTCAGATAAAATGCTGCTTTTTTGCCTCGGAATCATCACAGCTAAAAACTTTATTATGCTGGCCGCAACCTTTAACAAGCTGATCCTGGGATTAAACTTCGTTTACCTCATCTTTGCTTTCTACTTTTTTGTGACATGGGAGCTGGAAATTGCCAAGGCTTCCTACAATCCGAACTTCGCTGAAAACGACCTGGAAAAAGAGTCGCGCTTTCAACTGAAAGGAAGAATTGAAGGCACTAATGGCGAAGGCGGATTCGATGTTCACATTACCAACATTGACGAAAATAGTTGTTTTGCTCTGGTGACGAGAGCAGATGCTGAAGCTTTCATTGATGGACTGGATACTAAAGCGACTTATCAACTGGTTGCCGATTACGAAGGAATCAACTTCACCCATCCGGCCACCCTCACATCAACTTATGACCGCGGAATTGGCCTTGATTTCATTAAAGAAAAGAAATCGGATATCCAACTGGATTGGTCGGACTTGTACAAAGTTTGCCTAGAAAGAGGCCTTTTTAGTTAGTCTCTTAATTTTCCCTGGGCCGGTGCCGAAAAGTCAGGCATGAGTAATGATGACACATTAATTTCCAAGCTAATTTCTGAAACCTACACTGAGGCTCCAGATAAGGATCAGCCTAATGCCGTTGTGGATTTGAGAAATTATTTTGAAAGAAAACTTAACGAAGTTGATTTCAATTCTCTAAGCGATTATCTCATTCAACACGACCTGAGAATGAGTGAGCTTACTTTCCAGTCGGGAAGTAAATGCTATCGCCTGGTTTATAATAAATCAGTATTGGATTTTCCGTCGAACTGGTCGATCTTTAAAGACATCAAATCAGAAGACGTGGTGTACGTCGATCAATCACTTGACCAGGATTTCCTGCTGGATATTTTCTCTGAGCTTACAGGGATTCAATCAAACCTGGCGCTGGTGAAAGAGGACAGTGGAGTTAAATTAATCTATCTTCCGGAAGAAGTTTCTAGGGATCATGTGAAGTGGTTTAGAGGATTTTTTGAAAAGAAGAATCTGGAAAAGTCACAAGAAGAAGCGGCCTAAATTTCTTCAGACCGCCATTGCAATTTAATTATAGACCTAGGTAGAAGTCTTTCATCATCTTCGCGTCTTTTTCAAGATTTGGCGAGTTACAGATGACGTATCCACGACAGTCAAAATCTTTAAGTGCACGAAGTAGATCGCGCCAGTTAAAGTCTGAGTCTTCCAGGTTAAGGTGCTTTAAATCACCTTTAGAGTTAGAAGAAATCCCAGAGATATGAATGTGCATGTTTTGAAGAGCATTTGGATCCAGCTCTTCTTTTAATTTTTTAAGTACAGTACAGAATTCTTCGTACGTGTTGTACTCGTTTGTACGAGCAAACAGGTGAGAGAAGTCCATACATGGTGAACATGAAGAAACTGATTTTGTTAAATCGATAAGCTCTTCAAGTGAACCGAATTGAGAAGTCTTTCCTGTAAGTTCAGGACGAAGCTCGATCTGAATATCAAGACGGTTAAGTCTTTCTTCAATCACGTTAAGTGATTTTTGAACCAGGTCGAATACATCGTAAGGAGAATCTTTCATATAGAAAGCAGCGTGGAAGGTCATAGACTCAGCTCCACACAGATCAGAGATCTTTGCTGTTTGAATAATTCTTTCTACAGATGAATCGATTTTATCTTGTTCGCGAGCGTTCAAGTTAATGTAGTACGGACCGTGTGATGTTAGAGGAATTCCCAGTTCGTAAGAAACCTTACGTAATCCAGAAGACACTTCTTCTTTCATACGAACACCGTGAGCAAATTCAAGTTGCATACAGTCCAGGCCTAAAGCGTGAACTTGCTTAACTCCATCGATTGGATTATTTTTCTTTGGCGTAGAGTTCGGAACCCCTGCTGTACCAAAAAGAAGACGTTCAAATTTCATATAGAGCTCCCCCAAGTAATAAGACTCGAAATCACCACATTGTTACCACATATCCGAAAAATACGAGAGACGCGTCGTGAAAACCCCTTTAATATCGGAGCCTTATGGAGCGCCTGAAAATCCCCACCCTTTCAAAAATGCACTTGCTTGCCTTATAGCTCTAGCCCGGATTTTTGTCTATAATTTATGAATAGCAGTGTAATAATGACATCAAGATAAACTTAATTTAGGGAGTTTTTATTTTTCGTTACAGGTATTTAATCATTATCTTATCCCTCTTTATTTTGAGCTTTGCACTCTTGGGACTGCTGTTGAGCCTTACCTATGGGCTAGGAGGAGGAATCCTTTTAGCTGTTATCCTTATAGCTCTTTTTTCAAAGTGGGGAGAGAAGTTGATTCTGGTCTTTGCAAAGGCCCGTTACGTAACGGATGATGAGTCCCTCATTAATCAGGTTAAAAATTTCTGCTGTCATTTAAGTATCAATGAGGTCAAGGTTTATTGGTCTAATGCTTTCGTTAATAATGTTTATTACACTGACTCGTATTTCGGTAAACCGGCCCTGATTATCGGAAGGAATATTTACTCTCAATTCACACGAAATGAGCTTAACAGCTTGATCTATGCTTCTTTGCTAAAGATTAAATCTAAAGAAGCTAAAAACCGCACCTTGGTGTCCCTGATTTTTCTGGTGCTTTATTCACCGGTTTATCTGGCCCGCGCTTTTTTTAACTCTTCTCGCACCAGACGCAATTTTGAAATTTTTTTCTACCCGGCATTCAGCATTAAAACTTTGATGTATGAGAATGAAAAAGCGGTCATCGCTTTTGATCAGGAAGTAGGAAAGATGCAGGGGCTGAGAAAAGATTATATCGCTGCTCTTTTTAAGGTGAGCCACCTGCCAAGCTTTAATGAAAAAACAATTGGGGCCCTGGCCTTAGCTGAGCTTTCACATACTAAAAATTCTACGGAAGAAGTTCTTGGTAATCTTCTTTTTAAAACAGTTGATATCAAGGCCCGTATGAAGGCCTTAAGCGCGAATTAATCTATGAAAATGCAGTTTAAAAAACTCAATATTGATCTCTCGGATTATTATCCACTGCTTTTCACGCTTATTTTCGTGACGATCCTTTTCCAGTACCCACTGGCCTCTTTTGAATCCATCATCTACGACTTAAAAGTCCGCTGGGATTTCGGGACCAGGCCGACTCCAGAAATTGTGATCGTTACTCTCGATGAAGAAAGTGATGACTATCTGGGTGACATCTATCCTTACTCATACGCTACACACTCACGTTTTTTGGAAAAAGTCCTGAAGTCTGGTCCAAAGATCGTAGACTATTTTGTAAGGATGCCGGAGCCATCTGGTGAGAATGATCCATACTTTGATGAATTTAAAACGAAGTTAAAAGACTTCTCAACTAAAGGCGGCCAGGTCAATTTCGCGACAGAAATTGATGAAGTGAGAGGGGAAGAGCTTCCGCCTGGAGGGCTTCGCGAGTTTCATTACTCATTAGCTCAACTCAATATCGACAATAGCGTTTTTGCTAAAGATGATGTCGTTAGACGTGCGATCTTTAACGTCTCTGGTGAAGAGAGCCTTCACTTGTTGACGGCCAATCAATTTAGGCAAATGAGAGGACAGCCCGCTCTTAACGTGTCTGACGTTCTTGGGGCCTATTATAACGATGAAGCCGATGCGAATTTTGTTCTCTTTAGGTATTCAGGCTCTCCGGTTTATAGCGAATTTAAATATAAAACAATTCCTTATCACCGTGTACTTGTAGGGAATTTCTCTCCGGAGATTTTTAAAGATAAGATCGTTTTAATCGGTCCCAACTATATTTCTCAAAGCGATAATTTTTATCTGACTCCGTTTAACTTAGAAGAATACAAAGCGCCAAAGCTTATTATTCACGCTTCAATTATCGATTCTTTTATCCAGAATAAAACGATCAAGATGATTCCCAGAACGGTTTCGAATATCCTGGCCTTTATTGTGGCCATTGTTCTATCGATTTTGATTTCAAGGCTAAAGCCAAAAGACGGTCTTATCATTACACTGCTGGTACTGGCGTCTATCTTGATTATCTCTTATCTGCTTTTTGTGTTGATGGGATTGTGGCTTTATACGGCCCATTTGGTTGTGACAGTTTTCGTAGTTTATTACATCTGGATTCCGTTTAGAGCGATTGGTGAATACCAGCGCCGCTTTGCGATTCAAGAGGAAGCAAAACTATTAAAGCAGGTAGAAAAGCTAAAACAAAACTTCTTGTCTCTTATGAGCCACGACTTAAAAACTCCGGTGGCGAAAATCGCCGGCGTTGCTGACAACTTGTACACGCAAAATTCAGGGAATCCGGATATTCGCGAAAAGTCTCAACTCATTATTGATTCGACTAAAGAACTTAACAAATTCATTTCATCAATTCTTGATCTGACAAAAATTGAATCGAGTAACTTCGGATTGAATAAAGTTTCAAAAGACATTAACTCAATCATTGAAACAGTTGTGAAGGATTTGAACTTCAGTGCCAATCAAAAACAGGTGTTGGTGAAAAAAGAGCTGGCCCCTCTATATCCAATTCAAATGGATGTAAACCTGATTACCCGCGTGATCTCAAACCTTGTGGAAAACGCCATTAAATATTCCGGAACGGGAACGACTGTTGAAGTTAAGACCTGGGATGATGAGAAATGGGTTTATATTGAAATCAAAGATAACGGGGTGGGAATCCCGGCCGAAGAGCTTTCTAACATTTTTGAGAAGTTTTATCGGATAAAAAATGATGCAAACCATTCAATCAAAGGGACCGGTCTAGGCCTTTATCTGGTAAAATATTTCGTAGAGCTACATGGCGGAACGATCTCCGTCGACTCAATAGTAGGTAAAGAGACGAAATTCTTAGTTAAATTAGTAAATCAATAGTAAAATAGACCAAAGGATTTAACTCCAGGAGAAGACAATGCATCGAGTGTTAGTTGTTGATGATGATAAGGTTTTACAGGACTCAGTAAAAGAGGCCCTGCTTTACCATAGCTTTGCTGTTGATGTTGCCAACAACGGTAAAGAAGCACTACACGCAGTCTATAAAGAAAAATACGATCTGGTAGTCATGGACGTGAACATGCCAGAAATGGACGGTATTTCAGCATTAACTGAAATTAAAAAAGTCGATCCATCAGTGATCGTTATCATCCTGACAGCTTACTCAAACGTCGGCGACGCCGTAAAAGTTGTTAAGGAAGGCGCTTATAACTATCTTGAAAAACCAATCTCATCAGAGAACCTGGTTGCCCTTATTAAGCGCGCTCTAAAGGCCCGCTCACTTGTTGAAACATCAATGTTCTCATCTCCAAGACTTTCTCTTGGTGGTGACGACCAATTCGTTGGTGAATCACATGTTATGCAAAAAGTTTTTAACGTTATCGACAAGCTGGCCAAAGTTAATACGCCGGTATTGATCCGTGGTGAATCTGGAACAGGTAAAGAGCTTGTTGCCCGTGCGATTCACTTTAACGGTCCAAGAAAAGACGCTAAGTTTGTAACGATTAACTTGGCTGCAGTTCCTGAGAACTTAATTGAATCAGAACTATTCGGTCACGAAAAAGGGGCCTTCACTGGAGCTTCTGAAAGAAAGCTTGGTAAATTCCAATTTGCTGACGGTGGAACACTGTTCCTGGATGAAATCGGGGATATCAGCCCCACGATGCAGGTAAAACTTCTGCGCGTTCTTCAGGAAAAAACTTTTACACCGATTGGATCTAACCGTGACATCAAAGTTGATGTTCGCGTAATTGCAGCTTCACATAAGCCATTTGAAAAAATGATTGCTGACGGGACATTCCGCGAAGACTTATTCTACCGCCTAAACGTTCTGCCTGTTTATCTTCCTCCATTAAGAGAAAGAAAATCAGACATTCCATACCTGGTTGATTACTACATCAAGTACTTCAACAATGTTCACGGTCTGAATATTAAAGGCGCAAGCGAAGAAGCGAAAAATCTTTTAACAAACTTCTCATGGCCAGGAAACATTAGGGAGCTAAGAAACGTTATTGAGCACGCGTTCATTATCGAATCTTCTGATATGATCCAGGCGCCATCTCTTCCATCAAGCCTGAAAATGACGTCTCCAACGAAAGTGCCGGAGCCGGAAGATAACTCAGACATGATGATTGACGTTGAAGGCATCCAGGATTCAATCTTTGATATGAAGAGTGATGAAGTGGACCGCGAACCTGAGAGTTTCTCATTTAACAGTGTCCTCGTTTCAAAAGAAATGGTAATGGATTTCCAGGTTGCCAAAGATCTTTTTGAAAAAGAGTTCATTATCTGGGCCCTAAAACAAAACAAAGGGAAGATTAACCAGACGGCATTAAAGGCGAATATTCCCAAGAAGACGCTTTTAAGAAAAATTGAAAAATACGAAATTCACGCAAAAGATTACGTTAACGGATAAGTTGTTCTCATGAATATGATTTATAAAATGTGTATCCTGATCTCTACGATCATTATTGGAGATCAGGCCACAAAAGCTATCGTCCAGCAAAAGTTCTACCTCGGAGAAACTGTTCCGGTTATTGAAGGACTTTTCCATTTCACTTACGTGAGAAACCCTGGTGCCGCTTTTGGGATGTTTGGTTATTCACATGACTTCATCCGAATTCCGCTATTTTTTGGTGTGCCGGTTATTGCTTGCCTTTGGCTGATTTACTTGATTTGGACGACGAGAAATACGCATAAGATTCAGTGTCTGGCCTACAGCTTGATTTTTGCTGGTGCAGTTGGAAACCTGATTGACCGCTTTAGCATGAACTACGTTGTGGATTTCCTGGATTTCTTTTACAAAACTCATCACTTTCCGGCATTTAATATCGCCGACAGTTCAATTACCATTGCCGCGTTTCTTTTAATTTATGAAACATTTTTTGCGGCCAAAAAGACAGACGACAGTGTTACCCGTACTGTTTGAATCCAGCTTTTTTACACTCTATGCTTACCCCTTATTTATGGGGTTGGCATGGGGGATTGGTTTTTATCTCACTCGCTACTTACTGGAAAAACACCAATTAGATTCGGCCCCTTTATTTAAACTCTTTGCCGGAGTTTTTATCACTTCATGGATTGGGGCGAAGGTTTTTTTCCTCGCGGTTTCTAGCGGAAACAAAGTTTATCAATACATCGCCAATGACAATTTTTGGTTAGGTGGAGGATTTGTTTTTTACGGCGGATTGATTTTCGGGCTGCTTTTTTATTTCATCTATTCACTGTGGTTAAAACAATTTCCGTTCGAACAAAGTAAATACCTTGTTCCGGGTCTGGTTTTTGGCCATGCAGTTGGACGTGTTGGCTGCTTTTTTACTGGCTGCTGTTATGGAACCCAGTGCGATCTTCCCTGGGCCGTGCATATGCATGGTGAGTGGATTCACCCCGTGCAGTTGTATGAAGCATTCGGGCTTTTCGCCATCGGATACATGACACTAAAATGGGTCGAGCAAAAAAAAGACAACCTTTTTATCGTGACTCGCTATCTTTTGATTTATTCACTACTAAGATTTGTGGTGGAATTCTTTCGCGGAGATCTCATCCGCGGCGTCTACTGGTATCACCTTTCGACGTCGCAGATAATCTCGCTTGTTTTATTCTTTGTCTCGCTGGCAACAGTCTGTTACCAGACTATGAAGCGCGGCCATTAATGATATAAGTTAATTCTGCTGTAACTTCACCCAGGTCATTGGCCTCTTTGGTTAGGGACTCTGCGTGCTCAACGTTGCTTTTTGCTGATTGCGCATTCTGCTGAGTCAGAAGATCCAGGTCTGTTACTGCTTTAGTAATTTCTTCAACGGCAATGTTTTGCTCCTTGAAGGCCACAAATGTTTCACCAACCATCGAGTTGATAGTTTCAGAATCAGTAACAATTAAATCGAAAGTTTTAGAACAGTCTTCAGCGATCCCAAACCCGTGGTTAAGGTTTTTAACCGAAGCATCCATTAATGGAGCGATGTTCGCTTTCGTTTTTGTAACAATTTCCTGAACTCTGTTTGTCGATTTAGAAAGAATTTGTGAAATCTCTTCAGAGGCTTTCCCCGACATAGTTGCCAGATTACCAACTTCTTCAGCAACAACTGCGAATCCTTTTCCATTTTCTCCTGCTCTTGCCGCCTCAACAGAAGCGTTAAAAGAAAGAAGTTTTGTCTGGAAAACGATGTCGTTGATGATCTTTGTTTTATCAGAGATCTCATGGATCAGGTTAACGATATTGGCGATATCGTTATTACTGTTTTCCACCTGCTGGTTGATATTTTTGTTGTTCTCATTGATGGTATTCAAGCTCTCCATCATTTCCTGCAGGGATTTTTTCCCGACATTAACATTGCTTTTGCTTGTCTGAGCAATCGTCTGAAGAGTGGCCATATTGTCCGAGCTCTTTTTAATCATACTGGAAATCTCTTCAAGACTCGCAGAAGTCTGCTGAAGCGCCGCCGCTGAGGTGTCTGTTCTACTTGAAACTTCCAAGCTTGAAGCATTGATACTTGTCGAAGAGTCTCTGAAGGCCTGAGCTCCGTGATTGATTTTGCTCGAAACAGTAATAAGAGTTTTCGTTAAATAGCCTGAAAAAAGTGTAACGAGAATAACGGCAATAGCTAGAACCGAGGCCAGGACCGTCCATACCTTAATAGTGACTGCGCGAACTTCTGCGACTACGTCATCAACGTAAACACCTGTACCAACAACCCATCCCCAAGGTTCAAAACCTTTTACATAAGAAATTTTTGGAACTGGAACCGTTTCTCCTGGTCTTTCCCAGTAGTATTTCAGGTATCCGGCCTTATCTTTTTTTACAATTTCAGTCATATCAACGAAAAGCAGTTTTCCGTTAGCATCTTTCTTTGCACTCAAGTCTTGATTGATGAGTTTCTCATTAATTGGGTGCATGATCATAGTTGGCTTCATATCATTAATCCAGAAATACTCCTTTTCATTATAACGAAGAGCTTTAATGGCCTTGAGGGCCTCTTCTTTGGCCACGGCTTCTGTGATCTTGTTGTCTTTGAAGTCTTGATAAAATTTTGAAATAGTTCCAATCGCTAGTTCCACAGCATAACGAGTGGTTTCTCTTTTTCCTTCATAAATTTTATCTTCGAATGTTGGAAGAATAAAAAATTGTACAAGGATACAAACAGGTAAAAGTAAAAAAGCGATTAGTGAAAAGATACGGAAACGAATACTTTTTGATCTCATCCAATTAAAAAGAAACATCTTGCACTCCGTAGGGATAGGAAAACGTTTTAAAAATCTGATCAAAGTCATATCGGGGGAAAGTTTGAAACGCTAAATTTAAGTTTTTCTAAAGAAAGTGCACCAGGATGGGCGTTTGTCAGTCTACTATGACTCTTAAGATGAATGGAAATTTAATAAGTTAGAAGTTAATTAGGTGGAGAAAAGTGCCAATGATATAATAACTTGTTAAATTCAAGTACACTGGTTGTAGTACCATTCCGCAAGGAATTGAGAGGGCTTTGTTATGACTAAGTACATTTCACTTTGGTTGATTGTTTTAGTAACTGCGCTTTCGGCATCTGCCGCTGATGTGGAAAAAGAGACGCTCGATTATTTAGCAAAAAAAACAATCGAGGATTTCCATCATGGGATTGAAAAATATAATACGAGTAAAGATGTGGGTGTGCCTGCGATTAAAAAGATTAAAGCGCAGGTTTATCAATTTAAGGCCAACACCAACACTGTTCACTTTTCAATCGTTAATTATCTCAATGATCAAATTTATGTTAACAACCGCTTGGTTACCAAGAGCACTTTTGGACTTCCAAAAACCACTTCGTGGTTTGATCGTTTGATTACACCTGCTCATGCAGAAGATGGCGATCTGGATGCTGAGAGTACAAAAATTATTCTTACGGCCTTAGGTGGTTTATCCCGCAATTTAGAAGAAGTCGGAATGATTTGTTTTGCCGGCTGCCAGAAAGAAATAAGAGAAAAGAACTTAAAAAAAATCATCGCCACTCTTGATCGCGAAAATAATGAGTGCGCCGAAGCCGCTGAAGCGCAAGAAGATACGATCAATAAATTTTCCAGCTATAAAATGGTTTCAATGCTTCACTCGACGTTCAGTCCTGAATTTCAGTCGGTGAAAAATCTTTTTCAAAAAGTAGCAGAGGCCAATAGAAAATCAGTTTCGGCCTTTATGGAAAATAAACTGGCGATTGAAAAGAACTACCAGTCTTGCGTAGGGATTATGACAGCAGGAACTGTCGCTGATGGGTCTTATGATAGCATGAGCCGTGGGATTGCTGTTTTAAAGGCCGGTGGTGTGGCGAGCATGGCGATGGAGAGCGCTATTGAGCAGGCCAAGAGCGTTTGTGTAAAAATGGATTCATTAAAGAGCTGTCTGCTAACAGTGAAAAAGAACCTGGCCGCAATCAATAACATCAAACGTGCAGAAAAAAGAAGAACAGGACAAGAGTATTCGCCGCAGGAAAACCTGCCGAATATCGACACGATCGCGAGATAAGGGCTAAATAAAATTAACCGATAATCTTTTTCTTAATTTCTTCTAAGTTGCTTTCTTCGATGTAAAGCTCAGACTTAAGCGTCTCATTCGACCAAGCTGTGAAAGCGTCGTCGTGCTCGTACATCATGATTGTTTCCCAAGGACAGTCTTGAGAACAGTTTTGGCATCCAATACAGCGGGCAAGGTCAATCTCTACCGTCTGATTGAATTGAGGGTTGTTCGGGTTTGGTCCCGGAACTAGCTCGATAGAGTCTACAGGGCATCCCTGAATACAAACTTCACACCCAGTACAGCCAGATTGGTGAACGATCGCCAGGAGTTTAGGTGGTTTTTTACCTTTTCTCTTAGGCTTAAGACGGGCCGTGTGGAATGGATTTTCTACGATAGTCGCTTCATCGGCTTCATTCGTAGTATTATTTGCTGTATTTTCGGTGCTCATAGCAAACCCAAATCATGTAACTTGTGTTAATAAATATCCCCAGATTATAACCCAAATTAGCCCTTTTCGCTATTAGATTAACTAGAGATAGAGTGAGATTATGAAAAAACTTAGATTTGTAACCGCCGCAAGCCTTTTTGACGGCCATGACGTATCAGTCAACATTATGCGAAGAATGCTTCAATCCAAAGGGGTAGAGGTCATTCATTTAGGGCATAACCGCTCAGCACAAGAGGTTGTCGATGCAGCCCTTCAAGAAGACGTCCACGCTGTGGCGCTAAGCTCATACCAGGGCGGACATGTTGAGTATTTTACTTATATTAGAGAGCTTCTGGACGCTGCAGGTGCAAAAAACGTTAAAATTTTTGGTGGTGGTGGTGGAGTTATCACTCCTTCAGAAATTAAACTTCTACACTCTCGCGGGATCACGCGCATTTATTCTCCACAAGACGGGATGGAAATTGGTCTAAACGGAATCATCGACGACATGATTGAAAGGGCCAACACTTCAACTCTTGAAGGAGTGGACTTCTCTAAGTTCAACCTGGGGAAACTGGAAAAAAGAGAGATATCAAAAGTTATTACGGCAATCGAAGATAACGGTGAGCTTCCGGTAAAATTTGCGGAAGGAAAAGTTCCGGTTCTTGGTATCACGGGAACAGGGGGAGCTGGTAAGTCGTCTCTAATCGATGAACTTCTACTTCGTTTCTACCGCCATTCTCCAGACTGTAAGATCGCACTTATCTCAGTAGACCCGACAAAAAAGAAAACGTCGGGAGCGCTTCTTGGAGACCGTATCCGTTTAGGAAGTGCAAGTTTCAACAATTTTTATATTCGCTCGCTTGCGACGAGAGATTCAAATACAGAACTTTCTCCACAAATTAAAAATGTTGTGTCTTTCCTAAAGTCACAGCCATTTGATTTGATCCTGGTTGAGACATCAGGTATCGGCCAGGCCTCTGATGAAATTACAAAAGTAGCAGACAAGTGTATTTACGTAATGACTCCTGAATACGGAGCAGCGACTCAGCTTGAAAAAATCGAAATGCTTGAGGCCGCAACTTTTATCGTTTTAAACAAGTTTGAAAAACCTCGTTCAGAAGATGCACTAAGAGACATTAGAAAACAATACAGAAGAAACCACCAGGAATTCGCAGGTCACCCTGGTGCTCGCGAAGACCACGAACTTCCAATTTATGGAACAATGGCGTCTCAGTTTAACGACGTAGGTGTCAACGCACTTTTCTACGATATCGTTAAAGCACTTAACGTAAAGGCAGAAAATCTTGAATCGATGAAGCGCGATAAAGCTCCAACTGAAAAGAAGAGAATTATCGCTCCTGAGAGATCGCTTTATCTGCGTGATATCGCCGGAACTGTCCGCGCGTATAACCGTGAAGCCATCGAGACGGCAGAGAAATTAAAAGATTACGAAGCGCTAACGATTGCGGCCAAACTTTTAAATGGCAACAAGGACATTGAAGCGAAACTCGCTGAAGTGAAAGCTTCGATTTCGGATAAGGCTTTTGCTGAATTAAAAGTTCTTGATGAAACAATCGCTCAGTACGAATCTGGAACTTATTCTTACTTCGTTCGTGGAAAAGAAATCAAAGTTAAAACAAAATACAAATCGCTTTCAGGTAACGATGTTTCTAAAGTAGCGTACCCGACATTTAATTCAGTGGTTGATAAATACCGCTTTATTAAAAACTCAAACCTACCAGGACACTTCCCATTTGCCGCTGGGATTTTCCCATTTAAGCGCGCCGATGAAGATCCAAAGAGAATGTTTGCCGGAGAAGGCGGGCCACTTAGAACAAACACTCGTTTCCACTATTTATCAAAAGACGACAATGCGAAACGTTTATCAACAGCATTTGACTCGGTCACTCTCTATGGAGAAGACCCGGATACACGTCCGGATATCTTCGGAAAAATCGGAGAGGCCGGAGTTTCAATTGCAACGTTAGATGACATGCAAGACCTGTATAAAGGCTTCAGCCTTATTGACCCAGCAACATCTGTGTCGATGACGATCAACGGTCCAGCTCCAATCATTCTTGCTCTTTTCATGAACACAGCAATGAAGCAAGCGCTTAAGGGCGACGATTTCTGGAACAAAGAAAAACGCGTTGAAGTGATGAGACAAGTGCGCGGGACAGTTCAAGCAGACATCTTAAAAGAAGACCAGGCCCAAAACACTTGTATCTTCTCTCTGGAGTTTGCTCTAAAGATGATGGGAGATATCCAGGACTACTTCTGCAGAAACGCGATTAAAAACTATTACTCAGTTTCAATCTCTGGTTACCACATTGCCGAAGCGGGAGCTAACCCGATTTCTCAGATGGCTTTTACTCTTTCAAACGGATTTACGTTTGTTGAGTACTACCTGTCTCGTGGAATGAAGATCGATGATTTCTCAGGAAACCTATCATACTTCTTCTCTAATGGCCTAGACCCTGAATACACAGTTATGGGTCGTGTCGCTCGTAAGATTTGGGCCGTCACTCTAAGAGATAAATACGGCGCGAACGAAAAGTCGCAGCAGTTTAAATACCACGTTCAAACTTCTGGGCGCTCTCTGCATGCTCAGGAAATTGATTTCAACGACATCAGAACGACATTACAAGCCTTCTTAGCTCTTTCTGATAACTGTAACTCACTTCATACCAATGCCTACGATGAAGCGATTACAACGCCAACAGAAGAGTCGGTAAGACGTGCGATGGCCATCCAGATGATCATCAACCGCGAGTTCGGTATGAACAAGACGGACAACCCGGTTCAAGGGGCCTACATCGTTGAAGAACTAGCAGCGATCGTAGAGGAGCAGGTTCTAAGAGAGTTCGAAAACATCTCTGATAAAGGTGGTGTTCTTGGAGCGATGGAATCAATGTACCAAAGATCAAAAATTCAGGAAGAGTCTCTATACTATGAAACATTAAAAGACTCTGGAGAGTTCCCGATTATCGGAGTTAACACTTATATCGCTCCAAATATTAAAGAGCAGATGGCCAAAGAGATCGAGATTTCTCGTTGTACAGACGATGAAAAAATGGATCAGATTAACCGCCTGAACAAGTTCAAGGAAAAGAACAAAGATAAATCAGAAGAGGCACTTAAACGCCTTAAGGAAGTGGCCCTGAATGACGGCAACGTTTTTGAAGAGCTTCTGACAACTGTTAACTACGCCAGCCTTGGACAGATCACGAACCTTCTTTATGAAGTTGGTGGTAAATACCGCAGGAACATGTAATGAAAAAAGCAGCCGTCTATACTCGCACGGGAGATAAAGGAACAACTGGATTAGTTGGAGGAACACGCATTAAAAAAAGTGATCCGCGCATTCATCTTTACGGAGAAGTAGACGAGCTGAATTCTCACATCGGAATGGCCATGTCTTTATTGGAAAAAGACTTTGATCAGACGCTATTGCGCAAAATTCAATCTTCGCTCTTTGATCTTGGAAGCAATTTAGCTTGCGAAAAAGAAAAAAGAGCGCAGTTTAAACTTCCACAGATCAAAGATGGCACAATCTTAAAACTTGAAAAAGAAATCGATGAAATGGATGCGCATCTTGAACCATTAAAGCATTTTATTTTGCCAGGCGGTCATCCCGCCGCAGCTGCTTTTCATGTCTGTCGTACAGTGTGCAGAAGAATTGAGAGACAGATGGTGGATTTTGAAGATGCCCATAATGGGGAAGTGCCAGAGAAGGCCCTTACCTATATTAACCGTTTGTCGGATTATTTCTTTATGCTCTCGCGTTTTATCAACGCCAAAAAACATATTAAAGAGCCTATTTGGATAGCTGAGAGCGAAGGCTAAGGTTTCTTCTTCGTCTTATCTTTATCGAGTTTTAAAAACTTGGTGTGCCCAGTGCTTTCTTCCTGTTCGATGACGGTGTCTGCAGAGCCGGCCCAGTGATTCACTGGTCTTTTCTTGTCTTTGATATTTTTCCCAAGAACAACCGTCTTCTTTTTTGGTGGCTCACTTTTTGGTTCACCTGGGCGTTCTGGATTATCGACAGAGTTCGTTCCGTTCGGGCGCAAGCTTCCCAGTGCAGGAAGAGTCTTGTCGTTTTTATTTCTAAGTTGCGTACTTCCGATAGCTAATCTTTCAGTTGCAGAAAGTCTTTTATCGTCGATTTTGATCAGTGTATTTCCAATGCGGATAACATCATTGATACGAACATAGGTTTGGTGAACCTGGCTGTTATTTATATATGAGCCATTGGTTGAACCCAGGTCGCAAAAAAGAACTTCGCCCTTGCCTGTGACTTCAAATGAGCAGTGCTTGCTCGACATTTTTGAATCAACGATTTTATAGTCACTCGAACTTGAGCGCCCCATCACGACTTTGTTAAGTACTGGCAATTCTGTAACTTGCCCGTCCTCGGTCTTGATTAATAGAATTACGGCCATAAAATCCCTCTCTAACTAAATAATATCTCATGAATAGAAAATCACAAAACTAGGGGAAAAACATTCTTAGGTATTTATGCTACAATATGGTAATAACAGAGGGAAATACCCGATAAAAGGGGTCTCTTGTTCGAGGTTTTTATGGAACAAATTATTACTGTAACAGATAAAGCACTTCACCATATTCGCGAAATTTACCAAAAGGAACAAAAGGGCCTTGATACTGGACTTCGTTTAGGTGTATCTGGTGGTGGATGTTCAGGATTGTCATATAAAATCGAATTTTCTGAGAAAAAAGAAAAGGACAACATTCTCGATTTCGGTGACATCAAAATCCTGATTGACCCAAAGTCATCAATCTACCTAAAAGGTGTAGAGCTGGATTTTAAAGATGGCCTTAACGGAAAAGGCTTCGTATTCAACAACCCAAATGCAACTAACACTTGCGGTTGTGGTGAATCGTTCTCAGTCTAATTATGAAGGCTGATCTTTCATCAATCCGTTTTAACGAAACCCAAATCGAACTTCGCGGCTACTCTTTGATTGAAGTCACAGGAGCTGACCGTGAAACTTTCTTTCAAGGCCAGGTCACTAACGACCTTCATGCTTTGGAAATCGGCGAAGGCCAGCTGACAGCAAGACTTAATCGCACGGGAAAAGTTCAGTCTTTTTTCACCATTGCTCGCTTAGCTGATAAGCTGCTACTTCTTTGTGAAAATGAATTAGTAGAATCGGTGCTGGCAGATTTTAACAAATTTATCATTATGGACGACGTTGAGCTTAAAGCGCTTAACGAGAAAGTCTATTTGCATTTTAATTACTATCTCGGCGAAAGTGATGAATCGCTTTTCCGTTTCAATTATGCAGGTCTTAATACTTCATTATCAACGGCCCCTTTTGCAGGTGTTCCATTTGCTTCAGAGTCTGAGTTGGAAGAAGTTCGTTTTTTAAACGGTTATCCAAAATGGAAAAAAGATGTCGATGACTCTTTTTTCGTGAACGATTCCTACTTAAACGAGATCGCCATCTCGTATAAAAAAGGATGTTTTTTAGGGCAGGAAACAGTCGCTAAAATCGAAAATAACCGTGGAGCCGCTTATTACCCTGTGATTTTGGAAATGAGCTCAGAAGGCCAATTAGAAAGCGGCAGCGACTTTTTTGTCGAAGATAAAAAGGCCGGAAAAATCCAGTACCAAAAAAATAATATCGTGGTCGCAAGCTTGTTTAGAGACTTCCGCGTAGAGGGAAAGCAGATTCCGGTAATTGTCGGGGGTCAAGCTTTAACGGCGACGGTCCATTACCTTCCGTTTTATAAAAAACAAAAACGTCTTGATATCGCTGAAGAGCTTTATCATGCAGGTGTAGAAGAATTCCAGGCCACAAATGTTGAAGCGGCCATGGATTTTATGAAAAAGGCGATCGCCTTTAACCCGGAACACTCAGATGCTTTTGAATCTATCGGAGTTATTCTAGGGCGCAAAGAACGTTATGAAGAAGCTATCGGCTGGATGGATAAGCTTTTAAAAGTGAAGCCCACTTCGGTTATGGCCCATACTAATAAATCACTATTCTTAATGAAGCTTGGAAAAATCGAAGAAGCTGAAGCTGAAAAGGCCCTGGCGACTGTGAAGTCTTTTTCAATGTTTGGTGAAGAGGCAAAAATCAAAAAGGCCTTGGACGAAGAAAAGAAAAAGAAAGATGCCGATATAGCAAGACGTGAAGGGATGTTTAGACAGGTTCTGGAAATTGATCCAGATGATACTGTGGCCCTTTATGGTCTGGGTGATGTGGCCTTCT
This sequence comes from Bacteriovorax stolpii, assembly GCF_002872415.1. Classification (GTDB taxonomy): domain Bacteria; phylum Bdellovibrionota; class Bacteriovoracia; order Bacteriovoracales; family Bacteriovoracaceae; genus Bacteriovorax; species Bacteriovorax stolpii. The sequence goes on along the minus strand of NZ_CP025704.1, from coordinate 3,717,958 downwards.
ATCGTGAAAATTTTAAAGAAGCCGTCACTCACTTAGAAAGAGTGGTTGTTCTTGATGAAAAATACTCAGCAGCTTATTTATTATTAGGTAAAAGTCTCGAGGCCAGTGGGAATCTAGAGCGTGCTATGCAAGTGTATAAAAAAGGCATCGATGTCGCTTCTAAAAGAGGAGACATGATGCCTGCCAATGAAATGCAATCCAGATTAAATCAACTTATAGTGGCTTCTCGTCTCGCTTAATTCTTTTTTCAGCGTAGAAATTTTAACGAAAGCTTCTGTGTCTAGCGCCTCAAGATTTTTAAGTGCGGCGTCCACCATCTTTTTATAAGCATCAATGCGCTCATAAGTCGCGTTGATTAGTGCCAAGCCTTCTTTGTTTACGCGCTTATTTTTAAAAGCATGTGTGAAGTCAGGACGGCAGTAGTCCAGCATAAAATACTCTTCTAAAAAGCGAGTCTTGATCTTAACTCTTTCAGCTTTTGTGAAGGTCAGCGTTTTCTTTTCAGCAGCAGCATCCAGGTTTGCAAAAAGCTCCATGGCCCAGAAGAATGTGAACGTTGCGTGGTAAATCCCGCGGATAGGGCGAAGGGCCTTTCTCCATGGAGAATAATAAACTTTATCGTCATCTTCGTTGATCAGGTCAACGTGGTTTAAGTAAGTGTTCAGGTAGTGGTGGCCGTTTTCATGAAGAAGGTCATCCATCAAATCGATTTGGTCGCGGTCAAACATGTTTAAACATGAATAACCAGGAAGAGATTGCATCGAGTAGCTAACAATTCCTTTTTCATTCACAGGAACAATAGTATGAGTGAAGCTCTTAAAAGTTGTGTAAAGGTGTGGAGCTACTTTTTTAATGTTTCCCAGGGCCTTTGTGATGTTCTTTTTAAATTCATCAATTTTCTTTTCACCTTCTTCGCAATGAGGAAGAACATAAAGTTTTGAGTCTTCAAGAGTTAATGCTTCAGGCGCATCTTCAATTTTTAATTCAACATCTTTATCGTCAACTTCAATGACCATTTTACTGGCTTCTGGATCGAGCTTGCGCAGAGGAAGTGAAGGGTAAGTCTCAGGAGTCTTCTTTAGTTTCACCGGAAGGTGTTTATCTGTAATGTAGATCTTCTTTTCAGAGTCTCCTAGTTCAGGAACAACCTGGTACATAAGAGCGTCTTCAAAATCCTGGCGGTAAAGGCTCAGGTGAACAACATAGAAAGAAACAATCTGGTTTTCTAAAAGTGGAACCAGGTTAGTTGAAACTTCAATAACCGGTGAACCATCGTTTAGGAAGTTTAAAAAACTCTCAGCAAGTTCTGAATCATTCCAGAAATTAAAAAGTTCGTTTTCCAGGTCAGTTAGTTCGTCACTGTCGATGTCTTCTTCAATCAGAAGTTCTTCGTGCAGCTGAATAACGTAGATCAAGTTATCAACCAGGTTTAACCAGTAAAATTTTAGCGGCGAGTATGTATCAAATGTTTCATCGTGGACGATGTCATTTAATTGATCGAGAAAATCCGGATCGACAACATCAGTATCAAAACCTTTTTGAAAATCGATTCTTAAATCTTCGATGAAGTCCAGGTAACTTCTCTCAACATTCTTCTGTAATTTTTTGTGGAAATCTTTGGAAAATAATTGCTCTTTCATAAGGCCTTCGTTTCGGAGTTATGTGCCGATCTTATTGATATTTCTGATATAAAGCAAGGATAAGGGTAAAATAATTAAGCGCGCGAGTCATTACTCTGTTACTAGTCCCATTTGGGTAACGATGTCGATAGTGGCCCTTCTCATTCTCACGCCTCCAGGTGCTTTTTCGTCTGTTAAGTCAGAGGCATTTCCAGCGACAGCATAGACTTTAGATGGAGTTTTTATGATACCTACAAACCAACCAAACATTTTATCGGGCCTGTTCATGCAGTCATGTCCAACTGTGCAGCCAGTTCCTGTTTTGCCATAGAGTTCTGTATTTTTGCTTAAGTTTTTAATGAAAATAATTTTTTTAGTCAGCTCTGTTGTGCGTTTCGTGAGACCTAATTTCTCATTCCAAAAATTGGATACAAAGTTTAGCTCTTCACGCGCAGAAATTTTTAGGCTCGATGACACCCAAGCATTTTTTAGACCACCGGAGAAGTCCTCATTGCCGTATTGGAATGTGTGCAAATACTTCTTAATAGGTTTGATGCCTACTTGAGGCATGATCCATTCGGTCACCCACTTGGCAGAAAAAGTCATAAAGGTAAAAGGGGTCAGGTTTTGATTGAGTTCAGCGCGTCTTCTTTTAACTCCGTCCCATTTAATAATCTGGTTTTCGTCCTTAAGAATGTTATTTTCAAACGCCATAAGTACAGCCGCTAATTTAAACGTTGAATAGGGGGAAAATCGTTTTTTGCATCGAGCGGGGTTGTATTCGTCCAGGATTTTACCAGTGGTAAGATCAGAAATAATGAAGCACCCCTCACGCTCACCAAAGATTTTTTTATAATTCACTTTCAAGGGAGCTGCGGAGTTGGCACTAGTACACATCAATATCGAGAGTATAACTAAGAGTTTTTTCATGGAGCAATTTTAAAGGAGTATTAAGGAATACACACTAAAATAATAATTATTGACACATATAAGCTGCGAATCTTATGATTCAATAAAATTACAACAGGAATTTTAACATGAGTAAGATGTTGTTTTTTATAGATGACGATGAGGATTTTTTATACGTTCTCTCGAGAGTGGCAAACAAATTGGATTTTATTTCAGAAATTCAAACGGCAAAACACGGTAAGGCTGCTTTGGATACACTTTTGAGTTTAAGAGAAGCAGGTAAGCGTTTGCCAGACACCATGTTTGTCGATCTCAACATGCCAGTTATGGATGGGTTTGAGTTTTTAGAAAGATTCAAAAAGCTCAGAGAAACCTATAACGAATTTAAGAAAATTGTTCCGATCATTATGCTTACCTCATCACATGAGGATTCAGATAAAAAAACGGCCCTCGATATGGGAATTGTTGAAAACTATGTCATAAAGCCTGCTGGAATTAAAAACCTGGAGAATATGCTTAGAGATCTTGTTCAATGAAAGTGTATGAGGCCATATTCAACTGCAGCCCGGTAGCGATGCTTTTAGTGAATGAAGACAGCATCATTGAGCTTGCCAACGTTCATGCCGGAATCTTATTTGATTATTCGCCGGATGAATTGGTTGGAAAAAATCTCGACATGCTTCTTCCTGTGCAAATAAAAAAAGCACACCCTGGCCTGGTTAAAGAATATCTCGCCAATCCGATTTCCCGAAGAATGGGTGTTGGAAGAAATCTCTACGGTGTAAGGAAAAATGGAGAGAATATCCCGGTAGAGATTGGACTTAATCCAATTCAAAAAGACGGAAAATTGTATGTGATGAGTTCAGTGATCGATATCACAGAGAGATTAAGAGCAGAGACTCGTTTCAAGGCTGCGGTGCAGGCCGCTCCTTGTGGTATGTTAATGATCAATCAAAATGGAATCATTGAACTTGCCAATAAAAAAACCCAGGAAATTTTTGGTTACGAAGAAAGTGAGCTTGTTGGGCAGCCTATAGAAATGCTGGTTCCTGAAGAATTTAAAAAGCCACATCCTCTTTTTGTAAAAAGCTATGTAGCTAACCCGGTTCCCAGAGCAATGGGGATAGGTCGTGAATTATTTGGTCGGCATAAATCAGGCAAATTTGTTCCGGTAGAAATTGGATTACAGCCTGTTTATGCAAGCAATGAAACATTTGTGATCAGCTCAATTGTCGACATTACTGAAAGAAAAAGAAATGAAGAAGAGATTCAGGAAAAATCTGATGAAATGAAAGAATTCTCTTATCGAACTTCACATGATTTAAAATCTCCACTCATGACGATTGGCAATCTTAGTGATTGTATTCTTGAAGATCTGGAAGACCATAATTTAGAGCATGTGAAAGTAAATGCCGAAAGAGTGAAGAAGCTTACGGTTAAACTGAGTAAACTTATTGAAGACATCCTGACCTTGACTAAAGCAGATGTGATGGATGAGGAAAAAAGTCTCTTCTCTTTCGACGAGTATATTAAAGAAGTACAAGAGAAGTACGATTATATTATCAAAGAAAACAATGTGAAGATCGAAGGATCATTTAATCAAAAGAAAGATTTTTTAGTACAAAAAACACGTCTCACTCAGGTGCTTGATAATTTAGTTAGCAATTCCATTAAATATTTTAATAAAGACAGCAAAGATCCCTACGTGCGAATCAATGTCTTTAATGACCCAAATAAAATCTATATCCAGGTCGAAGACAATGGAAAAGGCATTCCGGCCGAAAAGCACAATCAAGTTTTTGGAATGTTTAAGCGCTTTGATAACAGCGATATTCAAGGAAGCGGTTTAGGACTTTATATTATCAAAAAGAACATGCAGAAACTTAACGGTCACTTAAGCTTTGAAAGTAATCCATCTGGCACGACATTTTATCTAGAATTTAAATTGATTTGAAAAAAGTGGCTTAGAAAAAATGGCTGGGAAGGTGGGACTCGAACCCACGACCAATAGATTAACAGTCTACTGCGCTACCACTGCGCCACTCCCCAACATCTACTGAAATAAGTCTACAAGTTATAAAAATTATTGGCCTAAATGTCTACTACTTTTTTTAAAAATGCCAGTTATCATGACTAAGTATTTGAAATCTTATTTTGATGGGAATGCCAGATCAAATGACTCAAGTTTAAAGGCAATGCTTCCGATAAGTTCATTACTATGGCCGTCCAAAATCTACTTATCATGAACCTTCTGCGAATTATCACCCCTGAGGAGATCGCAGACATTGCTACCAAACACAATGGTGGAAAGTTCCTTTCACTCACAGACTTAGTGAATGAAAGAGTAGAGCGTAAAATTTACCGCGACTTCTCAAGCACAGAATCGCTTGATGAGATTCACGAAGCCCACTCAAAACAAAGCAAAGAAGAAGAGGCCACAGCTAAAATTCTTCCTTTCACTAAAAAAGAATCAGCAGACGTTGAAAGTGAAGAAGCACCTATCGGACCTGAGCAAACACCAGCTCCACGTTTTGTCGTGCAGGCGAAAACAACTTCACAAGTTGCTTATGAACCTGAACCAGAAATTGTCCAGGCCAAAACAATTGCACCAGAGCATAAAGAAGATGAAAATATGTCGTCGTTTATTCTTATTGAGAAAGCGAGACTAAGAAACTCACAAAAGTCACTTAAGCAAAAAGAGATCATCGATCTTTATCAGAAAAACTCTAATGTCGATGTCGAACAGATAAAATCAACCAATCAGAACCCGATGTCTTCTTCAGAAGTCGGCGTTCTCGTCAATAAAAAGCAGTACTGATATGAGATGGATGTATGTGCCATTCATGTTCGCACTGGCCTTCATCTATACCAAGTTAGCCTTTAACGATTACATGCCAAAAAATGTTATTTCCCGAGCTCCTGCTGCAGCTCCAGCACTTACGTGCAAAGAAATGCTGGAAGATTTTTACCCGAATCAGAAAGGGTCATTCATTGAAAAACGCATTGAAGCTAACAAAGACTTCCATTCTTTCTATCGTGCTTTTTCTCCGGTTTTTTATAAGTATGTCGCTGATCCTGATTTTGCAGCTCTCTATAAGCCTTTAGAGAAATTCCAGGGAACAATTGCAGGGGATCTGCACATCGAAAACTTTGGATTTGTCATTGATGACAAAGGAAAAGTGATTTTCACCTTGAATGATTTTGATGATTCAACAGAAGGCCTTCTTTATCACGATGTTTTAAGACATTTTGTTTCTGGTAAGATTGTTGATAAAGATCTTGCTTGGAAAACGTATTTCGAAGCTTATGCAAAAGGTCTTAAGGGAGAAGCTCATATGAGCTCTTTTTATATTGAGAAAGGTATTGAAGACGTTTCAACGGTCACAGAAAAAACACTGAAGAAATTTATCAGTGAAGATGCACCTTTTAAATTTATTAAGCATAAAACACCAGATCGTCCGACAACGGAAGAAGAATTAAAATCATTAACGAGTGCACTTAAAGAAAAATTCCCCAAAATTGAGATCTTTGATCACTATGTTCGAATCAAAGAAGACGGAGGAAGTGCAGGGCTAAAGCGCTTTCAAGTTTTAGCACGTGTGAGACCTCAGGATAAAGTTCAATGGCTGGACATAAAAGAATCGGCACAGAGTGGATACGACAAGGTGTTTGTGAAGGCCGAAGTCAATTTTGAAGGGCGTATAGCCGCTTTTAAAGAACGCATTTATGACGGCAGGTTAAACAAGTCTATTGATAGTGTTTCTATCGAAGGGCATGCTTATAGTTTAAGATTTGTCGATCAATTTGCTTCAGGCTTAAAACTAGAAGACATTCCAGCGGATGATTACGCTGATATTATTGCAGATGAAGCATATGTTGTAGGAAGAATGCACAGGCTTTCTCTTCAAGATCATACTGAGGAATATATAAAAAGCTGGGAAAGCATCAATGGTGGTTTGATCGAAGAAAGCTTGATAAATTTAAAGTTCAAACTTAAAGATTTATATAAAAACTAAAATTAATTCAGCCCGTAAGTTTCCTCACGGGCCTATCTAAATGACTTCTTAAAATTGTTATAGACAGCGGCGAAGTGTTTCTGAAGTTTGAGTACTCTCATTCATACTGATATTTATCCAACCTTTGTATTCAGTAGATTCAGCAGTGTTGTTGGTAATGGCCTGAACAAAGTTGTAGGCTTTAGCGCTCGGATAAACCTGGCCTGAATTGCCAGCATCTTGAACTTCATTGTTAAAAGTTTCGATCATAGAAACTAAAGCAAACATGTTACTTCTGTATTTATTTTGAAAATTTTCGAATTGCTTAACCTTTCCAAGAAATTCATTGATCTGGTTTGAACATCTGTCTTTTTGCTCTTGAGAAAGGCAGCTATTAACATTATTAGCAATAGTGTTCGAGCTTATGTGGATTCCGGAACCATAGCTCGGATCAAGCGCATCTTTTAATCTTTGAACATAAAAATCATAAAGCCTTGTCATCGTCATTCTAGTCATCTGACCGACAACCTGTCCTTGTGATGATTGCATGTAAACATCATTGCCAAGATCCAGCCAACCTTTATTGATATACTCTTCATACGATCTACGAGTCAGGTTGTCTGTCAGGACTTGTTTCATTTCTAGAGTTGGCATTCTAACAGTGTTGTCACAGTCATTGGCGAATGCGTGGCCTGAAACCAGCATTAAAGCTAAAGCGAATGTTTTCATTCTGTTTACCCCTTGGAATTCAGGGATTTTTATAAGAAATGGTCTTTTTTGTCCAGAGAATGGTATTTTCTACACATGAAAAAGGCCCTCTTTCGAGGGCCATTTATGCTAAAGGTCTAATCCAATAATCGATTTAATATCTTCCGGCTCATCCGATAATACTTCTAAGCAAGACATCTGATACACGCAGGCATCAATCGTCGTAAGAGCTGCCGGGTGGTAGTTCCCAGAGTTTTTTACCCCGCCGAATGGAAGCTTCGCTGAAGCACCAACCGTTGAGCGGTTGAAGTTAACAAGTCCAGAATCAATTTCTTCCACACATTGTTTAAAGATCGCCTGATCTTTTGTGAAAACAGCTGCTGCTAGACCATATTCAGTAGCGTTGGCGATAGAGATAGCTTCTTCAATTGTGTCGTATGGAATAAATGTAACGTTTGGCCCAAAAATCTCGCTATGAAGGAACATACTGTCGTTGTTCCACCTTTCTGCAAGGTGAATTGATGGGCTGACGTAGTGACCTTTTTTCGTTTTATCGAGTTGTTTTCCACGCATGATTTCCTGGATGCCTTCACGTTTTGCCATTCCCATAAATAGGAGATAAGCATCAACCGCGCCTTGGTCAACAAGTGGCCCCATAAATGGTTCGCGAGAGAATTCCACTGGGTGATCAATGATAATTTTTTTCGCCATTTCGTGGAATTTAGCAATGAACTCGTCCTGGATGCTTCGGTGGATGGCGACGATTGAAGTCGAAGTACATCTTTGACCAGAACTTAGGAAACATGATTTTAAAAGCTCCTGAAGAGCGTGGTCCTGGTTGGCATCTTTATGAAGGATCGTTGTGTTTTTTCCACCTAGTTCAAGTGAAACAAGCTTTGAAAGATCGTGGTGAGTGATATCCAGGATTTTTTTCCCAACTTCTTTTGAACCAGTGAAGAATACTCCTTTTACTGATTTTTCCTTGAGAAGACGTCTTGCCACTTCTCCGTCACCCTGGATGAGGTTGACAACACCTTCTGGGAAACCAGCGGCGTGGAAACACTCGATCATTAGCTGAGCAGAGTAACAAGTTTTTTCACTTGGCTTAAAGATAATTGAGTTACCAGCAATCAGTGAGCTTAAAATCTGTCCGTTTGCCAGGTGGCAAGGGAAGTTAAACGGCCCGATGATTAAGCTTGGTCCAAGTGGTTTAAAAACGATGTGACCATTTGTTTTTGGAAGAATGGCATCGATTTGTTTGTTTGAAATGCGTGGAAGAGAGTCGTTGATTGTCACATCAACTTTCGCTACTACTGAAGCGGCTTCGGTTTTGGAATCCCAAAGCGGCTTTCCTGTTTCGTAGGCGATGGCGATAGCGATCTCTTCTTGTCTTTTTTTAACTTCTGCCTGGTATTTTTTTAGGTAGTCGTTTCGCTCTTGTTGAGAGAGTTTTCTCCACGTCTTAAATCCCTTGATGGCCGATTCAACTACGCGATCCACGTCGCGGTAATCAACCGGTGCTTCCCAAAGGGCAAGTGATAAATCAGCAGGGCATGATCTCTTGATGATGTTTTCAACAGCAAGTGGTCCAGTCGTTGCTGGTAGATTGAAGTTACCGTTGTAGTAGTTTCCTAAAATTTTATATTTTGTCATATTTTCACCTATAGGTAAGTTGCGAACGTTTTAAAGTCCTCTTTAAGTCCTAGTTCTTTAGCTTCTTCAGGGTCAATAATGAATTTAGCAGGGGAACCCTTGTTCAGGTTTCCAGAGATGTAAGCAGCTTTAAATGTTCCGTCTTCGGTTGGAAGACTGGCCATGATGCTCTCTACATCGCTTTTAATAATTTTGTCGCGGATAAGGATCTCCACTTCAAAAAGATCTTTGACCGGTGTGATATCTTTAAGCTTGGCACGGTAGTGAGGACCACCGTCGAAAGGGTCCACTTCATTCATATATTTAAAGCCAATGCTCTCAAGCATTCTTTTTACCGGCGCCGTTGAGTCTCCGACTTTTCCAATAGCGTTTCTGGCCTCGATCGGAAGAAGTGTCATGTAAATCGTATCTGACGGGAAAAGGTTCAGAATAAATTCTTTGTTGCTTCTCGAAAGCACGTCAGCTTCATGGTACTCAAGATTTAAAAAGCGTCTTCCAATCGCTTCCCAAAGAGGAGCGTGGCCTTCATTATCAAATGGAGGCATTAGTTCTGAGTGGATTGTGTCTTTGAAGCGATCCGGGAACATTCCCATGTAAAGAAAGCGAACGAAGGATAATTGTTTTCCAAGTTTCTTATCGCTCTTTCTAAATTCTGGATCGAGAATAAGACCTCCGATTTCAGTCGGGCCGTTAGTGTCCAATCCAAGCTTTAAAGTTCCGTGGATGAATCCAGTGTTTAAAGACATTGAGAACTTGTTTTCCTGTCCCACTGTAAAAAAGTAATGAGGTTCATCTTCAGTTCCATGTTGGGCATGGATCATTGATGTCCCGACAATTCTTTGGGCCTTAGTGTCTTCTAGTACGAAAAGATAGTGGTTTTCCCACAGCTTTCTGGAAGGTTTAGTGAATGCTTTAATTGAGCTTTCGATTTTTGTTTTGATGATCTCTTTATCAGGTGGAAGATTGATAAAAAGCATCAGCTGGCTTAAATCGTAAAGATCATCAAGGTCATTTAGGCTTGCGGATCTAAGAATATACATAACACGTCCTAATTAATAGTCTCGAGAACAGTCTTCTCAACAATTGAAAAGATTTCATCAATGTGCGAATCCAGTAATGGAAGCGGCAGAAGGAAACGAACACGAGTCGGCTCTTTCCCGGCAGAGAATGAAATAATTCCGTTTTCAAAAAGTTTTTTCATAAATTTATTTGTGACATCAACTGAACCATCGCCCACTTCAAATGAAAGCATAGTTCCGATACCACCGTAATAAGGGATTTTCCCTTTACATGACCCTTCAGAAAGGGCCTTGAATTTTGCTTTGAATTTTGTTTCAAGTTCTTTAATGCGTCCTTTTTCACCGTAGAAGTTTCCTTCTTTCAGGTAACGAACAGTCGCTTTACCAGCGTTAAGCGAAGCAATTGAGCCGTTGAATGTTCCGGCGATAAGTCCCGCTTTTGGGTTTAACTCTTCAGTATAGAATGTTCCGGCAGCTTGAAGAACTTTACCAATTGTAACCACATCAACATACTCATCAAGGTCAAACATCTGATAAGCAAACATTTCAGTTGTTCTCGTGAAAGACTGAACTTCGTCTACCCAAATGTAAATTCCGTGTTTTTTCGCCCATTCAAAGATCGCTTTGTAGTATTCCTTTGTTCCGTAAATAAATCCAGCTTCACCCTGGATTAACTCGATTGTAAGCGCGCAGTAAGTGTTGCCGTTTGTTTCAATCAGTTTATCAAGAGCGGCGATTGTTTCCTGGATCGCATTTTCAGAATTTTTGTAATTGTAGTGTGGAACGTGGTCAACCTGGATCGATTTTGGCATTCCTTCACGGTAGGCCTGGTTGTAAGTCACGTCTTGCATAGCGATTGATCTTCCAGCAAATGATTTTTGGAAAGCAATCAAGCGATAGTTCGGCGCTTTTTTCTGCCACAGGATTTTTAAGGCAGTGTCGTTTGAAAACGATCCTGAACATGAAAACCAGAAGTGCTTAAGGCGTGACTTCTTAACGGCATTTAGAAGAACTTTTGAAAGCTCATACGGCTCTTGGTAAGACAGCAGGTTTCCACACATCATGGTGTCGCTAGTAGCAGCTTCAAGGTTAGCTTTAATATAAATTGGATGAGAGTGACCAAGCAGGTTTACACCGATAGCGTTGATCAAATCGAACTTAACTGAACCATCAAGAAGTTCTACGAAAGGACCATGTCCTCTTCCCGTTGCCATGAACGGATAAAAGAATCCACGTCCTTTTAGGCTCTCATATTCTTTTAGTTTTTCATTTAGCACTTCTTTTTTGCTTTCATCAGCAGGTTTGATGTGATCAAACTTCTGCTGTTCCAAGAGAATAGAAGAGAAAAGCTTATTAAAATGCTCGTTAATATCGTTAGATTGAACTCCAATGGTCATGACTATACTTCCTTATGTGGTTTTAAATTTTTTTAGGGTGATACGGAACTCTTTTTCTCGCTTGCAACTAGCGTGGCCTCTGCGATAATTAATTTATGAAAAATACTAGCACAATCCCTAAGACATTGCCTATAACTGGCGCCTCTAGAAAACCGCTTTCTGAGAATAAAGAACTCTCTTTTGATGAGCTGTATTTAAAGAAAGATTATAAGGGCGCAGCACAGTATCTACTTAAGAATAAGCAACAATTTGACTCGGGTATTTTCCACTACAACCTTGGAACGGTTTATTCGAAAATGGGAGACCAGGCCACTGCGAGATTTCATTTAGAAAAGGCGATTCAAGAGGGTTATATCAATAGCTCCTCTCTCAATAACTTAAATTTTGTGAAGTCGAACCTACAGGTTGATGACTTGAGCACATCAAGTAGCCTTCCGGATCAATTTGTTAATATAACAACATCCATTCCGGTTGCGGGTTATGTGAGTTTTACTCTGCTTTTACTCATTATCTTTACATTGATGATCAGGTTTCAAAAGATTACTAAAAAATGGGTGATGGCCGCAGTTCTTATTCTTGCAGTTGTCCCTATGCTTTTTTCTTTTATTTATGTCAAAGACGTCAACCATGCGATTGCTCTGCAAGACATCCCGCTTTATGAAGGCCCTTCAAAGATCTTCAGTGAAAAAGGAAAAGTGCGCGCAGGTTCTAAAATAATTCTGGGTGAATTTAAAGAGGGCTGGTTCTACGTAGAATTCCCACTTTCTCTTGCAGGATGGATTAACAAAGATCAATTGGGCCTATTTTAAAATACTGGAGAAACGATGAGCGCCTCTTACGAAAAAGAAGTCAAAGAATCTGGCAACAAAGGCGAAAGCCATTCAAAGAGAATTGACTTCGGGATGATGAAATACTTATGGATGGCCAATCCATTAAGTAAGCTGCGCCGCGATTCAATTCCGCGCTTTTTAAGAAACGTGGAGCTCCTGAAAAACTTTTCCGACAACGAACTCAGAATCTTGGCTAAGTTCATGCACTCTCGCAAGTTTTCAGAGGGAGATACAGTATTTCGCGAAGGTGAAATTGGTATCGGTTTCTATTTCATCTTCTCTGGCTTAATTGAATTATCAAGAACAGATTATGGGCATGAAGTTGGCGAAGAAAAATTCCTGGTCTTGGATGAATTCTGTTACTTCGGAGAGATGGCCTTACTTCAGGATGCTCACCCACGATCAGCAACAGCGATGGCGAAGAGTCCTTGTGAATTGATTGGTATTTTTAAACCAGACCTTGAGCATTTAATTGAAAATCACCCGGTGATTGCTGCGAAGTTGATTCAGTCAATCTCACTGGCACTTGCTGATCGCCTTTTTTATATGACGGAAGAGGCAAGCAAAATCACTAGACGCTTAAGAAAGTTAGAGCGCCAATTAGCTGAGAAAAACCACGAACCAAAAGAGCAAACATGATTTTGAGTAGTCGAAAAAACATCGTCAAAATCCAGCTGATCTTTTTTGCAGTTGTGATTTTGCTCTTCTGTACTCTGGTATTGGCTCTACCACGAATTTCAATTCCCATTTCACTGGCCTATATTTTATCGCTGGCCCTGACTCCAATCGTAAACTACTTAATGCGCTTCCATTTAAGTAAAACCAAAGCGACATTAATTGTTTTCGTGGTTCTCTCGGTGTTAATTGGTCTGCCACTTTTTAAAGTGATTCCGGTTCTCTCAATGCAAACGAGAGATATTCAATACAATCTTCCGCAAATCGAACAGTACGTTATCACTCAATACGAAGTCGTAACTGCTTTTATCAAGGCGAAAACGGGCCATGAACTGGCCGATGGGTATGTCTTTCAGACTCTTTCTCAGTTAGAAACATGGGCAAGTGAGTTTGTGGTAAAAGTTCCCAACTACCTTGCAACTCTTTTAGAATGGATTTTCTTAGTTCCCTTTTTCACATTCTTTTTAATCCGCGATTCAGATTCGTTTAAAAAGACGCTTCTAAGTTTTACACCAAATACCATCTTTGAGCGTTTTTATTACGTTATCCACGTTTTCAATCGTCAGCTTGGAGACTACTTCTTTGCAAAGTTTGTCGAGGCGGTGATTGTTGGTGGGATCATCACCATTGGTCTTTTGATCATGGGAATTAATAACGCCGTTATCTTGGGGTTTGCTGCTGGAATAACCAACATCGTTCCCTATGTCGGTCCAATACTGGGTGTGATCCCGGCCATTATCTTAACAATGCTTGAGTATGGACTAACATCGCCAACGATGGGAGCGGTACTGATTCTTTATGCCGTCGCCAACGCGGTTGATGCCTTTTTTGTATTCCCATTCCTGGTTTCAAAAATCGTTAACCTGCACCCAATGATCGTCGCCATTAGTGTTATCGTAGGCTCTCACTACGCCGGAATTACAGGGATGGTTATTTCAATACCGGTAGTCGCGGCCATCAAGCTCATTATCACTGAAATCTATAACGAAATTTATACTGAACGCTCCAAGTAAAAAAGCTTGGAGCTTCTCCCTCAACCCCTTAAAAACAGGGTGTATTTTTCAATCATTCCAATGCCTTTAGCCTTGTCGTAGCCTTCGCCAAAATGATACATTTTTAGCATTAAGAACCTCGTTTGGAGCTATCGTTGAAAGTTGTTAAGTTTTTAGTAATGGCGTTGTCTATTTTAGTGATTTCTTGTGCGACTAAAAGGCCACAGGGAGCGACAGAGGCAGAAGTTCTTTACAAAGAAGCGCAGGAGTTGGTTGGAAAGTCTCGTTACATCCAGGCTACGGAAAAACTTAACCTGATCCGCTCTCAGTACCCATACAGTTTCTATGCGACTCACGCAGAACTTCTTCAGGCAGATATTTTATTTTCTCAAGAAAACTACGCTGAAGCAGCTGCGGCCTATATTCTCTTCCGCGATTTCCACCCGAAATACAACGAGCTTGGTTATGTTATCTTCAGGATTTCAGAATCATTCTACCGTCAGCTTCCAGAAACATATGACCGCGATCTTTCTGCGGGAGTTGAAGCGATTAAATACTACAATGAGTTGATGACGACTTATTCAAACACTGAATATGTAAAAGATGCTCAGAAGAGAATCGCTCAAATCGAAGATATGTTAGAGAAAAAAGAGATCTACATTGCAGATTTCTACTTTAGAACAAAAGACTTTTTCGCGGCTAAAAACCGCTACGAAGACATTTTATCCACACTAAAAAACGAACAAGAACGCCCGCGCATTATGGCCAACGTAGAGAAGGCCAACAAAGAACTGGTGGAACATCCGGTAGAATCAAAGTAGGAGAGGCACAGAATGTACACTTCAAACAATGAACAACTGTTAAAGACGGCCCGCGAATGCTTTGAAAAGCAGGAATATAAAAAAGCGCAGGTTGTTTTAAATGAAATCATTGAATCAGATGATCGCAACGTCGATGCTTTATTTCTTCTGGCAAATATCTTTCATATCAATGGAGAAATCGGGAAGGCGATTAAAGCTTTTAACAAAGTTTTAAACTTAAATCCTGAGCATACAGACGCAGCTATCAGCCTTTCTGTTTTATACAACGACATTGGACAATATGAAGACGCTAAAAAGGTTTTCGACACGGCCAATGAGCGCGTAAAAGGTAAAAACAAAGGTGCAGGTCTGATGGAAGACAAGCACATCAATAAAAAATTCGCTTCTAAGCACTATGAACTAGCAGATTTATACCTGTCATATAACCGCTACGATGAAGCTCTCTTTGAGTTTAATAAAGTGGTAGGCCTTGATCCGGAAAACCTGGACGCACGTATTAAAATCGCTAAGGTTTACGCGAAAAAAGGCTTCGTTGCTAAAGCGATTGAAGAGCTTAGAAACCTTAAAAACGAAGAGCCAAACTTCGCTCCAGCGCGCATTGCTCTTGGGGTGATCCATTACGGAAACGGGAATGTTCTTGAAGCTCAGGCGGAGTGGGAGAAGGTTCTGATTAAGGATCCATTTCACGCTGAGGCCAGCATGTATATGAACCTTTCTAAGACTGCGACAGAAACTCGCCTGTAAAATTATTAAAACGATTAAGCACAAATAAAAAAGGCTCCCATGAGGAGCCTTTTTTATATCAAATTTTAATGATGGATTAGTTAGCTTCTGGAGAATTCGTTTTTGTTGTCGTGTTCGCTGTGTTTGTTGAAACAACAGTTGTCCCATTGTCTCTAGCTGCTTGAGCAACGTTAGTTCTCTTAGAATCATCTGAAGCATTCGTAGAGTAGTTAACGATATACTTCTTAAGATCCATGTACATTTTGAAACGAACTTCTAGTTTTGAATCTTGAAGAACGATCTGTCTTGCCATCTTTGTTTTGTTATTGATGATGATCGGCGCTTTTAGGTTCGCTGACATTTCAGTAACGTTTTGTGGGATAGTAAGCACTGTGTACACGCTTGCATTTGATAAATTTTCTAGTGCTAAACTGTTAAGTTCAACTGGAAGAAGTTTTACCATGTAGTTAGGTTGGAAAATTTTTGGTTCGATGATTGGAAATGCAGTAGCTGCATCATCAGTCGATTGAAGCCAAAGAATAAGCGTTTGATCACCTGGATCAACGATGAAGAATTTTTTTAGGTTTTCAAAACCGAGTAAACCTTCTGTAAACTCAATAATGTCTTTTTTGTCGACTTCTAGTTCGCCAAATCTAGTAGTTTTGATTTTCACTGTTAAAGCCTCCGCTTTGTGCACCACGGTCGAATACCCGACCTCTATGCAAAGATTTTAACAGCCGTAGGGGCAAAAGTGCAAGCAGGAAATTACTTCTTGTTTAACTCATTAGCTAAATCGGCAATTGAGCTTAAGTCGGCCTGTGAAGCCTCTGTATTTTGGTCTTGGATGGCCTTATAGACTTCTTCTCTGTGGATTTTGGTCTCTGGTGGCGCTTTGATACCAAGACGGACCTGTTTTCCTTTGATCTGAACAACTACAATTTTAATGTGATCGTCTATTGCGATGCTTTCGCCTAGCTTCCTTGTCAACACGAGCATAAATCAACCTCAGAAATCATTCGCCGGAAGTCTTTCCTGATCCGGCTTGCAATGCTTCATATATTATCTGATTAATTAAATTGCAAGCAAAAACTAAATTATTTTCGGATAATGACAATGAGCAGTGCATGAAGAGGAGGATTAACGACGCAGGAAGTCCATCAAGGATTGATTCATAAGTCCCTGACTTGCCTGATAGGTTGTTTTTAAAATGGCCTGCTGTTTGTTGATATCCGAAAATAATTCGGTCACATCAGCGTCAACGAGAGCACTGCGTCTGGAAGCATGCTCGATATTTTCGTTGGAAAGGTTGTTCTTTGACGATTCTACAGAGTTTGTGATCGATCCGATACGAGTTCTCAGGGTAACAAGGCGAGAGACTGTATTGTCAAATTTTTCAAGGAGACCTTGAATCATTTGAGGATCGTTATTTTCAAGTGCACTCGTTAGTGCCTGAAGTTGAGAGAAAATATTATCGCGTGATTTAAATCCATCTTCAGTGCCTTCAGCACCTTCGACTTTCGCGCCTTCGGATTCAACTGAGGCCAGGTCGCGGTTAAGCTTAACCGAAGGAGCGTCTTTGAACTGATCAAATTTCTCCAATGGGTTTTCAGCTTTTACAGTGTCGGTCGTATTGTAGAAAACTTCTTCACCTGTCAGGTTGATAGGCACGAAGAAATTTCTCGAAACTTCAAGCGAGATATGTCCTTTATCACCTTTGTAATTACCGTTTCCATCGAAAGGAACTGTCAGCGTGCTGGTTCCAGAGAAGATATGCTTGATTCCAACTTTTTTATTGGCGATGGCCAGTGCCTGGTTGTAGAGCTGCTGAACTTCGTTTGCAACGTTCTTTCGTACGTCGGCGTTGAAGAAGTCAGAAGACTGGGCGATGGCAATTTCTTTTGCTTTAACGATAATATCTGTCAGTTCTTCAACTGATTTTTCACTCACGCTCAGGTTTAAAAGAGCGAAGTCAGCATTCTTTAAATACTGAAGGTTGTCGTTGGTTGAAGATGTCAGGGCCATGGCCTCAACGTTACTGACCGGGTTGTCAGAAGGACGCGTGATCGCCTTAAGGGTTGAACCCTTTAATTGTAAATCTTCAACTTTCGCTTTCGTTTTATTTAAAGCGTATTGAAGAGAGGCGGTTGAACTGTTTTCTGAAACTCTTGTCATTTATTTATCCAACTAGCGTTTTAATTCCAGTACTGTTTTAAACATATCATCTGCAGCCTGCATGATCTTCGCTGAAGCCTGGTAGGCTTGCTGGAAGCGAATCATGTTGGCCGTTTCTTCATCGATTGAAACACCCGTTAATCTCTCTCTTAGACTGTTTGCCTGAGCAAGAATTCCCGTGGCCTGTTCAGAGTCGATGCGCGCTTTACCTGTTTCCAGACCGATATTACCAATCGTCTGTAAGTATTTTTCTTCCAGGGTCACGCTTCCGTCACCTGAAATTCTTTCGTGCTGAAGTTTTGAAATCGCAATCGCTACACGGTTATCACCCGGAGCATTTGGCGAAAGAGCTGCCGCAATGTTACTGAGGTCCGCTTTAACAGAATCTGAAAGATCGATTTCGTTACCGGCCTCTTCTACTGAAAGAGGCTGCTTAAAGAAATCGAGACCTGTCGTTAAACCTTTGTGGTCTACGGCCGCAGGTTTTCCATCTGCACCAATAGTGATTTGGCGGTTAACGAATCCCTGGCGGTGGATAGAGTTTACTGAAGACGTGAATTGGTAGGCGATTCCATCGATATCGTTTTGCAGTTTTTTTAAGTCTTCATTTCTTACTTTAATAATCGCCGCTAACGTTCCGCCTTTAAAAAGGTCAGTGATCTTTTGTGATGGACGGTCTTTTAAAACAACTTCAACGGAACCATTCATTCCGTTACTAGAATCGTTTTTATTCTGAGTGACAGTACCTAGCTCCTGAACGTGAAGACCTGTTACCAGTGTCCCGATTCCCTGAGCTGTTACGATAAAGCGATTTTTTTCATCAACATAAGTGTGAATTTTAAAATTTTCAGAAAGGTTTCTTAGGGCCATGTCGCGTTGGTCGCGAAGGTCTCCGGTTTCACCTTGAGCGGCTTCAATCGTCGTAATCTTTCCGTTAAGGTCAGCAATGTGACGAAGAAGCTGGTTAACATCAGCAACAGAGTTTTGAATCTTTCTGTCGATGTTTCCTGATTGAGTATCAAGAGTTCCGCGGATACGTCGGAAGTCTTTAATAACCAGGTTCGCGTTGTCGCGAACAACTGATCTGATCGTTTCGTTTTCTGGTTGATTGGCAAGCTCTCTAAATGAGTTAAAGAATTTGTTGATAACCTGGTTTAATCCGTCTGAGTCCAGCTCGTTGAAGATGTTTTCAACTTGCTCAAGGTGCTCAGTTCTGGCTTCGTAGAATTTATTGTTAGCAAGAGCGGTGTTTAAGCGCTTGTCGATGAATTCATCGTTAAAGCGTCTAACACCATCAACTTTTACCCCGGTTCCTTGAACGAATCCTCCGACAGAAACAGGAATGGCCGTAGACTGCATGACACGCTGGCGCGAGTAGCCTTCAGTGTTGACGTTAGACAAGTTGTGCCCGGTCACCTCAAGGGCTTTCTTTGAAACGTTAAGACCGGATTTCCCAATGCCTAATAAATCAGCCACATCTTCTCCTTACGTGCTCGTCGTTACCGCAGAGCCCTTCGCAGAATAAGTCGAGTAGTTTTTCTTTCCCGAGGCTTCGATGCGAATTTGCTGAAGTGAGTGTAGTGCTTTGTTGATAAAAAGTTGGTTGCGTTTATTTTGCGCCTGAATCTTTTCAATGATGTCGATTAACAATGCATTGAAACGGAACAGGTGTTTTTGATTGCTTTCAATTTCGTAGTTCGACATAACTTCCAGCAGTGCTGAAACGCTGTCGATATTTTTTTCAGGATAAAGAGCGCTGATATCTTTAATCAGGTCTCTTCTCATCATTTCCAGAGTCCCGATGCGAGCGATACATTCATTTTTTTCGTTGATTTTTTCTTCTAATAGCTCAAGGTCGCTTTTTAAAAGAAGCGAGTATTCGTCACACGTAAGATTGAAAAGCTCGTTGTGCTCTTCACAGAACTGCTTCCATAGATTGGTGACTTCAAAATAGAGTAGGGCCAGTTTATCTTTCATTCGATGATCCATCCTAGATATCGATTAAATTCAGGGAGAGTCTTAAAACTCTTGTTCCATGATTTTATCTGCTAAATCCCCAGCGTCTACATTGTATGTTCCCGCTGCGATTTGAGCTTTTAAGCGTGCAATTTTATCTGTGTTATCGATCGCAGGAGCAGCATCAGCTACTTTTTTAATGCGAGAGAAGTCCTTGATTGCATCAGGGATATCTACTTTTGAATCATTTTTCGAGAATGTTTCTAGCTCTTCTCTTCTGATATCTGAATTTCTTGTAAGACCTGTAGATCCAACTTTTCCGCTTTCGCGTTTGTTTGGAAGGAAGATCGAGCGAGATGATGTACTGTCAACTTTGCTCATTGTAAGCCTCCGCTTTCATTCTTGTCTGAAAGAGCTTTTTCATCAGACATTGGGGTAGAATCATTCTTCCCCATTTCAATTGTATCCGTTTTCCTGTCAATTTTATAGCTAGGCAAATTCTGGTGTATGCGGTTCGCCTGGGCTTCATATTGCCTTAAAGCTACCTCATTTCGCATTCTTTTGGGATAAATCTGGTTCAAAATCATGTCTTGAAGTCCCAGATTGTTTTGCTCTGTCAGAGCTTTGGCACGTTCGCCCTTCTGTAGGGACTTGTAATAGTCCATGGCCATCCCGCCGCCGCCTTCGGAATCAGCTTCATCAACAGTCTTGGCCATTTGCTCAACCATCATTTCCGCAAACTGTTGTTCCATGCTTGCAGCGACGTCTTTGAATTGTTTTGGGATGTACTGGCGGTCATCAATAGTTCTGCCTTGGTTAAGCTCTTTAGGCTTTACCTGATCATTGACGGAAATACCGCGGTTAATTTGGGGATTGATTTTAGTATCACTCATTTTTACTCTTCCTAAGCTTATGAGTACGAAGTCTTAAAAATTTTAGCATCAATGAGTGATCTATAGCTAGATATAAAATTTACAAAGTCTGACCTTAGATCAGTTCAATTTCACCCACGAGAGCTCCGTCTCGTTTAAGTGTTTGAAAGATAGAGATCAAATCTTCTGGAGCTACACCAAAAGCATTTAAACTTTTGACTAATTCACTCAAGGTTGTACCTTTTTCCATGTAATAGACTGAACCAGGTTTAGCGGCCTTAGCATCGCCTTCGCCCTTAACCTCGATTGTCAGGTCCCCGTGGCTGATGGCCACTGGTTTTACCATAACGTCTCCACCGGCCACGATTGTTCCGGTTCTTTCGTTGATAACGATCTTGGCAGCAGAGTCAGTGTTTACTTTGAAGTTTTCGATGATCGCCATTAACTGCACGATGTTTCTTTCGTACTGGTTTGGAACAACCAGATCAATCGTCGTTGAGTCTTTTGCCGAAGCAAACTTTCCACCTAGTTCTTCATTGATCACTTTTTCCACGCGGGCAGCAGTTGTGAAGTCGGGGATATTAAGACTTAATCTTAGTGAATTTTTCTTTTCAAATTCAGTGATCACTTCACGCTCAACAGTTGCTCCACTTGGAAGAGTTGCAGTCGTCGCAAACTTAGCCCCTTTTTTTAATCCACCAATTGAAAGGGGACCGCTGGCTACAGCATAAATATTCCCATCACCTGCTTTAAGTGGAGTCACTAGCAGTGTTCCACCAGCAAGAGAAGAAGCGTCTCCGATACTTGAAACGACAAGGTCAATTTTTTGTCCTACGCGGGCAAATGGAGGAAGCTTTCCTGTAACAACAACAGCTGCTACGTTTTTAGATGTAATTTCAGACTTAGGATTTAAACCTAGTTTCTCAAACATTTTTTTAAGAGAAGAGTTAGTGATTTCTCCACCAGCATCTCCTGTGCCATTAAGACCGATAACCAAACCGTATCCGATGACAGGGTTTTCACGAACTCCTTTAACCGTTGTGATGTCCTTAAGTCTAGAAGGAGCAGCAAAAACTGGAGTCGTTAAAAGTAGAGTAAGGGCCAGTGCACATACTTTCATTAATTACCTCACAACAGAAACGTTTGATTCAATGATAGAGTCAGAGTTTACAACGTCATCGTCTGTAATATCTTTTCTAGAGACTAGTGCCTGAACTTCAACCATTCTCTTTCTGTTTTTATATAGAACGTTCTTTCTTCCTTTAATCAGTAAGTGCTCGCGATTGATTTCTTCAACAACTACACCTGAGATTTTATCCGTAGAGTTCGCATCAGTTGCCGCGTCTGCAGGTTTAGCTGCTGCCGTTGTCGGAGCTGGTGCCGCTGCATCAGCCTTCTTCTCATCCCCTGCTGGTTTTGCTTCGTACGGGTTGTCCGGGAAAGCGCGTTTTAGCTCTAGCGTGATTTCATTTCTAAGTTTTGCTAAAACGTTGATCTGAATAATGTCTCCAGAGCTTTTGCTCTTACTGGTTGCAAATAGAAAAGCGTTTGGATCAGCACTTCCCCAAAGACTTCCATCGTTTCCGTTGTCTGTCAGGTCACTTGCAGTTGTACGCTTTAGAGCTACGCGCTCGTCTTGATACTGGCGTTTGACTTCTGGGTTAAGTATTCTTTGACTTCCCGTTGAAACTGTGTCTCCACGGTTTCTTCCAGGCTTGTTATAAACAGAAGATGTTCTTCTCTTTGTATTTTTTCTGTATTGATCGAACTGATCAGGGTACGGTTGATTTTGTTCTTCTTCGTCAGCGTAAACGCGCTCCTGGCGGTCAAGATCGCGGTACATACCATCCATAAAAGACGAGCATGAAGCAAACAGAGTTAAAGAAGATAAAAGAATCGCATTTCTCATTTTCATAGTTCAATCACCACTTTGTTATAGTCCACAACTTTTCCAGCAATGTTCTTATTATTTGGTCCTTTAAGTTCGATTGTTTCACCGAAACGGGCTGAGCGAACCGGCATGGCCATCTTTTGAAGGGCGATGCTACTGCTTACCAATGTTACGTTTACAGGTGTTCCGTAATTAACCAGGTTTACTGCTTGCAGGTCTAAGTTAGAAACAACTGCATTTTGAAGAATGGTCTTGTTTGATTTGTAAAAACGGATGTTGTCCAGAGTTGTCAAAGCATTATCTGGAGTCATTGTTAAAACTTCATCGAAGTAGAAATCTTCCGGCTCTAAGTTCTTTTGCTGAAAGCTTAGGTTGCGTTTGGCCTTAACCACTTTTACTTTTGCCATGATTTTTGAAGCAAACCAAAGAGTTCTTGTAGAATTAGCTACAACGTTAGCGATATCGATCTTGATGTTTTTTTCCCCGAAACTCTGGCAAGCATCGCACACAGCGCGCATTTGTTCACCTTCAACTAATCCCAATGAGCTTAAGCCATTGAGGCTTCTTGCTTGAGTGAAGTGAAGATTGCTTTCTGGAAGAAGTTGGTCTCTGATAGCAGAGTTGAAATCTAAAAGAGAGAGTTTTTTATTAACGAAAGTCACAGAGACATCAGAGAATTCTTTTTGCAGCTCAGATCTTAAGAAATCAGTTCCAACAGTTCCTTCAGAGTTGGAAATAATTGAACCTAGTTTATTCGTAATCTCAGGAGAGCAGTTAGAGTCGCGAACGATATCGCGAGAAACTAAAGGCTGATCTTTTTGCAGGCGGTACACTTTAGAGAAAAGCTCGATCTGGCACTCTGAGGCACTTACTGCAAAAGTCGAGAATGTGAATAAAAGGACCAAATATTTCATTAAAATCTCTTATCTGATGTTGTTAATCGTTTGCATCATCTGATCAGCTACACCCATAACTTTCGAGTTCATTTCGTAAGCACGTTGTGCGCGGATAAGATCAGTCATTTCAGTCATCGGGCTTACGTTAGATGTTTCAATCGCCCCTTGCATGATTGATCCGGCGTTATCCATTCCCGCAATCCCTTGCACAGGCTGCCCGCTTGAAAGAGAGATTTGATAAAGGTTCATCCCTGTCGACTTAAGTCCAACCGGGTTAACAAAAGTAAAGATTGGCACTTGTCCGACTTCTGTTGGTTCAGCTCCACCTTTAGTGAAGGCCTGCATTTTTCCATCTTCAGAAATCGAAACACTTGAAGTGTTCGGTGGGAAACTAAAACCTGGATAAATTTTGTATCCTTGTTTGGTCACCATTGTTCCTTGAGCGTCGACATTAAACGATCCGTCGCGAGTAAACTTTAATTCTCCGTTTGGCATGATAACCCCGAAGAATCCATCTCCGTTGATCATTAAGTCAAATGGGTTGTTAGTGATTTGAGGAGATCCGTTAGTGAACTCTTTTCTTACCGCTGAAACTCTCGCTCCAGAACCAACTTGAGTTCCTACGTTGTAATTTGTCGATGAAGATGATCTCGCTCCAGCTTCCTGGATGGTTTCATAGGTTAGATCGTCAATTTCCGTACGGCCTCTTTTAAAACCTGTCGTGTTGACGTTGGCGATGTTGTTTGAAATTGTGTTGACGTTTGTTTCCTGTGCGCTCATTCCCGAGGCAGCAGTATGCAAGGCCTTAAGCATTGCCTGCGCTTCAGACATGGTCGCCAAACTTAACATCATCAAAAATAATTTACTCATTTTCTTTTTCAAAGCTCACACCCCATTAAAATTTTGATATCTCATTAACTGCTTTTGAACTCATGTTGTCGTAGGTCTTAATCACTCTCTGGATTGATTCAAAGTTGCGGTTGGCGTTGATCAAGTTAGACATTTCAGACACGGCATTAACGTTGGATTGTTCAACAAATCCCTGGTGAATGCTGGTCTTTAGATCGCCAACTTTAACGTTTTGTTGATCTGGATTGATAAAAAGAGAATTTCCTTCTTTTTTAAGTGCATGAACGTCATTGAATTCCGTCACGGCAATGTCAGCAACTTTGTTGGCACCGTTAAAAACTTCGCCTTCAAGGCTGATAGAGAATTTCCCGTTTCCAACAGTGATCGCACGCGATTCAGGAGACGAAGCAAAATTCATTTTCCCGTCAGCTCCAGCAACAGGAGGAGCGTCTTTGGATAGGACTAAAAATCCTTGATCCGTTACTAGCTTTCCATCAGCATTAATACTGAAGGCGCCTTTTCTTGAAAAGCGAACACCATTAGGCGTCAGGACTTCATAGAAGCCTGGTCCGTTAAGAGCGTTATCAAAGTAGTTTCCAGTTGGAGTTAATTGGCCTTGTTCATGAAGAGTGTAGGTTCCATCGACTTTAACAAAAGAATCTTCGGCGTTGTAACTTCTATAGAAGTCTTCAGGTTTCCAGTCTTTTTCTGGAAGGTCGACGCCTTGCTGATCACCCTTTTCAAGGGCAGCAAGATATTCTTTAAAGACGACTTGGTCTTTTTTGAATCCAGGAGTATTGGCATTGGCCACGTTGTTAGCAATCGTCTCAACTTGTCGTTGTTGAGCAATTGCGCCTGATAGGGGCACCCAAAGTTCTCTCAAAAAGCTTCCTCCGGTTTTGAGATGACTATTAAGTTAACTATAACGTGCGAGGTGCCAATATCCCTACATAGGTAAAATTGTCCCTCTCAAAAGACTTTCAAGTAAGTGCTTGATAATGTATCTTACCCATTAAAGATGAAGGTAATTATGAGGAAATTTTAGATCGGTAAGTGTAGGAATTTTGACACACAATACAGGTTTAAAAGACTCGGTTAAATAAAGGGGCAGATTATGACAAAAAAGAAATCTTTTGAAGAATCTCTCAAAGAGCTGGAAAATATAGTATCCAAACTAGAATCAGGTGAACTGGCCCTCGAACAAAGTTTAGAACAGTTTGAGGTTGGAACTAAACTCTATAAAGAGTGCAAAGACCAATTATCAGTTGCTGAAAAAAAGATTGCGGTATTAACCGATAGCTTAAAAGAAGAAGACCTTTAATGAATCGTTTACTCCTATGCTGCCTTTTAATTGTTTTAGCTGCCTGTGGATCGGTGCAACCGATTGCGACTAGCAAAACAAACTCGACAACGTCATCAAATCAAACGAATGTTCCTGCTCAAGTAGACATGGGATTGCCGGAAGAAATTGGTGTGGGGTCAGGGGCAACACCTCAATTGATTCCGAACGAAGAAACTGTCCGTTTAGGAGATAGAGGAGGAGACGTTTTTACTCCTGTTGAAGACTCGGCAACAATCGGCCAGGGTGTGGCGAGAAAGCTGCGCATCGGTCTTAGTTTGGGCCCAGGCCTTTACCGCTCTATCAACTATGTCTCGCTTTTAAAATATCTAGAAAGACAAAACCTTTCTCCTCAGATTGTGACGGGAACAGGATTTGGTGCCGTAGTGGCAGCGATGTACGCCAGTGGAATGACCCCGGAAGTAATCGAGTGGAATTTTTACCGCTACTTCAAGGAAAAGAGAAAGTACCGCCCATACGATGCTGAATGGCTGGAAGAAATCGATACACTTCTTTTAGAGAAGCTAAAAAATAAAAACATTCAGGATACAACGAAGAAGCTCTATATCACTCTTTATAATTCAAAGACTAAAAAGACGTATTATTTCGACAAAGGAAATATCCGCGATCTACTGCTAATGAATTTGAAGTTGAGCAACTCTGTTGACCCTAGAAAAAAAGGCAACCAATATACGGCTGCTTTTGAAAACGAAGTTTTTAATCCTGGATTGATGAAGAGACTGGGGGCTGATTTTGCGATTGGAGCAGACGTTCTTGGTTCAAAATTTGATTTTGAAGATTCAAATGAATTCCTTATCGGTGTCTATGGCCGAGTTTCAGGGCGCATTGCTCGTGAGAAAAAAGGATTCGATTACTTCTATTCTATCCCGGTTTCAAAAATGAGCCTGGACTCAACTGAGAACGGAGCATTTTATTTATTAAAAACTCAGGAGTATGTAGAGGGCCAGGCCGGAACTCTAAAAAAACTGATTCAACAAAAAATTTCATCGAACGAGAAGATCTGAGTAAAAGGATTTACCTGTAAGGAATGAGAATGAAGAGCTTGATTGTAAAAATTGTCTTCGCGCTACTTGGTGTTGGACTACTAGCGGGAATGACGGGGGCGCTTGCCTTTACTTATTTTAATCTCGACCTACCGAAGATTGATAAACTTCAAGATTATAAACCGAACCTGGCCTCACAGATCATTTCTAAAGATGGTGTGATCCTGGCCGAGCTTGGATTAGAAAAAAGAGAAATCGTTGAAATGAAGGACGTTCCTCAAAGAGTAATCGATGCTTTTCTTTCAGCTGAAGATGATAAGTTCTTCGAACATAAAGGGGTGGATTACTGGGGTCTGAGCCGTGCGATGTTTGCTAACTTTAAAGCAGGTCGTGTTGTTCAGGGGGGAAGTACGATTACCCAGCAGGTCGCGAAGTCACTGCTTCTAAGTTCCGAGAGATCAATTACCAGAAAGCTTAAAGATTTTATTCTCGCGCAAAGAATCGAAGAGAAGTTAACAAAAAAAGAAATTCTTTATTTATACCTTAACCAGGTTTACCTGGGTGGTGGGTATTATGGTGTGAAGGCCGCAGCCCGCGGTTATTACAATAAAGAACTTAAAGATGTAACAGTGGCCGAAGCAGCAATGCTTGCGGGTCTTCTGGTTGCTCCAGGTAAATATTCTCCTTATGTGAACTCTCACGCCGCTAAAATGCGCCAGGGGTATGTACTAGAGCGTATGCACAAGCTTAAAAAAATCAGCGATGCTGACTACAAAGCTGCTGTCGCTGAAAAAACAGTTTACCGTCTGCGCGAAGACGAACTTAAAGCTGGTTATTTCACGGAATGGGTAAGACAAAAAGTTGTTGATGTCGTTGGCGAAAAATCATTCCTGGTTGATGGATTTAAAATTAAAACCACTCTTGATTGGGAACTACAAAAAGTGGCCGAAGAGCAAATCCAGCGCGGGATCAAAGAAATTGATAAACGTCAGGGTTATAAAGGACCTTTCGCCCACATCGGAAGTGATGAATTCGTAACTTTTGAAAAGAAATCGAGAATTAATCTTTTTAAAGATAAGTCATCATACTTCACACTTAATGAGCATAACGACAAAGTTTATGAGTTTCATTTTGATGAGAAAGCATACGATGAAATGGAAGAAGAGCAAAACCGCCTAAGTGTGACATCAGGGGATGAAAACTTTGTTCCAGGTGTAAATGCTAAAGACAACCTTCCTAATGTTTTAAAAGAGAACGTGCAATATGAAGCAGTTGTTACAAAGATTGATGATGTGGCCAGAGTCGTTTATGTCTCTCTAGGTGGGGCAAGCGGGATCATTCCTTTTGATTACTTTAAGTGGGCACACAAAAGAAGTATCAATGAAAACACAGCGTACTACCAGGAAGTAACAAAACCTTCGACTATTTTAAGAGTGGGAGATCTTGTTCACGTTCAGATGGTTAAAAAATCTGTCGGTGTAGCTGAATACTTAACAAAAGAAGGAACAGCCGCTCTAAGCAAATCAAAAAGTGCGGCACTGATCCGCGCTCAAAAATACATCTTATGCCGTCTGGATCAAGTAGCAGAAGTGCAGGGAGCGATTTTCTCAATGGATGCGAAAACAGGGGATATCCTGAGCTACGTTGGGGGAAGCAACTACAATCATTCGAAGTTTAACCGCGTCGTTCAGGCCAAGAGACAACCAGGGTCTGCATTTAAACCTATCCTTTTTGCGGCTGCACTAGAACACGGATACAACCCGACGACGATTATTATGGATACGCCGGAAGCGATGCCAGGGTTTGACTCGGCTTCAAGCTGGAAACCTAAAAATTATGACGGTGATTATAAAGGGCCGGTGACAATGCGTGTGTCCCTTGAGCAATCAAGAAACATCCCGACAATTAAAATCGCCGACAAAGTAGGGGTTGGAACCATTCTTAAATTCGCAGAGAGAATTGGGTTTAATGCCAAGTTAGAAAACAACTTAAGTATTGCGCTTGGAACATTCGGAGTAAGTCCGAGAGATATGGTAACAACCTTCGCTGTTTTTGCTAATGGCGGACGTTACGTAGTTCCACATGGAATCGTTTCAGTGGTTGATCGCGACGGGAAAAAATACATCATCAACGAAGTGGAAAAAGACATGAAAATTCCAGCTGGTGTTGAGGAAGAGGCGACAAATGAAGCGCTTGCTGGAAATCCTTTCACAAGAAGCTTAGCTGGAAAACAAGTTTATGACCCGAGACTTTCTTACGTGATGACTCAGCTTCTTAAAGGTGTTGTAACGAGTGGTACTGGGGGAGCGGCCAGAGCAGTTGGAACAAACGTTGCTGGTAAAACAGGGACAACAAACGATTATATCGACGCTTGGTTCGTGGGATACACATCAAATGTTGTAGCCGCTGTCTGGACTGGATTTGATGACAACAAAACTCTTGGATACGGTGAAACTGGAGGACGTGCTCCGGTTAATATGTGGACTGAATACATGAAGGCAACTGTACGCAAGTATGGTGATGAGCCTTTTGAAGTTCCTGCCGGAATTACTCAGGCATGGGTTGATAAACAGACTGGTAGAAAAGTTGCACCTAATAGTCCAGGGGCCATTTTGGAATCATTTGCGGAAGCACCTGATACTCCAGTGGAAGAAGGAACTGGGACAGCTCAAAAAACCAGACCACTTGGCGATGACGAATACTTCGAAAATCAATAAGTGACTAAAGTATTAAAGTAATGAGCTGAGTGCCGAATCTCAGCTCAATCTTTTCCCTCTCTTTTCCGATACTGATAAGACGACTTTTGCAATTGGACGCGAAGGTCTGTGGATTAGGGATGAAAATATGAAAATCTTAACAAAAGACGGCCAGAAAATTTCTTATTCGTTAGTCTTTTCTTTGATTCTCCATGTTGGCTTTTTTGCCTTCGCTGTGAAGAAAATCGCCCCACCTGATTCATTCTCTATTCCTCAGCAAGTAGCATTCACTGAAAAGAAAAACAGCATCAAGTTAGACTCTATTAAATTCATCTCCCTAAAACAGCTTCAGGCCATCAAAGATGCGCGCAACAGACAAGTTGTTGCCAATGAAACATCTGGTAAAAATGAAAGGCCCGCGAATTCACGTTTTTTAGGTGAAAAAGACCAGACTTTTGACCGCCAGACAATGGCCGCAAGAAATGGCGCTTTTAAAGAGGCAGGATTAGGGAAGAAATCCGGCTCAGAATCAACTTTGGCTCAAACAGAACCTAAGTCTCGTCCACGGCCAAAAAAGATGGCGGAAAGCCGTCCAAAAGCTCTCAAAAAAGCTCTCTCTTTAAGTGACCTCGGTGGATTTAAAATGGCCGAAGTAGAGAAGATGCAAAACCAAGCGCAAGAAACACTACAAGAGATGAAAAAGAAGATGGATGAAGAGGCCCGCGCAGGCGCTCTTGGCGTTGATAAAGGACAGCTTGGCAAAAACGGTCTTGCTCAAAACAGCGACTTCGTCGAAGACGTCCCACTTGGAGATATGACAAACCTGAATACGACAGAGTTTAAGTATTATGGATTCTATCACCGCATCCGCCAGAAGCTGGAGCAGCACTGGGGAACATCAATTAAAGATAAGGCTAAGAATCTTTACCGCTCAGGCAGAAGAATGCCAGCGAGTGAAAACTTAATCACATCAGTGTCTGTTACGTTGAATGATAAAGGACAAATTGTAGATATGCAGATTGAAGGAACATCGGGAGTAAGAGAACTCGATCAAGCTGCGATCGAGTCCTTTAATAAAGCCGGCCCTTTTCCAAACCCTCCGAAAGGTTTGCTTGTTGGTGGCAGGGCCACAATTCAATGGGGATTCGTAGTTAAGAGTTAAAATCGCTACAAGGCATCATCTACTTCGTTGCCTTCGTCTTTCGGTCGTCAACGTACATGAGTACGTTTCCTTCCTCACTCCTCGTCGCCTAGTATCTAATGCCTTCTAACGATTTTGAAGGACATTGGGACGGGAGAAAATTAAGTCATTAGTGCATGTTGTTTTTTAGAAGGTCTTTCAGTTTGCCGATTCCTTCCATTAATACGTAGTCATTCCAGATAGAGTCTAACTCTCTAACTGTTTCAACGATTGAAATCGCTGCTTGGTCTTTAGACATTTTTTCTTCTTCGGCAAGATGATCAACAGCGATTAAAATTGCACTCATGACAGGTGAGTTACAAATTTTAGCTAACCTATCTTCATAACTAGCGTTGATTCTTTTTTCTTTGCTCTTAATAACAGCAGTATTGAGAAGCTGAATTGCGTCCTGTTTTTCAGACATCATAAAGTAATGAATCCCATTCGTTTTATTTACGGTTCGTTCTTGTGAGATCAGAAGTATGGAGTGAATACATTCTTTCGTAAAGATTTTTTTAAACAAAAATTTTTTCTGATAAAGCAATGAGAGTATGTAAAAAAAATGGGACAAAAAGTGTGGAAAAATTAAGGATTATTTAAATTTTTCGCAGGGAAAAGGCTTAAAAATGAGCACCTTTGCAGGTGCCCATTTTATAAGTTATCGAAAAATTGAAATTAGAAAAAAATTATAGCGTTGAAAGGAAATTTTCGTAGTCAGATGCTGAAAGTAGAGAATTGACTTCAGATGGGTTAGAAAGTTTTAGTTTGATCATCCATGCGTTTCCGTAAGGTTCAGCATTACAAAGCTCTGGAGAGTTAACTAGGTTGTCGTTGCGCTCAAGAACAGTTCCAGCAAGTGGAGAGTAAAGATCACTTACAGACTTAATTGATTCAACAACACCAAATGTTTGGTGGTGACCAAGAGTTTTTCCGTTTTCTGGAAGTTCAACGAAAACGATGTCCCCAAGAGATGATTGAGCGAAATCTGTGATCCCGATAGTTGCAATATCGCCTTCGATCTTTGCCCATTCGTGGTCTTTTGTGTACTTCAGTTCTGATGGTACGTTGTTGCTCATTACTTATGTCCTCCGGTTACGAAAGCTTTCGCGTGAAAGTTCGCTTCATAGTTAGTATTTCTGATATTTATTGAATATTTTTTATCTTGTGGTGCTTTTGCCTTTTCAATAAGAGCAAGAGCAACACCTTTTCCAGTTACAACTGACATTGTTCCCGATGTTACAGTTCCGATTTTCTCGCCTTCAGCGTTTAAAACATCGTAGCCTTCGCGAGGAATCCCGCGATCAAGTGACAGTTTAACTAGTTGGTATTTTGGTTTGTAGCCTTCAAGTGCCGCTTTTCCGATAAAGTTTGGTTTTGTCAGCTTTACTGTCCATCCAAGTCCTGAATCTAGCGGAGTAACGTTGTCGCTGATTTCGTGTCCGTATAGTGGGTAACAAACTTCAACGCGAAGAACGTCTCTTGCTGCCAATCCACATGGTTTAACACCGTTAAAAATGAGTTTATTCCAAAGTCTTTTTGCGTATTCGTGACTTGAAAAAACTTCAAATCCATCTTCCCCTGTGTATCCTGTTCTTGCCACGATGATTTTTTCACCTTCATGAGACGTTTCCAGGATTGAGTAGTATGGGAAGCTTTCCGGAAGTTTAATGCCGAAATCGCGAAGAATTAATTCAGCTTTTGGCCCCTGAAGAGCTAAAAGTGAAAATTCATTTGAAAGGTTTGAAAGTGTGCAATCAAAAGATCCGGTTTTAGAGCTGATCCAGTTCCAGTCTTTTTCAATGTTCGAAGCGTTTACACAAATAAGAACGCGGTCTGTGCCTAATTTATAAGCGATAAGATCGTCGATCACTGTTCCGTCTTCACGGCAAAGTGGCGAGTAAACAGCTTTGTGCATTTCTGCGTTTTTAAAATCGTTTGTGATCAAGTTATCGACGAATGCGATTGCATCCGGCCCTGAAACGAAAAATTCACCCATGTGACTAACGTCGAAAACACCAGCGTGTTCTCTAACCGCTAAAACTTCTTCTTTAACTGAAGAGTATTGTAGTGGCATATCGAATCCGGCAAACGGAGCCATCTTCGCATTCAATGAAAGGTGTTCTTCATGTAATGAAGTTTTTAATAGTGACATGGTCATCCCCTATGAAAAAAGAGTGCTAAAGAGATAACCTGTTTTTGCTAGCTTGTAAAAGGTTTTGCGCTAAAGAAACAATGGTCATTGGACCAACTCCGCCCGGGACAGGAGTGATTGCTGAGACGAGATTTTCAACTTTCGCGTAATGAACATCGCCGCATAACTGGCCTTGAGTGTCAGTGTTCATACCAACGTCGATAATAACTTGATTTTTGTCAGGAGAGATGTACGTTTCATCGATAAATTGTGCTTTACCAATGGCGCTAATGAGGATGTCACAGTTTTTAGTGATCTCTCTTAGATTTTTTGTATGCGAATGGCACAAAGTGACAGTGGCGTTGTTATTAGTCAGAAGCATTGCTAGAGGTTTTCCAACAATCATACTGCGACCAACGATAACTACATGTTTTCCGCTAATTTCGATTTGGCTTTCTTGCATCAATGTAAGAATTCCTTTCGGGGTACACGAAATGAAATTCTTTGGACCTAAATGATTGCTCATTAAAGCGTATAAATTTTCAGGGTGAAAACCATCGACGTCTTTTTCTTTTTTTACCAGGCTACCTACATCTAAGTGCGATAATTGTTTAGGAAGCGGCAACTGAACAATACAACCATCGACTAATTGGTCTTCGTTGATTTGAGTGATTGTTTTTAGGAAATCGCTTTCAGAAATGTGTTCGTCAAGTGCGACGATTTCACAGAGTGCACCGATTTTCTCACAGTATTTTTTCTTGTTAGCGGTGTAAATAAGACTTGCTGGATCTGAACCTACGAGGACGACTTTCAACTGAGGAAAAATATTTTTTTCCTTTAAGGCCTTGCATTCCGCTTTAAGACCTTTAGTGATCAGTTTTTTAACTGAAGCCGAGTGGAGGATTTGACTCATGCGAAGAATGATACTCAGTTAGAGATATTTTTACAAAGAAAAAAACCTTAAGTATGATAAAATTCACGAGGATTTCTTATGTTGTTTTATATTGGTCTTGGGATGCAGTTAGTTGGTTTTGCCTCTGTCGGGCTGTGTCTTTTTGCAGGGATGACGAAGGGCGATTACGGTCAGCTTGAACTTATCCAGTTAATTGGTGGCTCACTTATGTTCTATGTCGGAACTTTTGTGAAAGGCAGAGGTGCTAAGTGATTATTCTTGGAATCGACCCAGGATCAAGAAAGGCCGGATATGCGCTGATCGACGTTCAGGGAAAAAAGATTTCTTATATTGCCTCAGGTGTGCTCAAATACGACCATGTCGATGAATTTATCGACCGCTTGGGAATGATCTATCAGACTTGTGATGAGCTGATGACAAAATATCAACCGGATGAAGTTTCGGTTGAAGCCTTAATTTATGTAAAAAGTGTCGAGGCCCTAAGTAAACTTGCGCAAGCAAGAGGTGCGATGGTGGCAGCGTTTTCACGCACTCGCAAAGGAAAAATTTTCGAGTATGCGCCAAATACAGTTAAGTCTTCGGTAACCGGTCACGGTCACGCGGATAAAGATGCTGTAGATAAGGCGATGAATATGATGTTTGGAAAAATGACTTTCAAAACATCGGATGAATCGGATGCGCTGGCGATTGCCGTGTGCCATGCGCTTAATCGCAATATGAAAATGAAACTTATGGGGAAATCACTATGATTGGTTTTTTAACTGGGGAAGTTCTTTTTAGTGATGGGAATGAGTCGATCATTCAGACCACTAGTGGCGTAGGATACCAGGTTTTCTACAACAAAGTTTTAGTTGAAGGAACATCTGCGGCCGTCTATATCGCCCACATTATTAAAGAAGACTCAGAAACACTTTTTGGTTTTTCTTCTCTTCGCGCTAAAAAACTTTTTGAAATGCTTTTAACAGTTAAAGGCATTGGCCCTAAGTCGGCATACAACCTGATTTCAAATTTGGGTGTAAATGAAATTATCAACGCAGTTAATCTGGAAGCGAAAGCTACATTAACCAAAGTTCCAGGTCTTGGGACTAAGGGGGCTGCGCAAATTGTCCTGGATTTAGCTGGGAAAATCGACCGCGTAAAAATGTACAGCGATTCAACAAAAGTTGTCAGAGGTGGACTGGCCCCATCTGCAAAAATTGATTTTACAACGATTGAAGAAACTCCTTATATCGAAGAAGTGGTTTCAGTTGGCAGTATTAATCAGCACGAAATCATGAATGACACTTTAATGGCCTGTAAAGAACTGGGCTTTAAAGAAGATAAGATCATTCCAATCGCCCAAAAAATTCTTGGTGCAAACTTAATTACAAAACCAGAGCAGTTAATTCACCTGGTTCTTAAAGAATTATAATTATGATTTTTGAAAACGACGAAAACAACCGCATGCTAGGAAGTGAATCTCATTCAGAGGAGTTTAAGCACGAAGTGCTTCTTCGCCCTACAGATTTCACGGAATATGTCGGTCAGAAAAAAGTCGTGCAAAATATCGACGTTATGGTTGAGTCGGCTAAAATCAGAAACTCAGCTATGGATCACGCGCTTTTATCTGGTCCTCCGGGACTGGGGAAGACATCTCTTGCTATGATCATTGCTAAATCTATTGGCAGTGAACTGCACGTGATTTCAGGCCCGGCGATTGAGAAAAAAGGTGACCTCGCGGCCATTTTAACCAATCTTGGCCCTCGCGATGTTCTCTTTATCGATGAGATCCATCGCATGCATATTTCAGTGGAAGAAATACTTTATTCAGCAATGGAAGACTACCGATTGGATATCGTTATCGGTCAGGGACCTTCAGCGCGCACAATGCAAATTCAGGTGGCACCTTTTACTTTAATTGGAGCGACAACACGATCGGGTCTTTTATCAAACCCGCTTCGCGACCGTTTCATGGCCCATTTGCATTTTGACTTTTATAACGAGCATGAGCTCGCTGAAATTGTCGAAAACAACGCTAAAAAACTCAATATCGTTCTTGAGCAAAAAGCGCTGCAGTTGATTGCGGCCTGCGCACGTGGAACGCCAAGGATCGCTAACCGTATTCTCAGACGAGTTCGCGATTTCGCCTTAGTTAAAGGTGAAACAAAAATTTCAGAAGAGTCTGTGACTAAATCTCTTTCTTTGATGGAGATTGATTCTTACGGACTTGATCGCATGGACAGAAAAATCCTTCAGGTTATCGAAGATTACTATAAAGGTGGACCTGTCGGAATTGAAACTCTGTGTGCGACTCTCGCGGAAGACCGCACGACGATTGAAGACGTATATGAACCTTATCTTCTCAAAGAAGGTTTTTTACTGAGAACTCCTCGCGGAAGAGAAATCAGTCAAAAGTCGCGCGATCATCTTTTAAAAATGAAAGGGTTTTAAGCTGTTGTCTTAGAACTCTTGTTCACGATTGCCATAATAATTTTTGAATCGCAGATAAGTTTGTTGTCGTCGTTGTAAATTTCAATGCGCCAAGTTTGCGTGCTTTTTCCCATGTAAATATTTTTAGCAACGCCACGGACGTGACCTTTTGTCGCCGATCTGATGTGAGTGGCTTCAATGTGTTGACCTACGGCCATTTTTTCATTGGTATCGATGCACATATTGGCCGCGATACTTCCCAATGTTTCAGCAAGAACACAAGAGGCCCCACCGTGCAGAAGTCTTGCTGGTTGGAACGTGCGTTCATCAACAGGCATAGTCCCCTCAAGAGTGTCTTCTGTCATATTAGTTAATTGAATCCCTAGATGAGTGACTAGAGTTTTTTGACTCATTTTATTCATGCGATCTAAATCGACATCGTGAAACCAGATTTTAGCCATAAAGATTCCTTAAAAAAGCACAAACCCGATACCGGCACCAATGCGGTTGACGGTTAATTTGGTTGGACCTTCAAGCATATGGCGTTTGTAGAGAATGTGGTAAGTGAAACGACTTTCACCCTTAATACTTGCGAACAATAATAGGCGCTGTCCTTCGAATTTATCAATAGTATTTTCTGAAGTTGTGTCAGATTTAATTGATTGAGCAAAACTGCCTTTAATTAATATTTTTTGATCGCCTACAAAGAATGTTTTTCCAGCACCGATAGTACCATAATAGATCTTATTTTGATTCATTCCCAATGGCGCGCCATTGATGAAAGATGTTGTGTTAAAAGTAGAAAACTGTTCGTAATCCATTCCACCATAAAGAGAAATTCCGGCCCAAGGCGTGAGTTGTTGGTAATATAAGTTATAGCCAATCTCATCTTTGGTCTTTAGTTTGTTTGAAGTAACTCCATCTCCATTAAGTTTTGATTCACGCAGCTGTGACCAGTAAAAACTTGAGCTGATCATACGATTGGTTTTATCCAGAAAAACAGTTGTTCCTACACCAAGAGAAAGAGGAGAGTTTTGTGTGCTCTTGATACTCCCTTCCTGGGTTGTTAGTTGTTCCTGAAAATCTCCGGCCGAAGCAGTGTACATGGCAAAAACGGTGAACTTATTTGTTCCAATTGGTGTCTCGGCATCAGAGTTAAGAACGTTGTAATTTCTCTCTGCCTGAAGTTTATCAGCATACGGATGAGAGACGTAAACCGGGTAAGGGTATTCGAT
Organism: Bacteriovorax stolpii; assembly: GCF_002872415.1. Taxonomy (GTDB): domain Bacteria; phylum Bdellovibrionota; class Bacteriovoracia; order Bacteriovoracales; family Bacteriovoracaceae; genus Bacteriovorax; species Bacteriovorax stolpii. Next base: position 3,681,074 of record NZ_CP025704.1, on the reverse strand, counting down.
ATAAATATTGCTAAAAAGTGGGATTTCATTCCACGTTGTGATGTGTGGATTCCATACCATTAGGTCTTTTTTAAACTCATCAATTCGTTTGCCGTACTTTTCTTTGTAGCGAGAGACGAGCTTATTGGCGATGCTATCGAGAGACTCCTTGCCTTTAATCATATAGACCGTCGGTCCTTCATTTGACTGAGCAAAAGACTCCGTCATTGAAAAAACAAGAGAGAAACTCACGAATATTGCAGTTAAAAATGTCTTCATATTAACTAATTTTAATAGGATTTTTTATAAAATCATCTCTGGCTCATCCTTCTGATTAAAGGCATTTTTTGCCGAAAGAAAAAGCACTCTTTGGCAATCGACCATGTAAAAATTACATACTCTCTTTTTATTTTTTTTATTTTACGCTCATTAAAACTCAATCAAGGAAGAATTATGAGCGAACAAAACTTATCCAATAAAGTTGATCTCTTTGCGTTTGAATCTCGCAGTGTTTTTTTAACCGGACCTGTTGAAGCCGAGCTCGCTTTAAGAATTAACCGCGAACTTTTAGCTTTAGAAAAAGCTAACTCAGCGGCACCAATTATCATGTGGATCAACTCACCTGGTGGCGAAGTGTATTCAGGCTTTTCAATTTACGACACAATTCAATTTATCAAACCAAAAGTGATCACCATTATTTCAGGTATGGCCGCGAGTATGGGCTCAGTTATTTCACTGGCCGCAGAAAAAGAAAACCGCTTTATGTTTCCACGTTCAAAAATCCTTCTGCATCAACCACTCATCGGTGGAACAATCACTGGCCCTGCTTCAGATATCGCCATTCACGCAAAAGACATCATCGATTTAAAGCATAAAATGCACGCTCTCTATTCTGAGCGAACTGGTATTCCTAAAGAGCGCTACGAAGAGATGATGGAGCGCGACCGCTGGGTCTCTCCCGAAGAAGCCATCTCTTTGGGGCTAGTTTCTAAAGTGATCTCCTCAAGGGCCGAGCTTGAAAAGTTAGTTTCCCCTTAAATTTAAATTGGTTAGGTCAGACATGAAATAGACCATTAACCCTTTGGAAACAAAGGGTTTTTCACTAAATAATATGATAAAAATGCTCTTTATTTATTGAGGAATTTTTTCATAATTAGGTGATTTTCCCTCTGAAAAAGGCTAAATGGGGTATTATAAGAGCGAGGCACTCGGGTAACACCACATCGGCAAGATTTATTTCTTCTGTCCTCCCTCCTAACAGTTTATAATATGTTTGTAGTTGCCAATAAATTACGCGACGATTAAATTATGGTAACTATTAAAGAATTAGGTAATTAACAGAATGCTTAACCAACGCACGATTGCTAAAAAATTATCAGTGACAGGTATCGGAATCCACTCAGGAAAGAAGGTAACCCTAACTATGCATCCAGCAGAGGCGGATTTTGGTATTCAATTCAAGCGCGTGGATCTTCAAGATGCCCCAGTTTTAAAAGCAAATGCTTTAACTGTAGGTGCAACTGAAAATAATACAACTATTGGTGCTGGAGTTAATGCTGTTCACACAGTTGAGCACTTACTCTCTGCTCTTTATGGTTTTGGTATTGAAAACGTTTACTGTGAAATCGATGGACCAGAAGTTCCAATTATGGATGGTTCGGGAGCATCTTTTGTTTTCCTTCTGAAGGAAACAGGGATCGCGACTTTAAATAAATCAAAAAAATTCTTAGTCGTACTAGAAAAAGTACGTGTTGAGTTTGATGACAAGTGGGCTGAGATAGAACCATCATCTAAACTGGTGATTGATTCAACAATCGTATTTGCTCACCCGACAATTAAAACTCAAAACAAAGTTTTCGAATTCTCATGCGAAAACTACATCAATGAAATCGGCCGTGCCCGCACATTCGGTTTCGTAAAAGACGTAGACGCATTAAAGAGAAAGGGACTGATCAAGGGTGGATCTCTTGATAACGCAGTCGTTCTCGACGATTATAAAGTTGTTAACCCTGAAGGCCTTCGCTTCCAGGATGAATTCGTACGCCACAAAATTCTTGATACTGTAGGGGATATTGCCCTTATGGGTTATGAAATTGCTGGCAAAGTGACGACTTATAAATCAGGTCACCATGTTCACAATCTTCTGTGCAGAAAACTTCTAGCTACTCCATCTGCTTATGAGATTGTTTCTGCCGCATCATTAGAACGCGAGACAGTAGAAGCATTCTCACTCCCCAGAGCGCTACAACCATCATTTCAATAGTAGCGACTTTGTAGTAACATCAATTTAATTTATTTCACCGAAAAGGATCTTTATGAAACTATCTACTGGTTTTTGGCAGACGTATAAAGAAGTTCCAGCTGACGCTGAGATTGCTTCTCACCAACTTATGATTAGAACAGGACTTATCCACAAAGCTGGGTCAGGTCTTTATAACTACCTACCAATGGGGCTTCGCTCGATTAGAAAAGTAGAGAACATCATCCGTGAGGAATTAGATAAGATCGGGTGCTTTGAAATCACCATGTCTGTCGTGACTCCAGGAGAGTTGTGGCAGGAAACAGGACGCTGGGACAAGATGGGAGGTCTAATGCTTCGTTTTAAAGATAAAAAAGATGCTGATCTTTGTATCTCTCCAACAAACGAAGAAGCTGTAACAGACATCTTTAGAAAGACGATTAAGTCTTATAAACAATTGCCAGTTACACTTTATCAAATCAACACAAAATTCCGCGATGAAATCAGACCACGTTTTGGTCTTATGAGAGGTCGCGAATTCACTATGAAAGACGCTTACTCATTCCACTTGGATAAGGCGAGCTTAGATGTGGGGTACCAGGCGCTTTACGATGCCTACACTGCGATCTTTACGCGTTTAGGGCTGGAATTTATCCCTGTTGAAGCAGACGGTGGAGCGATGGCCTCATCTGATTCTAAAACACACGAGTTCCAGGTTGTAGCCAACTCAGGCGAAGACCTAATTATCTACTCAGCTGAAGCGAAATACGCCGCGAACATTGAAAAGGCCCAAACGAAAAGAGCTCCAACAACGTACGATATGAACGTTGTTCCAATGAAAGAAGTAGAGACAGTGAAAACTGAAACGATTGAAGCCGTTTGTGCTCTTTTAGGTCAGACAGCAGCTCAAAGCTTAAAGTCGATGGTTTATACAGCGACAACCGGTAATGAATCAAAAATGATTCTAGCGATGATGATTGGAGACGATTCAGTTAACGAAATTAAACTACAAAACTTCTTAAAGTGTGATCACCTTGCAGCTTCTTCTGAAGACGAGCTTAAAAAAGCAAAACTATGGAAAGGTTACATTGGGCCATTTGGTCTTGAGGGGCAACTGGAAATTATTTTCGATAATGCTGTTAACTTAGATGCTTCATACACCATCGGAGCAAATAAAAAAGACGCTCACGTTATGGGGTTCAACCCAAAACGCGATATGAAAAAAATCATCCAGGCTGATCTTCGCCTTTCAAAAGCGGGAGATTTAACTCTGGATGGAAAACACACTGTTGTTGAAAAACGTGGGATCGAAGTTGGTCACGTTTTCCAACTTGGTGACAAGTACACAAAAGACATGAAGGTAGGGGTTCTGGACCAAAACGGAAAACTAGTGACTCCACTTATGGGTTGTTATGGAATTGGTGTAACGAGAGTTGTGGCCGCAGCTATCGAGCAAAACCACGATGCTAACGGGATCATCTGGCCAAAATCAATCGCACCATACGATGTATATTTCGCAACAATTGTGAAGGCTGAGGAATTTGCTAAAATCGCAGACGAAATCTACGCCGATATGAAAAAAGCGGGAATCGATGTTGTCTACGACGACAGAAACGTAGGCCCAGGTAACAAATTCAAAGACGCCGACCTTCTGGGATTACCGTATCGTGTAGTTCTCGGAGAAAGGGACTTTGGAGCTTCTGGCGAGCTGGAAATCATCGAGCGCAAAACTGGAACTGTAACGAAAGTTAAGCGCGATGAACTGATTTCTACACTTAAGAATCTATTGAAGTAATTTGAGTCTTTTTTCTTTTTCTATTCAGTCGAACCATGCTGAAAACCAGCATGGCGGCTGCATAGAGAATGCATCCTAAAATCACCAGTGCCCTTTGAGTCGAATTTTGCAGGTCATTCCAGGCCATCTTGCCAGTCAAAAATAATTTAGCGCTAAATACACTTTCAGGAGAAAGGCCTTTCCAGGTCATAAAAAATCCGGCCAGGCAAATAAACATAAAAACCTGGCAGACCATCATTCCAGTTTTAAATGAACGTTCTTTAAGGGAGCCGGCTTCGCTTGCCTGCCAGATAATATTCATCGTTTTTAACTGCTCCATCGTGACCAGGTTGCTGTTTTTTAGCAAGGCCTTAAGGCTGTATTGAGATTTGAAACGAAGAAAGAGATAAAGAGCAGAGGGCAGAATACCAAAAATAATAACTGAGCTGATAAGGCCAAAAGTAAATGAAGTGAATTTGATATAAATTGCAAAATCCAAAATGGCAAAAAGGAGAAATACCAAACCGAAAATAAGATAAGTGTTGTCTCTTAAAATGACATTTTCTCTACATCCATTGAGGACCAACACATCTACTTTCTGTCCAATCGTGTGTTTAATCTCAGCGTTTCCGCCGCCAATGAAAATGACTTTCTCTTTATCGCTGAACTTATATTCAACGACCGGACAATAATAAAAACCGTGGTATCCATTTGGGTGAGTCCTTGGGGAATTTTGTTTGCGGTGAAGGGCAATGACTTTGCCAGGATACACTTTCCCAGATTTGCTGTAGGCCCAGTGAATGAAGAGCGCTCCAAGAGCAAAATAAAAAAAGACCGCGGCAATGATCATCAAAACCAACATATCCACCTTTCCCTGTAAAACTTACTTATATTCTAACAAGGTCCGGGATTTATAAAAGCCCCAGGGCTTCTAAAGTTGCTTTTGTGGTCATCCTCTTATAAAAAGTGTTCATTCTTAGAGATTCTACATTTTCAGGACAGAGTATGGACCACGACATGATCATTGGCATTCACAGTATTGCCGAAGCTATTAGAAACCCGGAAAGACAAATTTTCGAAATCGTCACAACGGACGAAGGCTTCCAGGAATTTAAAAAGCGCAGTGGTCTTCGCGATCATGAAATCCCACTTAACAAAGTAAGATGGCTTGAAGGCCACGCACTTCAAGAAGAAGCAAAGAAAAACTACCGCGACCTTGATCTTGAATTCCAACGTGTCCCAAGTGGGATTTTTATGTTGGTAAGTCCGATTAATATTTATGAGCCAACTTGGATCTACAATCAGTTGGAGAGTCGCATCCCAATTAAGATTTTAGCTCTTGATCAGGTGACTGACGCCCACAACGGCGCGGCCATCATGAGAACAGCTGCTTTTTACGGCGTAGACGCAATTTTAATTTCGGCTAAGGGGAACTTTGGTCTTGGGCCAGGATTTTCTCGTATTGCCTCTGGAGCAACTGAGCACGTGAAAATTGTCCGTTGTTCGGCCCTTCCAAAAACAATTACAAAAATTAAAGAATTGGGTGCAACTTGCATCGGTTTATCTGAACACGCTTCAGGAACTTTGGGCGAAATGGATCATTCAAAACCAATTTGTTTAGTTTTGGGCGCAGAAGATGTGGGTATGTCACATGCTGTTAGCAGAGTGGTTGATACGACAATTGCCTTTAAACCCGCAGGGAAAATCAAATCTCTCAACGTATCAGTCGCTGCAGCAATTGCGATGGAAAAAATTTTTGGAGCAGTTTAACGACAATTTTTTTTAAAAAAAAGATTGCCTTTAAAAACACCATCGTTTATAAAATACCCCTAGCATAGCGGTTAGATACTGTAGGCTGACTTAGCTCAGTTGGTAGAGCATCGGTTTTGTAAACCGACGGTCGTAGGTTCGATTCCTATAGTCAGCTCCATCTTTATCTTAAGTGAGAGCTGGAAAATGAGGAGAGATTGCCGAGCGGCCAAAGGCAACAGACTGTAAATCTGTCGGTTTATACCTTCGAAGGTTCGAATCCTTCTCTCTCCACCACTTTCTAACCAGTGTTATCTATGCGGGCGTAGCTCAGTTGGTAGAGCGCCACCCTTCCAAGGTGGATGTCGCAAGTTCGAATCTTGTCGCCCGCTCCATTCTCTACCCAATCTTTAATAATTTATTTACATAATACTTAACGATTTTGCTCTCGTGGCTCAGTGGTAGAGCACTCCCTTGGTAAGGGAGAGGTCATGGGTTCAATTCCCATCGGGAGCTCCACTTTTTTTCCTCTTGTCAGAGGGGGGCTTCACAGGCATACTGTTGACTTAATTTAGAACCCGTTATAATTCCATATAAAAAAATTAATTCTTTTAGAGAATAAATGAAGAAGGAGAGACCAGATGGCTAAGGAAAAATTTGACCGTAACAAACCTCACGTTAACATCGGAACTATTGGTCACGTAGACCATGGTAAGACGACACTAACAGCAGCAATTACAATGACAATGGCAAAACACCACGGTGGAGCAGCTAAGTCATACGCAGATATCGATTCAGCACCAGAAGAAAAAGCACGTGGTATTACAATTAACACTGCTCACGTAGAATACGAAACAGCAACTCGTCACTACGCTCACGTAGACTGTCCAGGTCACGCTGACTATGTAAAGAACATGATTACAGGTGCAGCTCAGATGGACGGTGGTATCCTTGTTTGTTCAGCAGCGGACGGACCAATGCCACAAACGAGAGAGCACATCCTTCTTGCTCGTCAGGTAGGGGTACCAGCTCTAGTAGTATTCCTTAACAAAGTAGACATGGTAGACGATCCAGAACTTCTACAACTTGTAGAGATGGAAATGAGAGAGCTACTTTCTTCTTATAACTTCCCAGGGGACGCGATTCCTTTCGTAGCTGGATCAGCTCTAGCAGCAGTAGAAGGACGTAACCCAGAAATCGGTGAAAACAAGATCATCGAACTAATGAACGCAGTAGATTCATACATTCCAGCTCCTCAACGTGATGTTGATAAGCCATTCCTAATGCCAGTAGAGGACGTTTTCTCAATCTCTGGACGTGGAACGGTAGTAACTGGACGTATTGAAAGAGGGATCATTAAAGTTAACGACGAGATCGAAATCGTTGGTATCCGTGATCTTCAAAAGACAACTGTAACAGGAATCGAAATGTTCCGTAAGCTTCTAGACCAAGGTCAAGCAGGGGACAACGCGGGTCTACTTCTTCGTGGAACGAAGAGAGAAGATATCGAGCGCGGCCAGTGTCTTGTTAAGCCAGGGTCAGTAACTCCACACGCTAAGTTCGTAGGTGAAGTTTATATTCTTACAAAAGAAGAAGGTGGACGTCACACTCCAATCTTCAAAGGATACCGTCCACAGTTCTACTTCAGAACAACAGACGTAACTGGGTCAATTGAACTGAACCCAGGTGTAGAAATGGTAATGCCAGGTGACAACACAACTTTCAAAGTAGAGCTTATTTCTAAGATCGCTATGGAAAAGTCACTTCGTTTCGCGATCCGTGAAGGTGGACGTACGATTGGTGCCGGAACTGTTGCTGAAATTAACGACTAGTTCTAACTAAACTCACAAAGTTTACAAAGCGGGCCGAAGAAATTCGGCCCGCTTTTATCTCAAAGTAATTTTCTCAATGGGTGTATAGCTCCAATGGTAGAGTAGGTGATTCCAAATCACTTGGTTGTAGGTTCGAATCCTACTGCACCCGCCACATTTTCTAACCGTCGCTTTGGCCAACAGGCCGCAACGCGCCGAATTCTTTCAAATCTCGCTAGACAAATCGGGTTTTTTCTTGCATATCTATTAGACTCTAATTTTTTTATCCCAAAGAAAGGTTAACTATGTCGATCATTAAGAGCGAAGACTCAAGAAAATGGATTACAGCTCTAGTTGTAATTGCATCAGCATTAGCAGGATTTGTTGTCTATAAATTCGTAGGACAACTTGGTGACTGGTTTGATTTAGAAACAAAAATTTCTAACTACAGTGTTGTAGCTCAAGGACTTGGTTTTGTTACTGGTCTAGGGACATTCATTTACATCCTAAAAAACAATGAAACATCAACATACTTACAAGAAGTTTATAATGAACTTGTGAAAGTTGTATGGCCGTCGAAAGATGCCACAGTGAAAATGACAGTAGGGATTGCGATCGCTCTTGTTGTTGTTGCTGCAATCTTCACATCTGTAGATTTCATCTTCAAAAAAGTATTAGAGTTCCTTTATTAATAACATCTATTGGTAACTAAAATTATGGCTGAAACAAATCACGATACGGTTGAGCTAGCTAAGGGCGATACACCAGATTTCAAATGGTACATTGCTAAGGCTCAGACTGGACAAGAAAACAAAGTAACAAAATCTCTTAAAGAGAGAATCGTTAACTATAAAATGACTGATCTTTTCGCTGAGATCCTTGTTCCTGAAGAAACAGTAGTAACAACTGCTAACGGGAAGAAGAAGACCATCAAGAAGAAGTTTTTTCCAGGTTACGTCTTGATTAAGATGATCATGAATGATAAGACTTGGCACCTTGTTAAAAGCACTGACAAAATCACTGGTTTTGTTGGGGGAACGTTAGATAAGCCAGCTCCAATCACAGAAGAGGAAGCTGCGTACATGACTTCTCAAATGGAAGACGGGTTCAAAAAGCCACGTACGTCTGTTAATTTTGCTGAAGGCGAGTCTGTTAAGGTTATTGAAGGGCCGTTTGCTAACTTCGTAGGAACAATCGAAGCAGTAAGCGATAAAGGTAAGATTAAAGTTAACGTTTCAATCTTTGGTCGTCCGACTCCAGTAGAGTTAGACTTCACTCAGGTTGAGAAAATTTCATAATAAAGCATTTGTTGGGATAAGCAGGAGTTTATATGGCTAAGAAAGTAACAGGTTTCATTAAATTACAAATCGCAGGTGGTAAAGCGAACCCATCTCCACCAATTGGACCAGCTCTTGGTCAAAAAGGTGTAAATATCATGGAGTTTTGCAAGGCTTTCAACGCAAAAACTCAACAACAAAACGGTGTTGTTCTTCCAACGATCATTACAGTTTACTCTGACAGATCGTTTACATTCGTTACAAAAACTCCTCCAGCAACTTACCTTCTAAAAGATAAGTTAAAACTGGAAAGAGGAGCTCAAAAGCCAGGTTCAGAAGTTATGGCTAAAAAAGTTCCAAAGAAGACGGTTGAAGAAATCGTTGAAGCTAAGAAAGTTGACTTAACTGCTGGAACAAAAGAAGCAGGAATGAGAACGATCGAAGGATCAATCCGTTCAATGGGTCTAAAACTAGATTACTAATTAAAAATCCCAATTACGGGAAATAGGGTGGGAGACTTCACAGTCGTTTGACCACAGGAGAATACTATGCAAAAGCCGGGAAAGCGTTACGCAGAAGCCGCAAAGAAGATCGATAGAACTAAAGTCTATTCATCTGACGAAGCTATTAAGCTAGCTAAAGAAGCAAAATCAGCAAAATTCGATGAAACAGTTGATCTAGCGTTCAGACTAGGGGTTGACCCACGTCACGCTGATCAAATGATCAGAGGAGCTCTAGCTCTTCCATCAGGTACAGGTAAGTCTGTAACTGTTGTTGCGATCACTTCAGGGTCAAAAGTTGATGAAGCTACAGCTGCTGGTGCAGACTTCGCAGGTGGAGATGATATCATCACAAAAATCGCAGGTGGATGGCTAGATTTCGACCGCGTAATCGCATCTCCAGACATGATGAGTAAGCTTGGTAAAGTTGCTCGTCTTCTTGGGCCACGTGGTTTAATGCCAAACCCAAAACTTGGAACTGTTACAACTGATATCGCTGGAGCTGTAAAAGAGCAAAAAGCAGGTAAAGTTGAGTACAGAACTGAGAAAACAGGTATCGTTCATATTCCAATCGGGAAATCTTCTTTCACTGTTGAGCAACTTAAGGCTAACTACGCGGCAGTTCTTACTGCAATCGTAAAAGCTAAGCCAGCTTCAGCGAAAGGAACATACATTAAATCTCTAACTCTTAGTACAACTATGGGGCCAGGGATCAAGATTGACACTGTAGAAGCGTTTAACGCTGTTTAATTAAAGTTTACTGTAGGGATTGATGAAAGTCGGTCTGTTAAATTTCTAACCCAAGTTTAACTGTAAAGCCTGCCCAAATCTCCCTCCAAATATTAATAGGAGGATTTATGCTTAACCGTTCGGAGAAAGATGCAATCATCCAAGATCTGAAAACAGATATTGGTCGTGCTAAAGCAATCTTTCTTACAAACCTAATCGGTATTACATCAAATGATGCCGTTAGCGTAAGAAAAGCAGTTCGCGATAACAACGGAAAAATGGTTGTTACAAGAAACACGCTTTTCAAAAAAGCTGCAGCAGGGACACCTGTTGAAGCTCTAGTTGCTGATCTTCATGGACCACACGCTCTTGCGTTTGCGTTCGAAGACCCAGCTGCAGTAGCAAAATCTTTAAAGGAAGCAGGAGCTAGTTTAGAGCTTGTGGATCTTAAAGGTGGAGTACTTGATGGACAAATGCTTTCTAAAGCTCAAGTAAAACAACTTGCGGACCTTCCTTCAAGAGACCAAATGCTTGGTACTCTTCTTGCGACGTTCTTAGCACCAGTTTCTGCTTTTGCTAGAGTACTATTTGCTATCCAAGAGAAGAAAGAAAAAGGCGAACTAGCTTAATTACAATTTTTTTAAATTTTTATTTTATAGGAGACTTATATGAGCGTAACTAATGAACAACTAATCGAGCACATCTCTAAAATGTCAGTTCTTGACCTAGCTAACCTAGTAAAAGAACTAGAAACAAAATTCGGTGTATCAGCAGCTCCTGTTGCTGTTGCTGGTGCTGCTGGTCCAGCTGCTGCAGTTGAAGAACAAACTGAATTCACAGTTGTTCTAGCTGACGGTGGAGACAAGAAAATTAACGTAATTAAAGAAATCCGTACAATCACTGGTCTTGGTCTAAAAGAAGCTAAAGATCTAGTTGAAGGTGCTCCAAAGACTGTTAAAGAAGGTCTTTCAAAAGCTGACGCTGAAGCAATCAAGAAAACTCTTGAAGGTGCTGGAGCTAAGGTTGAACTTAAGTAATTTGATTGCTTTAGTTTAAAATAGATTTTTTAAAAATAAGGTGTGAAAGAGAGGAATCTCTTTCACGCCTTTTTGTGTTTTTAGCTTTTTATAAATTATTCTAAGAATTATCTCTTATACGAGGAGAGCGCGATGACTCAGGTTTTTTCACCTAACGAATGGTTTCGCAAGACCTTTTCAAATACTCCAGCAGTATTAGATACCCCGCCATTAATGAAGTTACAGGTAAACTCTTACGAAGATTTTCTTCAAAAAGACGTTCCACCTGCAAAGAGAATTGACCTTGGTCTTCAACAAGTTTTCAAGTCAGTTTTTCCAATTTACGACTTTAACAAAACTGTTTCTCTAGAGTTCGTTTCATACTCTCTAGAAGAACCTAAATATACAGTAAAAGAATGCCGTCAAAGAGGTCTTTCATACGAAGCTCCTCTTAAAGTAGTTGTTCGCCTTGTTTTCTTCGACGTAAGCGTTGACAGAGACGGAGCTGAGCAAAGAACTGTTTCTTCGGTAAAAGAACAAGAAGTTTACCTAGGAAACATTCCACTAATGGCCGAAACAGGGTCATTTGTTTACAACGGAACTGAGAGAGTAATCGTATCTCAGCTACACAGATCTCCAGGGATCATTTTCGAACACGACAACGGAAAAAAACACTCTTCTGGAAAACTTCTATATTCAGCAAGAATCATTCCTCACAGAGGTTCTTGGCTAGATTTCGAATTCGACCACAAGAACATTCTATTCGCTCGTATCGATAGAAAGAGAAAGCTTCACGCTTCTGTAGTTCTTAAGGCGATGGGATACTCTACATCTGAACTTCTAAAAGAGTTCTACCAGATGGAAACAATCTCATTCAACAAAGATGGTTCATACTCTAGAAAACTAGACTTCAACCTACTTGTTGGGACAAGAGCAAACGCTGACATTCTTGATAAATCAGGAAACGCGATTGTTAAAAAAGGTAAAAAATATACAAAAGCTTCTGTAAAGAAGATGGAAGATTCAAAAATCACTGAACTTCCAGCTGAGCTTGAAGAAGTTGTTGGTAAAGTATTAGCAGAAGATATCTTCAACGAAAAAACAGGTGAAGTAATCTGTCTTGCTAACGAAGCTCTTTCTGAAGCAAAAATCCACGATTTAGTTAAAGCTGGTGTAAAAGAAGTTAATGTTCTTTACATCGACATGATCAACTTCGGGGACCAAATCAGAAACACTCTTCTTATCGATAAAACAGAAACGAAAGAAGATGCTCTAATTAAAATTTTCGAAAGATTAAGACCAGGTGAACCTCCAACGGTTGAAGCTGCGTCTCAACTTTTTGAAAACCTTTTCTTCAATAAAGAAAAATATGACCTGTCGAAAGTTGGTCGTATGAAAATCAACTACAAATTCGGAATGAACATTCCAGTAGAAGAAACAGTTCTTACAAGAAGAGATATCCTAACTACTGTTCAATACCTGGTAGAACTTAACAACGGTAAAGGGAAAGTCGATGATATCGATCACCTTGGTAACCGTCGTGTAAGAGCTGTAGGTGAACTACTAGAAAACCAATTCAGAGTTGGTCTAGTAAGAATGGAAAGAGCGGTTAAAGAAAGAATGGCAATTCAAGAAATTGAAACAATGATGCCATACGATCTAGTTAACCAAAAACCAGTAGCTGCTGCTGTAAAAGAATTTTTCGGTTCTTCTCAGCTTTCTCAGTTCATGGATCAAACAAACCCACTTTCTGAAGTAACTCACAAGAGAAGACTTTCAGCTCTTGGGCCAGGGGGTCTAACTCGTGAGCGCGCTGGTTTCGAAGTACGTGACGTACACCCTACTCACTACGGAAGAATGTGTCCGGTAGAAACACCGGAAGGACCAAACATCGGTCTAATCACATCTCTTGCTACATACGCTCGCGTTTCTGAGTATGGTTTCATTGAAACTCCATACCAAGTAGTAAACGAAGACAGAACGATTTCAGCTCCAAAATACTTCTCGGCTTTCGAAGAAGAAGGAAAAGTTATTGCTCAGCTTGAAGCTAAGTACGTTGACGGTAAAAAAATCGTTGGTGATGCTATCGCTGCTCGTTCAGCTGGTGACTTTACTGTAGTAGGTGCAAACGAAGTTCAGTTAATGGACGTTTCTCCAACTCAGATGATCTCGATTGCTACATCACTTATTCCATTCCTTGAGCACGACGATGCCAACCGTGCGCTAATGGGATCGAACATGATGAGACAGGCAGTACCAGTTGTTAGAACTGATGCTCCTATTGTTGGTACTGGTGTTGAGCAAATTATCGCTCGTGACTCTGGTGCAATCGTTTATGCAAAAGAAGGTGGACGTGTAATCTTCGTTGACTCTAACAGAATCGTTATCCAAAGAGATAACTTCTCTGAAGGTGAGTCTGGAGTAGACGTTTATAAACTTACAAAATACCAACGTACTAACCAAAATACTTGTAACAACCAAAAAGCCCTAGTTAAAGAAGGGGACAAGGTTCTAAAAGGAATGGTTATTGCTGACGGTCCAGCTACTCAGCTGGGAGACCTTGCCCTTGGACAAAACGTTCTAGTAGCGTTCATGCCATGGGGTGGATATAACTACGAGGACTCGATCCTAATCAACGAAAACATTCTTGCAAGAGACGTGTTTACATCTGTTCACATCGAAAGCTTTGAAATCGAAGCTCGTGATACAAAATTAGGTAAAGAAGAAATCACTCGCGATATTCCAAACGTTTCTGAAGAGGCCCTAAAAGACCTTGATGAAGCTGGTATTATTCGCGTTGGTGCGATCATTAAGCCAGGGGATATCCTTGTTGGTAAGATCACTCCAAAAGGTGAGTCTCAACTTTCTCCAGAAGAAAAACTTCTTAAAGCTATCTTCGGGGATAAAGCTGGGGACGTAAAAGATACATCACTTCGCGTACCTTCATCAGTTCGCGGAACTGTAATCGACGCTAAAGTTTACACTCGCGAAGGTGTTGAACTGGACGCTCGTTCAAAAGAAATCATCGACCACGAAACGACACTAATCCGTCGTGACGAAAGAATCGAGATTAAAGCTATCCAAACATCAGCAATCCAAAAGATCGCTGAAATGTTCAAAGGGGCGAAGACGACAGATAAACTTATCTCAGAAGACGGGACAACTGAACTTCTTGGAAAAGGTGTAGCTGTTACAGGTGAAATCCTGGCTTCAATTCCTTTCGAACTAATCGGTTACTTACCTCTAGAAGCTGCTCTTGAAGAAAAACTTTCTGAGTACTTCGCTGACGTAAGAAACAGAATCACTAGAGTTCGTCAAAAAGCTAACGATGAAATCGCGAAACTACACAAAGGTGACGAGTTACCTCCTGGAGTAATCAAGAAGGTAATGGTTTACGTAGCGATTAAGAGAAAGCTTCAGCCTGGTGATAAAATGGCCGGCCGTCACGGAAACAAAGGGGTTATCTCTAATGTTGTTACCGCAGAAGATATGCCATACCTTGCAGATGGAACTCCAGTTGAAATCGTTCTTAACCCACTAGGGGTACCTTCACGTATGAACATCGGTCAGCTTCTTGAGCTACACCTTGGATGGGCAGGACGTGGTCTTGGTGAAAAAATTAAGACGATGATGGAAGAAAAAGCAAAAGTTAATGAGCTGAAAGATTTCATCTTTAAAATCTACAAAACTAAAGAAGTAGAAGCTTGGTTAAAATCAGCTTCTGACGAAAGAGTTATTGAAGTAGCTGAACAACTTTCAACAGGTGTTCGTTTCTCTACAAGTGTATTCGATGGTGCTTCTGAAGAAGATATCAAAGATATGCTTGAACTTGGTGACCTTGATAGATCAGGGAAGACAACATTATTCGACGGAAAAACTGGTGACGTATTCTCGGAAGACGTAACAGTTGGTGCGATGTACATGTTAAAACTTCACCACCTTGTTGATGAAAAGATCCACGCTCGTTCTACTGGACCATACTCTCTAGTAACTCAGCAGCCACTTGGTGGTAAGGCTCAGTTCGGGGGGCAACGTCTTGGAGAGATGGAAGTTTGGGCACTTGAAGCATACGGAGCTGCTTACACGTTACAAGAATTCTTAACTGTAAAATCTGATGACGTTATCGGACGTACAAGAATGTATGAATCGATCGTAAAAGGTGAGCAGGTTCTTGAACCAGGATTACCTGAGTCGTTTAACGTTCTAATCAGAGAGCTTCAAGCTCTATGTCTAGACATTAAACTAGAAGAGAACACAGAAGAAGAAAGCACTTTTAACTAAGTGTTTGGAGTGCGGGATGAATAAAATCCCGCACTGGTTTTGGTAAGCGGATACTAGATAAAAATTTAAATCGTACAAGGAACATAAAATGAAAGACTTGTTAAACTTTTTTGATAAGCCGAAAGATCCAATCAGCGTAGAAGCTGTTTCGATCAGAATGGCGTCTCCAGATACAATCAGAGAATGGTCTTTTGGTGAAGTAAAGAAACCAGAGACAATTAACTATCGTACTTTCAAGCCAGAGAGAGATGGTCTTTTCTGTGCAAAAATCTTTGGACCAATCAAAGATTACGAATGTATTTGTGGAAAATACAAGAGAATGAAGCACAGAGGAGTAGTGTGCGAGAAGTGTGGTGTTGAAGTAACTCTTTCGAAAGTTAGACGTGAAAGACAAGGTCACATTGAACTAGCAGCTCCAGTAGCTCACATTTGGTTCCTAAGATCACTTCCATCTCGTTTGGGAGCTCTTCTTGACCTTACTTTAAAAGAACTTGAAAGAGTTCTTTACTATGAAGCATACGTTGTAACTTCTTCAGCTACTGACAATGTTGACGGTGGTCTTGAAGTTGGTCGCGTAATTTCTGAACAACAATACCAAGAGCTAAAAGAACAAGGAATCGAGTTTGAAGCTGGTATGGGTGGACAGACGATTAAAGAACTTCTTAGAAAAATCGATATGGACATTACGAACAAAGAACTTCGTCGTGCCCTAGCAGCAGCCACAACAGAAATGGCCCGCGCTAAAGTTATCAAGAGACTTAAAGTTGTTGAATCAATCTTAAAGTCTGAGAACAAGCCTGAATGGTTCATGATGGATGTTATTCCAGTTCTACCACCAGATCTTCGTCCTCTAGTTCCTCTTGAAGCAGGACGTTTTGCAACTTCAGATCTTAACGATCTTTACCGTCGTGTAATCAACAGAAATAACCGTCTAAGAAGACTAAAAGAGCTTAACGCTCCAGAAATCATCATCCGTAACGAAAAGAGAATGCTTCAAGAAGCAGTAGATGCTCTATTTGATAACGGTCGTCGTGGTAAAGTGTTCACAGGAGCTAACAAGCGTCCTCTAAGATCACTATCTGACATGCTAAAAGGTAAGCAAGGACGTTTCCGTCAAAACCTACTTGGTAAGCGTGTTGACTACTCTGGACGTTCGGTAATCGTAGTAGGTCCAAGCCTAAGACTGCACCAGTGTGGTCTTCCAAAGCTTATGGCCCTGGAACTTTTCAAACCGTTCATTTACAACAAACTAATTGAAAAAGGTCACTGTACTACTATTAAAGTAGCTAAGAAGATGGTTGACCAACAAAAGCAAGAAGTTTGGGATATCCTGGAAGAAGCTGTACAAGAGCACCCGGTACTACTTAACCGTGCACCAACTCTACACAGACTTGGTATCCAGGCATTCGAGCCAATCCTTATCGAAGGTAAAGCGATCCAACTTCACCCTCTAGTATGTACAGCGTTCAACGCTGACTTCGACGGTGACCAGATGGCCGTTCACGTTCCTCTATCGATTGAAGCTCAGATCGAATGTCGTATTCTAGCTATGTCTACAAACAACATTCTTTCTCCAAAAGACGGAACACCAATCGTTGTTCCTTCTCAGGATATCGTTCTTGGCCTTTACTACATGACAAGAATTAGACCTTACGCTCGTGGATACAACAAAGTATTCGCGTCTAAGGAAGAAGCACAGTTCGCTTACCACTCAGGTAACCTTCACCTTCAAGCGCCAATTAAAGTTCGTATCGACGGGCAAATGATTGAGACAACTGTTGGTCGTACGTTCGTATGGGACGCGGTACCTAAGTGTCTTAAGTACACTGACATCAACCAGATCCTTGGTAAAAAAGAACTAGGGAAGCTGATTGACCACGCTTACCGTGTTGGTACAGAGAAAGATACAGTTATGCTAGCTGACGCTATCATGAGACTTGGATACGAGTACGCGACAAAAGCGGGTATCTCGATCAACGTTAACGACATGACAATTCCAGCTGAAAAAGCGGGAATTCTAGCTGAAGCTCATAAAGAAGTTTCAAAAATCACTGAAGAATATAACGAAGGTTCTATTACTGATGGTGAACGTTACAACAAAATCGTCGACGTTTGGGCACAAACAAACGAGCGCCTTACAAAAGTAGTTATCGAGCGTATTTCGACTCAAACTTTCACGTCTGAAGATGGTAAAGAGACTATGAATGCTCCATCATTCAACTCTCTATACATGATGGCGAACTCTGGAGCCAGAGGTTCTACTCAGCAGATCAGACAGCTTGGAGGGATGAGAGGTCTAATGGCGAAGCCATCTGGAGAGATCATCGAGACGCCAATTACTTCTAACTTCCGTGAAGGTCTATCAGTACTTGAATACTTCACATCTACTCACGGTGCTCGTAAAGGTCTAGCCGATACAGCTCTAAAGACTGCGAACTCAGGGTACCTGACTCGTCGTCTAGTTGACGTAGCTCAAGACGGGATCATCAGAAACGTTGACTGTAACGCAACTGACGGAATCACGCTTACATCAAGAATCGAAGCTGGAGAAGTTGTTGAGCACGTTGCTGAAAGAGCAATGGGCCGTGTAACTGCTCAAGCGATTATGTCTGGCTCAGGAACTGAAGTTTTCCCAAGAAACTACATGCTGACTGAAAAAGACCTAAAAGTTCTTAAAGAACAAGAAGTCGATCAGATTAAAGTTAGATCAGTTCTAACTTGTAAAGAGAGACACGGCTTCTGTGCATACTGTTTTGGTCGCGACCTTGCTCGCGGAAAGTTAGTTTCAATCGGTGAAACAGTTGGTGTAATTGCTGCTCAGTCAATCGGGGAGCCAGGTACACAGCTTACGATGAGAACTTTCCACGTTGGGGGAACTGCAACTGCAGGTGCTCAAGTAAACAAAACTGAAGTTCGTACGGCCGGTGTTATCCACCTTGAAAACGTAGTTTCTGTTGTTAATAACGAAGGTGTTACTATCGTTATGAACAAAAACGGAGAGCTTGTTGTAAAAGACGCTCGCGGAGTTGAGAAGGAAAGATACCCAGTAGTTTACGGATCGAAAATTTTCTTCAAACAAGGTCAGGAAGTTTCGGTAGGGGATAGAGTACTTGAATGGGATCCATTCGCTATTCCAGTTCTTACTGAAGTATCAGGGACAGTTAAATACGAAGATCTAATTGTTGGATCTACAGTTAACGAGCAAGTGGATGCGGTTACAGGTCTATCTCACAGAGTTGTAACAGAATCTAAAAACCCATCTCTTCAACCACGTATCGTGATTGTTGATGATAACGGTTCTCCAATTCTTGTTCCAGGAACGAAGAGATACGCAGCTTACCGTCTACAAGTCGGAGCTTCGATCATCGTATCTGAAGGTGACAAGGTTGATGCAGGTACAGCGGTTTCAAAAGTTCAACGTGAAACAACGAAGACTAAGGATATTACCGGAGGTCTTCCGCGCGTTGCTGAACTTTTCGAAGCACGTAAACCACAAAACGCTGCTCAAATCTCTGACATCTCAGGAACAATTGAGTTTGGTACTGAGTTAAGAGGAAACAGAAGAATCATCGTTCGTCCAGAAGACGGATCAGATCCAATGACATACGTAGTTCCAAAAGGACGTTACGTAGTTGTTAACGAAGGTGACTATATCCGTGCAGGGGAACCAATCATGGATGGACCATCTAACCCACACGATATTTTACGTGTACTTGGGGTTAAAGCTCTTGCTCGTTACATTGTTGACGAAATCCAAGAAGTTTACCGCCTACAAGGGGTTAAGATCGATGATAAACACATTGAGGTCATTGCTTCTCAAATGTTAAAGAAAGTTGAAATCACTAACGCTGGTGACTCTACTTACGTAACTGGGGATTCAGTAACTCGCGGTGAGCTTGATGAAGTAAATGAAAGACTTATTGCTGCAGGCGAGAAACCAGCAGAAGCGGCACCGCTTCTACTAGGGATCACAAAAGCATCTTTAACGACAGAGTCATTTATCTCTGCAGCTTCTTTCCAGGAAACGACAAAGGTTCTTACTCAAGCTGCGCTTGAAGGAAAATCTGATGCTCTTCGTGGATTGAAAGAAAACGTTATTATGGGACGCCTAATTCCAGCAGGGTCGGGTATTCCAAGATATAGAAACTATGAGGCCGTAATGAGCGAAGACGAAGTATCGTCAGCAGCTTCATTATCATTTTAAAAATAAACTTGAACTAGCCATTTTCTTCTGGTAAGAAAAATGGCTAGTATTTTTGCAGAAGTGGGAACTTAAGGGAGCAGTTGGATTATGCCTACAATTAATCAGTTAATCAGAAAGGGTCGCGAGGATAAGTACTCGAAAACTAAATCGCCAGCTTTAAAATCATGTCCTCAAAGACGTGGAGTTTGCGTGAGAGTTTATACAACGACTCCAAAGAAGCCAAACTCAGCTATGAGAAAGGTATGTAGAGTAAAGCTTACTTCAGGATTTGAAGTAACTTCATATATCGGTGGAGAAGGTCACAACCTTCAAGAGCACAGTATCGTTCTAATCCGTGGAGGAAGAGTAAAAGATCTTCCAGGGGTTCGTTACCATACTATCCGTGGAGCTCTAGATGCGACTGGTGTTGATAAGAGACGCCAAGGTCGTTCTAAGTACGGCGCGAAAAGACCTAAGAAATAATAAATTACATAAGTAATTTTAAATAACACACTCCCCTTTCTGTTTACTCGGGCTGGGGAGAGTAATTTTTTTCGAAAGAAAGAAGTGAAGAGGAGTATCAAATGAGTAGAAAAAGAAAAGCGGACGTCAGAGAAGTACTTCCTGATCCAGTTTACCAAGACATCGTTATCACAAAGTTCATGAACACACTTATGATCGGTGGTAAAAAATCTGTAGCAGAAAAAATCTTCTACGGAGCTCTTGAAGTAGTTCAAGAAAAAACAGGCGAAGAGCCTCTAAAAGTTTTCAAAAAAGCTCTATCGAACATTAAGCCAGCTGTAGAAGTAAAGTCTCGCCGTATCGGTGGTGCTACTTACCAAATCCCAGTTGAAGTTCGTCCAGCTCGTCGTCAATCACTAGCACTTCGTTGGTTAAAAGAATATTCTTCAGCTAGAAGTGGTAAGACTATGGTTCAGAAGCTTGCTGATGAAATCATCGATGCTTCTCAAAACCGTGGTGGATCTGTTAAGAAACGTGAAGACGTTTACAAAATGGCAGAAGCTAACAAGGCTTTCGCTCACCTTAAATGGTAGTAATTTAATTTTTGCATAAATCAGGAGCTCCCCGAAAGGGGAGCTTTTTTTATTTTTAAAGACTATGAGTTCTAAACAGATTGATAAAATTCGTAACATCGGAATCATGGCTCACATTGATGCCGGTAAAACTACGACTACAGAAAGGATTCTTTACTACACTGGAAAGAGCCACAAGATCGGTGAAGTTCACGATGGAACTGCAACGATGGACTGGATGATTCAGGAGCAGGAAAGAGGAATCACGATCACGTCTGCCGCTACTACATGTAGCTGGAACAAACAAACAATCAACATTATCGATACTCCCGGACACGTAGACTTTACGATTGAAGTAGAAAGATCTCTTCGCGTTCTTGATGGAGCGATCGGTGTTTTCGACGCCGTCTCTGGTGTTGAGCCTCAATCGGAAACGGTTTGGGCACAGGCCGATAAATACAAAGTTCCTCGCCTTGCTTTCGTCAACAAGATGGACCGCATGGGTGCGAACTATGAAAACTGTATTTCGGAAATCAGAGAGAAGCTTGATAAAAAAGCCGCAGCTGTTCAGTGGCCAATTGGTTCTGAAGAAAACTTCGCTGGAGTTGTCGACCTTCTTGAAATGAAGGCCATTTATTTCCCAGCTGAAAGCTTAGGTTCAAAAATTGAAATCAAAGACATTCCAGCAGACATTGTTGATGAATGCCAACTATATAGAGATGAGCTTCTTGATAACCTTTCCGAGTACGATGAGGAATTAACAGACCTTATTCTTATGGGAGAGGCACCCAGTGTAGCTCAAATTAAAGCTGCTTTAAGAAAAGCAACCATCACTCACAATTTTATCCCAGTTCTTTGTGGATCAGCTTTTAAGAATAAAGGTATTCAGCCGCTATTAGATGCGGTTTTAGATTACCTTCCATCACCTACAGATAGAGGAGAGCTTAAAGGTCACAGCTTAAAGGATCCGGATAAGGTTGAAGTTAGAAAACCAGAAGTCGACGAAATGTTCAGTGGGATCGCTTTTAAGATCGCGACAGACCCATTCGTTGGAAGTGTAACTTACGTTCGCATTTATTCTGGAAAGCTTGAGTCGGGACAGACAGTTTATAACTCGCTTAAAAAGAAACGCGAGAGAGTAAATAAAATTTTCCAAATGCACGCCGATAAACGTACAGAGCTTCAAGAAGCTTTTGCTGGAGATATCGTTGCAGTTGCAGGACTGAAAGAGACAACAACAGGTGAAACTCTTTGTACGGAAAATAAGCCAATCATTTATGACCTAATGGAATTCCCGGAAACAGTTATCTCTGTTGCTATCGAGCCAAAGACGGCAGCGGATGAAAAGAAACTTCTTTCGACATTAGAGCAATTAAAAAATGAAGACCCATCTTTCACGTTCAGCAACAACCAGGAAACTGGTCAGCTTCTGATCCTGGGAATGGGAGAGTTGCACCTTGAAATTATCGCCGATAGACTTCAACGTGAATTCAATGTTGGGATCCGTGTTGGTAAGCCTCAGGTTTCTTACCGTGAGAGTATTTCAGGAACTGCTTCTGAATCTCATACATACAACCGTGAACTTGGCGGTAAAATGCAATTTGGTTCTGTGACTTTAAAAGTTGAACCAGTTGATTACCAGGCCGGAGTTCTTTTTGAGTCATCTGTAACTAGTAAGCAGATTGGCCAAAACTTTATCGACTCTATTAAGAAAGCGGTTATGGACACTGCTCCAGGTGGGGCAATGGCCGGTTACCCTTTCCTAAATATTAAAGCGACGCTTACGGCTGTTGAATTCAACGAAAATGAGTCGACAGAAGTAGCTTACGCAATTGCTGCTTCGAGCGCCTTCAGAGATGCTTGTAAAAAAGCAGGGGTTATCCTTCTTGAGCCAGTGATGGAGCTGGAAGTTGTGACTCCGCAAGACTATACCGGAGATGTTATCTCGGACATTAACTCGAAGAGAGGTAAGATTTTAACAATGGGAATCAAGCAGAACAAAGATTTAATTTCTGCAGAAGTTCCATTGGCGGAATTATTCGGTTATAGTACTGATCTTCGCTCAAAATCTCAAGGCCGCGCTAGCTTCACGATGAAGTTCAAAAGCTACGTGGAAATGCCTTTTGATTTAGCAAAAGCGACGTTAGAGAAAAAAGGTATTTATATTTAATTTTAGTTTTCGTCTTTAGAACATACAGGAGCATTTAAAATGGCTAAGGAAAAATTTGACCGTAACAAACCTCACGTTAACATCGGAACTATTGGTCACGTAGACCATGGTAAGACGACACTAACAGCAGCAATTACAATGACAATGGCAAAACACCACGGTGGAGCAGCTAAGTCATACGCAGATATCGATTCAGCACCAGAAGAAAAAGCACGTGGTATTACAATTAACACTGCTCACGTAGAATACGAAACAGCAACTCGTCACTACGCTCACGTAGACTGTCCAGGTCACGCTGACTATGTAAAGAACATGATTACAGGTGCAGCTCAGATGGACGGTGGTATCCTTGTTTGTTCAGCAGCGGACGGACCAATGCCACAAACGAGAGAGCACATCCTTCTTGCTCGTCAGGTAGGGGTACCAGCTCTAGTAGTATTCCTTAACAAAGTAGACATGGTAGACGATCCAGAACTTCTACAACTTGTAGAGATGGAAATGAGAGAGCTACTTTCTTCTTATAACTTCCCAGGGGACGCGATTCCTTTCGTAGCTGGATCAGCTCTAGCAGCAGTAGAAGGACGTAACCCAGAAATCGGTGAAAACAAGATCATCGAACTAATGAACGCAGTAGATTCATACATTCCAGCTCCTCAACGTGATGTTGATAAGCCATTCCTAATGCCAGTAGAGGACGTTTTCTCAATCTCTGGACGTGGAACGGTAGTAACTGGACGTATTGAAAGAGGGATCATTAAAGTTAACGACGAGATCGAAATCGTTGGTATCCGTGATCTTCAAAAGACAACTGTAACGGGAATCGAAATGTTCCGTAAGCTTCTAGACCAAGGTCAAGCAGGGGACAACGCGGGTCTACTTCTTCGTGGAACGAAGAGAGAAGATATCGAGCGCGGCCAGTGTCTTGTTAAGCCAGGGTCAGTAACTCCACACGCTAAGTTCGTAGGTGAAGTTTATATTCTTACAAAAGAAGAAGGTGGACGTCACACTCCAATCTTCAAAGGATACCGTCCACAGTTCTACTTCAGAACAACAGACGTAACTGGGTCAATTGAACTGAACCCAGGTGTAGAAATGGTAATGCCAGGTGACAACACAACTTTCAAAGTAGAGCTTATTTCTAAGATCGCTATGGAAAAGTCACTTCGTTTCGCGATCCGTGAAGGTGGACGTACGATTGGTGCCGGAACTGTTGCTGAAATTAACGATTAATTTTAAGAAAAAACATTTGCGGCCCCTTGACAAAGGGCCGTATAAAAAATAAAAAGTCAAAAACAAAAAAAGGACCCACGGATATTATGAAAGCAACTAGACTAAGAATTAAGCTACGCGCCTATGATCACAAGCTGTTAGACACTTCGGTTAACGAAATCGTTCAAACTGCTAAAGAAACTGGTGCAAGAGTAGCGGGACCAATCCCTCTACCAACTGAAATCAACAAGTTTACTGTTCTTCGTTCACCTCACATCGACAAAAAGTCGCGCGAGCAGTTCGAAATGAGAACTCATAAGCGTCTAGTGGACATCATCGAGCCAACTCAACAGACAATCGACCAACTAATGAAGTTGGACCTGTCTTCTGGGGTTGACGTAGAGATCAAGTACTAGTAAAACAATAAAACTTTTTTGAACTAACAATTAATAAAAACCATGAACGCATCCCTTAGACTAGGGTGATGCTGTGGAGGAAAAAATGTCTGACGCAAAGATCGCTTTAGACGCTTTTTATGGCGTTAAAGCAGGAATGACTAGAGTTTTCGATGAAAACGGGAACCACATTCCAGTTACAGTTATCAAACTTATCCCTAACCTAATCACACAAGTTAAAACTGCTGATAAAGACGGTTACACTGCTTACCAAATCGGTTACGGTGAAAAACGTGAAGCACTTCTTAACAAGCCTAATAAAGGAATCCTAGCGAAAGCTGGTGTTTCTCAAAACGTTACACGTTTTTCTGAAATTAAGGCAGATGCAGTAGATGCAGCTAACCTTGGTAAAGAAATCGAAACAACTGCTTTCGCAGCTGGTTCATATGTAGACGTTACAGGTGAATCTAAAGGTAAAGGTTTTGCCGGAGTTATGAAACGTTATAACTTCCGTGGTGGACCTGCATCTCACGGTTCTCACTTCCACAGAAGAGTGGGATCTATCGGTAACAGAGCAACTCCAGGACGTGTATTCCGTGGTAAAAAAATGCCAGGACACATGGGGACAGATACAAAGACAGTACAAAACATTGTAGTTGTCGAAGTAAATCCAGCAAAAGGTTACTTACTACTAAAGGGTTCAGTTCCAGGTGGTAAAGAAGGATTTATTAAAATCTCTAAAGCTCTTAAAAAAGCGTAATTAGGTAGAGGTCTAAAATGACAGAATTAAACGTATTAAACAATAAATTTGAAAGCAAAGAAAAAATCAAGGTCAACCTTGAGTTCACTCCAGATGCTATCAATGTTCCAGTTGTTCACCAAGTTGTTAAAGCTATCCTAGCAGGTAGAAGACAAGGTACAGCTAAGACAAAGGTAAAGTCTGAAGTATCTGGTGGTGGTAAGAAGCCATTCAAGCAAAAAGGTACAGGTAACGCTCGTCAAGGGTCTACTCGTTCACCTCTAATGCCTGGTGGGGGGACAGTTTTTGGACCAGTACCAAGATCATATGAGCAAAAAGTAAACAAAAAAGTTATGATCGGTGCTCTAAGATCAGTAATCGTAGATAAGCAATTGGCCGGAAAGCTAATCATCGTAGACGCTCTTACTTCAACAGGTAAGACGAAAGAGATGGCTAAGCTTCTAGGGTCTAAAAACCTACTAAACGCTTTAGTAGTAACTACAGACTCAAACAGCCTAGCAATCAGAGCTACAAATAACCTTAAAACTGCTAAAGGCCTTGGTGTAGATAACCTAAGTGTTTACGAAGCAGTTAAATATGAAAATTTAATTATTGAAAAGCAAGCTTTCGAAAAGCTAGCTAACAAGTTGGTGTAATCATGGCTGCAATTAATGACGTAATCGTAAAACCTCTTATCACAGAAAAGATTTCAGCTGATTCTGAAGCGAACAATCGCTACGGATTCGTTGTAAACCTTAAAGCAAATAAAAACCAAATCAAGAATGCTGTAGAAGCTTTTTATGATGTGAAGGTAGTGGCAATCAGAACTGCTGTTATCCCAGGCAAAACAAAAAGAACTGCAAAAGCTTATAAGAAGACATCTTCTTACAAGAAGGCCCTTGTGCAATTAGCAGAAGGTCAGAAGATTGAGTTTTTTAAAGGAATCTAATTTTAAAGGATTGTTAAGGAATATTTATGGGAATTACAAAATTTAAGCCGGTCACACCGACACTTAGAAAAAAGCAAGTAATGAACAGCAAGGATCTTACAAAAGACGTTGTTGTTCCAAATAACCTTCTTGCTCCAAAAAAATCAAAAGCAGGTAGAAATAATGCCGGCCGTATTACAACTCGTCACCATGGTGGCGGTGTAAAACAAAAATACAGAATCATCGATTTCAAAAGAAATAAAATCGACGTTCCTGCAACTGTTAAAGCTATCGCGTACGATCCAAACCGTACATGTAACATCGCTTTAATCGTTTATGCTGATGGAGCTACAACTTTTATCCTTGCACCACTTGGACTAAACGTTGGTGACACTGTTGTGTCTTCTTCTGGCGCCGACATCAAAGTTGGAAATGCTAAGCTTCTAAGCGAAATGCCAATCGGTACTTTAGTTCACAACGTTGAGCTGAGCCCAGGAGCAGGCGGACAAATCGCACGTTCAGCTGGTTCTTACGTTCAAGTTATGGCGAAAGAAGAAGATTCAGTTCTTCTAAGAATGCCATCTGGCGAGTTAAGAAAAGTAAAAGCTAACTGTCGCGCTACAATCGGACAAGTTGGTAACCTTGACCATGAAAAAGTTAACCGCGGTAAAGCTGGTATCACAAGAAAACTTGGTATCAGACCAACTGTACGTGGTGTTTCTATGAACCCTGTCGACCACCCATTGGGAGGGGGAGAAGGTAGAACATCTGGTGGACGTCACCCTGTGACTCCATGGGGATTACCTACTCGTGGATACAAGACTCGTAAGAATAAGAGAACTGATAAATTTATCGTTAAGAGAAGAAAGTAATTAGGGAGAATATATGGCTCGTTCATTAAAGAAGGGACCTTTCGTTGATACACATTTACTTAAAAAAGTTATTGCCATCGCTAACGATGCTAACAAAGCAAGTAAAGTTATTAAGACATGGTCACGTCGTTCAACAGTATTGCCTGAATTTATCGGGATCACATTTGCTGTACACAACGGGAAGAAATTCATTCCTGTTTACGTAACAGACAACATGATTGGCCATAAGCTTGGAGAATTTTCTATTACTAGAACTTTCCACGGTCACGGCGCTGATAAAAAAGTAGTTAAGAAATAAAATTAATTAGAGAGAGGGGCTTATGGCCATTAAAGTAAAGTTAAGTAACGTAGGAATCGCACCAAGAAAAGTTAGACAGGTTTGCGACCTAGTAAGAAACAAGAAAGCTTCAGACGCAATCAAAATCCTAAGATTTTGTGAGAAGAAAGAAATTGCTATCGCTCTTACTAAGTTAATCAACAGTGGACTAGCGATTGCTAACGAAGCAAATAAATACGATCTTGATAATCTTGTTGTTGGGACAATCTTCGCTGACGAAGGTGCTATGCAGAAGAGAATTATGCCAAGAGCACAAGGTCGCGCTTACAAAATCAGAAAAAGATCAAGCCACGTAACTGTGGTTTTAAAAGAAGCATAGGTAGGAAATAAATGGGACAAAAAGTACATCCTTACGGTTTTAGACTAGGGTATATCAAAGGTTGGCACTCAAGCTGGTATGCAAAAGATAGATATGCTGAGCTTCTTCATGAAGATATCAAGATGAGAGCTTATATCGAAAAAACTATGAAAGCTGCTGCTGTAGCAAGCATCGATATCTCTAGAACATCTGACCAAGTAAAAGTAACAGTAAATACTGCTAAGCCAGGAATTGCTATTGGTAAGAAAGGTACAGGAATCGAAAAGATCAGAAACGATCTTAAAAAGATGACTACTGGAACTTTAATTTTCAACATCGCTGAAGTTAAGAGACCAGATGCAGACGCGAAACTTATCGCTGAAAACATCGCTCAACAGCTTGAAAAGCGCGTTGCTTTCAGAAGAGCAATGAAAAAAGTGATGCAATCTGCTTTCAGAGCAGGTGTTAAAGGGATCAAAGTAAGAACTGCTGGCCGTCTTGGTGGTGCTGAAATGGCAAGAACTGAAGGGTACGCTGAAAGAAAAGTTCCTCTTCATACTTTAAGAGCAGATATTGATTACAACACAGCTGAAGCTAGTACAACTTATGGAATCATTGGTGTAAAAGTTTGGGTTTATAAGGGCGAGATCTATAAATAGGATTTATAGATTTTTAAATAAGGTAGAGGTTTCTCATGTTAAGTCCTAAAAGAGTTAGATTTAGAAAACAACAGAAAGGTAGAATGGCCGGAGCTGCAAACCGTGGTAATACACTGGTTTTCGGTGAGTACGGTCTTCAGGCTACTGGATGTGGATATATTACAAACAGACAAATTGAAGCAGCTCGTATCGCGATCTCAAGAAAAATGAAACGCGGTGGAAACATGTGGATTAAGGTATTCCCAGACAAGTCTTTAACAAGAAAGCCTGCGGAAGTACGTATGGGTGGGGGTAAAGGTTCTCCAGAAACTTGGGTAGCAGTTATCAGACCAGGAAGAATCCTTTTTGAAGTTGGTGGCCTAGATGCAGAAACTAGCTTAGCAGCACTAAAGCTAGCTATGTATAAACTACCAATTAAAACAAAAGTTGTTAAAAAAGAAGTAGTGGCTGCGAAAGAAGCCTTGTCTTAATAAGAAAAAGATGCAATAAGGCGCAAGCCGATTAAATTAATTTTTGGATACAAAATATGATCACACTTGATGACGTAAAAAAACTAAGCGCAAAAGACGTTCAAAAGAAACTTTTTGAACTAAAAAAAGAGCTTCTAACTCTTAAAATTCAAGCATCTGTGTCAGGAGCTGAAAAGCCACACAGAAAGCAACTGATTAAGAAGGACGTTGCAAGACTTTTGACATTTAGCAAGCAGTTAAGCAAATAGGATTGACAATGACTACAGAAGTAAAAAAATTCAAAAAGACACTTGATGGAACTGTTGTAAGCAGCAAAAACGATAAAACTATCGTTGTTAAAGTTACAAGAAGATTCAAAGACAATGTTTACTCAAAATTCGTAAGCTCAAGCAAGAAGTATCATGCTCATGACGAAGCTAACAAAGCGAACGTTGGTGACACTGTTACTATTATTGAATCACGTCCATATTCTAAATTAAAGAAATGGGAATTATTTAAAGTTAACTAAGGGATAAGTATATGATCCAAATGCAAACAAACCTAGATGTTGCTGATAACTCTGGGGCAAAAATTGTTACATGTTTTAAAGTTCTAGGCGGTTCTAAAAGAGTATCTGCCGGACTAGGTGATGTTGTCGTAGTTGCAGTTCAACAAGCTGTTACTGGCGGGAAGATCAAAAAGGGTGACGTAAAAAAAGCAGTAATCGTAAGAACTGTTTACCCTGTTAGAAGAGAAGATGGATCATATATCCAATTCGATACTAACTCAGTTGTAATCATCAATAACGCTAATGAGCCTGTTGGAACTCGTATCTTTGGGCCAGTAGCGAGAGAGCTAAGAGCTAAGAACTTCACAAAGATTTGTTCACTAGCTCCAGAAGTTCTTTAATTAGTTAATAAGGTAATAAGAGAAGTTTATGAAAAAATTAAAAGTAAATGACGAAGTAATCGTAACAACTGGTAAGAGCGCTGGCAAGACTGGAAAAGTTCTTTCTGTTAACAGAAAAACTAACAAGGTTATTGTTGAAGGCGTGAACGAAGTAAAGAGATCGATGAAGCCAAGTCAACAAAACCCTGAAGGCGGATTTGCTATGAAGAATCTTCCACTTCATGCAAGTAACGTTTCTTTGATCAGCCCAAAAACAAAGAAACCAACTAAAGTAAAGTTTGTTGTTGGTAAGGATAACAAAAAATCTAGAGTTTCTAAGGCTTGTGGCGCTGTAATTTAATAGGGAAAATTTATGAGTAGACTAAAAGACGTATATAAAAAAGAAGTTGTACCATCGCTAGTTAAGAAATTTAACTATTCTAACGTACACATGATTCCAAAGATTGAAAAAATCGTAGTTAACTGTGTTACTAAAGACGCAGTATCTAACTCTAAAGTAGTAGATACTATCGTTGCTGACCTTGGAGCAATCACGGGTCAAAAACCAGTTATCGCAAGAGCTAAAACTTCAATCGCTTCATTCAAAGTAAGAGAAGGAATGCCTCTAGGTGCTTCAGTTACTCTTCGTGGTGAAAAAATGTATGAATTCCTTGATAGATTAATCTCAATCTCTCTACCACGCGTAAGAGACTTTAGAGGTGTATCGAATAAAGGGTTTGATGGAAAAGGTAACTACACTCTTGGATTAAAAGAGCAAATTATCTTCCCGGAAATCAACTACGATAAAATTGACAAGATCAGAGGCTTAGGGATTTCAATCGTTACATCTGCAAAGACTAACGAAGAAGGAAGAGAGCTTTTAACATTGATTGGTATGCCTTTTAGAAAATAATGGAGTTATAAATGGCTAGATTAGCTAAAATTATTGCAAACGATAAAAAACCTAAGTTCCAAGTAAGACACAGAAATAGATGCGAACACTGTGGAAGACCAAGAGCTTTCATTAGAATGTTTAAACTATGCAGAGTATGCTTCAGAAACCTATCTCTTAAAGGTATGGTTCCTGGTGTAACTAAGTCTAGCTGGTAATTAGAGGATATAGAGGAATATATGCAAACAGATCCAATTTCAAACATGCTTACAGTAATCAGAAATGGTAACAGCGCTGGCCACGAGAAAGTAGAATTTCCAGCTAGCAAAATTAAAGCTGCTATCTGTAAAGTTCTAAAAGACGAAGGATATATCAAGTCTTTTAAAATTGTTGCTAAGGCACCAAATGATATCAAAATTAAAGTTGCTCTTAAAGAAGGTGCAATTGTTGGTCTACAAAGAGTTTCTAGACCAGGTCTAAGAAGATATAACAGCTACGACTCTTTTACTCGCGTAATGAGTGGTCTAGGTGTTTCAATTATTTCTACTTCAAAAGGTGTTATGTCATCTAGAGAAGCTAAGAAAAATAAAGTTGGCGGAGAAGTTCTCTGCAACGTTTGGTAGGAGTTTAAGTCATGTCACGTATTGGTAAACATCCAGTAAATATTCCTGAGAAAGTTGAAGTTACTATCAAAGGTGACCTTGTAACTGTAAAAGGTGCAAAAGGTACTTTAACTCATAAATTAAACAGCAACGTAGTAGCTACAGTTGAAGGCAAAACTATCGTAGTTAAGCCTAAAGACGAATCGACTACGGCAAGAGCTCAATGGGGAACTGCTCGCACTCTAGTAAACAACATGGTTACTGGTGTAAGTGCAGGTTTCGTTAAGTCTCTAGAGTTCACAGGGGTAGGTTATAAGGCGGCCGTAACTGGTAACGTTCTTAACCTAAGCTTAGGTTACTCACATGCAATCGATTTCCCGCTTCCAGCTGGAATCACTGCAAAGGTTACAAAAAACCAAATCGATATCGAAGGATCAAACAAGGAACTTGTTGGACAAGTTGCTGCTAAAGTTAGATCTTTCAGAGAGCCAGAGCCATATAAAGGGAAAGGTGTTAAATACACAACTGAAACTATTATTAGAAAAGCTGGTAAAGCTGGTGGTAAAGGTAAATAATTAATTACTTAATTGGGATCATATATGAGAAAGCAGTACGGTAAAGCAGGAACAAAAAAAGAGCAACAAAGACAGAAGAGACGTTTAACGATCAGAGCGAAAGTTATTGGTACTTCTGAAAGACCTCGTATTTGTGCAACTAAGTCAAATAAGCACATTACTGTTCAGGTTATTGATGATTCAAAATCAGTAAGCTTGTTCACGGTAAGTACTTTTGGTAAGGCTGCTGCAGCTGATAGCTGCAACATTGAAGGCGCAAAGAAAGTTGGTGCTAAAGTTGCTGAAACAATGAAGTCAAAGAAGCTGAGCACAGCTGTATTCGATAGAGCTGGTTACAGATATACAGGCGTAATTGCAGCACTTGTACAGTCTATTAGAGAAAGCGGAATCCAGGTTTAGGAGATAATATGTCTGAAGAAATTTCTGTAATTGAAGAATTAGAAACTGAAGGTGGAAAAAAAGGTCCACGCGGCAAAAGAGGCGATGGCGCTGGTGCTCCTAAGAAAAAAGCTCCTGGTCCAGCAGGAACAGAACTTGAAGAAAGAGTTGTTGCTGTAAATCGCGTTGCTAAGGTTGTTAAGGGTGGTAGAAGATTCTCTTTCTCAGCTCTAATGATCGTTGGTGATAAAAAAGGTAAAGTTGGATACGGTTTAGGAAAAGCAAAAGAAGTTCCTGAAGCGATCAGAAAAGCAACTCAAGAAGCTTATAAGAACATGATTACTGTTCCTCTTGATAACGGAACTATCCCACACGAAATCCTAGGTGAGTTCGATGCAGGAAAGATCCTATTCAAGCCAGCTGCAAACGGTACTGGGGTAAAGGCGGCAGGTGCTTGTCGTTCAATTCTAGAACTTGCAGGGGTACACAACATTTTAACTAAGTCTCTACGTGGAAATAACCCGCATAACGTAGTTAAGGCAACTTTCAAGGCTCTTAAAGGTCTTAGATCAGTTGAATCAATTGCAAAAGCTAGAGATAAAGACGTTAAAGGTCTTAGAGCTAAAAACTAATTAGGAAATTTTATGGCTAAAACATCATCAACAATTAAAGTAAAACTTGTAAAAGGACTTCCTGGAACAACTAAAGGTGTTCAAGCGAACGTTCGTGGCCTTGGACTAAGAAAAGTTGGTCAAGTTTCTGAGCTTGAAAATACTCCAAGCGTAAGAGGGATGATCAAGAAAATTATCCACATGCTAAAAGTAGTAGAATAAGAAAAGATCGAATTATAGAGGAATTGTTATGTTAACTTTAAATAATCTACAAAGCCCAAAAGGTGCTAATAGAAACACAAAAAGAATTGGTCGTGGACAAGGTTCTGGTCAAGGTACTCAGGCTGGTAAAGGTCACAAAGGACAAAAAGCTAGAAAATCTGGACACGTTAGAACTGGTTTCGAAGGTAACAACCTTCCTCTATACATGAGACTACCAAAGCGTGGATTCAACAACGTTAGATTCGCGGATCCATTCGCAGTTGTAACGCTTGAGAACATCGAGGCGAAATACGCTAAGTCTGAAACTGTAAACAGAGAGACTCTAATTGCTAAAGGACTTCTGTCTGGGGCAAATAAATCTCTAAAAATTAAGGTTATCGGCAATATTGCATTGACGAAAGCGCTAAACTTTGAGGAAATTACTAAGTTTTCAAAGAAAGCACTTGAATCAATCCAAAACAGTTCTGGAACTGTTAAGTAGTTAAGGATAACTAATGTCGACATCTCAGGGAAAAATAGAGGAACTTAAGAAACGCATATTTTATACATTTCTTCTGCTGCTAGTTTACAGACTAGCAGCTCAAGTACCTGTTGCGGGTGTTAATGCTTCTGCTTTGGCATCATACTTCTCTGAAGGTGGCGGCGGGATTTTCGATCTAGTTAACACATTTTCAGGTGGTGCTTTTAAGAGATTCTCAGTGCTTGCACTTGGAATCATGCCTTATATCACTACATCAATCATCTTCTCTTTATTGGGAGAAGTTGTTCCTCAAATCCAAGAAATGCAAGAAGACAGCGAAGGCAATAAAAAGATCCAAAAGTGGACTCGTTATGCTTCAGTTCTTCTGTGCTGTATTCAAGGTTATGGTATGGCCGCTGTGTTCGAAGGCTTTAGAAGCCCGACAGGTGTTCCGCTTATCAATGAACCAGGGATGCTTTTCAGACTTACGACTATGATTACTCTAGCGGGTGGGACTATGTTCCTTCTATGGCTAGGGGAAAGAATCACTGAGTTTGGCCTTGAGAACGGTGTTTCTCTTATCATCTTCACAGGGATCGCAGTTGAGCTTCCAGCTGAATTTTTCCAAAAAGTAACTCTATTTAGAAATGGAGAGCTTTCTGGGTGGAACTTAGCTATCGGGGTAGCGATTATCGCCCTATCTCTTTACATTGTTTCTTATATTGAAAGCGCATTTAGAAATATTCCGGTTCAATATGCTAAAAAAGTAGTTAACAACAAAGTGTACGGTGGAGCTCAGAATCTTCCATTAAGACTAGACACTGGTGGGGTAATGCCTCCAATTCTAGCTTCTTCACTTTTAGCAGCTCCAGCAACTCTTGCGAACTTTGTTCCTGCAACGAGCCCTCTGAAGCCATACGTAGACACAATTCATCAGTCGTTAATGCCAGGTCAACTTTTATTCAACCTAGTATTCGCGCTGTTAATTTTCTACATGTCATTTTTCTATGCTCCAATTCAGTTCAAAACTAAAAAAGTTTCTGAAATGCTGCAAAAGAACAATGCCTTTGTTCCAGGGATTAGACCAGGGGACAAGACTAAGGAATACCTAGACTTCGTTCTTAATAGAGTGACTTTCTTCGGTGCCCTTTTTCTAATCGTTGTGTGTATACTTCCATCTGTTATCACGGGAAGCCACTCACGCTTTGAAGGGACTTCGCTTCTGATCATGGTATCTGTAGCGATGAGAGTAATGTTAAACGTTCAGACATTTATGTATTCTGATAAATACGAGACCGCCTTCAAGAGTAGAGGGAAGTACAACGGTCCAAATAGAAGATTTTAATAATGAAACCTCATTTGATCATCTTAGGGGCTCCTGGCTCTGGAAAGGGAACTCAGGCAGCGAAATTAGTTGAAAAAGGCTACAAGCATATTTCAACAGGTGATCTTCTAAGGGCGGAAATTGCAAAAGGTACTGAATTAGGCCAGAAAGTCGCAGGAATTATCTCAAGAGGCGACCTGGTAGACGATAGAACTGTTATGGCCCTCCTAAAAGCTAACTGCGACGTAGACAAAGTTAGTTATATTTTTGATGGGTTCCCACGTAACATTGCCCAGGCAGAAATGCTTGAGGCTGAGCTGCTTCAAGGGAAAAAGACCCTTGCAGTTTATTTTAAGATTGATTTGAGCATTCTCGTATCGCGTGTAGTGAACAGAAGAACTTGTAGCAAGTGTGGAGAGATCTACAACATGGCTACTAAGCCTCCTCGTGTTTCTGACACATGTGACAAGTGTGGTGCCACTGGAAGTCTAACTCAGCGCAAAGATGACACTGAAGAAGTTGTCTCTAACCGCCTGCAGATTTTCAAGGACACTGTAGACCCGATGCTTGCCTTCTATAAATCGAAGGGAGTTTTGGTCGAGCTTGATGCTTCAAAACAAGAAAAAGATGTTTTCTCGGCACTAGAAAAAGTTATTGGTTAACAAATTAAATTGACCTAAACATAGCTCTTGCATAATGAGATTGTTTTAGGATATACAACCTGCTTTAGGGGAATATGAGCGATAAAGATATTATTGAAGTGGAAGGCGAAGTTACTGAACTTCTTCCTAACACAAAATTTCGTGTGAAATTACCGAATGGGCACATTATTATTGCTCATATTAGCGGAAAGATGCGCATGCACTTTATCAAAATTCTTCCTGGAGATAAGGTTCTTGTTGAAATTAGTAAATACGATTTAACTAAAGGTAGAATCACTTACAGAAGTAAGTAGTAGTTGTAGTGGGGATTTATGAAAGTTAGAGCTTCAGTAAAAGTAATCTGTAAAGATTGCAAAGTTATTAAAAGAAAAGGTGTTTTAAGAGTAGTTTGTAAAGCTTCTCCAAAACATAAACAGAGACAAGGGTAAGTAGGGGAAACATATGGCACGTATTTTAGGGGTAGATATTCCAAGAAATAAAGCAATGAAAATTGCACTTCAATCTCTTTACGGGGTTGGACCAAAAGTAGCAATGGACGTTTTAGCTGCATCAGCTATTGATCCAAACAAAAGCTCAAACGACATCACTGAGGAAGAAGTTCAGCTAATCAGAAAGCACCTTGAAGAAGGTCACGTAGTTGAAGGGGATCTTCGTCGTGAGATCGGTCTTAACATCAAAAGACTAAAAGATATGGCTTGTTACAGAGGTGTTCGTCATAGAAAATCACTTCCTGTAAGAGGACAAAGAACGCATACAAACGCTAGAACGAGAAAAGGTCCTGCGGTTGCAATTGCTGGTAAAAAATCAATTAAATCACTTAAATAATTAAGGTAATTTTATGGTAAAAAAAGTTGTTAAGAAAAAAGTAAAAAAGAACGTCTCGCACGGTATTTGTCATATCCAGGCGTCTTTCAATAATACAATTGTAACTTTCACTGATCCTCAAGGGAACGCACTTGCATGGGCATCTGCTGGCCAATTAGGATTCAGAGGTTCAAAAAAGTCTACTCCATTCGCTGCTCAAACTGCTTCTCTTGAAGCTGCAAAAAGAGCTGTTGAACACGGATTAAACTCAGTTGAAGTAAGAGTAAAAGGTCCAGGAGCTGGTCGCGAAAACGCAATCAGAGCACTTTTAGGGGCGGGAATCAGAATCGTATCTGTTTCAGATCGTTCTCCAATTCCTCACAACGGATGTAGAGCACCTAAGAGAAGAAGAGTCTAATTAAACTATTTAAGGAGTCTTTAAGATGGATAATTTTACAGCTAAAAACTGGAATAGCATGATTAGACCAGTAGCTTTAGAAGCTGAAAGCGAAAGCCTAAGAAGCGATTACGGAAAATTCGTAGCAAAGCCACTTGAAAGAGGATACGGACAAACACTTGGGAACTCTTTAAGAAGAGTTCTTCTAAACTCTCTTCAGGGAGCAGGTATTGTTGCTATCAGAATCGAAGGTGTTGAGCACGAATTCGGTACAATCAATAACGTAAAAGAAGAAGTTTCTGAAATCATTCTTAACTTAAAAGAAGTGCGTTTCAAAATTTCTGGAAAAGAAGACACTGTTCTTGTTCTTGAGAAATCAGGAGAAGGTCCAGTTAGGGCTTCTGATATCGTAACAAACGCTAACGTTGAAATCCTTAACCCAAATCACGTTATCGCTAACATTTCTTCTGGTGGATCTCTAAAGATCGAACTTAAAGTTGCTAGAGGAAAAGGTTACGTTACAGCTGTAGACAACAAAGATGAGTACGATCTTCCAGTTGGATGGATCTACCTTGATACACTTTTCTCGCCTGTTTACCGTGTAAACTATTCTGTTACAAACACTCGTGTTGGTAAGAGAACTGACTTCGATAAACTTACGCTTGAAGTGTGGACGAACTCTGGAATTGTTCCAGCTGACTCAATTGCTTACGCAGCTAAGATTTTAAGAGACCAATTAGCGGTATTCTTAACTTTCGAAGATGAAGAGCAAGTTGTAAAACACGATTCTAAGCCAATCGCAGTTTCATCACCTACAAACAATGCGCTTCTTAAGCCAGTTTCTGAGCTTGAACTTTCAGTTCGTTCAGCTAACTGTTTACAGAATGCTAACATTAAGTATATCTACGAACTAGTTTCGAAGACTGAAGGTGAAATGCTAAGAACTAAGAACTTCGGTAGAAAGTCTCTGAATGAAATCAAAGAAATTCTAACGAGCATGGGTCTTGGTCTTGGAATGAAAGTTGATAGCTTAATGAAAGATATGCAAGACGGAAAAACTGTAGGTAAAAACTAATTATTAGGTGGAATTATGAGACACGGGAATCACAAATATACTTTAGGCGTAAAGCCAGCTCACAGACAAGCAATCATCAGAAACCTGGCGATTGAAGTAATTGAGCACGGAAAAATTAAAACTACTCACGCTCGTTGTATGGCCCTAAGAGGATATGTTGAAAAACTAATCACTCTTGCAAAGGAAGATACTGTACACAACAGAAGATTAGCTTACTCAAAACTTAACAACGACAACGCAGTAAAAGAACTTTTCACAAACGTTGCTCCGAAGTTTAAGACTAGAAATGGTGGATACACTAGAGTAATCAAAATCGCTGAAGGCCGTGTTGGCGATAGCGCTAAAATGAGCTACTTCGCTTTAGTAGAATAGTCCTTAGATTAAATATTAAAGCCTCCGGAAACGGAGGCTTTTTTTTGCCCAATTTCTTATGAAACTAAATTTTTTTCAAAAAATTCTCCTTATTGTGGCCCTTCTTGGTTTAACTTTCCTTTATGCTCAGTATGAAAGAAAGAAATTCTATGGGAAGAACGATGGCGCGATCGATGCTCCCGTTTTAAAAGAGCTTCCAGACTTCCAGGTTAATGACATTGCAACTGGTGCGACGATTAAGTCTAAAGACTTTGCGAGCACTTCTAAGGGGGCATTTGTGCATATCTGGGGAACGTGGTGTGCGCCTTGTGAAAAGGAGATGCCGGAGTTTCTTTCTTACGCAACTAAGGTTGAGCCTCTTGGGGTGAAGTTCCTTTTAGTGGCGGTTAATGATGAAGAAATGAAGATTAAGAAATTTCTTACTCGCTTCCCGAATATTCCAAAAAACGTCACATTTGCGATTGATGTAGAAAACAGAGTAATGGACCAATTAGGTACATTAAAGGTGCCGGAGACATTCTTGTTTTCGAGCACTGGAAAGCACATCAACAAATTCATTGGTCCTCAGGATTGGATGGCAGAGTCTTATGTAACTCGCTTGAATTTCTGGTTAAATGGTGAAAATCTCGAGCAACGTGCGGTAGAGACTCACTAGGATTTCGTAACTTTTTTAATCAGTCATAGTTGAGTAAATAAGTTTTTTGTCTCTTTTTAAGAGATTAGAGTATTCTTGCCTGTTAAAAATTTTATCAATTCTTTTAAGATTTTCCTGAAACTGCCGAAAAGTTTTACAACTTAGCTGCCTTTACTACCATGGGCACAGACTCAAGCAGGAGAGTTGTATGATTAATTGGCAAGATATGGGGAAACTTCACGTTATCTCTAAACTAGAAGGGATTCTAGGTAAATGGTTTGACGTTGAGATGTTCTATACAGATGCTCACGGAAAACTTTGGTCTGATCATGCAAGCAAAACATATTCATTTAAGTCTCACTTCATGAAAGTGCAGATGCAATCAGCTTATGGACATGACTTCCTGGCCGAAGACATTGAGAAGATGGTTGAAAAGATGGCCTCTACTAATGAAGTAGTGGTTTATGAATCATTCTTTAAACATGTAAAAGGTGTAGCGTTCCCGGTTAAAGTTGATGGGGAGTTTGCCGGAGCGGTTTTCGTTTATCCATTCGTACTTGATACTGCAACAAGTGCTGATGTTGAAATGCTAAAAGCTCAAATGATTGAATGCGGGACAACGCCAGCTGACGCTGCAGTTGCTTGTGAAAAAATTAAGAAGATGTGGCCGCGTGAACTTGAATACGTAAAAGAGCTTACATCATTAGTAGCGGAAGAGATGGTTTCTTTCCACGATGAGATTACTAAGCGCGAAGATCAAATCCAGGCGCTTTCATCTGAAGTAGGTGAAAAATACCGTTACCACGCAATGATTGGTAAATCGAAGAAGATGCAAGCGATCTACTCTCTACTTGAGAAAATCTCTAACTCTGAGTCTTCAGTTCTAATCAACGGGGAAAACGGAACAGGGAAGGAACTTGTAGCTAAGGCGATCCACTTCTATTCTCCAAGAAAAGATAAGATGTTCTTAGCGGTTAACTGTTCAGCCTTTAACGACAACCTTCTAGATTCGGAGTTATTCGGACACGTAAAAGGATCGTTTACTGGAGCGGTAAAAGATAAAAAAGGTCTATTTGAAACAGCTAACGGTGGAACACTGTTCCTGGATGAAATCGGGGATACAACTCTATCAATGCAGGTAAAACTTCTGCGCGTTCTTCAGGAAGGGACATACCTTCCAGTAGGTGCTACAGCTCCTAAGAAAGTTGACGTGAGAATCGTAGCGGCGACAAATAAGAATCTTAAAGAAATGATGGCAAAGGGTGAGTTCAGAGAGGACTTATATTACAGAATCAACGTTATCAACGTAGCTCTTCCACCTCTACGTGAGCGCCATGACGATATCCCTGTTCTAATGGATTACTTCCTGAAGAAGAGATGTGATGAAGCAGGTAAAGCGCTTAAGACTTTTGCTAAAAAGTGTATGGAAAAAATGCTTGATTACCCATGGCCAGGTAACGTTCGTGAGCTAGAGAACGAAGTTGAAAGACTTGTGGTTCTTGCTGGTGACGAAAAAATGATTGGCCCAGAAAATCTTTCTCCAAGAATTATTGATTGGGGAGCGTCAGCAGAACCAGCTTTCAAAGGTGTTAACACAGAGGGAACTCTGAGAGATGCTCTTGAGCAACTGGAAATCATGATGATCCGTGAAGGGTTGAAGCGCTGCAATTTCAACAAGTCTAAACTTGCTAAGGAATTAGATATTTCAAGAGCGAGTTTAATTATGAAAGTTGAAAAGTACGGACTTGATAAACGCGCTAAAGCTGCTTAATTAAATCTTACGAAAGCAGTTAGTTGAAGTTATTTTGAGCCTGCTATATCATTGGATAAATGGCTATAGCTCTTAAAATTAAAAACTTCATACTAACTGCTTTTTTAGTTTTATCTCCTGCTATTGCCTTTTCCTCAATCACTTACCAATCAATACAATTAGACCATTCCAAAGATTTAAAGAGCTTTAAAAGAGTTAAAGAGGGTCCTTTTGATCCAGCTGGCTCATACGTATTAGAGTCAGGTGATGGTCAAATTATAAAGGTCACGTATGAGGATCTAAAAAACAAAAATGTCAAAGAGATGAAGAATAGTTTTCAACGAAAGATTCTTCAATTCTCACTCTTGTTCGAACAAAGATCTTCGCCTTACCAAGGGGCGATTACAGTTAATACCGAATGCTTTGAGAAAGAGGCTTTAAAGAAAAAAGTGGTTTCTAAAGAGGGAACTCTTAGCGTTGTTTTTGATACAAAGGCCACCCGTAATTTTGCCTATGGGAAATGCGATGGTGAAAGTGTGACCTACTTTTCAAAATATTTTGTCGTTTTATGTGAAAAACAGGCGCAATTGTTTGATGTGAAGTATTTCGCGAAAAACAAAAAAGACCTTGAGGGGGCCGAAGTTAAATGCTTAAGGTAATCCTCTTCTCAATTCTCTCTTTTTCAGTCTCAGCCGTTGAAATTACAGTTGGCGTTCCACCGGCCTATAAAAAACTAACGAATCATCAAGAAGATAAAATAAAAATTAAATTTGAATACGACAGGTTTAGCCTGAGAACGATGAATCGAACAATTGGTGGAGAGTTGTCGATGTCTATTCTTTCTCCACAAAATACCATTCAGTCGATGTGGTATGGTGAGATTCTAGTTAAGCGAGTTATTGATGACTTTTATGCTTATATTCTCTTTTCTCCCAAATTAGGAAAGATTGATAAGGAAAAGTTAGAAAACAAAACAATTGGGGTCATTCCGAACTCAACGAATGAATACTTTTTAAAAAAGTATCTTGGAAAGATTCAATACCGTAAAATGGCCGTGAATTCGCGGGATCTTGAAGTCTTGATTAATTCTGGCTTTGTATTAAATGGCCAGAGTGTGGATGCAGTTGTCGTTGATCCTGAATTATATAATCAATATAAAAAGCTATCTTCTATTAAGTTCAATGCAGGTTTTTATTTTTTAGTGTTAGGGGCAAAGTCTGAAACGTTTGTGAGTGAGCCTGCTTTTATAAATGCGCTTAAAAAAAATGGGATTCGGCCAAGAAATATCACTCCGCTTGATTTTGGAGCTGTTAAAGAACTTAATGAATCTTTATTAAAGGATAAGAAAGACAGGGAACAATTTGAAGTTAACTTTCAACAAATGATTAAGCTTTATGCGTCTGAAGGTTCCAAATGATTTCATTTTTGATTCATTTTTTAATCTCTAGTGCTATGGCGGTTTCGCTCGAAAGTAATTGCCAGAAAATCGTAATTTCAGAGAAGGAAATTAAGTTTGCAGAGACAAAAGAATGCAAAGAAAAGGATCTTCGCCAGAAAAGCAATTTGAGCAGAGATGTACAAAATGTGTTTTTTGTAGAAGGACAAAAAAAGAATGAGTTTTATATTTTTTATCAAAAAATT
This sequence comes from Bacteriovorax stolpii, assembly GCF_002872415.1. Classification (GTDB taxonomy): domain Bacteria; phylum Bdellovibrionota; class Bacteriovoracia; order Bacteriovoracales; family Bacteriovoracaceae; genus Bacteriovorax; species Bacteriovorax stolpii. The sequence continues at coordinate 3,639,159 of NZ_CP025704.1, read as the reverse complement.
GAAGACACAATGTTTTGTAAGTTTCCAACTGATTATATAAAAGTGGTTGGGGGGACTCGAAAATGGAGTGGATTAGATCAACTTGGACAGGTTATCGGATTAATTAATCAGCAAAGAGTTTTACGTCTTAATGTCAGTGAGTCCACTAATACTCACAAACTATGTTACCCGTTTCCAGGATTTACCCGCGCAAGAAAAATTAGAAAAAGTCTATTGCCAGAAAAAATGGCTGCTAAAAATGATCTTTATGTGATTTTCTCTAAAAGAATGGGGTCTCTCTTTTTTATAAATCCTAACTTGAATCGGTTTGAGTTTGTTATGAATACCACAAGAGAGGTAACCATAATGGATGCAATCATAAGAAAAAATGGTGACCTGGTAATGCTCACTAAAAACAGAACAGACGCTAAGTTTTGTATGGAGCAATGGGATTTTGAATCGGGCGTAAAAATGAAAGAGGTTTGCGATCTGGAGGCAACAGAAGGACAAGTTTTGATCGATTTTGATAGCAAGCTTTTACGAGCATACAAAAAGAATGAAGAAATTGTTTTTGAGGAAAGAAGCTTTTTAGGAGTGCCTAAAATGATAAAGGCCCTTAAAGTAGGCAGGGGCTTTAATTTGTCGACGGCGATTGAGACTTTTGATTAAGCGAGTGAAAGAAAATAAGAAAAATATGCACGACAAGAATTGAAATAATAGCAATAAGGGCCTGAGGGAAAAATAACAAAGCAAAGATACCAACAAAAGGCACATTTTTCATAGAAACAGCAATGGCATAGGCCTTCGGGAATTTAAAGAGCTTGGCCAGGAAAAAGACACCAAAATCCTGAAAGACAGCAAAACAAATAATGGCAATCCAGTCTTGTGTCATAAAATGGTGCAAGTCATTCTTCAAATAAGAACTTCCAACAAAAATAAAACTTAAAATACCGATTAAGAGCATATTGATTAAAGGCAGGCCTTGCCCCACTTTTTTAATCAATTGGTCAGATGACTTTTTGAAGATTTTTTTAAAAGAAAAAACAAGAAGAATAGGAAGAATCGTCAGCAGTAAAGAGTCCAGAATGATAGATAGAATATCTACTTTAATCATTTGATTAAAAAAGCAATAGACCATGATTGAGAAATAAAGAGGAAAAAGGAAGGTCGAACTTAGGATGTGCTTAAGTGCGAGCTGCTTTTTATCCTGCTCACTCAAGAATTGGGGTGTAATAATCGCGAGTGGTGCAAGCCCTGTAATAAAGAATCCGAGTTTCAATGTGTGTGCGACATTCAGAAAGTGAGCTGAGGTGAAAACCAAGGCGGGAATAAAAAAATAAGAGAAGAAGATAAAATAAAAGTCCGTGCTATTATAATTAAAAATTGATTTAATTTTAAGATCAACAGAGATCATATTAATAGATAATAAAATAAATAAGACAACAAAGGCCCACTTGCTAAAGGCCAATGCATAGAATGGAAATGACCATCCAAGCAAAATACCAATAAGTACGAATGTGGGATAAAAAAGTTGTCGCATACTTTAATGATGAATGAAAAATAGAATTTTGTCTAAACATTCAGTGCCGTTGATAATACAGGTTACTTCAGTAATCTTTTTTTTCTTTGCCGTCTTTATTGCCAATAAACAAGCACCGAGCTCATTTGAAAAAAATAAGATCAAAGTTTATTGGTTCATTCCTGATGGACTTCGGGCAGACCGCAAGCAATTTAATATTTTTGAATGGGCCAACAATGGAGAACTTCCCAACTTAAGGCTTTTAATGGCCAGGGGGAGTTATGGTTATTCACGTCCTGTTTTTCCGGGGCATACGCCAACAAATTTTGCGACTCTTTTAACAGGAGTCAACCCAGATAAGCATGGAGTTGCCGACGGAGCAATGAGAACTTTTGGTTACCCTCTCAGTATGGTGAGCAAAGGGGGCTTTAGCTCTTTAGCGAAGCTCGTTGCACCTATTTGGACAGAGTTAGAAGATAAGAGTTACATCGTTTCTCTGCAGTCTGTACCAGGGTCAACTCCTCCTGAAATCTTTAAAGGTAACGTCATTAAAGGTCGCTGGGGAGGATGGGGTGTTGAGTTTCCATCGATGGTCGTTGAGCCTGAGCAAAAGGATGAGAAATTATACAAAAGCCTGGGGCACAACAGGCTGGTGTTTGCGAGTGGTCCTGAGCTTCTGACGTTTGCACATGAGAAAAAAACTAATTTTTATGAATTCAAGACATGGGGACAGAGCTTTAACATTCAAGTGTTGAAGGATGCTGTGACTTTGTCTGTGAATGGAAGCGAATTTCTTTTAAAGGAAGGGCAGTGGTCAAATTGGTTTATGTTGCCACTTACTTATGAATTAAAAAATGACTACCAGATTCATTCACCTAAAAAAACAGATTGGGAAAATCAGCTTTCGTCTGTAGAAGTGAATGTACATGCCAAAGTGAAGCTGATTGCCTTGTCTGACGGCAAATTCCGCTTAAGAATTTTATTTGATTCTTTAAATGAATACTTAACTTATCCGACAGTTCTGGCAGACGATATGACAAAAAAACTAGGACCAATGGTTGATTTTGTCGATAACTATCCACCTCAATTGATTTATCACAAGAACGATAAACAGACTTTTCTGGAAGAATCAAAACTGAGCTGGGATTGGCATCAAAGAGTTGTTCCTTATTTGATGAAAGACTTAAAATCCGACTTCATTATTCATAGTGTTTATAATCCAAATCAAATGCTCACAAGCAGGTGGTGGCTTCCTTATATTGATAACGACGGGCATTTATCAAAAACGATTTCAGCAGAAGAAAAAAAGTTACTTTGGACAGAAGTCAAAGATATGTACCGTGAAATGGACCGCGTTCTAGGTGAGATCATGAAAAATGCAGATGAAAACACCTACATTGTTCTGAGCTCTGATCATGGCGCCATTCCACTTAATAATGAAGTTCGATTGAATAATCTTTTTGCCAAAAAAGGATGGCTGAAATTTCATTACAGTAAACGAACAAAAAGTTATGAAATTGACTGGAAGGAAACGCAGGTTGTTTTTCTACAGATGAATAATATCTACGTTAACCCTAAAGGATTGGGCGATCCTTATAATCCAGTTCATACCCAAGAATCAGAGAAACTTAAAGAAGAAGTGATTAAGGCCATCAATGAATTAAAAGATAACAAAACAGGGAAGCGGATTTTGGCCGGAGTTTGGCGTCGTGAAGCCGTTGAAGAAATACATATGCCTAAAGAGCGCGTTGGCGATTTGGTCATTTCACCGTTGCCAGGTTTTAGTTGGGTCGAAGATGTGAGTGAGGACGGGGAAGTTGTCACTGGCTCATTAAAAGGTGGTTACAAGCAGGCCTTAAACCCAGAGCATATTGAAGGACTCTTAACCCCTTTTGTGATTGCTGGCCCGGGGATAAAAACCAATTTCAAAATTGAGCGAGTTTTACAACATGTAGACCAGTATGCAACAATCGCTAAAATAACAAAGATAAATCATCCGACCAAGCCTGTGCTTGATGGCAAAGTTATAAGTGAAATTTTTTATATAGGTGAGAAATGAAAAAGTTAATAGCAATTTTATTTTTAGTTTCTAGCTTAGCAATGGCCGATGAGCCCATTAAGCTTCGTATTGGATGGCAGGTTCCCTGGGCGCTTCAAGGCCAGCTGGTTCAGGTATTAAAGCATACTGATATTCTAAAAAAGAATGGAATTGAAGCAGAGTTCGTAGGAAGAAACTTTGGGCCGGAGTTAAACGAGTTAGCAATGGGATCACAAATCGATGTGGTTTTGACTGCAGATCAACCGGCAGCTCAGCTTTTTTCAAAAGATAAAGGTTGGATAGGGATTTCTCGTATGATGTACAACAGAACATCAACTTATGTTCCTGTGAAATCACCGATTAAAGATTTAAAAGAATTAAAAGGAAAAACTGTTGGTGTGCCATTTGGAGCAGCGGCCGAAAGAATTGTGGTAGACGGGTTAACACAAGCAGGATTGAACGCCAGAGAAGATGTAAAGCTAATCAACCTGGGGATTCAGGAGCATATTCCACTCGTTTTAAAAAACGGAGCAGAGGCTTTGATGTGGGATCAGTTTGATGCTTTAAGTGGATTTGACCCGGTTCCGGCCATCTTAAAATCAAGAGGACTAGTAAGAGAGATTCATGTTGGCAAAGTTTGCTCGATGATTTTGATGAATAAGGAGTTCCTGGCAAAGAGTCCGAAGGCCGCAGTCGCAATGATTACATCTATGCGTGATGCTTATGCTTATTACAACAAAAATAGAGCACAAGTTGATAAATGGTTTATGGAAGAAGCAAAATTTGATTTAAAAGACAGTGGCGCTTTGGCCATTGCTTCATCACTTGAGCCGAATTTAAATGCTAAGAAGAATGCTGATATTCGCATGCAGTTTAATGAAGATGACTTCATGATTATGCAAAAGGGAGCAGACTTCATTAAGAAAAACATTAACAAAGAGATCAATATGAAAGACTTTGTTAATAATGATTACGCTAAGCTTGTAAAATAATGTACGACCTTCTTTTAAATTCCTGGAGCAGTTTTTCTCGCGTCCTCATTGGAGGCGCGATGGCAGTTGTTCTGGGGATTCTCCTAGGTTTTTTGCGCTATTCTTTACCACGGTTTCTAAAAAGAAATTTTATAATCAATTTAATTTTAGATGCACCTAAGTTTCCGCCACCGATTGCATGGATCCCGTTTGTTATTTTGTTTTTCGGAATTGGCAATACAGCTTCTTTTATCATTGTTTTTATCGGTGTTTTGCCTTCAATTGTCACGCAAGTGTATGATGGCCTGGAGAGCATCAAGCTCGAAGTGCTTCAGACGGCGAGGTCAATGCAGTTAAGTAAAGTGAAGATGCTTAGGCTTATTCTTATTCCAGCTATCTTACCTCAGCTCATGACTGGTATCCGCGTAGGTTTTTCTATGGGGTGGATGTCGATTATTGCTGCTGAAATGATTAGTGGCCAATCAGGACTAGGGTATTCCATTCAGATCAATCGAATCAATTTGCAATATACAAATATGATTTACGATATGATCGCTATTGGAGTCATTGGATATTTAATGACGAGACTTCTTTATTTATTGGAAGCGAGGATGGCCCCGTGGAAGTAGTTAAAGTCCAAAATCTTTATTTTGCTTACTCTAAAGACATATCAGTTTTTTCAGGTATCAATTTCACTGCTCATCCTGGCGAAGTCGTTTTGCTTAAAGGGACTTCGGGGCGTGGTAAAAGTACTTTGGCCTCATTAATTGCAGGTCATTTAAAACCTCAAAGTGGAAGTGTTGAAGTTGATAGAAAAAAGATCTTCTCTCCTTCCCGCGATGTCATCGTCGTTCATCAGGAGAATGATTTATTTCCATGGTTGAGCGTAAAGGAACATTTGCTTTTTCTAAAAGAAGCAGGGCTAGAGACGGGAACGATAGATTTTGACGGCTATTTACAAAAATTTGGACTGGCAAATTCTAAAAATTTATTTCCCAAAGAAATTTCCGGAGGGATGAAGAGAAGATTGGCCATTTTACGTGGGATGCTTCTTAAACCAAAAGTTTTGATTTTGGATGAATCACTAAGTTCTTTAGACAATAAATGGAAAAATGATATTTTATCTGAAGTTAAAAGTTTTACTGAAAAAAATAATATTCTCTTAATCCTTATTGATCATAACACTGAAAGTATTGGCCATCTAATTTCCAGAGTTGTGGAGCTTTAGCATGTTAAAGTTTCTGTTTTTTTTCTTGTTTTTTATTTCAGTGTCTTGGGCAATGCCGGTTATTCAGATCGGTTGTGAACTCTACGATGAAAATGGCGGCTTGATTAAAAGGTTTCCTGGGTCAATGTGCCACTTTGAAGAAAGTGGTGACAGGATTCAGGTCAATTATGAAGATATCCAATATATCAATGCCAATGAAAAAGTGCTCTGGTCAGCTCCTGGAGTTCACCACCACCAGCTTAAAGTAGATAGCGAGAGGAATGAGTTGGCGATCTTAGGGGAAACATCTCATAACATTTTTGGTTGTGAGACCAGATTCGATACAATTGAAATCTACGATATGAAAACAGGACGAAAAAAGCACGTTGTTGATTTCCGAGATGTTTTTGAGAAAAAGATTATTCAAGTCTCCAGAGAGTATGCTTTCTTAAAAAAACTCTATATGAGAAATAGCAAAAATTATTTATGTGACACAACTCATGTGAATTCTTTTTTTCAGATTACCAAGAATCCAATTTCTAAAAAAATCCCGGCATTTGCCGAAGGAAACTGGTTAGTGAACTTTTCCTTTACCGGATATGTACTCATTTTTGACCGCGATTTTAAAAAAGTCTTATGGCATAGAAATATTGAACTTCCAGGAATTAACTTTCACGACATTCAATCAACGCCCGAAGGAAAAATCCTTCTTTACGTGAATAACCACTTCAGTGCATCTGAACCGAAAAGACCTTATTCTGCGATCGCTGAAATTGATCCACTGGTAAACGGCAAAGAGGCCATTAAGGTTTATGATATGAAATATCAGGGGAAGAAATTCTATCAAGCACTCGCCGGAGGAATGCAGCTTCTGCCAAATCAAAGGAAGCTCGCGTCAGTGTACACACCACAAGAAGGCCACATGGCCGCCTACTTTGATAAAAATTGGAACGTAGAGAAAAAATTCACACCCAAGCCCGCGCCCTTTGGTAGCGGAGGCCAAGTCTTTCAAGAGGCGCGCTTAATCAATTTAAATACCTTCTTCAAAAACTATCGTGGCCCTTTCTAGTCTGTGCCTTGCGTTGTTTAGTTGTGTTTTTTCACTCTTATTTGACGCACTATAAGTAGCCTCCTAAAGAATGACAGTATAAAATGCCTCCTTCTTTAGGAGGTTTTTTTATGTCTCAAACCCAGACACTGGAAGGGAAGCGTGAGCTATTGCTAAAATTAAGACAAGAGTCTGAACTTGGCGGCGGCGAAGCCCGTATTAAAAAACAACACGAACAAGGCAAATATACAGCGAGAGAAAGAATTGAGCGCCTGGTAGATCCGGGATCATTTCTTGAATTTGATCGTTTCATTATTAGTAAAAAAGCGGTTATGGGAAAAGGAGAGTCTTTTCTTGGTGACGGTGTAGTTACAGGTATTGCAACTATCAACGGACAAAAGATCGCTCTATACTCTCAAGACTTTACTTGCTTTGGTGGATCTCTAGGATCTGCTCACGCAAAGAAAATCTGCAAGATCATGGACTTTGCTCTTGAAAACAGAATCCCAATCATCGGAATGAACGACTCAGGTGGAGCTCGTATTCAAGAAGGTGTTGAAGGTCTGGCCGGATACGGTGAAATTTTCTACAGAAACGTAAAGTGTTCTGGGGTTATTCCACAAATCTCTCTCATTCTTGGGCCATGTGCAGGTGGAGCGGTCTATTCTCCAGCTCTAACAGATTTCATCTTTATGGTTGATAAGACATCTTATATGTTCGTAACAGGGCCAGATGTTATTAAGACCGTAACTCACGAAGAAGTAACAAAAGATCAGCTTGGTGGAGCTGGGACACACGCTGAGAAATCAGGTGTAGCGCAGTTTAAAGTTGGATCGGAAGATGAGTGTTTTGAGAGAGTTCGTGAACTTCTTTCATACATTCCACCGGCGAACTTCACTAAAGCGACTCCAAAATACACGTCGGATACAATCTATCGCGACAACGTAAAAATTAAAGAAACAGTTCCAGCTAATCCGAAAAAACCGTACGACATGAAAGAGATCATCTTTGATGTTGTTGACGATGCTCAATTCCTTGAAGTTCATAAAGACTATGCAAAGAATATCATCGTTGGTTTCGCTTCAGTTGGTGGAATCAAGATTGGTATCGTAGCTAACCAACCTTCAGTTCTTGCAGGGGTTTTAGATATCGATTCATCTGAAAAAGCAGCACGTTTCGTAAGATTCTGTGACGCTTTTGATATTCCTATCCTAACTTTAGTAGATGTTCCAGGGTTCCTTCCAGGAACTAACCAGGAGTACGGCGGGATCATTAAGCACGGATCAAAACTTCTATATGCTTACTCTGAGGCAACTGTACCTCTAATCTCAATCATCACTCGTAAGTCTTACGGTGGTGCATATCTGGTTATGGCGTCTAAACACATCAGAACAGACGTTAACCTTGCTTACCCAACTGCGGAAATCGCGGTAATGGGAGCTGAAGGTGCGGTAAACATTATTCACAGAGGTGAAATGGAAGGGTTAACTGGAAAAGCTTTCGACGATAAGAAAGCACAGTTAATCGCTGACTATGAAGAGCAATTCGCAAATCCTTACAGAGCTGCGGAACTTGGGTTCATGGACGCGATCATTCTTCCGGAAGAAACTCGTAAGAGAGTTTATGAATACCTTGTTGCTCTTAAGAATAAGAAGCAAGAGAAGCCTAAACGTAAACACGGGAACATCCAACTATGAGCCAAGGTACAACAAAGACGACTTCATCTAACAAAAGAATTCTTATCATTAACCGTGGAGAAATTGCCTCTCGTATCGCTAAGGCGTGTCGCGAGTTAGGTCACACTGCTGTTGGTGTTTGGACTGATAACGAAGTTCAAGCAAAACACCTTGAAATGTGTGACGAATGGGTAAGACTTCCAGGGTCTACAAATGCTGAGACTTACTTAAACATTCCAAACATCCTTGATGTTTGTAAAAAGTATAAAATTGATGGTGTTCACCCAGGGTACGGGTTCCTTTCTGAAAACACAGAGTTTTCTCAAGCTCTAGTTGATAATGGAATCACTTGGATTGGACCACACCCGGAAGCTGTAAGAGTTATGGGTGATAAAGCGGTTTCAAAAGAATTTGCTCAGAAAGTTGGTATGCCAGTCGTTCCTGGTTCAACTGGCCCGGTAAAGTCTATTGAAGAAGCTATTAAAATTGGTAATCAGATTAAATATCCTATCCTTCTTAAAGCTGTTGCTGGTGGTGGTGGACGTGGTATGCGCGTTTGTCACAACGAGGAAGACGTTAGAAATAACTTCGAAGCTGTAGGAAGAGAAGCAGCGGCTGCTTTCAAGAACGGTGACTTACTTGTAGAAAAATACATCGTAAACCCACACCATATTGAAGTTCAGATCCTTGCTGATAGAAAAGGAAACGTTTTCCATTTCTTCGAAAGAGAATGTTCAATTCAACGTCGTCACCAAAAGATCGTTGAAGAAGCTCCATCTCCATTCATTGGTGATGATGAAGATCTTCGTCAACGCGTTTGTATGTCAGCGGTTAACCTTGCTAAGGCCATCAAGTATGACTCTGCAGGAACTGTTGAATTAATCATGGGTGAAGACAGAGAGTTCTACTTCCTTGAGATGAACACACGTATCCAGGTAGAGCACCCGATTACTGAAGAAATCACAGGAATCGACTTGATCGTATGTATGATCCAGTCTGCTTTCGGTGACGATCTTGGGATTCCTTCGCAGGAATGGATTAAGAGAACAGGTCACGCTATTGAATGCCGTATCTGTGCTGAAGATCCAATCACGATGCTTCCAGCTCCAGGAACTGTAACAGGTTGTGAAACGAACTTCCCTCAAGGAACTCGTTTTGATAACTGTCTTTATAAAGGACTTCAAGTCACTCCAGACTTCGACCCGATGGTAGGAAAGCTGGTTGTTAAAGGGATTCTAAGAGAAGTGGCAATCAGAAAAATGAAAGCTGCTCTTGATGGTCTTTTAATCGAAGGATTAAAGACGAACATCCCTCTTCATAAAGTGATTATGAAGAACGAAGTTTTCGTTAAAGGTAAATATTCAACTAACTTCATTGGTACTGAAAAACCTCAAGAGCAGGTGAGTACAGACATGAACTTCACGCACATCTACAAACAGATTGCGGGAATTGAAGCAAGAAGAATGGGGTTATAATGAGAACGTATTTAATTGATAACGATAAAAACGAATACATTATCGACCTGACAAAAACGATCACTCACTCAGCAGAGATGGTGGAGTTTGAGTTCAGAACGATTAAAGATCAAAAAGAAGTTAACAAGGAAAACATCTTTGTTAGAAAACTTGCTGATCAGTACTTTGCTTCAACTGATGGTGTAAGATGGAATAAGCTTGCTCGTCAGGATTCTCCAGGGATTATGCTGAACGTGGATAAAGTTTTCAAGCTTTACCGCGGATACAAGCCATCTTCACTTGGTGGTGGAGACGAAGGCGGACTATTTACGCAAATGCCAGGTAAAGTTGTTAAGATCAACTGCAAAGTTGGCGACAAAGTTACTAAAGGTCAGACACTTTTAATTCTTGAAGCTATGAAAATGGAAAACGAGATTAAGTGTGGAACAGACGGTGTTGTTAAAGCTATCCACGTTAAACCGGGAGATGCTCTTGATAACGGCGTTCTTATGATCGAAGTAGAAGCGGAATAAGATTTTTTTAAAAAAGCTTTATACGAAGGCCCCAGCATTGTCTGGGGCTTTTTTATTGGTAAAAACCAATGAGTTCAGGAAAAAGGGCCAGCATCTTTTCCTGTCTGACTTTATCAAGAGACACTGTTTGCATTAAGAACATCTTTCTATCAGAAGGAGAGTCTTCTGTTTTTTCTTCAGCGTAGTTAAGTACCATGTGAAGTTGTTGGATTAAATGCTCGATATTGTCGATCTTGTATGTCTTAAGTTTCTTCTCGATGAAATTTAAATATAAGTCTCTTAGGGCCTTCTTTTCGGCCTGGGAGAAAATCGTCACATTATAAAAAGTCGGGTGGTGGACGATATTGAGTCCAATCTGACTTCCATCGGTAATGAGTTCCTCTTCAATCAGGTGCGAGAAGAATTCGGGCAGATGAAAAGCGTTGAGCACACTCACCGTTGGAGTGATGTAGTATTTGATATGCGAGTGAGACTGCATCTGGCGGTGGTTTTCCTGGATTTTCTTCCAGTCCATACCGCTTCTGATATATTCGCCTTTTTTTCCAAATCCGTCGTAACTTAAAAAAAGGCTTACATCGCTAAATTGCTTCCAGTAATCAAAAGTGATTTTATTTCCCAGCTTAATGGCCGAGAAGTTGGTGTTGTAGTGGAGTGTAAGATCAGTGTTTTTTAAGGCCAGAAGCTTTTCCAGCATCAGGTAGTGATCTGGTTCAAGTAGAGGCTCTCCGCCAGCAAAATAGACTTTTTTAAGTGTCGGTAGCATAGGGTCTATCATGCTCCAGAATTCTTCTTTGGTTTTTGTCGGTCTTAGGATTTTGGTGAATTTCTCTGAGGGAGTAAGTTCATTAAAATCTTCATACCAAGATGAACTTGAATTGGGGCCACATGTGCGGCACTTGAAGTTGCAGGCATTAGAAAAGCGCAAATCAAGAGAAGTGATATTAAGTTCAGGAAGAGTGCCATCTGGTGCTGTCTCGGCAATTCTCTTTTCGATCTCGTTTTGAAAGTCGCGGTTAGAGTCTTGTCTTAAACTAGTTCCACCGCATTTTTCAATATCGTAGCAGTGAGTGCAGGAGGCGACTTTTTTGCCTTCAAGCATATCTGTGCGAATTTTTTTATAGGCGGGAGAATTGTAAATTTCGGCCAGTGAGTTCTGGTGAAGGTGACCAATCGCTTTATCTCTCGTCGATAGGCAGCAAGGAAATGCTCGCCCATCTGCCTCGATTGCCGAATGCAACCAAGGGAGAATGCAAAAGGTCGACGAGGTCACTTAAGGACCTCATTAATATAATCTTGGGCGGCACTTAGAGGAGATTTTTTCTCCGCGGTGACTTCGCTTTCAAGGCTTGCACGTTTGTCTTTGTATTCTTTTTTAGAATTAAGTCTTAGCTCGATTAATTCATGCACTAGTTTATGAAACCAGTTTTTATTTTGTTCAGCTCTTTTTGTTTTAAAAGCGCCGGCAATGGCAGGAGTTGTTCTGTATTCGCTGATGATGTCGTAAACGTTATCAATTCCGGTTTTTTCCAGAGACGAAGTCGCCACAACTTTTGGTTTCCATAAAGAAACAGAAGTTAAAAGTTCAACTGCACCTGTGTATTGTTGAACAGCTGCTTTTGCCAGTTGGATCGTCTGTCCATCGGCCTTATTTACAACGATAAGATCAGCGAGTTCTAAAATTCCTCTTTTGATCCCTTGAAGTTCGTCACCCGCATTGGGAAGCATAAGAATGGCGAAAAAATCCACCATGCTATGAACTTCGTATTCAGATTGTCCAACACCAACAGTTTCAACGATAATGAAATCAAAACCGGCAGCTTCGCAAAGAACGATGGCCTCTCTGGTTTTAAAAGCGACACCACCTAATGAACCTGAAGTGGGAGAGGGACGAATAAAAGCTTCATTCATTGATGAGAGTTTTTCCATTCTCGTTTTATCGCCCATGATACTTCCGCCATTAATCGGAGAGCTTGGGTCGACAGCGAGAACGGCAACTTTATGTCCTTTAGCGATCAGGTGTTGCCCAAAAGCTTCGATAAAGCTCGACTTTCCTACACCTGGAACACCGGTGATCCCAATGCGAAAGCTTTTTCCCGAATGAGGAAGAGCTTTATCTAAAAGATCTTCTGCAAGAGCACGATCAGAATCTTTAGTTGATTCCAAAAGAGTGATGGCCCTTGCTAAGGTTCTTCTATCGCCGCTTATCAGTTTGTTAAAATCAATCATCATTAGCCTTTAAGGTTTTCTTCGATCGCTTTTAGAACATCGCGGGCTGCAACAGGAATAACTGTTCCTGGTCCGAAAATTCCTTTAACTCCTGCTTTCCATAAGAAGTCGTAGTCCGTTTTTGGAATAACTCCACCGGCAACAACGATGATATCGTCAGCACCAAGTTTTTTAAGTTCTGCAATTAAATCCGGGATAAGTGTTTTATGTCCGGCAGCTTGAGAAGAAACCCCCACAACGTGAACGTCGTTTTCTACAGCTTGTTTTGCGACTTCAGCAGGAGTTGAGAAAAGAGGAGCAAGATCGATATCAAAGCCAACGTCAGCAAAAGCGGTTGCAATAACTTTTGCTCCGCGGTCGTGGCCGTCTTGACCCATCTTCGCAACGAGCATTCTCGGACGGCGTCCGTGTTTTTCTACGAAAGCTTTAATGTCCTCTGCGATTTTCATCCAGTTCTCATCCTTTTCAAAAGATTTACCGTAAACACCGGTTACTGTTTGTGTATTAGCATTATAGCGTCCCCAAACTCTTTCCAGGGCGTAAGTGATTTCTCCAACACTGGCGCGAAGGCGAGCGGCCTTAACGGCAAGGTCAAGTCCATTTCCTTTTCCAGTGCGAGCGTATTCTGTCAGCTCCTCAAGAGCTTGCATCACAGCTTCGTCATCGCGGTTGTTTCTTAGTTTTTCTAAGCGGACGATTTGTGAGTCGCGAACTTTATGGTTATCAATTTCAAGAGTTTCAATCGCGTCTTCTTCTTTTAGACGATACTTATTGACCCCAACGATAACATCTAGCCCTTTATCAATGCGGGCCTGTTTAATGGCCGCTGATTTTTCAATGTTAAGTTTTGGAATGCCAGTTTCGATCGCTTTTGCCATTCCACCAGCTTGTTCAACTTCATCAAGGATGGCCTGAGCTTTATCGATCATCTCTTGAGTCAGAGCTTCCATCATGTATGATCCACCCCAAGGGTCAACGACGTTTGTGATGTGAGTTTCTTCCTGGATAATGATCTGAGTGTTTCTGGCGATTCTCGCCGAAAATTCAGTCGGAAGTGCGATGGCCTCATCAAAAGCATTGGTGTGTAGTGACTGAGTTCCACCGAAAACAGCGGCCATAGCTTCAATCGTTGTTCTGATAACGTTGTTGTATGGGTCTTGCTCAGTCAGTGACCAACCAGAAGTCTGGCAGTGCGTGCGAAGTATTTTCGAGTCTTCTTTTTTCGGGTTGTATTTAGAAACAACTTTATTCCAAAGAAATCTTGCAGCTCTAAGTTTTGCAATCTCCATGTAGAAGTTCATTCCGATACCAAAGAAGAATGAAAGTCTTGGAGCGAAGTCGTCGATGTTCATGCCAGCGGCAAGAGCAGTGTCGATGTATTCTTTTCCGTCAGCGATTGTGTAAGCAAGTTCTAGAACGGCATCCGCTCCAGCTTCCTGCATGTGGTATCCTGAAATAGAGATTGAGTTGAATTTTGGCATATTCTTCGCTGTGTAGGCGAAGATGTCAGCGATCGCTCTCATTGAAGGAGCTGGTGGGAAGATATAAGTGTTTCTCACCATGAATTCTTTTAAGATATCGTTTTGGATAGTTCCAGAAAGTTTATCTTGAGAGACGCCTTGCTCTTCAGCAGCAACGATGTAGTTAGCTAAAATTGGAAGAACGGCTCCGTTCATTGTCATTGAAACAGAAACTTTATCTAATGGGATTCCATCAAAAAGAATTTTCATATCTTCAACGGAGTCAATTGCTACACCAGCTTTTCCAACATCACCTGAAACGCGTGGGTGGTCTGAATCGTATCCGCGGTGAGTGGCAAGATCGAAAGCAACTGAAACCCCTTGAGCCCCAGCAGCGAGTGCTTTTCTATAGAATGCATTTGATTCTTCAGCTGTTGAAAATCCAGCATACTGACGGATCGTCCATGGACGTCCAGCGTACATAGTGGCTTTTGGCCCTCTGATAAAAGGCTCAATTCCCGGCATTGTATCTGTAAATTTTAGTTTTTCTGTATCAGCTTTAGAGTAGAAGGCCTTAACCGGAATTCCTTCTGGAGAGTTCCATGTCAGGTCACTTGGCTTTTTGCCTTTAGTTTCTTTTTCGACGAGTTTTTCCCAATCGTTTAACATACATTTTCCTTTAGATGAGAGATGCTCTTACTCTAGCAAAGAGTTGTTAAAGTGGGAAATTTGATGCGTGGCTCAGAGCGGGTTTTAGACGACAACTTTGAGATTGTTACAGGTTTTGCACACTTCGTGCTTGTAGCGGAATCCTTGCTTTAAATCCTCTCGGAAGGACTGATACTCTGGCTTGATCCAGATGTCTTTAATATGTTCGTTAAAGACGTTGCCCATGACGGTTTTTTCCTGATAGTCCTCATAACAAGTTACGACGTTTCCATTGACGGTGACAACCAGAGCGCAAGTGGGAATCAGGCACATCTTTTTTGAAGGTTGATCAAGTTTTTTTCCGTAATCAACCAGGTTGCCGCGATTAGTGTAAACGAGCTTAGAGTAATCAAAAAACTGATTGCGGGTCTTTTCCTCAGAAGAGAGTCCGTTGTAAGTTTCTTCAAAAGCAATTTTAGTGAGGCCTTTATGTTTGGTCACAGTAAAGCGATCAACACCAGCTTTTCTGAGAGCTTCATAGCGCTCAGGATTTAAGTACACACCATTAGTAAAAATTTCAGACTGACTTTTAGGTAAAATTTCTTTGCTGAGTTTGACGAAAGATTCAAGTTTCGGGTGAAGCATCGGCTCGTTGTAAAAGTGATAACTGATTTTCCCTTCGTAATTGATGTCTTTTAATTGATTCATGATCACGCGGAAATTTTCCAGCGACATGAGGCCTTTGTTAATCCTTTCAGTGTTTGAATTAGGACAATAAGTACAAGCTAAGTTGCAATGATGATTGATTTCAATTTCAATGCCTAGAAAATACTTAGTCATGTCTTGGGTGCCGCGTAGATTTCCCCAATGGGAAATGCTTTATTATTGACATTAATTCGTTAACTGTAGAATACTTTTGGAAAGAAGGCAAAAGGGGTTTATTCATGTTTGAGAGCAATTATTCGATTCCAGAAGACATCGTTTCTAGATCTAATCAAGATGGAACAGTGATCCTGATGAAAATGGATGAAGGTAGTACGTTCTTTAAGATTAATGGAGCTGCTGCAGAAATCTGGAAAGAGATGGTGGCAAAAAAAGATCTTAATCAAATCGCTGAAGAAATGTTTTCTACTTACAATGCACCAAAAGAGCAAATTCAATCTGATATCAAGAATTTCGTTGAAACTCTGGTATCGAAAAACCTTCTGGTAAAAGCTTAATTATTTATTTTTTTGATAACAAAATCCCCAATGATGAGATATTCAATGGGGGTCTTTTCCATAAAACGTCTAGCGTCTGCCACAGTTTCTAAAATCGGTTCATCCATGACATTGAGTGAGGTATTTAACAGACAATAAAGTCCGCTTTTTTGACCGAACTCGTTAATTAATTTGTAGAATCTATCGTTTTGACCAGCTCTCACTGTTTGCATACGAGATGTTTCATCTATATGACTCACTTCTTTTAAAGTGGTCTTGAATTCAGGGCGGACTTTGATCGCATAAGACATATAAGGGTTGTTAAAGCCTTCTTCGACATCAAAGTAGAGATGAGCCTTCTCGTAGAGCGCCGAGCAGCCATAAGGGCGGAAACTCTCTCTAAATTTGACATCGGAATTGAGTCTATCTTTGAGGCCGGGAATGTCAGGGCGAGAAAGGATGCTGCGGTTTCCAAGAGCGCGAGGGCCTGATTCGCTTCTTCCTTGAAACCAGGCAACCGTTTGCCCCTCGCAAAGAAGTTGAGCAGTTACTTTTGTAATATCTTGGTGTTTTTCTAATTTAAATTCATTTGAACTGAAATGCTTTTCAATTTCATGATCAGTCGGCACTGAACTTTGAGCGCCAAAATAGGCCGATTGGTTTTCAAATAAAAGAGGTTGCCATGATTCTGGATGTTCTTTGAATTTTAGTGCGTGCGCCAGACCAAAACCAATACATTCGTCACCGGGGAATGGAGGGACGAAAATTCTTCTAAAAAGATTCTGGTAGAGGATTTTTGCATTATTGGTGCAATTAAGGGCGCACCCTCCAGTGAGGATTAGGTTTTCATATTCAGGGTGAAGCTCTTTGATTTTAGCGATGATTCTCGCGTAATCGTCTTCCAACGCTTGCTGGACCGTCGCTGCGATATTTTTAAAAAGAGTATGGTCTGTATTTTCCCAATCTTGCTTGGATTTCTTTTTAAAGCTTAAATCCCATGGAAGATTTTCCATGAAATCGTAATAGTCTTTTAAAGGGAGTGCTTTTCCAAATGAGGCCAGTCCCATAACTTTTCCCGAAGAGTTAGGAGAGTTGAAAATAAACTCAGAAGCTTTTTCATAAGCAGAACCGATACGGTTTCCGAAACTGTGTTGAGAGTGTTTGTGAGATTTAGAAAAGCGAATCGTTTGCCTGAAGGAAGGGGTGAGTTTGACTCCGTCTTGCAAAAAGACTGAACATTCCTCATATTCTTCTACATTCACTTCAGTTCCGGCTCCGTCCATGACAATGATTACTGCTTTTTCAAAAGGTGAAATGGCAAGTGCCGCAGAGGCATGACAGAAATGGTGAGAGATAAAAGCGATGTGTGGGTTAAATCTGCTAGTGAAAAAATCTAAATTCTCTTTTTTAAGATAATCATAAAAAGGGAAGATTCCATTTTGGATGTCTTCAATTTGCATCGGGTGATGAACGTCGCGGTTTTCTGCTATTATCAAATTTGAGCGATCAAGTCTTTCATTAAGAGATTTAAGTGGAAGCTCTGGCCAGGCACCGGAGTTTTTTTTACGGTTTAATCTTTCAGTTAAGAGCATTTCGACAGACTGATCCTGATCGATTAAACAAACAGAAGAGCTATATTTTGTTTTTCCCAGACCTAAATATTTTTTTTTCATTTGGCGTACGCCTTAAAAAAAGAAACAAAAGCGGGATCGGAAAATGAATGAAAACAGCGTTGGATATCTTCTTGTGATTCAAATTCTTTCTGTTGAGAAATTAAAATTTGGGCCAGGGATTTAGGTTTTAGGCTTTCATTTTGAAGAGGAAGGCGGGCCATTTCATTTTTTAAAATTAAGTGAATCGTTTCCATTGAAAAAGCTTCAGGAAAACCAGGCTGTCCTTGTTGTCTTTCTCGCACGGCCAGCAAGAGAGTTTCGGTAAATTGTTTAAGAGGTATGATTGGCCCGGTGTCTGTTAAAAGAGCTGTGACGTAATAAATATGATTAGGATAATGATTTTTATACTCTTTGTGTCCGCCCCAGTCTGATAAGACACAAGTGGCACCAGAAAGAAGTGCTCTAAAGGCGGCCATGCCAAAGTTTTCATCAGAGTGAGTTGAAGGGCTGACAAAAATATAATTTGAGCCAAGCTCTCTTTGAATATCCAGTCGGTGCACAAAACCTTTAAAAGTGACTTGGTCTTCTAGGTTTAAGGTCTCAACTAATTTTTTGAGTTTTTCCAGATAAGTATTCTCTTTCTGGCCAATATTGGGATAACCCAAGTGATCTTCGCTCCCATATAAATAGAGAGGATGATTCTCTCTAATACTCAAGGGGAGATCTGAATAAGCTGTGATTAATTGGTCCAGATTCTTTTGTGGAGAAATTCTTCCAATATAAACAAAAGGAGCACTCGCACTTAAGTGGTCATGGAGCATTGGAGAATCAGAAATTGTAAAAGGGATCTTTTGAGTCCTGGCGTTCTCAAAAGAGATCTTCATTGATTCTAAATCACCTTCGCATGTACCAATAAAAAGATCATTGGAAGTAAAAAGAGACAGAACTCCAAAACGTTCAAGTGGCCAGAGCCCAATAGTTGCTAGCCCGTGAAGATAGAAAAAAAAGGGAGTGTCGATCTTATAACTCTCTCTGATTATTTTAATAAAGCGGGCAATTTTTGTATTAAAACATGAAATCACAATCAGGTCTGAAGAAATAAGCGACGGCATAAACTGTGCTGGTGTTGAGTCTTCGACATTGATTGTTGTTAGTAGGTGATTTTCTTTTTGGGCCAATTCACACCATGATCTCTCAATCATAGGAATAATTTCCTGCATACTTGTCCAAACAAAATTATCTTTGCTGGTCAGAAGGACAATTCGCTTTTGATTAGGCATGAATCCTCTTTATTTTTTCCAGCCACTCTTCCATTGTTTCATTCAGGCTCACGTGCACTAGCAGGATGCGGGAAAGAATATCAATTGTTGGAAGGAAATCAAATTTATGCTGAGCTTTTGGAAGTAGTGCATGCCACTGCCAAATGTGATGGGCCGGCCTTAACATGGGAGAATTGGTTTTGATCCCAAGGTTATTAAGAGAGATCACCATGGCATTTACGGCTGCTGCATCTTTACATAAAAGGCGAGTTGTTGTGAAACATTCGCCGTTTTTATCATAGGTAGGAATGTGCTCGAATCCTAATTCTGAAAAACGATGATCTAAAAAATCTTTTCTTATTTTTAAATCCGCGATGATTGTATCTAGTCGATCTAGTTGAACATTCATCATGGCACCTTGAATTTCAGAGGCGCGCATAGATTTTCCGGAAAATTTGGCAATGGAATAGAGGTCTTTATGAGTGACACCAAACTGGTTGCAAGTGTCGTGATAAAGAAACGCCCTTTGATAAAGTTCTTCATCGTTCACGCTCAAGGCTCCACCCTCTCCACACGAGATGATTTTATCAACGTTAAAAGAGAAACAACCAAAAACTCCAAAGCTTCCGAGTTTTTTATTCTGGTACTGACCGCCGACTGCTTGAGCACAGTCTTCGATGAGAGCAATGTTGTGAGTCTGACAAAAATCCGTCAGTGCATTCATGTTGCAAGGATAACCGTCCATGTGAACGGCGATGAGTGCCTTGGTTTTATCAGAGACTTTATGCTGTAAATCGACAGGGTCAAAACTCAGGTGTTGGTCGATGTTCACTACAATCGGAGTGGCCTTGAGTTCTAAAGCAGCGGCCGCTGTTGCAAAAAAAGTGTAAGCGGGAATGAGAACTTCGTCGCCTTCAGTGATTCCGAGTGAAAAGAGAGCATTTACCAGAGCATTGGTACCGCTTGAGAGTAGAATGGAATTTTTAGAATTGAGATAACGAGCGAAGGATTTCTCAAATTGTGAGCACTCTGTCTCGACATCCTTGCCTTGGTATCTGAAGAGTTTCTTGGTTTTCAAGACTCTTTCGATCGCCTTGATTTCCAGGTCGTCACAGTAATACATAGGGCCTTTTTCCTCGATTTTCGCTCTTAAGATACACCATCTTATTGGCAATTTACCGACTATGTAAATACGAAGGGAAACGCTAAGCTATTGTCGCGTAGTGTAGTTTTTTTAAATTTTGTTAATTTAGAATATTGGTTTATAGTATTAGCTATACAAAAATGAGGTTTAGCATGGAAGATAACAAAAATAAGGCGCTTAAGGACTACGTTTTTGGAGAGATCAAGGAATACGATCTTGAAAAAATCGAAGCAGAAGTTCTAAAAGACAGCGTTTACCTAGACGTTTTTGCTGGTTCTGATGTCGCATTTAAAAACGATATCTCAGCTCTTAATGCACAAGACGCTCTTTCAAAGCTAAGCCAACTTCAAGCTTACAACTTCACTTATAAAACTTCAGAATTCCCGGAACACAACTTCCCACAAGGTGAGCAGTTTGGTTTCATGGCCCAAGAAGTGGAAAAAGAATTTCCTCAACTTGTAAAAAAAGACCCTCAAGGACACAGCTTCGTGAACTATCAGCAAATGATTCCAATCATGGCTGAGACGATCAAGAACCTGAACGAAAGAATTCTTAGCCTGGAAGAGCAGTTAAAAAACAAGTAATGCATCTCTCTTCTTTTACGTGGTAAAATGATAAGTAGAGCAATTGGTTACTTCATTTGTCTTCTCGCTCTTATTCTCCCATGGAGATTGCGTGTAATATTAAGTGAAATCCTGGGTTGGATCACTCAGTTCGTTTATTTCACTTATTTTGGAATCCTAAACTACATTCTGGGCGAAATTAGAAAGGCCAAAGAGCTCGAAGAAGAAAAGAGGAAGCAGTCATGAATCCATCAGGAAAAGCTGTCGCCATTTTATTCTCTGGAGGAACAGACTCAACATTGACTGCGGCCATGCTACAGGAGAATTTTGAGAAAGTTCACCTGGTCACTTATGACCGTTTCGGGTTTCACGCCACAGACAATACCGCTGTTCAAACTCAAGCTTTAAAAGAGAGATACGGTGAGGACCGTTTTGTTCATACGTTTTTAAACGTTGATAAACTTTTCCAACATGTCTCTTACGAGAATTATTTTGAGAACATCAAAAAACATGGGCTCTTTAATCTTTCAACATGTGGGCTTTGCAAGCTTTCTATGCACGTCAGGACAATCAAGTATTGTATTGATAACGAAGTTTACTTTGTCGCCGATGGAGCTAATCAGGCCATGACGATGGAGCCGGCGCAGATGAAGCCGGTGATTGATGAGATGAAAAGAATGTATGCCCATTTCGGGATTACTTATTTTAATCCAGTCTTTGAAATGGATGGCCCGGAAGATAAAGACTTTATCAATAAGTCTAATGCCAAGCTTTTGGCCCGCGAGTCAGATTACAGTGTCGCTAGTTTTGAAAACGAAAAGACCCCGGGGTTCAGGCTTTATAAAATGGGGCTGGCGCCTTCTCCCAATGTAAAAGGTTCAGACTATGATAAGAAGAGGCAACCTCGATGCTTTCAGTTTATCATTTTTAATATTTTCGCTCTGAAATACTTCATGGCCAACAAAACCTATGAAGAATACACTGATCTGACGACGAAGTTTTACTCGGATAAAATTAAGTCGATGATTAAGTTGATAGAAAATCGCAATGACAAAAAAGTCAAAGAGATGCTGGATTAGATCATGAGTTTTTTCGACCAGGATTTAGGATGTTGTGGAGCTAGTTTTGAAAAGAATAATATTTCTTTTTTAGGGCTGCTTACGCTTTCAACGACTGCGCTCCTTTTACTGTCGATTCTTTGGGTTTTAACCTGGCCCTTATCACTAGTCTTTAAATCATGGCACCATGTTTTGGGTGTTGTGATTAAGGCCAATGCTGATTTGATTAAAAACAGCTCACTTTTACGAAAAACAAAATGTGAGATGGCGGGAAAGATTCTAAGGTATTCCCCAAGAGCTTCAGGTCTTTTTTTTAAATCATTTAATTTTGTTATACTCTTGTCTTGCTGGGGACTTTGTTTCGCGGGCCTTTCATGGTGGATCTTGAAATGAGTCTCGATATTAAAAAAATCCGTGCAGACTATGAAGTACTAAGTAAAAAAGTAGGAGGGCAACTTCCTATTTATTTTGATAATGCTTGTACAACACTAAGACCTGCAAGTGTCATTAAGGCCTCTCAAACTTATTATACCGATCATCCAGCTTGTCATAACCGCGCTGTTCATAAGTTTGGAAAACAAACGACAAAAGAGTATGAAGCAGCAAGAAGTACGGTCGCGCGTTTCCTTGGTGCTGATAAGCCCCAGGAGATTGTTTTTACCAGAAATACGACAGAGGGAATCAATCTTATTGCCAATGGATTGGACTTCAAAAAAGGTGATATTGTCCTGACGACAAATATGGAGCACAATTCAAATTTAATCCCCTGGCAAATGCTGGCGATGGAAAAAGGAATTGTTCATAAGTTGGTCGACATAAAAAAAGATGATCAGGCCTTTGATTTAGAATCTTATAAGAAGATTTTTACTGAAGGCAAAGTCAGACTGGTGTCTGTTTTTCATACGTCGAATGTTACGGGAATGAGTCTTCCAATTAAAGAGATGGTGCAAATCGCCCATGAAAATGGAGCCTTCTTTTTACTCGATGCTGCTCAGGCCATTGCTCATCAGAAAATTAATGTTAAAGAGCTGGATGTTGATTTCCTGGCCTTTTCATTTCATAAAGCCTTTGGCCCTTCAGGGTTTGGCTCTCTTTATGGGAAGTTTGAACTTCTTCAAAAATTAAAGCCTCTCCTTTATGGAGGAGAGACTGTTTTAGATGCAGACTATACTTCGTTTACTTTTGCAGAGACTCCTTATCGTTTAGAAGCAGGACTTCAAAATTATGCAGGAGCGATTGGAGGGGCCGAAGCCCTTCGTTATATTGAGAAACTTGGCATTGAGAGCTTTCATCAACATGAAGTAAAAATTAATCAATTCATCACGCAAGAGCTTTTAAAGCATTCAAGTATTGAAATCCTGGGTCCAAAAGAAGCAGAACTTCGTTCAGGTATTTTAAATTTCTCTGTGAAGAATAAAGATATGGGAGAGCTTTCGATTCTCCTGGATGAATCAAAGAATATTATGACCAGAAGTGGTTTTCACTGTGCCCATGCCTGGTTTCATAAAGAAAATCTTCCTCCTACATTGAGACTTTCATTTTCTGTTTATAATACTCAGGAAGAAGCAGAGACATTTGTTTCAGTCATTAATCAGATTATTCAGTTTTATTAACAGGTAACAATGTACGATAAATCGACTTACACCAGCCTGAATGCCATCAATGAGAAAATATCTTTTCTTCAAGATCGCTCTGGCTTTAAGTACGATTTTGACATCTCTCCCTTCCAGCATTTCGCTTCAATGAGGAATCAGGCCGAAAAAGGGGCAGAGCTCTTTCCTCAGGGGATTCCTCATTTAATTGGGGCCACCTCAGACTGCCTGCAATGTTATTACGGCTTTCAACTCGATACCTATATGAATGGGTGCACTCATGAATGTGTTTACTGCTGGGCCAAAGCGGAGCTTTCTAAGATTAACCAATGGAACAGCCCGGTACCTGTGCCTATTGATATCTCATCATTGTGGGAGCTTTTTTATAAAGCATTCGAAACAGATGACGATTTTCCTCTGAGAGAAGTCTTTATAAAACGTGTACCATTAAGGATTGGTTCGATGTCGGACCCTTTTCTTTCGATGGAAAGAAAATATAAAAACACGCTTGAGACACTAAAAATTCTAAAGGCCTATAATTATCCTTTTTTATTTTTAACCCGCTCGCCAATGGTCGCGGAAGATGAATACCTAAAGTACATGGACCCGGAAAAGGCAACAGTGCAGTTTTCGATTCCTACTTTAAATGAGCAAATGGTTAAGCTTATTGAGCCTGGGACAGAATCGCCATATGCAAGATTAGAGGCCTTGAGAAAGTTAAACCAGGCCAAAGTTTTTACCTCGGTAAGACTCAACCCGCTTTTTCCTAATTTTCCTGATGGGCATCTGAGCGGAAAAAAAGGAAGCTTTGGCGATAGGCCTGCTTTTGATTTTTTTAATCCTTCAATGATTGAAGAGATCAGAAGTTATGGCTGTAAAAACCTGCTTGCTGGTTTTGTTCATATGGATGGCAAGACAACTCAGGCCGTGAGTCAGAAAGTTGGTTTTGATCTTCGCTCACTTATGAAAGAGGAAATCAAGCAAACAACAGAAGGCTTTAAGTATAGTGCACCGGAAATCAGGTCTTATTACGAAGCTATTTCTCAAAAATGCAAGGAAGTCGGAATGGACTTTTCGACTTGTTATCTTGGCCTGGGAGAAAGTTACTTCTGGAAAGACCAGGATCTTTGGGCCGACAAAAAAGACTGTTGTAACTTAAAGAAGAATGTTTCTGCTTTTAAGAGTGACACGAGAGAAATTGCTTTCACAAAGAAAATGAAAATTCTCTACCCCGAAATGAATTCATTGCAATTAATTTTTAACTCTGGATGGTTATACCGCATGAGAAGTTATTTGCTTAAGAACCTGTGGGATTAGTGTTGGAAACTCCGGTTTATATTTTAGGACTGGCCTACGGCTGGGAGAAGTCTGGAGCTGTTTTATTAAAAGATGGCAGAGTTGTCGTTAATTTTTCAGAATCTCACTTTAGCCATTTAAAAGATGATTACTCTTTTCCCAAAGAATCAGTGCGCGCATGTTTAAAGAAAGAAGCAATTACCCTTAAAGATGTAAGTTACATTGGTTTTTACGATAAACCTCTTCTTAAGTTTGAGCGAGTCATGAAGGATATCATCTTCAAAGTGCCTTTCTCTTTTCTGCGTTTTATGAAGACGACAAAAGAGTGGATTTCAGAAGGAAAGATGCTCTTTAAAAATCAGATGAGCGAAGAGCTTATGAAGCTTTATCCCAATGAGAAAGTTCCAGAAATTCTTTTTAGCGAAATGCCGGTGACTAAAGAGCTTTTAAATATACATTTGTCTAAACACTTAAATGCTTACGATTTCGGAGCCGCCTGCGCTGTTTGGGAATTACATTTAAAACATACTATTCCCGCGGATAACTTTCAGGCCTATGAGCATTTCGAAGATCAACATTTTGAACCGATAAAAAAACTAAGCCTCGATCCTTTTTTGCCAAACCAAGGTCAATTAGAAAAAGGGGAGTTAAGAAAGTTTGGGATAGTTATGGGATTGTTGATCCTTGGGCTTTTTGGTTTTGCTATTCCTTATTTAAAACACACACCTCATTCATACTGGCCGATGGTTTGGGGGCCATTATTGATGATCTTGGGACTGCTTACTCCAGAGTGGCTTAAGCGGCCTTATGTTGTTTGGATGGTTATTGCTAAGATCGTAGGGAAAATAAAATCTTGGGGATTTTACACCGTGCTTTATTTTCTTATTTTGTGCCCTTACGCTCTTGTTGCCAGAGTTTTTTTCAGAAAAGCTCTGAGAGAAGAAAAAGCAGTTGATAAACATACGCTCAATATGAAGAGCATCTTCTAGAAAATTGCCTTACATTTCGTTTTCGTTTAGACTTTACTCATGGATAGAGTCAAGGAATTATCAGTCACTACAATTGAAGACGGAAGGGGAGAACTTTCTGTTTTTGAGAGTATGAAAAGTGTTCCTTTTGAGATCAAACGTGTCTATTACATCAAAGGCATGCAAGCGGGCATTTCCAGAGGATTTCATGCTCACCGCAAACTTTCTCAAATGCTTATTTGTATTCAAGGTTCATGTCGAGTTTTAACTGATGATGCTTTCACTAAAAAAGAAGTCACTCTTTCTTCAAATTCTAAAGGACTTCTTATTAAGAATATGGTCTGGAGAGAAATGCATGACTTTAGCCAGGATTGCATTCTCATGGTTCTTGCAAGTGAGTTGTATGATTCAGAAGACTATATCTGCGATTACAATTGCTTTTTAAATGAAGCTTCACCGGCCTCTTTAACGATGTCGTTATGATCGAATTTTTAAATCTTAAAAACGCAACTTCTCCTTTAAGGCAAGAGCTTATCGAGGCCTGTACTCGTGTCATTGATTCAGGACGATTTATCTCTGGAAATGAGCTGAAGTCTTTTGAAGAGGCTTTTGCAGCATTTTGTGGGACAAAGTACGCGGTTGGTGTGGGCAATGGTCTGGATGCTTTAACTTTGGTCTTAAGGGCATGGAAAGAGCAGGGAAAACTTCATTCTGATGATGAAGTTATTATTCCGGCCAATACTTATATTGCATCGATGTTGGCAATCACTGAAAATAATCTCGTTATTAAAATTGTCGAACCAAATCCAGAAACATTTAATATTTCTCCTCTGGAAATAAAAAAGGCCATCACTAAAAAAACGAAAGCGATTATTCCTGTGCATCTCTACGGGCAACTTGCACCGATGACAGAGATTATGGCGATCGCCAAAGAGTATCAGCTTTTAGTGCTTGAAGACGCAGCCCAGTCTCATGGCTCGGCCTTGGCAGGGAAAATGGCCGGAGGATTTGGAGACGCGGCAGCTTTTAGCTTTTATCCTAGTAAAAACCTGGGAGCTCTAGGGGATGCTGGGGCCGTTACAACTAATGATCAAAGTCTTTATGAGCTTCTTTTATCTCTTCGGAACTATGGTTCAAGAGAAAAGTATCAGCATGATTACCAAGGGGTAAATAGTAGACTGGATGAGATTCAGGCAGCGATTCTTCAGGTGAAAATGAAATATTTCAAAGAAGACCTGGAGGCGAGAAGAAAAGCGGCCATGTTTTATCTTTCCCGGATCAAGAACCCCAAGATTCAACTTCCAGTCTATACCGATCATGAAAGCCATTCATGGCATTTATTTGTTATTCGTTCAAATGAGCGAGATGCTTTAAAAAAGTATTTAGAAGACAATGGCATTGAAACTCAAATTCATTACCCAAAAGCGGCCCATGAGCAAAAAGCTTATCATGGATATGATTTAGGAACATTTCCGGTCGCGGAAAAGTTACAGTCTGAAATCTTAAGTCTTCCTCTGAGTTCTTATATCAGTGGAGAAGACCTTCAAAAAATTTGCAATGTTCTTAATCGTTTTTAAATGAAATTAATGTGCTGAGGAGGCTGTGCAGAACTTTCTAAAAGAGGGCCATTGTTTTCTTTTAAATCGTAAAGATAAGTGTTCACTAAATGCTGAAGGCATAATGTGCCACACTGAGTTTGCGGGTTGAATTCATCAGAGCCGATATACTCCATGACTTCGCGAAATTTCTCTCCATGCCAGATTTCTTTAAAAGACTGCTCGCAGATGTTTCCAATGTGAAAGCGTTTTTTATCAGTCGCAAAGAGGTCTCCACATGGGGCGACAAGTCCTGTTCCTGAAATTTGGAGCATGAGAGTCGGGCCAAAACACTTTGTGTATTCACGTTTTCCCTGACTCATTATTTTGGACATTTTTGCAGTGATTTGAGTGACAGAATTTGAGCGTCTTTGGGCCGCTTCTAGAACATCTTTTAACTCAAAATATTTGCTGTAGTCGATTCCAAGTGTGCGGTCCTTGTCATCAGAGCAGTGTTTGATAACTAAATAATCCACTCCCATTTCGACAGCAAAATCGGCAAGAGGAATAATGTCTTCACCATTTTCTGGCATGAGCACCATCTGCAGACCGATAGTTGTTGTGAGGTTATTTTCTCTTTTAATGCGCACAAGCTCTTCAATATTCTTTTTCACTCTAAAGAAAGCTTGCTGGCTGGTCCCGTGAATTTTGGCATAACGCTCAGGAGTGGCAGCGGAGATATTGATGCGCAAATAAGTGAGCGCAGGAAGAATTTTTTCTAAATCCAGAGGTCCAAACTTTTCACCATGAGAAGCTGCGGCCATATCCAGACCCAGCCTTTTTCCTTCAAGAACAGCATCACTAAAAACAGGTGAGAGTGTACTTTCCCCATCTCCGGTAAATGTGATGGCCTTTACACCTAATTCAGCGCAGTCGGCAAGAAAACGAAACACAACATCTTTAGTCATGCGATGACCTTCATTTCGTTGAAAGAAGGCGTAACAGTAGGTACAGCGGTAATTGCAGTCTTGAGTCAGCGCCATATCGATAGTGATTGGCGGAACTCTTTTACCAGCAATCCAATCCTTGATTCGGTCGGAATGCCAGCTCAGTTTATGTCCATCTAAAATAATATCACTTTTAATAATAAAACCGCTGTCAGAGGGGACTTTTAATTAATAAAATCATATTTCTGGTATAAAGTTAATATAATTTCTTTTCTTGTATCGGAGTTCGTTTGGTTTTTTTTGAGCGTTTTAAAAAAGCAGGAAGCACCCTTCAGTTCATAGCTTTTGCTTTGTTATTCACCATTCTTTTTCTGCGTGTTAATCACCAAAACATGTCCGTCGAAAAGAATATCTACGATTATTACTCAGAAAGTATTGTTAATGACTTCGATCTTAATGTCATCAATCAGGTGCCTGATAAAGAACGTTGGCAGATTACAAGAAGTGGCAATTGGCCGGATGTGCATTCAAACGGCATTGTGACGATGTGGGCGCCTTTTTTTGCATACAAAAAGGTCATGCAGACATTTGTCTCAGAAGACAATAAAAAACTTATTGTATTGACCAGATCCTTAGCCACAGTGTTTTTTAGTGTCGTGACGATTATCCTCATGGTCTTTCTTTTAGGGGAGCTTTTTCCCGGAAAAAACCGAGGATGGGTTTTCATCACACTCTCTCTGACAACATCTTACTGGTGGTTTACTTTTGTACAACCAGGTAACGCTGATGTGACTTCAAGTGTGTTTGCAACATTTGAAATAGGAATGTTTTTCTATTTATTAAAAAATTGGTCGACTCGTTCGCTGTTTTTTTTCGGGCTTCTTTTGGGAGCAGGACTAGCACTTAAGATTGACCATATATTTTATTTTATTTTGCCCGTCTACTTGTTGATTCAATATTTTTTAGCGACTAGGTCATTTAAGGCAACGATTAAAAATGGGCTTATTTTTAGTGCCGGTGTGTTGATTAATCTCATTCCTATGCTAGTTAACGATTCGGTTAAATTTGGTTTTGTTAATTACGGTTATGCCGATGTGGTGAATTTTGATTACTATATGCTGTGGCCAAACCTGGTTTATCCGTCAGGATTTTTTAATAATTGCCCAATTTATTTCGCCTGTTTTGTAGGATTAATTAGTCTCCTATTTGAAAAGAAAAAAGATATTCCTCTTATTATTTTAGGGAGTATTCCTTTTTTAGCCTTAGTTATTGAGTCCTTTGCCCGCATTCATCACGAAAGTTACGGGGCTCGCCATTGGGTTCCTCATTTTGCTATATTCGCCATTCTTTTGATGAGTCTTTATGAAAAGATAAAAGATGTTCGGTGGAAAAAAATACTCTTTGTAATTTTTATCGTGTTGGCATCTGGGCAAAACATCATCAAAGGTTTTAGTTATATTTTAAATTATGAGCATTTTTTCTTTGGACGAAATCAATGGCAAGAGATGGCTGCTTGGTTTTCTTACCAGGGGATAACAGGTCTATTTGCGAATATTTTCTATTTTCCAGAAGTAGGGTTAAAGTTGAGATTTATGCTTCCCTTGGTCTTAATATGCGCCTTTGGTACGATGAAGCTTTATCGCTATCTTGCGATTGAAAAGAAGAGCATCCTGGCCCTAGTGTCTGTTCTTACAGTGTACTTTTCTTGCTCTTATTTGCTGATTACTGGGCTTAATTTAAAATACAACCAGCAAAACTATATTGCCTATAAGGCCACAGGAAAGCTTGATCAGGCCATCGTTGGCGCTGGACCTAACATTCAATCCTTATTTGAAAACCTGGGGACTTATGAAAAGCTTCTGCGCTTCTATCGTTATCGCGAGGATGAAAAAAGAGTTCAAGTGATCGAAAAAAGCCGCAAGGCCTACATTCAAAAAGCGGCTTCAGAGATCATTTATGATCCCGTCGGCTTTAAGGAAAGTCTCCTGAAAAGTGACGGCGGCTTCATTTCAGATGAAATCAGAGATGATTAAATTTTAATAGAATTTATAGAGAAGTTTAGATACCGTTTAAGGCATGACATACGATCTTTCGGTTTGTATTCCGGCCTACAATAGCGCGAAGACCATTGGTCTTTTGGTAGAAGCTATTTTTAAAGAGCTGAGTTCTTTAAAAATTGAAGTCGTAATCGTTAATGATTCCAGCCAAGATCAAACTGAGTCAGTTTGTTTGGATATTGTTAATAAGTATGAAGCTGTTAAATTTTATTCGTTAAGAAAGAATTTTGGTGAAAATAATGCCGTGATGTGTGCTCTTAATCATGCCACAGCTCCATTTGCCGTGATTATAGATGATGATTTTCAAAACCCGCCTCATGAAATTATTAAGCTCTATCAAGCTATTCAAAAAGGCTACGATGTGGTTTTTTCTGATTTTATTAAAAAGAATCATGGATGGTTTAGAAACTCGGCCAGCTGGTTAAACAACCTGATACTGACTTATTTAATTAATAAACCATATGACCTGTATTTTTCAACATTCATAATTATGAATAGAGAAACGATTAATGAAGTGATCAAGTACAAAGGAGCCTTTCCCTATATTCAAGGACTAGTTTTGAGGTCAACTAACAATTACGGACAGGTTCTTGTTGAGCATAAAGAAAGGCAGGAAGGTCGCAGTAATTACACCATTAGAAAACTTGTAAATTTATGGCTTAATATCTTGATCAATTTTTCATCAAAGCCTTTAAGGCTTATGACTTTGTTTGGTGGGGTTACTTTTCTAGTTTCGACTTTCGTTTTGATTGTTTTAACTGTTTTGGGAATCGGAGGATGGGCGAGTTTTATTTGTGCGCTCTTTTTACTTTTTTCTATCCAATCTATTTTCCTGGGGATCATTGGTGAATATATTGGAAAGCTTTATATGGATCACAACGGAACACCTCAATACGTGCTTAAGTCACAAAAATAAATATGTTAAAGCAGGACCTTTTTCAAACAGAACAATCACAAAAGAGAGCTTTTTACTGCCTCTGGGGATTTGTCATTTTTGTTTATCTCTTTTTTAATATCAAAATTCATATGCATGAGTCTTATGTTTACTCTGGGGCCATGGAAGGATTTTTTGATGTGACACATGGGCATTATGGGGTAAGCCCTTGGTTGGTGAACTATAATGCTTTTGGAAACTATCACCCGGATCATCCACTTCTACACTTATTAGGGAAGCTTTTAAAAGACTTCCTTGCACTTTTCTCTATCCAATTACCTGGGATTAAAGCTGTTTCTTCTATTAATACCATCACCGGTCTTATGGGAGGATTCTTCTTTTATAAAATCATGAAGAGGTTCACCAAGGATCAGATTTTTGCCACCCTGATGACAGTGGTGTTGATGTTTACTGATATTTTTTGGTTTGGAGCAAAGTCAGGAGAAGGTTATACGTCGGGGCAGTGTTTCAACTTGCTGTCGATGTATTTAATCTTTAAATACATTGAAGAAAGAAAGACCTCTTACATTGTTTATCAGGCCATAAGCCTCGGTGTCGCAATGGCCTTTCACTCGTTGTTTGTTTTTATGCTCATTCCACAATTTTTAATTTTTTGGCGTGCTGATAGAAAGAATATTCTTAAAGTCGGAAGCATTATCTTCGCTATTATTTTTGCCTTTGGAATGGCATTTTATATTCTTCCACTTTATTTTTATATCGGGGCTAAAAGCTTGGGAGAAATGATCAAAGTTTTTCTGTTTTATAGTGATGAAATGGGCGTTTGGACTAAAAGTGCTTATAGTCTTTTTAGTATTGTATGGGGACTTATTCTTTATCCATTTGTGACTGGTGTTTACCATTTGATTTACACGGTGCTCGAAGGCTATCACGCTGTCTGGCTTTTTTTTAGACTTGTTCTTATTGTTATTGGATATAAGGCCTTAAAGATGGCACTAAGAGATAAGGCTCACGAAACGCGTTTTATGCTTTGTTGGTTTGCCATTTATTTCATTTTCACCAGCTATATTCTCTTTTTGCCTTATGACATCACTTATTGGCTTTTTTTGATGCCGGCCTTTATTTTTATACTCAGCTTTTACTTTAAAAAGCTTAAGTATCGCAATGCCTGGGCATTAGGACTAGCGACCTTGCTTTTTACAGGAAATTTCATTAATGATATTTATCCTAAAATGATAGTCAATGAAGATAAGTATTTCTTCGTTGATAAAATTTCAGAAGAAATGAAAGATGAATCACAAATGGCAATTATCATCTTTGATAGTTTCGCGGAGACGAGCTATTTAAATTATTTTGGAATCGTTTGGGCCATTAAACACCATCCATCCTTTGCGGATAAGCACATTGAAATCATTGTTGATAATGTGGAATTAGATCGCAAGCTTCAAGAACTCACTAAAGATGGTAAGAAGCTTTTTGTTTTAAGAAACTCACCAGGGGAAGCTGAAAAGGTTGAACCGATGAATAAAGCTATCGCAGATATCGGTTATAAACTTGTAAAAAAAACAGAACTTCGTCACCATTTTAATGAAAAACTCGATAAGACTTCAGAGTTTCAGCATGTCGAAGCGTGGTATGACTTAGGACCCGTTGGGCAGAGCTGGTTAATGCATTTGGCCCTGTACGAAAAAAACTAGAGGGTCATTTCGTTTAAAGTCATAGCGATATGGCGCATATGATTTTCAGAGTACTTTTCATTGAGAGGAATAAACACCGTATCGTATTTGATGGTTCTGGCATTTTTCAATATTTTTGTGTGCGGGTGAAAGATAGTTTCTTCTGAGCAGAGATTTAAACCATAACTGCCATTATCAATTCCATTCTTAAAGAGATTTTTTCGCATTTCTTCTCTTTTCCCAAAACAATTAATAGGGAAGTGATAATAAGAGTTTTGTTGATAATCAAAAAGATTTTGAGGAATGAACTTTTTAGCTTCTGGGCTAAGGTGATCAAAAAGTGTTTTGGCCAAGTGGCGTCTTTTGTTTGTATTGGTCTTCATTTCCTCTAAAAGGCCAAGGGCCATATCTGCCTGCCAGTTACAAAGCCATGTGTAAAAACTTTTAGGAAATTCAGTGCGAAGTTTTGGTTTTGAACAAAAGAAGATATTGTTTCTATGGTCTGGGTCATGCTCAAAATCGACAATTCCTTTACCATTGAGAATCGATATCACTTTTAAATAGCTGTGGGTGAAGAAAATATAGATAGGCCTTAGTGTCGCAGTCTCAACGAAGATGCAATTTTTTAGATAATAACTAAGAACACTTCTGGTAGGTGCATGAATAAAAGATTCAATTTCTTTTTTGATGTTAGCCGCATATTCATTTGATTGAGTGAGAATGATTCCACCTACCGCAGATGAAAGGATTTTTCCGCTGGAAAGTGAGCCGATGCTTATATCGCCCCAAGTTCCCAGGTATTTATTATCAAAGTGTGCCTCATAATTCTGAGAGAAGTCTTCAATAAAGAGCAGGTTATGTTTTTGAGTAAAGTCCTTAATCTTTTGCAAGTTAGGGACAATTCCGGAAAGATACGTTGCCAATAGCACGCGTGTTTTAGGAGTTAACTGTTGTTCGGCCAAAGCAAGGTCTATGCAGTGGTCGTCTAAAGACATGTCTACAAAAATAGGTCTAAGCTTCAAAAGAAGAATAGCGTTGATCGTATCAGGGATTGTAATGGGAGAGAGGAGAATTTCATCTCCTTCTTTAAGATTTAATGACTTTAAGGAGAAGTAAAGCCCCATGCGAAAAGACGATGTTGTCAGGCAGTGGCGCGAGTTGAAATGTTTACAAATCGCTTCTTCAAAATCCTGCGTCTTTTTTGAACGTGCGAGGGCATCTTTTGACTGCAATTTGAGAAGTGAATGATAAAGTTTTGGAGTTCTATAAAAGAACTGAAAACGCGGCAAGCGGTTAGAAAAATACTTATAGAGCGAAGTATTGGTTAATGGTGCTGGCAACATGTTTTATCTCTCGTTCGTTTAAATAGTGAAAGTTGGGAAGAAAGTACGAATGTTTCCCCATTTTTAGGGCAACCGGTGCACTTTGTTTTAAGTCTTTAAAAATATCCATATCTGGCAGGCAAGGCAAGGTTGTTTTCCCTGGATCAATACCATGGTTAAAGAGGAAATGCTCAAAGTGTTTTTGATCATCAACATAAATAGGAATTCGCCAAAAAGAATGATGAGCCTTTTCTTCCAAGTGAGGAAGCCTCGTTTTTGCTTTATCAGAGAGATGCTCAATAAGAAGCAAAGTGTTTTGTCTTCTTCTGTGCTCAAAATCATCCATATCCTTTAGGCCTTGAAGGCCTACTTCGGCCTGCAGATCATTAAAGTGATAGAGCATGTCGTGAGGGATTTTAGTTCTCCTCTCATCTCCAGAGCCGCCAAACAATCCTTTAAAGAAAGTCCATGGACCAAGTTTAAGTCCTCTACCATCAATTAAATCTTCAATGAGTTTAGCGTCGATCGCAAAAAGGATTTTAAAAACGTAATAAGTGAAAAAAGAGAAGAGATAAGGATTTAACGCTAAGGAGGCGACTAAGTCTTCTTTTAAAAATTTCCAAAAATATCTTTTACTCAAAGGATGAAAATCTCTCACGGTGTTTTTTCTAATGGCCCTCATCTGGTCTGCTGATTTTACACAAAGAAGTGATCCCATATGGGTGTGAAGGTCTTTTAGAGAACATGTCGAATAAAACGTAGCATTTGCAAATTCTGTGACAGGTTTTCCTTCAAAAGATGTCCCATAAGACTGGGTGCAATCCTGTATGAAGATAAGATCGTTCTTTTGAGTAAAGGTCAGAATCTCGTTCATATCTGGAAGAATCCCGTACAAATGTGTGAGATAAAGAACTTTGCTTTTTGATGTTAAAAGCTTCTCGGCCTTAGAGATGTCGGCAGTGTGAGTGTTTTCCTTGAAATCGACAAAAACGGGTTTTAATCCAAGGAGTAAAACCATGTTAACCATGTCAGGAAGTGTGGTTGGTGACATTAAGACTTCACTTCCAGCATCAAGGCGATAGTGCTTAAGTAAATAATATAGACTTATGCGAGCATGTGGCATGGCCAGAGCATGAGGAGAGTTAAGTTTTAAAGATGCTTCTTTCTCAAATTCTTCAACCTTGCTTTGGCTAGAGAAATTTTTAAATGGATAAGTCACCAGCGTTTGCAGGATTCTTCCAAAGGAAAGGTAGTAGACACCGCGAGGAATCTTTCTCATCAGGCTTCAGCTCGCTTGTCTTCAAAAGTAGCTTCTAGGCACGTGTGGCAGTAGTCCACTTTTTTTCCTTTCTCTTGAAAAGCTTCAAGGAGTTCGCGGTAGCGTGGAAGAGCAAAAATATTCCTAATGTCG
The DNA here is from genome assembly GCF_002872415.1 of Bacteriovorax stolpii. Taxonomy (GTDB): domain Bacteria; phylum Bdellovibrionota; class Bacteriovoracia; order Bacteriovoracales; family Bacteriovoracaceae; genus Bacteriovorax; species Bacteriovorax stolpii. Next base: position 3,603,868 of record NZ_CP025704.1, on the reverse strand, counting down.
TAATTGATGTCTTTAATATTGGTCACTTTGTATTTTAAACAGAAAATGACATCGCCATTTGGCTGGATATAAAGCTCGTGAAAAGGCTTGTTACAAGCCGTAACATCAAACTGCCCGGGATTTTCGACATAGTCCTTTAATTTTTGCTTATTCTTAAAGACGTTCGTAAAACCAATATTCATACGAGATGTTTTTTTATAATCAAAGATATGGTCAATTAGGGCATGGATTTTTGGGATTTTAATTTTCTCATACATATGAATGGGAGCTTGTGCTTTAAAAGCATCGTTCACATTCTCAAAAAGTTCAAAAGGCTCGTTAGAAAGCAGGTTGAAGTAAAGGTGAGAGGCCTTTAGCTCCTTTTCAGAATAGTCCATGAGCTCTGGAATATCCTGGTAGTTTTCATTAGTGATGACAACCTTGATTCCCACAATCGGATAATTACTTCCTCTTTTCTTTTTTAACTCTTCAAGTTTTTTAATGGTTTCCGTGGTCTTTTCAAAATAGTTGATATGGCCACCAAGGATGCGATTATGAGTGCGCTCCATTCCGTGAAGAGAAAACATCAGATAGTGAAGTTTAGAATCAATAAGTTTATTGAGTTGCTCTTCGTTTAATGTTGTCCCATTACTTACGATAGAGGCCTTGCGCTTTTTTTGCCCGATAAATTTTAAAAGATCAAATAAATGAGGATAAAGAAAGGCCTCCCCACCTGTAAAAGAGATGGCCGTATAAAAAGGAGAATTGCTGACAAGCTTTTTCCAGCTTTCCAAATCAATTTCAGACTTTCTTTCGGCTTGAGTGTTTTTGCCGACGTTGTAACAAAAGTGGCAGTCAACGTTACAGATATTGGTGATCTTAAAAGTGATCTTACTTGGGTAAAGATGGTGAACGTTGAAGAGCTTTTGCGCTAAAAATCCATAGAGATCGGAGTACGCCAAAAAAATTCTACGAGTGAATTTATTAATTAATCTCTGTGGATTCATAGGAGAAATTATACTCTTAAATAATTCACAGTAGCAATAACACATGGAGCGTGAGAAGATATTTAGAGAGGCAAAACGATGATCCCTAGATTTAGACCCAATCTTGGTTGGGGCGAATTTAAGAAAATTTTCTCTCTTACACCAAAGTCAGAAGTTCAAGACTTTGAAGAAGAGTTTTCTGCTTTTATGGGACAGAAGTACGCTCGTTCTTTTTCTTATGGGAGAATGGCGTTATACGCTTTTTTAAAAGCTCATCAGATTGAGAAAAAGGAGATCATCCTCCCGGCCTATACCTGCATTGTTATGGCGCATGCCATAGAGGAAAGTGGCAATCACTCAGTTTTTGTTGATGTACGAAAAGAAGACCTTTCAATGGATTTTGAGCTTTTAAAAAAAGCTATAAGCAAAGAAACTGCGGCCATTGTTTTTACTTCGCTCTACGGGGCCCCTGTTAATTTAGGTGAAGTTCAATTTATTAAAGAGCATTACCCACATATCAAAATCATTCAGGACTGCACTCATTTACTCAATGGGAAATCCCAAGGGAAAACTATTGCGCACTTTGGGGATATGGCCCTTTTTGGACTCGGACTTAGTAAACCAGTAACCTCTGTTTTTGGAGGGATGCTTACGACTAATGATGCAGAATTGATTAAGCAAATTGATTCAGTGAAAACTCACTTATTTTCAGATTCAGTAGGGCGGGGTTTGTTTAAAAGAGTTTATCTTTTTCTGGCCTTTGTTGCTTTCTGGAAACCTTTTTATAGTGTGACCAATTTTCTTGAGCGCTATGGGTTTATTGATTACTTCGTTAAGCTCTTTGATGTGAATAAAATTGAAATCCCAAAAGATAGTTTTCAGAACCTAAGTTCCTTCGAAGCTTCTATTGGGCGCCTGCAGTTAGAGAAATTTGCAGAAACGGCTGAGTCTATTCAAGCGGTCACTGGCATTTATCAGCAAGGTTTGAAGGTTCCCAAGATTGACGTTACTGAAGGCATAGTTGTGTCGCACTATAATATTTTGATAAAAAATCGCGAGTCTTATATGGAATCCATGCTCTCGCACGGGATTCAAGTGGGAGATATGTATAATTACTCTCTTCCAGAGCTTAAACCTTATCAGGGTCATAAGTATCTTTCAGGGCACAATTATTCTCAAAATGTCGCCAGAGAAATCGTCAATCTTCCTCTTTGTGTCTCAGAAAGCGAAGCCCGCCGTATTGTAGAACTTACTAATAAATTGCTACAATCCTAGGTAATGAAGACACTGTCTATTATTATCCCTGCTAAAAATGAAGAAATTGAAATCGCCAACACTGTTCATGGTGCTTTTAGAGCATTGTCGAAATTTAAGCTTTTGGGTGAAGTGATTGCTATTAACGATGGGAGCACGGATCAAACGGCTGCCATTCTAAAAGATCTTCAGAATCTCTACCCCTCGCTTGTGGTAATCACTCATTTAAAATCTCAGGGATTAGGGGCTGCTTTTTTAAGCGGTATCCAGTCAGCAAAAATGGATTATGCTTTTTTACTTCCTGGCGACAATGAAAATGACCCTGAAAGCGTTATGATTCATGTGGCAGATTTAAATCAAGAAGATGTTCTAGTTACTTATGTTGAAAACCCAGAAGAGCGCAGTGCCTTTAGACAAAGACTTTCTCGAAGCTACACGCATATTATTAATTTAGCTTTCGGACATAGACTTAAGTATTTTAATGGGACTTCTTTATACAAAGTCTCAGTGATTAAAAAAATCAATCTTGAAAGCCGAGGCTTCTTTTTTACAGCGGAAATCTTACTTAAACTCCTAAGAGGAAAGGCCCAGTATAAAGAAGTTCCTATCAGACTTACTAATGTAAAACAGACCAAGTCTCAGGCCCTGTCGTGGAAATCTCTTAAAGAAGTTGTGAAAGGATTCTGCCGAATGCTCTATTGGCAGTACGTGATTTCAAGGAGAGAAGCTCTTTGAAAATTTCACTTTATCTTTATGTCATGCTGAGGTTTTTAAAAAATCCACCAGAGCTTAAAGTCATCGTTAATTTTTTAAAGTTTCAACTTAATAAGTGGACGAAAGAGACAACACTTAATTTTCATCCAGTTTCCATTATTATTTCTGCGACTAAAAGATGTAATTTCGCCTGTGAGTTTTGCTTTGTTGAAACTTATATGGCCGAAAGCCCTGGAAAAGAAGGCGATCTTTCACCTGAAGAATTGAATAAAATATTGGAGACTGATGCCGCGAAAGCGGCTCTCCGAATTGGATTTCTTGGAGGAGAGCCTTTTTTAAATAAAAATATTTTTGATTATATAGAAATTCTTCATAAAAAAAGAAAGGTCACATCAGTGGTCACAAATTCAGCTTTGTTAAAAGGTGAAATGTTGGAAAAACTTAAGGTCTCCTCATTGGATGTTCTGGGGCTTAGCCTTTATGACAATAACCGTGAAGATATCAGAAGAGTGGCAACAGCGATCAAAGGCAAAAAACGCTTTTGGATGCAGTCGGTGATTGATAGTACGACGATTCACCACATGGAAGATAAAATCAGGTTTGCCCTGGATATTGGCTGCAAAGAGCTTATCTTTGATAATTATTACCCAAAGACTAAAGACAGAATGAAAAAAGTTCTGTTTGAAGACAATGCTGAATATAAAAATGAAGAAAAGCGTTTAAAAGAAAAGTACAAAGGGCAAATTTATATTACCTGGGTGCCGTTAATTCCTTTGGAAGAAAGAAAAGTTAAGCACTGTGTACTGCCAATGAGTTATGTGCAATTAGATAATGTTGGAAATATTGGACCTTGCTGTGTGCGTGCTCCGGCCAAAGAATTTGGAAATATCTTTTCACCTGAAGGATGGAATTCACCAGAGGTTATTTCTTTGCGTGAGTCTTTGACGAATCCAGATAAGAAGGCTCACGACATTTGTCGTTTCTGCCAGTGTCTTAACGAAGACCTTTACCAGCTCTAAGGAAAAAATCCCTCGATTCGTTTGTCATAGATTCAGGATCAAGTGACATGATCTTGAGTAGATCATCCTGCTCGCCGTAGGTTTCCGAATACTGGTGAGGAATGCTGAAGTTCTTAATTTTGATTGGTAGATCACAAGAGAGAATCAAATCGCTCACAAGGCTGTACAATCCACCTGTCTTGATGTGCTCTTCCATCGTTACAACTCTATCAATCCCTTTCAGGTGTTTTTGCAACGACTGCGTATTGAGAGGACGAAGGCTATGCAGATCAATAACTTTTACATTGAGCCCGTCTGCTTTTAAGTTTTCAGCGATTTTCATCGCTGTGTGAGACATATACCCATTAGATATAATGGCGAACGTTTCCCCATTTTTTAAGAGGCAAGGCTCGCCAAAAACGATGTCATGTTTTGAAGTGAGATCTGGATAGTTATCGCGGGCAACGCGAATGTACATTGGACCTTGGTAATCGACAGATTGCTTTAAAAGTTGAAGCATCTGATTTTTGTCGGCCGGAACAATCACGGCCATATTAGGAAGTGCCATCATGAGAGCGATGTCTTCAATGATGGTGTGAGTGGGTCCCATTGGTCCATAGATAAGTCCTCCACCATTGGCAAAAAGACGGACATTGGTTTTTTCCAAACAGAGATTAATTGAAATCTGATCAAGACAGCGGCGAGTGAGGAAAGAGGCAATCGTATTGACGTAAACGATCTTTCCATTGAGTGCCATACCTGCGGCCATGCCGATAATATACTGCTCAGAAATCCCTTCCATAAAAAATTGCTCTGGAAGAGTGTTTTTGAATTCATCGAGAACCTTAAAACCTAAATCTGATCCGACAAACACAATGCGTTTATCATTTTTGGCCATTTGAAAGATCTCATTTAATCCAGAGCTACGCATGGGAATCAATCTCCATTAGTAATTGGTTTCTGAAATCTTCACTCATTGATCTTAAGTGGTGATGAGAGAGGTTTCCCTCAAGAGCTTTTGCTCCCAGACCTTTAATAGAATGAGAGACAATACATTTTGGACCTTTGGTTTTTTGCAGGCGAGCGAAACTTTCCATGAATGAGTAAGGAGAGTTGATCGTATCAACTTCTTCGCATTGGAAACCAAAGCTTTGCCATTTTTCTTTTAAGTCATCGAGAGGACAAATCACTTGCGTGTGATCATAAGACTGGTATTTATTGTAATCGACAATGATCCAGAAATTATCTAACTGGTGTTTGTTGGCAGCGAGAGCTGCTTCCCAAACACTTCCTTCGTTACATTCACCGTCGCCGACGATGACGAAAACATTCGAGTTTTTATTTGTCAGTGCCATCCCTATTCCCAGCGATGGCCCATGGCCCAATGAACCTGTTGAGACTTCGATTCCGGGAACTTTTCTCGAAGGGTGCCCTCCTAGAATTCCTTCTTTAGAGCAGAAGCGAAGTAATTCTTCTTTTGGGAAAAAATTTAAGTCTGCTAAAATGGCGTATTGCCCTAAACAACCGTGGCCTTTACTTAAAATAATGCGGTCGCGGTCTTGGGCCATTTCGGGTGTAATTTTCGCCAGTTGGTAATAAAGCATTACCAAAATTTCAATCATAGAGAAAGCAGAAGGGATGTGCCCTTTTTGAGCAGCGAATGCTGTGTGGACAATGTCTTTTCTGATTTGTTTACTCTTCTCTTTGAAGAAGGAGATGTCTTTCATACCTAACACGATATAGTTTTCATTCTGCATGTTCAAGCTTATACTCAAGAGCGTAACACTTGGGAGTTAAGATTCATGACTGATCACTATTTCATGGATGGCCATAAAATGCTTTGGCATTTCGACAAAGTATTGAAGGTTAAAAATGGCGAGAGAATTGCGCCAATTTACCTGGAAGTCTCCCCAGTATCTTATTGCAATCACAAATGTAATTTCTGCGGCAAGGATTTTGTCCAATCGCCGGATCATCTTCTTAAAACATCTGTCTTTTCTGAGTTCGTGGCTTTCGCTGGGAGAAGTGGGCTTAAGAGCTTAATGTTTGCCGGAGAAGGCGAGCCACTTTTGCACCCGCAATTTAAAGAATTGGTCACAGTGACAAAAGAGTCAGGTGTCGATGTTTCCATTACAACTAACGGCTCAAAAGCGACAGTCGAGTTGTGGGAAGAAGTACTTCCACTTTTAACCTGGATTCGTTTTAGTGTTAATGGGGGAAGTCCTGAAGTGTATTCAAAAGTTCACCATACAACACTAAAAGAATTCGATAAGGTCTGCAAAAATATCCAGGAAGCCGTCAGGATAAAAAAAGAGAGAAATCTTAAAACAACTCTTGGAGTGCAGTTTGTCGTTTTAGAAGAAAACAGGCACCAAATGCGCGAGATGGTGAAAATTTTTACCGACTTTGGTGTCGATTATATTGCGTTTAAGCCTTTTTCTCGAAACCCTCAAATGATCCTGGATAAAAATGAAGTCTACGATCAAAACATCATGAATGAACTCGATGCTATTCATGAAGAAAATAAAAACAATACAACTCAAGTGATCTGCCGCTCAGAAGCTTTTGATAAATACCGCTCACAGGAAATCACTTACCCAAGATGCCATGCACTTCCTTACTGGGGATACATGACGGCGAGTGGGGATTTTTACACATGTCCTATTCATATTGGGAATGAAAAATTCAGAGCGGGAAATATCAATTTTCAAAGTCCTGAAAGAGTTCTTTTTGGAGAGGAAAGAGAAGCTTCAGTTCAATACGCACGCAATGAGCTGGATGTAAGAAGCACTTGCCGAGTTAACTGCCGTATGGCCCGTGTTAACGAGTTCCTTGAGCAAATTAACCACGAACCTGAGCATGTGAACTTTATCTAAATGAAAAACTGGAAAACAAAATTTACCATTTTTTTTCTTTCTCTAATTGTTTCAGTGGTAACTGTTGAGTTTGGACTCCGCTACCTGATTAAACAAACCAATCTTCCCCGCATCTATCACGATGTGGCCGAATACAATCTTTCAGACCGCGAATCGGCCGGAAAGAGTGATTATTACCGCGACCGTTCGATGGAGATTTACGGAGGAAAAGAGCCTCTAGAAATTCTCTGTATTGGAGATTCGTTCACCAATGGCGGGAATACTTTCTGGGATAATTCTTACCCTTACAAGCTCTACTTAAAATTTAATAAGAAAGTAACGGTGAGAAACCTTGGGGTTTGTGCCAGCACAACCGAGCAGATTGCCACACGGCTTGAAGACTTTTATAAAAGCAATCAATACTCATCTGAAAAAAAGTATGTCATTGCAGTGATGGCCGGAAGTGCAGACGTTTTTGCTGGAAGTGAACTGGTTCAAAAGATCTCGGCCCTCAACATCTCAAAAGAGCAGAAATGGGTAGAGATGAATCAGAAAACTGATTCTTTTTTTTCCCAGTTCTATTTTTATAAAGTGGTAACTCTTCTTGCTCAAGATTTAAAAAATAGAATCGATAAAGTCGACTCGGTGACAGAGCAGGTTACTTTTTCCAATCAAGAACTCTCAGCTTGTCATAGCGCCAAAACATCAAAAGAAAGAGTGGATTGTCTGATTAAGACGCTCAAAATGGAGAGTTATAATAAACTTTCTCAAGGTTCAAAAGAATATCTTATTATTCGTTTCTTACTAGAAAAAAAGGCCTTTAAGTCGAGTGAGGTCACTGAAGTGATCCGCGATTTTATGGGACTTGTAGAATATCAACCTCAACTCTTAGAGCGTGATTACCTGGTAATGAATTTACTAGGGCTTGTTAAGCTTCAGGATATTGTAAGTTTTGAAGAATTAAAAGCAGTGATTGAAAAGAATTCTCATCGAATTGCTCTTGAAGCTCAAAAGGTGAATCAAGAACTTATTTCCAACGCCAGTTACTGGTATGACAATTTAGAAAAATTAAATGGTGAGCGCGATATCTATTGGAAGAAAATCTTTACCCTGGCCCGTGAACACAATTCAAGTATCGTCGTGATGAATTATCCTTTGCCATACCAATCAACAAATGGTTACCTGCAAACTTTGGCCAAAAAAGAAGGGTCTGAGTTTATTGATGTCGAAAAAATCTTCACCTTACATCAGAAGGGAGCAGATGTGCTGCTTGATGATTGGGAACACTGCAGTCCTGAAGGTTATGATTTGATTGCTCAGACACTTTATGACAAAATTGAGTTAATGAGCCAAGAAAGGAAAGGAAAATGAGCCAGACTCCAAATCAGCCTGAGAAGCTATCTTTAGTTGCCAAGTTTAAGCAGAACTTCAAAATGTTGAAGGAAATTTTTGTTTTACTTAAGACGCACAAAAAGTGGTGGCTGATGCCGATCTTTTTTATTTTTGCCATCTTGAGCATGTTCATTGTTCTTGTCGGAGGAGGTTCTATTCTTCCGGCGATCTACGCTATTTTCTAAAGCCTGATTTCAACTGATGTATGACCGAACTGCTGGAAGCGGTTGTTTTTGACTTTGACGTCACATGGATTGCAGCTTCCAAAGTAATCACAAGGTCTAAAGATATCTTCGATTTGATAGTCTGGATCGAGAAGATCGCCTACCGGATTTTTATTGTTATAAAGGTCGTGATGACAACGGAAAACTTTCCCAAAAGGATCAATAAGAAGTTCGCTCGTTTTGCATAGGCAAGAGCGCTTTTCCTGGCTGAAAACAGCTCCATGATACTTGTATTCGCCATAGAGTTGATTGTCGTGCATGCCTAAAAAATCTTTAAACCTGAAATCAATTCCATTCGACGCAAAAAGTTCTTTAGCTTCTTCTATTTCTTTAATTTGTGAAGGATGTCTAACACCATAAACTCCAACATTAAAGCCGTAGGCCTTAAGCTCAACCACTTTGTTAAGTGTGTCTCTTAAGTCCATTGTTTCAGGGTGATAACTCACGCGAATAGGAGCATAAGGAGCTTGGCGATTGATTCTATTTTTATCAATTTTTTGAGCAAATTTTTTTGGGGAAAACTGAATATTAGTTAAAAGATCAATATCGAATTCAGCAGGAAGTGAGTTCACTATTTCGTAAAAATGCTTATGGATTGTCGGCTCCCCACCTTGCAGAGTAAGAGGTATTTTATTGGTCATTTTTAAACGAGAAAGACCTTTTGCCCATTCTTCAGCCGTAAGAAGTTTTCTTCCTTTTTGCAGGCCTACCAGGTGATTAATGCAATAAGAGCAGGAAATATTACAACTCAATGTGAGAAAAACTCCCACGTAGTTGTAATGGTCTGGAACATGAATATCGGGAAGTTTAATCATGTCGATAGGCCTTAAGGTTAATAATATCTGCGAGTGTTGAAACGCTTAAGTCTTCAGTGGAAACGGAAACACCAAGACCAGCTAAATCAATTTCGTGGCTCGATGTCGGACCAAAGAGTGCTACAAATGGTTTTTTCATCGCTAGTGCCAAGTGAAGTCCAAGACTGTCGTGAGTGACGATATAATCGCAGCTTCCTATCCACTTAATGTATTCAGAAAGATTGTGAAACCCTTCCTGCCAGGAAATATCAAAATCAGATTGCAGGAGTTTTTCTAAAGCTTCCCAATTTTCTAAAGGCCAGCTTTTTCCCGGCCACTTTTGGCCAACTTTCCAGTTGAGGCCGATTTTCAAACGAGATGATGAAGAAGGAGGAGAGCTCCAATAGAAACTGTAAGTCTCTTTAGTCCATTTTTTCCCAATAAGAGCGAAGAGTTTTTCACTCCAGTTCATTGTTTTTGAACTGAACTCTGGAAGAGTTTTATTACTAAAGCCTAAAAGAGCGGATGTCTTAATGTGAGGGATTTTTTCTAAAATCTCATCCGTTCTCTCTAGGTTTAAAACGAGATCGAAATGTTCGTTTTCAATATCAGAGAAATCAGTTGTGAGTTTTTTGATTTTTTGGTTTTTCTTTAAAAGAAGGGCCGCTTCTTTAGATGTAAACCATGTGACGTGTTCGTTTTTAAAGACTTCCAGTAGAACTGTTGTTCTCAGGACATCGCCCAGACTCACAATGTGCGTGTGCTCTGGATGAGCGTCAAAAGTTTCCGTATGTCCGGTTTTGATGATCAGGGTCTTCATTTAGGTTATAGAGTAACTGTTTTCTATCGAGATGACGACCATCTTTGCTGTTTGCCTTGCGACATGGGGCTTGCGAAAGTCATCGTTAAAATGGAATAATTTCCCCATGAGAGAGCAGACTTTTTTAATTATCACCAAAGAGGAAATTTCCTTCTGGAAAAGCTGCCAGCTTATCACTAAAAATTTGATTCAAAGCTATCAACTGGCCCTGAAGGGTCATAATATTCAGTTCTTAAAAGTTGAAGAAGACCTCACACCTGCCAGTGCCTATAAACATGCATTGAAAATTAAGGAGATTAATCCGCAAGGTCTGATTTGGGTTGATCATGAACCGTGCAGTGCTTTGCTTCTCAATGCTCTCAATAGTGTTTTAAGTGATAAGCCCTATAACGACAAACCTAAGTTTTTTATCCATCTTTTTGGTGACTTTGTTCTTCAATGCCGCCAATGGGAAACAACTCTTAAGAGTTTAAATGAGTTCCCAGTTCATTTTTTAGTCGCTTCTGATGCTCAAAAATTACTTGTGGATAAAATGTTTATTTCCACAAAAAATATCACGACAGTCATTCCATTTCCTGTAGAAAAGAGTGTCTTTAATGCCAGTGCTTTTTCTCAGCAAAGAAACCTGATGCGTGAAAAATTTAAATTAAAAGATGAAGTCGTTCTGCTTTATACGGGACGGATGTCATTACAAAAAAATATCGACTCTCTTGTTAATACGTTCACTAAAGTTAAAAACTTGGTTGGAGGAAATGCCGAGCTTTGGTTGGCAGGCCCATGGGATAATATCCTTCTTCCTTACCATGGAACGAGAGGGCTTCCGGGCTCATACTTTAGCCAGTTTAAGAGTTCACTCCTTGATAAAGGTTTAAGCAATGTCCGCTTCCTCGGTGATTTGGATGAGGAGGAACTGCTTGGTGTTTACCATGCCAGTGACTTGTTTGTGAGTTTTAGTACTTTTAATGACGATGATTATGGAATGTCGATTGCTGAAGCCTTGATGTGTGGACTGCCCGCTCTTTTAACTCAATGGGGAGGTCTTCCGACATTTAAGAAATACTCTGAGCATGTTGATCTCGTTCCTATTGAATTTCAAGATGTGAGAATGCACCCTCAATCCATTCTTGCTCAAAAGAAGATGATGGCAAAAATTTTAGAGATTAAAGAAAATAAATTTCCTAGAGAAGAAATGGCCAGCTACTCAGCAAATTATCTCTCGATTGAAGCGGTTGGAAAAAAACTTGAGGAGCTTTTATTTGCAGTGGATTTCAATGCAAAGATCGAATTCTCGCAAGTTTTTTATAAACTCAGTACAACTTTTCATCTGAGTTCAGATGCCCCCTTTAAAAATAATCTAGGCCTTTATAAAGACGTGTATGGTGATTATGGAACACTTTGATTTCGGGAATTCCATTTTCTCCTTAGAAAAGATCTGGGATCAGCGCACAGCTGTGTCGCAAAAGACGGCGCTTTATCTTTCACCAGACTCCAACCCATATTGTTCTCGTTTAAATCCCATTTTTAGCTTCGAAGTCGAAGACGACTATTTAAGATATTTTAATGTTCTTTCTCTTCGCGATGGAGTTTATCCATTGTTGCGCTTTTTCTTTATTAATCCTGCCCCTCATGTGGCGGACCCAATGATAATCATTGATGAGAAATTATCTTCTTTGGTGCCTAAGGCCTGGAGAGAGAAAACTCTATTAAGAAGTCTTTATGACAATGAAAAAGTTTTTCCGAAGCCGATCGAAGAGTGTTTAATCCTGATTTCTCCAGATAAAGATTCTCTTCCTCTGGAAATCATGGAAGTTGAACTTGCCAAGCTTGCCGAGAAAACAAAAAAATACCCTAAGATTTCTTTTTATTTTTCAAGTTGTATTAGAAAAGGTGAAGAGTATGCGGAAGCTGCTTCAACATGGGGCTACACGACTTTAAATGCAGTTAATATGGCCTTTGGAGGAAGAAATATAGAGATTTTGGATTGGGGAAAACTGCAAAAGAAAAACTTGGCAAAAGTCTGTTTTACTCACTTTAATCCACTATCTTTTTATTTCACTGACTCGTTCTTAACTCACGATCTTCTTCAAAGAGGAGCGACTCTTTTAGAAAATAAAAAAACGATGAAGAATGTCATTCATCGCGAAGAGCTTTCAATGAATCATGGATTTGAGCTGGCAGAGTGGTTCGATGATCATAAACAATCTCTTTATGATAAGGTTGATTTAAAGTCTCTTTTTGGGGATGAAATCAGAGAGAAGCCAGCTTTTAAAGGTTATACCTTCATCACTTTAACGAATCATTCTTTTAAACAGTTTGCCTTGGAGCGAGCAAAAGAGTTGTATCAGTAAAGGTTGTTAACCTTCATCCAGATATCAGCTTTTTTACAGATCTTAAGGAAAGTTGCATACTCGGGAAAAGTCTCTTCGAAATTTGAATTAAATCTTCTGTCGAATTCCTGAATGAATTGCAGGAAGTGAGCTCTTAGCCATTTGTTTCTTTCATCACTTTTTGTCGAACATGCCCAATTGACTACTCTTTCAAATTTTTTCACTTCATAAGTTTCAAAAGAAGGCAGCGATTTCATGAGTTCGAGACATGCAAGTAGTTTTGCCTCCAGGCTTTCATCCATGATATTGGCACGGAGATAATCCGGGTCTTTTAGGTAAGAGAGATCAAGAACGACTTTTCGTCCCTCTTTTTTCATGCCATCCACCCAATGAATCATCCTTTCAAATGAACCGATTGAAAGCAGATTAAATGTGCACATTAAAATCACGCGGCTTTCTGGAAGTGAGTTAAAAAGCAGGTTCATATTTTTTGTGAAACGTTCGAAATCAAGACCTCGTCTTATGTAAGCTGACTCAGCACCATGGCCATCCAGACTGGTGTAAGTCGTATAGGAACCAATGGCTTTTTTAGCGAGAAGCACTTTAATGTGTGCCATGAACTTTTCTAAAAGTTGTTGGGAGTAACTTAAATTCGTATTGATTGCCAGTTCGAGGTTTGGGTTGGGATGATTTTCTAAATACTCCAGTACTCGGAAAGTGTTCGAAGATAAAAGTGGCTCGCCTCCAGTGATTCGAAAAACTCGCAGAGAGGGAAGAATATCCGGAAACCATTTCCAAAAGGCCGCAATATAGGGATTGTCCCCTGTAATTTCTTTGTGTTTAGGCATGCGATGTTCAGAGGGAAGATTTGGGTATGGCCCATATTTTTCCATCTCACGGGCGATAGAAGAACTTACATCTGAAACGCAGTACATGCAGTTTAAGTTGCACTCAGAGCTGAAAATAACTTCCAGGTAGGTAGGATTAACTGGTTTATTCCAGGGAGTATTTAGGGCCTCATCGAGTTTATCAAAGGCCCAATGATCAATAGATTTAATAAAGCGATCAGAGATATTTTCGCCAGGAGCGTCTTCGATTTTCCAACAGTATTCGCACTCAGGTGGGCGCACTCCTTCAAGCATCATTTTTCGCTGTTGCATTTTGAAAACGGTATTATGTAAGGCCCCGGCATCAATCTCTAATTCTTTTAAGGGGATTTGATGTCTTTCAGGATGATGGCAACTATGCGTGAATCCACGGCTTAAATCGAGGGTGACTTGATACCATTTAGCGAGACAAAAGCCGTGGGGGGCCTTTGCTTTAATATGCTCAATTTTCTCTAGCTGCTCGATGGCTTCCTCGCGGTGAGTCTTTATTGACTTTGATCTTTAGATCATAGAATAATTACTCAGAACTAGTAAAGCGCCTCGGACACTCCATGGTTGATCATTCTCTCGACATTTTAGAGCAGTTAAAAAATCAATCGGCAGATGTTGATCAAATTTTTTCATCTCGCGGTCTTAACAAATCTTCATTTTGTGTCATGCCTTTTGTGAATATTATTTTAGAACCCAATGGAGACGTTGGTTTTTGTAGGCATAAGGGAACAAAGTTTCCATATGGAAATATTAGATACCAAAGTCTTGATGAAATCTGGCAGTCAGCAAATGTGCAAAAGTGGAGAAGTGAGTTTCTTGCTGGAGAAGTTGAAGTCTGTAAAAAAGAAGTCATTGATGTAAAATGTAATCAATGCCCAGAACTTAACAAACTTCTTTCACTGGCAGAGCTTGATATTCAAAATCCTAAGATTTTAAGACTAACGGCTAATCTAAACGGAAAGTGTAATCTACAGTGCCAAATGTGCGACGTATGGAAAATGCCTAATGGCTTTTATACTGAAGAGAATTTCTGGAAGCCTGCCAGAGAACGCTTTTTCAAAGAAATCCAGGAAATTGATCTGCTTTCAGGTGAGCCTTTCATTCAGGCTGATACTTATAAACTCATTGATGAAATCACACATGTGAATCCAGATTGCCTGTGGACCCTGACAACAAACCTTCATTGGAAGCTGACAGATAAGATAAAAAAGCAGCTGGATAGGATTAAAATTAAAAATATCATCCTCTCGATTGATAGCCTTGATCTCGCTGGATACGCTAAGATTAGGCATTTGGGAGATTTGAATTTTGTTTTAAATAATGTGGTAGAGCTTCTCCGCTATCAGGAAGAAAGAGTCAAAAAAGGTCTAGGTTCACTTAATTTAAGACTGAATTGTGTCGTTCAAAAAGATAATTGGCATGAAGTAAAAACAATTATTAATTTCTGTACAGAGAGAAGAATTATTCCTTTTTTAACTTTCCTTTATTTTCCGGAAAGATTTTCCCTGCTCACTTTAGATCATGAAGAAAGAAAAAATATTCTTAATTTTTATTTCGAACACCTCTCGCCAACAGAGATGATTTTTGCTCAACGAGTGATCAGGCCAATGGTAAGATCTCTAGATAAAATTGATTATGTCCAGTACTTAGATAAAATGCGTGAGTCAATGCTGTGATTATTGTTCTTCTTACATTTCTTTTTTCTTATTCCCAGGCAAACGAGATCAATCTTTTTCCTAAGGCTTATTTTGATACGGAAAAAGGAGTGATGATTTATGGCAAAGTTATCCAAGTCAAAGATGATAAAATCACCGGAATTTTTAACCGCAATCAGGTAAAGACGGTTACCGAATTAAAAAACCTTTATTTGCTTCCAGGATTTATTGACTGCCACTCTCACGTTCTCTTGGCCCAGTTAAAGGGAGAAACTGAATTTGAAGATACCTTAAGTAGGGAAGCACGACTGGCCCCAGCAGATAGAATAAATAGGGCGAAAGGTTTTTTAAAAGATTACCTAAAGGCCGGCTTCACTAGTTTGTGCGACCTGGGTAATTCTGGAAAATTTCTCGATGTCCAACTGAGAAAACAGACAGAGAGTGATAAATCTTTTCCACATCTTTATGTTTCAGGGCCAGGTATTGCGACTAATAAAGGGCAATTTCCTGAAAATGCAAAAATGGGTGAGGTGAATAATGAGTATTCAATCGTTGATGCTAAAGCAGATGTCGATAAACTGCTTCAAGGTTATCTTAATCAAAATGTGGATATCCTGAAAATATATTTAGACAACAATCCAGGAGCTGGATCCATGGATGAGACACTTTTAAAAAAGATTCTTTCTAATTCCAAGAGTAAGAATTTTAAAAAGATCACCTATCATGCTTCAGAGTTAAAAAGTTTTGAGCTCGCAGAAAAAGTAGGCATTCAAAGCATAGAGCACGCCAATCAAATAACGTTGACGGACAAAGTTTCATCTCTTCGTTACATTACTCCGACGGATCAAGATAGTGAGACACTTAAAGAATTTAGTTATTACCGCGAGCCTTTTTATAGAGCGCAATCTCAGAGGCTAAAGGAGCTTTATAAAAGAAAATTTGTGCTGGTTTTTGGGCCGGACTTTTATTTTCATAATCCACCAGTCTTTAACCGTGCTCAGTATGTGAAGCGTACACTTAAAACTTATCTCGAAGCCAATATCCCAAAAATAGAAATCCTGCGCGCGCTTACTTTAAATCCTGCGAAATCTTTAAGAGAGGAGAATAAAGTAGGAGTGATTAAAAAAGGCGCTTATGCCAATTTAATCGGTTTCAAGAAAAATCCAATGGAAACATTTGATGTTATTTTTGAGGAACCGATGGTGATCAATAGAGGTTCTTTTTTAAAGTAAACCCAACTCTTCTGCTGATTTAATAAGTCTTTGCGAAGTTGCAGGTGTGAGGTGATCTTCGGATTGCTCAAACAAAAATCCCATATGCTTTTTCATTTGCTCAGGATTGTCTGTCGCTTGATTACTAAAACAGCCCCATAACTCCCATGCAATAGTTCTTTCCATGATGGCCAGATTGTTAGCAGAAATTTTTCTATTGAGAGGAAGGTAGCAGATTTTATTGTAAAAAAGGCAATAGACAGTGTCACTTTCGGGACACTTTTTATGGGCAATCCCATAATTGTCGAGATAGTAACGGTATTCTTCAATAAACTTTTTATCTTCACCCAAAAGAGCAGCGACAAGGGCAGGCAGTTCTACCAGTGAAGAAAGAAGAGTATAGTGAGGAGTGACTTGATTGAGTGTGTATTCGATTTTTTCAGGTCTTTGTGGGAGTGTTCTTTTACTCCAGTTGGCCATTAGGAATTTATGAAGGAAAACAACCTTATCAGCAAGCTCAGCTTGTTTGGCCACTTGATACTTATTCATGAGAACAGGGTCGCGTTTTAGCTCTAAAGGGTTCATCAGAGAAAGCAGTGTTTGATCTCTGGATTCATCGAAAAAGACGACTTCACCCATAACGGGCAAGAGCGCTTTGAGTTTATCGTGGGTTTTTATCAGGCGTAAAAAGAGTTCAGGTGTCCCTCTTTTTACCATAATGGTGACATCAATATCGCTTTTTCCAAAGGCCCAGTAACCTAATTTTAGTGAGTTTCTAAACCAAATATCCATAACTTCTGGATGTCTTCTGCGCATGAAGAGGGCATAAGATTTAAAAATCAAAACATAGATCTGATAGAGCATACACTAAGAGTAAAGAGCATCGTTTATATAATCAAGGCGCCCAAGGAAATAATTTCCAGGTTCTTTTCTGTCTCGAGAATATTGTAACATTTAATATGGCCACCAGGTTTGTGAAGGTGGCGATCAGGAGGGATGTGTCGATGTCTGATAGCGCGAAACTGATTCTCGATGGTAATTTGCAGGTCTTTTTTTATGATCACTTGCAAGAATTCAACACTCGTTCACTTTCACCTCTGTCTACTGAAACAATTTTTTATTCAAGCCTTGTGATGGATCGCTTCGGTAACTCGGAGAAATTCTTTGATCAGGTTAATGGGCGTGCCCGCGAAAAAATCCTTGGGATTAAATTAATGGAGTCCAGTCAATTTCCTAGAGAGCTGCAAAAAAATGCACTCAAAGAGATTGCTGAAATGTCGTTACTTCTTTGTGGGTATTTTTACGATTCACTCAATAAGAAAATCATTGATGTTAAATATTATGAAGATGTAGGAAAGATTGCTTACACCAAGCTTAATTCGTTTTGCCCGAGCGCTTATGATGTCCCGTCGTTTTATAAAAGGATGGCGTCGAATTTTTCAGATGTCACAATGCTTATGAGTCTGGTCTCCAAAAAATATTCTAAAGAGACCGACCCCGCATTACCATGGTTGATCTTGAGAGATCGGCAAGTCTCTTAAGACTTTACCGATCTTCCAACAACGATTGTGTTCCATTTTTGAGAAAGGATCTTCTTGATATTGGCCTGGAAAGCTTCGTATTGAAGATCTTCGATCTCCTTGTTGCTTCTGTGGTAATAATCAAGTCCTTGCCCTTGAAGAACTGGAACTGAGTAAACGCTCGCAAAGTCTTCGTTTGTTTGAACATTAATTAAATTCTGACCTTTGATCATATTCTTAATACGAGTGAAGTCTTCTTCTGGCAGGCCATGCTCTTTGATTCTGTTGATAATGTCTTTAATCGCTGCAATTGCAGGATTCACCTTATCAAACCCAGATGCCATATAAATCCCAAAGTATCCACCTTCAATCGCAGAGAAATGAACTGGCTGAGCAGAGTAACAAAGACCCTGGCGGTCTCTTACTTCAACGAAAAGTTCAGAAGACTGACCTGAAAGGTGAGTCGTTAACATTTTCAGGTATAGGTTTTCAGGTGAACCCATTTTTCCACAAGGGATACCATAGAAGATTTGAGTTTGCTCACGGTTAAACGGGATAAAGCTTTCAACGTTGACTGTCGATTTATACTTTTTGAAGTTAACTTTTTGAGTCTTTCTTGCAGGAAGTTCTGCAAAAAGAGGCTCAAGCATCGCTAGAACTTCTTGAAGTTCAGCGTCCCCGCAGTAAGTTAAAACCAGTTCTTTTGTTTTAAGGTTTTTCTTATGGGTATCAAGTAAAGACTTTTGTGTGATCGACTTTAGAGTCTTTTCAGTTCCAATCGGGCTTAGAGCGTAAGGGTGAGTTCCAAAGAAAAGTCTTTGAACTTCTTTGAAACATTGTTTAACCGGGTCTTCTTTCTGGTTAACGAGTGCTCTTTGAGCGAGTTGCTTTTCGTGGTTTAGGTATTTTGTCGGCATATCTGGAGAAACCAAGGCACCTCTAAAGTGTGGGAAAAGTTCCTGAAGATTGTCGCTCAATCCATGCATTAGAAGTCCGTAAGCATTTTTCCCAGAGAACCCAGAGATGCTTGAAGATTTTTCTTCTAAAGATTTTTTAATTTTATCGAAGCTGATTTTATTATGGCCTTTTGTCAGCATAGCACTGATTAAGTGGTAGCTTCCGTTCGTTTTAACTGTTTCTTCAGTAAGCCCTCCACGAAGGTAAGCTTGAAGAACGAAAGTCGGAGTCATTTTATTTTGACGGTAGATAAGTGATACACCTGGCTTAATCTTAACCAGTTCAACTTGCTGGTCAGAGTTAGACCTGTCGATTTTGTATTTTGCTTTAGCAGTCCCGCCCAGGCTCACCTTAAGTTCTTTTAGTTTCTTTTGAAAATCGGCCAGATCTTTTTTAGTCTTTTGAGCATTGGCCTCTTTTGGAAGCTGGATGCTGATATGGACGTCTCTCATAAAGATTTTCTTTAGAGACTGGTTAACTGCATTGGGAGATGTCCCTTTGATTTTGTCGATAAACTCTTCTTCGCACTTGATATCGCCGTTTTGAGCGTAACTGTGTCCTAGAGAGAAAGCGTAAGATTCGATTGATTCTCTTTCATAAATTTTAGATGAAAGGTACTGATTTTTGATTTTTGCTACTTCATCGTTTCCTAGACCTTCGTTTAAAGCGCCTTTCACTGTTACTAAGAACTTCTTTAGAAGCTCTGTCATGTTTTTGTGAGGGAAGACCAGTCTGATAAAGTGTGCTCCACCTTTGGCCATAAACATGGTTGATGAAGAGGCTACGTTTGCTAGTGTCTTATCTAGAACAAGGGCATTATGTAATCTTGATGTTTCACCAAAACCTAAGCAGTTGATTGCCAGGTCTTCAGCTGCCGCTTCTTTTTCTGAGTAAGTTGGAGACTTAATCACCATAGTTAAAGTCGTCATACCAACTTCTTTCTGGTGCATATCAGTTGTCGCCTGAGATTTCAGGTTGAATTCCGGGAAGTCACTTTGAGGTCCTTCCGGTAACTGATACTTTTCAATTGTTTTGATGATTTCTTCTTTTTCGCTCATGTCACCGGCAACGATTAAAAGAGCATTGGAAAGATTATAGAAATTTTTTCGGAAGTAATTTAATTGTTCGATTGAGAAATTTTTAATTGTTTCTTCACGCCCTAAGATTTGGTGAGCGTAAGCTCCCTCAAAAGCAGAGTTTTGAAGTCTAGCGAAAGCAAATTGGCTTGGGCTATCGATTGATCTTCTAAATTCTTCGAAAACAACATTGCGCTCAGGGATCAGGTCTTCTTCTTTAAACATTGGGTGAGACACCATATCCAGAAGGATATCAATTGAATTTCCCATTTTTGTATTTGGAGTGTTGATGTAATAACAAGTGTAATCAAACGATGTGAAAGCGTTGATCTCTCCACCAAAAGACTCGACATCGTGAGCGATCATGGCACCTGGTCTGGTCGCCGTTCCTTTAAAAAACATGTGCTCAAGAAAGTGAGCAATCCCTTCGTTATCGGTTTGCTCTAAGGCACTTCCTGCTCTAAACCAGATTTGTACAGTCCCGGCCGTTGAGCCTGGTTGATGGACAAATAGGGTCTTAAGCTTATTTTTTAAAGTGGACATCTCGTATTGCATAATAAAATTCCTTTAAACTTTTAATCTAGAACCAAACGTCTTATTATAATCCCTAAAGGAAAGTATCTCCTAATAGAATTTCTCTATAAAATGGAAGTAATGTTTGATGTCTAATCCCGTTTCATCCCTCTATCTCCATTTTCCATTTTGCAGACATTTATGTAACTATTGCGACTTTTATAAAAAAGTTCCTACCGATAGAACAAATGACCTTGCTGGCTTTCATGAATATATGGAAAGCGCAGCAGTAGAACATGAAAAGCTGATGAAAACGAACGGGTGTTCGTGGGCACCGCTTAAGACTCTTTACATTGGAGGCGGAACACCTTCTTTGTGGGGAAGTGAAGGTAGTGCTTTTTTGCAAAGCTTACTAAAAAAACACCACATCACAATAGCGCCAGATTGTGAGTTCACTCTGGAAGTGAATCCGGGGAGCTGGGATAAAGAAAGCCTGGCCCTTTGGGAAAAAGCAGGCGTGAACCGCTACTCATTAGGAATTCAGTCTCTCCAAAAAGAAGCGATTAAATACCTCGACCGCGTTCATAGTATTGAAGACGTTTACGAGACGTTGCAATTTTTCAAAGACAAAAAGGCCAACTTCTCAATGGATTTTATGCTGGGACTTCCATACTCCCAAGAAATGAAGCGAGATGTAATTGGTGAACTTAAAAAGGCCCTGGAATATAATCCATCACACTTTAGTGTTTATATCTTAACGGTTAAAGATAACTACACCCACTACAAGGCCCTGCCGAGTGAAGAGTGGATTGAAGACGAATTCATGAAAGTGGCAGAGTTTTTAAAATCGCAAGGTTTTGTTCATTACGAAGTTTCTAATTTTGCAAAACCTGGTTTTGAATCAAAGCACAACTTGAATTATTGGAAGTCAGAGTCAGTCGCAGCTGTCGGCCCTTCAGCAACGGGATTTTTAAAAGAGGCAAGGCTTCGCTATAAATGGAAAACGAAAGAGGCGAAAGTCGAACTTGAAGAATTAGACGAAGAAGCTTTCCGCTTGGAAAAAGTTTATATGGCCATGAGATCTTTTGAAGGAGTTTCTCCCTCGTGGTTTAAGGATGAACAGGCGTTTTTAGGATTAGCAGATAAGTGGAATAAACACGGATGGGCTGCTCTTGAAAATGATGGCAAGGTGAGGTTAACAAGCAGAGGTTACTTGCTGCTTGATTCGTTGATGAATGACCTGTTTTCTTTAAAGTTATTGTAGAAAATCGGACCGAATTTCCATAGACCTTTTGAAAGTCCAATTGCATAGGCACCAAGAATAAAATAGTGCATGAAAATGTACTTGAAGCTAAATGACTTCCAGACGACGGCATTGTAAAGAGCGACTGTCAGAGCGTAAATAGCAAAGACAAAAATCAAAAAACTCTGAGGGTGAAATACCAGCCAGAGAAAAGATAAAAAACTCACTAGCGGTAAAAAGTAGATCAGCTCTTTGCGGTTAGGTAGAGTCACGAAATTAAGCACGCGGCATTCGCCACTTTTAATAACGGCAGCTCCAAGCTTTTCCAGGTTTTCTTTGCGCAGGTGATAGACATAAATTTTTGGAGAGTAATGCAGAATTTTGCCTTTTTCTTTTAACTCTTTAAGCAGAAAGTTCTCTTCATTTCTAAAAAGATCAGTATTGAATTTAAAGCCCTCTGCATGAAAAAGTGAGGTTTTCATCCACAGGTTGCAAAGAATCAGCTCGCGCTCGCTTGAATCCGACGAATACCTGTCTGTTTTAGTATGTCTCTTGTAAGTTGGCCCCATGCAAAGTGGGGAAGAGAGTACTTCTCCAGTGAGTTTTTGAAAAACGCTAGCACTCTTTGTTGTTTGATCTGGGCCACCAAGAACATCCCACCCATTGTCGAAATTTAGGTGCGAAAAGTAATCAGGAGGCAAAGTGCAGTCGTCATCGAGGAAAAATAAGTACTCACCGCGGACCTTTGTCACGCCAAAGTTGCGGGCAGCGGCAGGTGTCGTTTTGTGAATGAAATGAAAAGAGTAGTCTTTGTAGATTCGCGAAAATCTTTCAATGTTTGTGCGATCGCCATTAAAAACAACAACAACTTCAAACGAATGTGAAGTTGGGCTTTTTCGAATGGATTCCAGACACTGAACAAGCTCCTTTTGCCTGTTGTAGGTCACGATGATGATACTATATTTCATGGGCATAGATTAAAGAAAGATGATGTCATTGTCATGAGGAAAGTAGTGACGTTACAATAATCTTATGAAACTTTTCTCACTCTTAATTTTTTGTATTTCTCTTGGAGTCTGGGCCAAAGTGCCTGACTCAGAAGTCATTGAGACTGCAAAGACTGCTGACGGCAAAATATTAGTGGAGAATAATAAAGTTTGGTACGGCCAAGGTTACAATCAAGACACTTATGAAGCTTTAAAGGCTCAGATCGGTTGGGTTTATCCTATCTATTCAAGAGTTCAGCATTCTAAAAAAATTCAAGGCACTCAAGAGGGTTACGATGTCTTCTACGACATTAATGCTTTAGGGCAAAGAGTTTATGATGTAGCAGCTCCTAAGAAAAAGCATCTCATTCTAGCAGGAGACTCTAATACTTTCGGATTAGGGCTTCCCAATGAAGAGACACTGGCCGCTCTTTTTACTAAATCCTGGTTAGATTATCATGTCTACAATTTTGGCCATGGAGGAGGGGCGCCTCACAACACATTATCCCTGATGGAAAATTTTCCGTGGGATAAAGAGATTAAAGAAAGTGAAGGGCAGTTTGTTTATATTTTTTATCCAAACTGGATGTCGATGAGAGTCATTGGAACTAAAAGTTACCTGACTTGGGATAGGGGGGACAGTCCTTGGTATGCATTGGATAAAGGAAAGTTGGTGAGAAAAGGGAGCTTTAATGACCGGCTACTTACGCATCTTCTAAAATTTTTGTCTTTTATTGATGTGTTTAATTGGATTGGTGATCTTCCAAAACTCAAAGCTTCAGACATGGATTTGGTGGCAAAAATTTTAGTAAAAATGAATAATGAATATCTGATCAAGTTTCCTAAAGGGAAATTTATTGTTGTTATTAGCAACTATCATGAAACAAAAAAGGATTACGTCAAAGAACTCGATCGACTTTTAAAACTTTATAAAATTGACACGGCTTTTATTCATTTAAATCATCCCGAAAGTCCACGCTATCATTTGGTGGATCATCACTTTAATTACGAAGGCCAGAAAATGACGGCCCAGGATTTAATGGGGGTGCTCAAACCATGAAGCCTGCCTATTTTGAATTTTATGGTCACAAAGTTAAAGTAGAGTCAGAGGCCCCTGAGCTTCTGCATTTGTTAAAAAAAGATTTTTCTTCTTTTGTTAAAGAAAGAGAAGACGTTGCGGTCGGTTTTTCTTTGCACGTTTATTTAGACGATCCTCCATTGGAGCAAATTCCAAATATTGTTTGCACTATGCAGACAATCAATTCGATTTGTTATGACATCCATGATGTGCGCTATTGTGACTATTATGGAGAGTTGCTGGTTATTCTTAACAAGAAAACCAACAGTGCCAAAATGTATTCTAAAAATCTCTCAAAGATTCACGAGGTGAGCTATCTCTTGATTCTTTCGCGCATTGGAAAGCGCATGGATTTGGAAGGGCTTCATAAGCTCCACGCTTTTAGCGTTGCCTATAAAGACCTGGCCTTAGTTTGCATGATGCCTATGAAAGGTGGGAAAAGCACGCTTTTGATGGAGTTTTTAAAAGACTCGCGTTTCAAAATTATTTCTGATGATATCCCTTTAGTCGACTGGCAAGGACGTATCAGGCCTTTTCCTATCAAAATTGGCTTAAGTGATAAGGCCGTTGAGCTCAAGGTGTTCAACCCAGAAGAAAATTATTATCATATGGATCGAGGCCAATATGGAAAAAAGAAGCTTCTTTCTTTAAAAGGCCTTCCTGGAAAAGTGGTAGAGCTTGAGAAGTCCTATGAGAAGGTGCTTTTAATTGAAGCTTTCCGTTACAATTCACGGACGTCAATTCTTAAAGATTCCAGTTTTCTCTCGACTGGAAAAGGGCTTCTAAAACATGGAGTTATTGGTTTTGGTTTGCCGATGGTCATTGAATATTTTTGGGAAAATGGCTGGAGAGATTTTTTAACAAAGACAAAGATCTTTTGCTTTCGTTGCATTGGCTTTGGAGCACTGTTGTTTCGAGCTAAGCGCATGAAACTTTTTTTAGGAAGAAACCCGGAAGAAGCGGCAGAAGTGATTATGAAATACATTGCGGCCAATTATGAAAAAATATAGAGTTGTCTCCGGCTCTATGATGCCGGTCATCCCCATTGGAATGGAGATTTTTTTAGAAGAGGTGAGCTTCCCCGACCTAAAAAAATTCGACATCATTGTCTTTAATGACTCGGGCAAGTACACTTGTCACTATATATGGCATATCAATAAGCACCTGGATCAAGGAATGATCATTACTAGAAACCTGGATGGTTATAAGTTTGATGACCCGTTTGCTTTTGATCAGGTCGTCGGGAGAGTGACCAATGTCAAACTTCCTCTTTGGACGAAACTTAAACTCCTTTTTTGGATTAAATGAAACAGCTAGAAAAACTGCTCTTTCTTACTTACTTTCAAATGCGTTCAAAGTACCGCAAAACTTTGGCCGGATTCGTATGGGTTATTGCTTATCCCATTATCAGTTTTATTATCCAGGCAACTGTCTTTGATAAAATCTTAAAACTCAATATTCAAAATTACCCGTTGTTTTTGCTCTCTGGGCTTTTGCCTTGGGTTTTTATCAGTCAAAGTGTGACATCTTTTGCAAGTTCTCTGGTTCACTCGAGGGAAGTTCTCCTCACTTTTAAAGTTCATCCCAATTATATTATTGGGGCCAATGTCCTGGATAATTTTTTTAATTACCTGGTGGCCACTTTGATTCTAATCGTTGCCTTAATGGGGCTTGGAATGATGAGTTTTTCTTTACCGCAATTAGTACTTTTCCTATTGAGTACTTTAGTCCTTTTAGTGTTTGGTTTCGTCTTAACGATGATTATTAGTTTTCTTCACGTTTTTTATAGAGACATCCAGTTTGTTTCGACTTTTCTCCTGGGACTCGCTTTTTTCGTAACGCCCATTTTTTATTCGCGCGACTATTTGGAGGCAAGTTTCCCTTGGATTTTAAAGATCAATCTTTTTTATCCTCTAATCGCTCTCTTTCAAAATTCTCTTTATGAATTAAATACAGAAGCCTGGTTAAGTTATATGGGAATCAGCTTGGCGATTGTTGCTGGTCTTGGACTTATGCTGGCCTTTCTTTTTAACAGAAAAATGAAGGATTTTTACATCAATGTCTAATGAAGTCATCTTAAGCGTAAAAGATTTTTCCCTCTCTTATGAGGCAAAGTACTACCGCGCCCATAATGTGAGAGATCTCTTTGTCAGCATGCTTAAGAGTCCTATTAATTATTTTCTCAATGCCCCTGACCGCTTATTGGTCTTGAGCAAAATTTCATTTGATGTAAAAAAAGGGGAACGAGTAGGCATTTTAGGGGCCAATGGCGTTGGGAAAACTTCTCTTTGCCGTTATCTTTCAAAAATTATTGCTTCAGATAAAATTCTGTTAAATGGCGAAGCACGCGCCATCTTTGAAACAGGACTTAATATTTATCCTGAGCTAACGGGACGTGAGAATGCCATTTTATTATGTGAACTGATGTATACCAACATTTCACGTCCTGAGAAAAAAGCTCTGGTAGAAGAAGCCATTCTTTTTAGCGATCTTAAAGATTTTGCCAACGTTCCTTTAAAAAATTACAGCAAGGGAATGAAGGCGCGCCTTTTCTTATCTCTTTTGACGGCCAAAACATCAGACTTAATTATTCTCGATGAGGTCCTAGGTGGGACCGATCAGTTTTTTGCAGAGAAATTAAATTCCAGAATTAATAAAATGATTGAAGGAAGCGGAGCCTCGATAATCGTCTCTCACAACCTCGATGAAGTGTCCCTTCTTTGCAATCGAGTGATCGTTTTATCTGACAGATCCATCGCCTTTGATGGAAATGCTAAGGATGGCATCGACTTTTATAAAAATATGCTCCCCGCTCAATAGCAATTAATTCAATTTAATGTATACTATTAATGATTTTCAACAATATTGCCACGCAGGGTATTATGAGTAAAAAAACAATTACCATTACTTCTATTATCATCGTCTTGATCGTCGTCATCGCAAGCGCATATTTCTTCTATTTCAACCCACAGGTTTGCCCTGTCGGATACGTTGAATTCGACGGCGCACTTTCAAGAGTCTGTGTTGCTAAATACGAAATGAGAAAAGGGGCCAATGGCCAGGCCGTCTCTCAACCTCAAGGCCTTCCATGGACGATGGTCAAACTTAAGGAAGCTATCGCTGCTTGCCAAAAAAATGGTGAGAGATACGATTTGATCTCAAATGAAATTTGGACTCTTGTCGCAAGAGATATTGCTTCAGTTCCTGAGAATTGGAGTTCTGGGGCCGAGTATGTCGGTAGGCTAAATGTTGGGCATGCGAACAAATCACCTAATGCACCACTGGCTGCGAGCACTAATGATCAGGATGCTTGTTTTGGTTTAACTGAAAAATGCTCTCAATCTGTGTGGAGCTTTTTTAGAAGAACTCACGTACTTCCAAACAATGTTGTTATCTGGGATTTGTCGGGTAACGTTGCTGAGTGGATTAAAGACACTTCGCCACTTTTAAACACGGATAACCATGTTGCCTTTAGTTTAGTAAAATTCAACAATCCGCCTTTTTCTCGTTTTGGACCGACTACTAATTGTGATAACCCTGAACTTTCGAATATGTTCTGTGGGTTTGGTGCTTTTAAGAATGCCAAAGTTGCACACAAAAATGGAATTTGCAGAGGTGGGCATTGGGAGCAGGGAAGTCCTGATGTTTCTGGGGTTTTTGCGACGGCGATTAACCTGAATATTTGGGATAGAGATAAGCATCTTGGGTTTAGATGTGTGTATAGGCCGCTTGAAGGGATTACTTCTGTGAGGGATTTGATTACTAGATTGAGAAATTAATTTTTTTGCTGAATTAGTTTTACAATTTCATCGGCTATTAATTTATGGCCTTTAGCTGAAGGGTGGACTGGGTCGTAGAAGTTATTAGTTGCAGATGAGTTAACTAATAAAGACCAACTATCAATACATTTCAATTTTTTTTCTTCACAAAACTTCTTTAAAAAACCATTAAATTCAATAACAGAAATATTGATATTATCTGGTTCTAGTGTTTTTGCAAATTTTAATTTTTCCTGAGCTTCTTTACATTTTTTATTGCGCGCAAGGTTTTTCATTTCTAGGTAAGTGTTTTCAATTAGTGTTTTACTGAAAAGGGAATTCTTATGCTTTAACAAAAATGGTGTATTGATAATAATAGGTGTAATGTTTTTTTCTTTCATTTCATTGGTCATAGCAGTTAAAGCATTTTCATAGTCTTTCCACTCAACTCTTTGAGCAGAGTTGACAAGCTTTTCACAATTTATTGAGTGTTCAATCTGCCTTAAAACAAGTGACAAAGATGAAGCAAAATCAGTTGGTAGTTGCATTTTGTCGATGGCAAGTCCATAAGGCCCTTGTGAAAAAAAAGTCAGGTCATTAACTGGTTCTGAATCAAAGAAACGAAATTTGTCCAAGTCGTTAACACCGTAAGCGATCACTGCATACTGAGGATGTAGAAGAGGAGAAACTTTTTGCCACATCTTTTGCCCCTGAAGTATTGAGTGACCGATTCCTGAAGCATTGAGTGGATTAAGTTTTAGTTTTTCACCAATAATAGAAGTGTAGGTGTCTTCATTTGCAACCCCCCAGCCAAAAGCAGAGGATGGGCCGAGAGTGAGGATTTGAACGTCGGTACTTTGATTATTATTTTTAGGAAGGCGAAACCCATTATCATTAGTAAGCACAGGTTGTTTTTCAAAAGTTGTTTTTAAGTTAGGTTTCTGCATCCAGCCAAGATCAAAATCGTATTGTAAAATTTTTCTTGCTCGATAAAGGGGATTTGTAGAGTGTTGTAGAAAAAGATTACAGGTAAGCTCGAGAATGATAGCACAAATAAAAAGTTGGATAGTGTAGAAGCTAATTGTTTTTAATTTTTCTTTCATGGTGAAAAAACTTTTAAGGTGCCACTTTGTGGCACCTTAAATATTAATAAGGACGGTCAATACAGTTAGTAGCTTGTCCAGCTATGTTAATAGAGTTAATAGCATAACCGGAAGAGCAAGTTGCAGGGATTGTTAATGCTTGGCAAGCCCCAGCTGGAATAGAACCATCTGAGTTGACTGATCTTGCATATGTGCCAGCTGCACAATTCCCATTTGGATTTTTTGTAAAAGCACTACAAGTAACATTTCCAGAAGAGTCAACATTGTTAATGTACTGATAAGGAGGACAATCTTTTTGAATAATTTTGGGTACGCAATCTGGACCACTTGAAGTCCATCTTCTTAAAACTCTTTGTGTTCCATCGGGCAAATCAGTACAGTTTAAATCGATTTCCTGATAGCCGGTTGTTGTCGCAGATAAAACTCTTCCTGGAGTAGTAAATAAAGACCTAAAAGCGATACAAATGGGAGTACCGTCGGGATTGATTCCATTCATAAAAAAGCCAGAGGCGCATGAAGCACCACCTGTTGCATATGTAGCGCAAGTATAATTAGTTATCCCTGAAGCAGACACGGATTTTTTTAAAAACTGATTAGCTGGACATACGGAAGTTGTACCTGCTGTGACTTGTGTACCTGATAACTGAACGTTGTGTGTACATGTATTATTTGATGTATCCCACACAGCTCCGTTTCCTTTACAGCTATTCTCGATGGCCTTTTTAATCATTGCAGCCGTGTCCACGAAACAGCTGGAGACATTTGTCCCAGTACTGTCTCGTTGTATATAAACATCCACTTCAAAGTTTCTATTTACTTTTTTTGAACCAGTGTCGAGAGTATTGGCAATCGTATAATTGATTGAAAGCCTTAATGACTTATCAGTACCAGCAATTGCAGCTGAATTGATAGTATTAATGGTAAATAAATTCTTAATTGCTCCAGAACCATTGCTTCCTTTACTCTCTGTAATCTGTTGCCCCGGAGCTAAAAATGGTTGTAAGTTTTTACTGTATAAGGTTAATGCTGTTCTTGTAATTGGCTGTGGGGTCGGAAAGGCAAATGTTCTTCTGCAAGCTTCAGGGTTTGACATGTTCCCAATAATCAAGTTTTTAATATATGAAGATTCAGTAGTTTCAATAACTCTATTAATAGATTTTTCATTGGTTTTTAATAAACTAACGGCCACCAATGCAACTGCAGCAGCAATACCTCCTGCAATTGTAATTTCAAGAAGGGTGAAACCACTTTTAGACTGAAATAATTTTTTCATTAGTAACATCCTACTTGGGTTTGATTAGTTGTTACAGATGTATAAGCCGAGGCATAGCAAGCATGGCTTGTGTTCGGGTAACCATTCCATGAGTAACATGTTGTGGAGTTTTGGGGCTGGTCTTGCCAGTTACCACTACCACCGTAAGGAACAGCATATCTTGTTTGTCTGTTAGCATCGCAGTAGTATGTGTTGGAAATATCTGTACAAGAAGTAGTGTATTGATAGCCCCATTGTGAGCAACGGGCCCATCCTGAAGGACAAGAGCTACCATTAAAGACACACATACTATTACTTCCACCCATGTTGGCTACATATCCACCAGCATCAGTACAGTGTTTATCATTGTGTGAAGAACCAGTTCCATTACATCTCATTAAGCGATAAACTCGGTCACAAATAGGATTCCCATTTGCATCAATACCTCTCATCGCTTCACCTGCATTACAGCTAGCTGGTAAATTAATAAAAGCTGCACATGTTGGGGTTCCAGCAGAATCAACACCTGTAATTCGTTGACCTTCTGGACACGTTCTAGCATTTAGGGCCATAGCATTGCAGTCGACATCTCCATTTGCATTAACTTGTCTTGAAAAATTATTAGCACCACAATTGCGTTGAAAACCAATTTCTCTACAAATAATTCCACCGTTTGCATTAAAACCTGCAAAAGCATAAAAGATACCGTAGATAGTGCAATCAACTGCTGTGCATGTATAAGCGCCCGCCGAATTTTTAAGAAGGACAGAACCTGCGGCACATGGTTTTAAAGCGTAACCACATTTCACATTTCCAGCGTTGTCATATCCTGTAACAAATTGGCCAGTAGGGCAGGCATGATTTAAGCTGGCGCAAGTGTATTCCGTTCTCCCTGATGAAGTCGTGACGGCTTTAATGTATTGTCCATCAGGGCATCCCGCAGCTGTGTTGGTGATGTCTAGATTGTTATGTGTACAAGTACCATATGGGTTGGCTGCAGTTGGAGCATCGTACTTAGCTGCATTACCCTGACAGGCAAGGTTAACTGCATTTTTTGCAATTTGATCAAAGTTACCAAAACACGATGTGATATTCCCAGATGCATCCAGGATCGTATTTAAAGGAAGCTCTTTTGTAACAGTGGGAGTTGTAAAAGTTAAAAGCCCAGCTCCTTTTCTTTGGAAGCTGACTTTTAAAATCATTTCGTTAACACCATTTGCAACAGTTCTGATATCTGTTACTTGAATTTGCCCTTGTGAAGTGGTGCTTGCTCCAGTTCCTGTTAATCCGTAGTTTCCATTTTCCTGCAAAAAAGCTGTACCGGTTGCAGTATAGAGGGCCGTTTGAGCTGTATTGTTGGGATTTTTTCCAAGAAAATTATTCGTAGTCGAACAAACAGCTTCGTCACTAATTTCAGAAATAACTCTTCGAAATATATTATTAATCTCAGCTTCGGAAGAAATCTCAGTGACTGATTTGGTTGACAACTTTTGTTGGCTAATAACGGCTAACCCGACAACCCCCAGAATACCTATTGAGACTAGAACTTCGACTAAACCGAACCCTAACTGTCTGCTTTTAAGATTGGTAAATCCCGGTTTTCTTTTGGAATCCTTCATGAGCGATACCTTTTTCTATAAATAATATATTCTTATTTTACTATATTATGCTCTAATATAGAGAGAAGTAAAAAATTAATTTGTATGAGTTTAAAATTATCAATTGCCTGAGCGTATTATGCTTAAAATGAATCAAAAAGGGGTATCACTACCTGTTGTAATGCTAATTACTGCATTGATTGCAGCTAATAGTTACTATTTTTTATCCCTAAATAAGACGGCTAAAACGACAAACGTATCACAAACAATTGAGTTAAAAGAAGATGCCGAAAAAAAGAGAATTGCAGCTTTTCTTGCAGATTATACAGTTTGTAATTCAAACCTCGCCGGAAAAACAATTGCGGCTTTAAAGGCAAATCCCGCAGCTCCAGATACCTCGCAAATCTCTAATCTAAAAAAAGGTGGGATAAACTTTTTAAATTATGGAAGTACATACGCAGGGGGAACCCATACATTGACTCGTATTTTTTTGCTTGAGGATACTACTTCATCTGTCGTTAAAACAAAGTATTCTCTCGTTGCTTCATATACGGTATTTCAAGGGAAAACGACTGCTAAGAAAAATGCATCAGTTACCATTCCTTTGTACATTGATCAAGATGCAGGAGGAGTGGTTACTCGCTGTTATGCAAGGCCAGATGAGGATACTGCTTTAACCGGTACGAAAGTTGAGCAAGCTGTCCAGAGTGCATGCTTGGGAGAGACTGCCCTGTTTGCTAATTCGGGTGGTGATATCAGTTGTAAACATGAAGTTCTGCCAACATCATGTATCTCACCTGGGGGCGTTTTAACTGGAAATCTTTTAAAAGATGTTGAGATAACCAGTCAGCATGAGTTGAAATTTAATTGTGGTTATTTACCAATTTCAGATTGTCCAACAACCACAACACCATTTCCCAATTTAGGGACATCAATTTCTAATTCTACAGTTCAGTGTGCGAATCCCGATTCTCCGGCCATTTGTCCTAATGGGCAGGCAATGGTTTTTAATAATGGCAATACGATCGGGTGTGCCTCACAGTGTCTTCCTACTACGGATACAAATTTATTACATCATTCTTATCAAGCTACTTCGGGCTCACCAATTTGTTATACGCGACCTCTTGCCTGTCCTCCTGGCAAATATGCTGAAAAAATTCTGGCCAATGGGCAGACTCGTTGTGGGGATATTAGATATAAGGGGCTTGGTTGTCCTGCTAATACATATGTTACGGATATGGATACGGAATCAACAGGTCCCAATGCACCCTTTACATGTAGCTCATATACTAAATCGAAAAGCTGCGCCTCGGCTGGAACCTATACCTATGTTAATAGTTTCAATACAGTGACCCCAATTTGTGTAAATTACAGTGCGGGGGGGTATTAGTTAGATTCTGGAAGAATAAAAGGGATGCGCTCATCGATGAGTTGCTGATGAATGTTTTTTATCGCTTGATCATCTCTTCTTTGTCCAGCAATTGCCAGTGCTAGATCATACCATTCGATCGATGGAAAAGTTTTTCGATTTGCTTCAATAACTTCGAGAGATTTATCCAATTCACCATTTTGATATAGAAGTTGAGCATATTTTAGCTTGGCTTTACCTTCGAAGGGGTATGGTGATTTCAAAATGCTCATAGCTTCATTCCAAGATGACATTAGGTCAATTGTATTACTTTGTAATCTGAGAGTGAGAAACAAAAAATAAAAGTTAAAAACAAGGGCTAAGATGGCTATTGTTTTACCTTTTACTTCTGAAATAATTCCACTGAATAGTAACAAAATAAAAAATATTATGAATGGATTTTCGCTTGGAAATAAGTAATAAAATTCGTTCTTTGAGCGTATTAATTCTTTAATCGGAATAAAAGTAGTGGTAAATCCTAAAAAAACACAAAAGTACAGGTAGTTTCTAGTCTTCTTTAAAAAAGCGCATCCAATTATTAATACGAAAAAAATTAAAATGGTTAATAAGTTTGGGTAGTTTTCCCAGAGCAGACCATAATTGAATATACTTAAGTTTATTGGCGCAAAGATAATTTCTGCTTGATAGAAGAATGTTTTGTAACCGGAAGTCAAAATTTGTTTTTGGGTATGGAAATCAGGGACAAGTTGAGTTGCAAAATAGCTCAAAGTTAGTATTGATACTATTTTAATTTCTTTAGTTGTTTTTTTTGAAGTAATAAGAAGAAGAGGTACTATAAAGAGTTTTGTGTTTAGTAGTATTGAGATACATAAAGAAATGAATGATGCTTTCAAATGATTTCTAACAAATAATAAAACAAAAATTAAAAAGAAAAACTCTGCAAAAAGAAATTGTATTTTTGAGGAGAAAAGAAAAACATCGTAGTGTGAAGGACTGGCTATATATAAAGATGCAGCGATAAAACCAATTTTTTCATCTGATTTTAGTTGGCCGATTATTTTTTTTATGATGAATGCATTTAATAACAATAGTCCATGAGCTGTGATGGTATTTAGGAGGGGGTATTTTTGGGTGCCTTCAAAGGAAGGTATTAGGTGGTAACCATACCAAAGCAGTATTGAGTATAAAAATAAATAAATATAAGAGTCTTTATAGTGTTTGATCATCAACGAATTCGCCATTCATTTTTTTTAAATTTAATTCAATCTCATTATCAATTTTTTCTTTTTCTAAAGAATAGTCTTTTTTGATTTTTAGCAGAATACTATTAGACTCTACAAAATTTCCTTCGTAAAAAAATTGCTTTGCGAGCATCATTTGAATTAAAGGGTTTTTGGGAGAGCTTTCAATTGAAAGCGAAATCATCTCATTCGGGGTTTTCATTTTTCGAGCGTTTGAAAAGGTTTTTATTGTCATGAAACAAATCATAAAGGTTAAGAGAGGTAATAGGATCTTTTTTTGAGTAATTCTTGATAGACAAAAAACAAATGCAATTAAAGGAGCACTCAGCCAATAATCGACAAAATTTGAATAATGAAAAATAGGTATATATATAGCCCCACATAGAGGTAATATTAAGAGTAAATAGGATGCTGAGCTGTAAAGGAAAAGAGTGTCATTTATTGAATAATAAAAAAGAATTGTCGTTGCAATTAAGAGTATAACAATAAAATTGATAGCAAAGTCAGTGTAAGAATCGTTTAGGGTTGTCATCGGGTGTACGAGAAGTGTTTTCCAGGGATAAAATGAAAAAACAACATACTTAGTTAGGTTGGCCATGCTTAACGATACTTTTGCCATCGGGTTTTCATATTTTTCTTGTGGAATTGGTGCCGGACGAACTGGACCAGTTGCAAAAACCATAGGACTTGTGCTTTTTTTTATTAAATAATATTGATAATGATTCTTTACTAAAGCTGTTTGTGGGCTTTTTAAATGAGATGACCATAGAGTTAAGCTTATCGAGTAAAGAGCTATGATCATAAATGGCAAAAGTATTTTGCGATATTTTGAAAAAGGCATTAACAAAATCAATGGGGTGAAAACTGATTTTGACAGAACAGAAAGTAAGAAGAATAAGATTGATAGTGCGTAGTTAAGTTTTTTGTCACGTTGGAGAAAAAAAATGAACGACATGAGAAAAAAAGTTATGGCCATTAGTGTTTTAACTTGAACGATCCAGGCCACTGTAAAAAAATGAGCAGGATGAACAACATAGAGAATCGCGAGCCAAAAAGCATAGGATGATTTTAATTCCTTTAGAAGTTTGTATAATAAAAGTCCGTTGATTGAATGAAGAATGACGCTAAGTAAATGGTAATATATGACCTTCGTTCCCCACAGCTTCAAAAGTAAAGAGACTGAGGTGTAAAACACCGGCCAAGATCTTCTGTGGTTGCCCCATTTCCAAAATTCAATTGGATTCACATTCTTTAAAGTCCACGACTTAAAAATGAAGTACCAATCATCCCAAAAGGGAAGAGATCCCATTGTTGGATAATACAAAAGGATAACGATCAGAAAGAATAGAAGGCAAAGGCCAATTCGTCTTATCCATTGATGATTTTGGAGCGAGTTCAACATTAATTGATCCAGACAAAGTAATTCTCTATATACTAATATTAGATCATAATAACTTGATTAAAAGACAAATATTTAAGAAGCGACCAACTGAAATGGTTGGTCTTTTATCGATGAAAAAAAACATTATCTTTCTCATTTTATTTTCAATCGTAGTGCATGTGTACTTTATTGCGAAATATCCTTTAATTGTCGACGAGCTCAATATTTGGAATAGCTTTGTTTCTAAGGGAGGTTTTTTCGAATATTGGAAACACTTTATTAAGTATGATACACACCAGCCTCTCTTTTATTTGTTCTGGTATTCAATTTTTAAGTCAGGCTTTTCAGAGTTTGGATTAAGGTTGCCATCGCTGTTCTTTTTTTTCTCTTCAGCTTATTATTGGGAAAAATTGTTTCCATGGACTAAGAATGAGAGCCTTGTCCCTTGGGGAATGTTCCTATTTTCTCCATTTGTTCTTATGTATTCATCATTCTTTCTCCCTTACTCTCTACTGATTTTTGCTTCTATCTTTAATTTTTATGCGCTTGTTAATTTAGAAAAGGAAAGCACCCGGAAATCCCAAATAATATTCTTTATTTCATGCCTTTTTTTGATTTTTACTCATTATTATGGAGCGCTACAGGCTTTACTGACTGCGAGTTACTTAGTTTACTGTCAAAAGAGTTGGAGACTTAAGTTTGTCTTTGCTTTTTCAACTTTGGTGCTCGGACTCATATTAATGCTTGGGAGTGACTTTTTAAATGACTTTAATGCGATTCATAATTATCGAAAAGTGCCAACTCTCTTTAATGTGGTTGGTGCCGTCAATCTGCTTCTTGGAGGACGTTATCTCTCAATCTTGCTGCTTATTTTAATTCTGTATAAGAGAAAATGGATGCTTTTTAAAAGTAGAGAGTTTCTTTTTATTTTAACAGTTATAGCCATTGCTTATGGAAAATCAAAATGGATTTCTCCCTCTTTTGAAGCTCGTTACCTCCTTATTTTAATTTATCCTCTTTATTTTCTATTGAAAGGATTGGAGATACGTTTTATTTCATTAATTATTACCATGGTCAGTTTATTTTCTCTCTACCAACTCCAAGGAACCTTCGGCGCTTCTTTCGTCACCAAATACGAAAAAGTCCCTCGCACCAATGAAGGCGTAGGTCTATTCATCACCCCATGCCCAAAATTCTACTTCCCAAGTAGCAACTACCTCTGCAAAGACTACTATCAAAACTACGAACAAATGACCGCCGGAGCAAATCAGTTTATCGTTCACAAAGACCACTATTTTTTCTTCAAACGCCTGGTTCGCAATTCAGAGTGCGAAAGAATGCAAGAGCCTGGCTTGTATAGCTGTAGATTGCAGGTAAAATAGGTCTATGATGCTAAAGTCGCTCATTTTTTCTATTTTCATTTCAATGAATGCCATGGCCGAAAAGCCTTCCTACATTCATCGGATGGTTACAACCCTTCCCAATGGAAGACAATTTAAAGATGAAGCCAGAGTTTTTATTGGGCCTAAATTCAATTTCTATGAGTATAAAAGATTAAAGCTCAATATTGGCTGGGTGTATTCAATTAGTTCGCGCATTCAGCACATTAAAGAAGAGGTCAATGGTCCAGGCCGTATTGATGTTTTTTACAACATTAATGAATATGGTCAGCGTGTGATTCCACCACCAAAAGAACTGCGAAAAAAACATCTTATCATTGCAGGTGATTCAAATACTTTTGGTATCGGTAACAAAGATGAAGACACTGTTACTTTTCAAATGGGACAAGCTCATCCTGAGTACGAGACTTACAATTACGGACATGGTGGTGGGGCTCCGAATAATACATTGGCCTTGATGGAAAATTATCCGTGGGAAAAAACCATCAGACAGCCTGAAGGCATGATGATTTATATCTTTTACCCTCAATGGATGACAGTCAGAGTGATGGGGACGAAGGAGTTTATTAAGTGGGATGGTGGATTGAGCCCATGGTATGAGCTCGATTCAAATGACCAAGTAAAACGAAAAGGATACTTCAATAAGAGATGGTTATCTAAAGTTCTGCGATTTATTGATTCTATTGATAGATTTCATTGGATAGGAGACTTGCCTAAGGTTGGGGCAAGTGACTTCAAATTAATTTCTAAAATCTTTCTTAAAATGAAAGAAGAGTATATGAAGAAATTTCCTAAGGGGCGTTTCGTCGTCGCAATCAGCGATTATAATTTGATGAGGCCGATATGGTCTAAAGACTTAATGAAATACCTGGCTGAAGATAAGATAGAGTTTGTTGAAATTCATAAAGGATTAATGGATGTTAAAAAATTTCATTTACCTGATTATCACTTCAATGCTCTAGGCAACAAACAAGTTGTAAATGAATTATCCAAGGCGATTAAGTTTTAATTATTTTCTTCCAATCACCATAAAGCGGTCATAAAGAGAAAAGGCCTTTGTCCCCGTATAATAAATTTCAGATAATCCTAAAAGCTTTTCCAATTCTTCGCTAGAGTTCACGCAATTGACATGTCCAGAAATCTTGTGACCATTATTGTTTTGGGCCACGACAAAAGTTCCTTTCGGAAGATTATCTGACCAGGCCTTCAAATTTAAAATATGCTCTGTAGATGTATTCACCACGCACTGATAGCTGCGATAGTCTAGGTCAAACATATCCATGGTGAAGGCCTTACCTCTATCCAGGTCCAATGTTAGGCGCGCGATGGTCGTGGCATTCGGATCAATATCGACAGTGTCAGCAGTGATGCGTTTGTCCGATTCATTGAGGGCGCGGGCCAGGATACCAATCCAACCACCAACAACAATGGTTTTAAGATTATCAAGGTGTGGGTTGTTTTTAAATATTTGCTTAAATTCGCTAAGAAGCCACATCTTACTTTCAAGCTGGCCTTTAGATAAAACGTCTCTGATTTCTTCTTTTTTAATAAGCTCAAAACACTGTGGATCATACAGTGCATTTGTGAAGTGAATGATGGCCGACATCATTGGGGCCAGGGGCTCTTTTTCCATGCTAGTCATTTTGACACTCAAAGCTGTTATGGTAAAGTATCTAGGAACTATCATTCAATTTGTAATGTCATTTGGCAAGGTTCATGAGTCTTTCAATATCGGTGATTATTCCTGCTTACAACGCTGAGAAAACGCTCGGAGAGTGTTTAAAGTCAGTGGCCTCAGCAATTGGGGAAATGGATGAAATTATTGTTGTCGATGATTGCTCGAATGATTCAACTGTCTCTATTGCTCAATCCTTTAGGTGCCACCTGGTTAGATTGAGTGAGAATCAAGGCGCAGCCAATGCTCGCAACGAAGGAGCGGGATCGGCCAAAAATGACCTTTATCTTTTTGTCGATTCAGATGTTTTGATTACAAAAGACAATGTGGAAAACATCAGAAAATATTTTGAGAAATTCAGAAGCTGTCATACGGTCACACTTAATGTGAATCCAAGTGCAGGCCATGATAATTTTTTCAGCGAATATAAAAATCTTTATATGAACCATATTATCAGCATGGGACACGATGATGTGAACTATGTGTATG
This sequence comes from Bacteriovorax stolpii, assembly GCF_002872415.1. Classification (GTDB taxonomy): domain Bacteria; phylum Bdellovibrionota; class Bacteriovoracia; order Bacteriovoracales; family Bacteriovoracaceae; genus Bacteriovorax; species Bacteriovorax stolpii. The sequence goes on along the minus strand of NZ_CP025704.1, from coordinate 3,565,142 downwards.
GTTCTTGTTGTGCAACCAGAGCAAGCGGCTATATTCCATGGCCAACTTATTTACGCTTAACTGAAGACTCTCTTTGGGGGTATTTACAAAAGACTCAAGGGCACAGCATTCATTGCTTGAAACATGTAAATGTGACTCATTTAAAAAACTATTCATTTTATACGCTTGTAAAAAATGATTTTCTTATCTCATCTTATTTCGCCAGAGCTTTCTGGGGATTTAAAAGATGGAACACTCTCTACACTCGGGAAAATTTTGGACATACTTCTAAAACTCAAATTGCCAGTGTGCTTTTAGCTGTAGCTATGACTTTGATGTTTTTTATTATGCCGGAAATAACTCCCTTTTTACTGGTTGCCTGGTTTCTTTTAAATAAGGACTTATTTTTTTCACAAAAAGAGAAAAAAGGGACGTGGTTTTTTATTCAATCTGTCGCCTGGACTTTTTTTGATCACTTGATTTATTTCTGCGGTATCTTTCATGGAAGCTTGCTTTCAACCGGAGAAAAAGAAAAAGTGTTTGAGAGAGAATTGACATGAAATTTATTAGTGTCATCGTTCCGGCCTACAATGCCCAAAAAACTATTCATAAATGTCTTTCATCACTGATTAATGCTGATTACGATAAAAATTCATACGAGATTATTGTCGTTGATAATAACTCAACAGATAAGACTGCAGAAATCATTAAGTCTTTTCCTGAAGTGACTTATGTTAAAGAAACGATTCAGGGAAGAAGTTATGCTCGAAACACTGGGGCAAAGATGGCGAGAGGAGAACTTCTCGCTTTTATCGATTCAGATGTCTTCATCGAAGCTGGATGGCTAAAACACCTGGCAGCTGGTTTTAATAAAGACTATATTGGTGGAGGACAAGGAAGAATCATTCCTTGCGATCAAGACGGCCAGCTTTCTTTAAACCGCTTTCGTATTCGCCAACAAACAGAATCGACAAGTGGGACAAATATTATTCTTCGTTTGATGTATATTGAAAGTCCAATGGTAAATTCAGCGACATGTATGTACCGTAAAGAGGCTTTTCATTTCGTAGGTGGCTTTGATGTTCTTTTAGAAAGGCATGAAGACATTGATCTTTCAAAACGAGTCAGTCTTGCTGGTTATGACTTAACAGCACAGACTCAGGCCGTTGCCCATGTCGAATATCATGGGGAAGGATGGGGTTCGTATTTTATGCGCTCTCTGTCAGAAGGTTACACAAAACAGAGTTACAATAAAAAATGGCAGCAGTATTTTACCACTCTAAATCACAATGAGGCTCCTGAAGGGCCAGTAAAAAAGCCACTTATTCCGGATTCTATCCGTTTAAACTATTACCTGGTCAAAGATGAAATTGTTTTCAACGTCATTCGTTCACTTATTAAATGGGACAGTTATTACTTTCTAAAGGCGATTAATTCAACTTTTAAAGCGACAGGAAGAGCTCTAGGGATTATAAAAAACGACTATAGGGGACGCTTCGAGCCTCGCTATCAGGAAAATGTCCTGAATAAATCTATTATCTTTCAAAATAACCAGAAAATTAATCTGGATACGAATTTGCGCTTTATTAATCAAGACAATGAAATCCTCTATGTGATGAACATCGAGAAAAATGATTTTTTAAAGTTTAACAATTTTAAAGCACTAAACGGAATCTTAGACCAGAGAACGATTCAGTAATGAACGAAAAAAAAGCAGAATTTAATATTCTTTGGATTTTATTGATGGGGACCCTCGTCCTTCATGTTTATATCTTCAACAAAATTCCCCTGCAGTATGATGAACTCCTGATGTATGACATCATCTCGCAGTTTCCCTATAAGCTTTTAACTGAATTGCTTTTAACTTTTGAAATCCAGATGCCTCTTCCATATTATCTAGCTAAAAAGCTTTTTGAAATGTTTGGAGACAATTCAGGAATTCTTCGTTTACCTTCACTTCTTTTTACTATGGGCTTGAGTTTTTTTTACTATAAACTGGCGCGCCTGAGTTTTAATCGCAACAATGCTTTAAAAGCAGTTTGTTTAATGATGCTGGCACATCCGTTACTGCTTTTTTCTGGCTCAATGAGACCTTATGCTACGATGGTTTTTTTTCAGGTTGTCGTGCTTTATAACTTTAAAAAAGACCCTGTTCCTTGTTTTGATCGCAGTTCGTTGGAAATTGTTAAGACATCTTTAGCTCTTTTACTTCTTGCCCTCTCACATCCACTAGGGGTCGTGTTTTCTTTTGTTTTTCTAGGGCATCATCTCTTTTCTTCACGTGAGCACCGCAAATATTTTTACCGCTACATTGGGATTTTTTTAGTCGCTCTGGCCCTCTACGTAGAATACCGTTTTAAAGGCGTGATGCTGATCTTAAATAGTGGAAGAAACTTACTAAGCATTGTTGATTACTTAAGGAAATTATCATTCATTTTTTCAGGAGGGGTATTTTCTCTTTGGATCTTGATCTTGAGTGGGACTTATCTCTATAAAAAGAAGAACTTTAAAGGCCTTGACCGTGACTATGTCCAAATCTTCTTTTGGACGGCTGGAATAGGAGCTTTCCTTCTTCTCTTTTTCCCGGAATATGCTTACCCAAGACACTTGCTTTTGACCCTGCCTTTGATTCCGTTAATGATTATTTCGATGCTCGACGATGCTTTTGACGAGATGAATATTCAAAATGTCTTTTTTGGTCTGGCCATGGTCATTTTGATTTATAAAAGTTTTATCAAGGAAGACATTCAACACAGGCCTTATGAAATTGATTCACAAGGTGTGGCTCTTAAGTCGCAGGACTTATCGAAAGAAAAACTGAGTATTATCAATTGTGGCAATTGTCTTTCGTATTACATTAAATCAAACAAACTTCAATGCATGAACAGCTTTAACCGCAAAGGTCTAGTGGCCACTGAGGACATTGTTTTTGTCGATTTTGATTACAGTAGAGCAAAGTGCAAGGTTCGATTTGTGAGTGATTTTTACGATGTGGCAGAGTCTTATCCATATAAAGGTGCCACTGTGTATAAAATGAAACCTAAGCTATAGCTTAATCTCTTCAATATACTCAGCATCCTGGTTCACTTTCCATGGATTAAATTTCTTATGTCCCAGCCTAATATTCTCACTGGCAAGCATAGCCGTTTTAATTGAATGGTCTTGGTTGTTATAGCGATGAAGCCCACTTCTTCCAATCGGATGAAGATTGCTAAATTGATTTAAGTATTCTTGCACTTGAATCAGTCTTTCTTTGTATGAAAGATCGTAAATCGGGTAGGCGTAAGGAGATTTTATCACTTTGTAATCAAGCTCTTCCTGTGAGTATTTTAATCCCAGGATATCAAGTTCCTTTTTAGCTAACTCAAAAAGCTCTTCGTTGGTTAATTTCCAGAAGTCGTCGTCGCGTTGGCAAAAGTACTCAAGTCCATAACAAACGCAGTCTAGCCCAGGAGTCATGGCTGCAGACCAGTTGCCGTAGTTTTGAATGCGGCCGACTTTTACTCGTGGATCATGAATGTAAATCCAGTTATCAGGAAAGTGGTTTCTTCCACGGAACATGATGGCAACTGTGACAAAGCTCCTATAAGAAAAGCTTTCAACAGCTTTTAAAATATTGTCCGGTGGTTGAGGATTAATTCCTTTAATGAGTTCGCGAAGAGGAGCCGTCGAAATAATATCATTTGCAAGAGGGCTTTCTTCACCATTAGAAAGAGAAACTTTCCATTGAGCATTGATCTGATGAATCGAGTTTACTTTGGCACCCATCACAATAGTGCCACCTAGCGCTTCAACTTCATCGCGAACTTTTTCCCAGAGCATTCCTGGACCTAGTTTGGGGTAATCAAATTCTTCAATTAAACTTTTGATATCATTATTTTTAATTCTCAAAAGTTGCATAAGAGTTTTTTTGATTAGGGCGGTAATGTTCAGGTTGTTGATTCGCTGGACGGCCCAGTCTGAAGAAATTTTTGAACATTCCATTCCCCAGACTTTTTCCGTATAGGATTGAAAGAAGGCCTGGTAGAGCTTTTGCCCAAAGTTTGAAATAATCCAGTTTTCAAAATTATCTTTTCTCTTACGAGGAAACATTTTGACTTTAAAAAAGGAAAGTATAAACCCTGCAGTTTCCAGAGGATTGAGTTTGAAAATCAATTCAGCTGGATTAAGCGGGTAGGAAAGAAATGTTTTTTTGTAGAAGATGCGTGAGGTTCTTTTTCTTCTTAAGAGATCATCCTGAAGAATTTTTTCCCAGAAATCACTGACAACTTTCTCTTTGGTAAAAAAACGGTGCCCACCAATATCAAAGCGGTAACCATTGTGAAGAACTGTGCGAGAGAGGCCTCCGACATATTCTTTGTCAGATTCATAGACGATAACGTCATGTCCTTCTCGGGCGAGAAGTAACGCGCTCGTAAGCCCAGCTGGCCCGGCCCCTATGATAATGACGGTTTTTTTCATTGAGTTATACTATAATAATCACGTCCATTGCGCTACTTCGCCTTTTACTATTTTCGTTGAACTGACCCTCTTTCTCAGATACGATTATGCCCATGTTCAATGATCCATCTTCCATTGAAGAAGCCGTCCAAAAACTCAATGCAGTTTCGCCATCTTTTTGCATGGCCAAATGGATGCATTCGACGATTCATTTAAATCTTGGAAGAACTCATAGTTGTCACTTGCCGCATCACCATGTGATTCCTTTAAAAGAAATCAAAAAGAATCCATCGGCCCTGCATAATACGTCTTATAAAAAAGATTTGCGCAAAATGATGCTAAAAGGGAAAAGACCAAGCGAATGCCAGACATGTTGGGATATTGAAGACCTCCCGGAAAAACGTTACAGCGATCGCCATTTTCGAGGCCAGGATTCATGGATCAAGCCTTTTTATGAAGAAGTTACTTCTTCAAAGTGGGATAAAGATATCAATCCGTCTTACTTGGAAGTGAGTTTCAGTTCGACTTGTAATTTTAAATGCAGCTATTGTGGCCCGACTTATTCGACGGCCTGGATTCAGGAAATTGAAGAGAAGGGTGGGTATAAACTTTCCAACTTCACGGATCACCAATCCCTTTTTTGGCTTAAGGCCCAAGGTCTAATGCCGATTACTGATGAAGTGAATCCTTATGTTGATGCTTTCTGGAAATGGTGGCCGACATTAAAAAAGCAATTGATGTTTTTCAGACTGACAGGTGGAGAGCCACTTTTAATCCCCGATACATTTAAGCTTTTAAGCCTGATTGATGAAGAACCTCTTCCACATTTGGAGCTTTCAGTAAATTCGAATTTAGGTGTGCCGGAAAAGCAGTTTGATAAATTCATGACTCTGACGAAGAGTATTGTTGAAAATAAAAAAGTGAAGCATTTCATGATGCACACAAGCCTTGATACTTACGGCTCTCACGCCGAATACATCAGGCATGGATTGGATTTTAAGCGTTTTGAAGGCTATGTAGAGCGCTATTTAACAGAGCTTCCAACTTCATCTATTTCTTTCACCTGCACATTTAATGCTCTTAGTGTCGTGGGATTTATCCCATTTCTTGAATGGGTTATTTCTCTTCGCAAGCGTTTTGCAAGTGTAGGAAGACAAATCTATATTGATCTTCCACATTTAAAATACCCTATGTTTATGTCGTGTGCGGCCCTGACCCCTGACTACCAGGAGCATATGAAAAAAATCATCGCTTTCATGGAAGAAAGAGAAGACAACCGTTTCGGGATAAAGCCTGCTGAAACGCTAAAAATGAGACGCATTTTAGACTGGATGGAATCAAAACAGCCTCAGAATAAAAAAGACGAGCAAGAGCTTTATAAGCATCAAAGAGACTTCTATTCTTTCTTTAGTGAGCACGACAAAAGACGTGGAACGGATTTCTTAAAAACTTTCCCCGAAATGAAAGACTTCTACGAACACTGCCGTAAGCTTGCGGACTAAATTTCCTTTTTAAATAATCTTTCGAAACGACTTACAGCGCGGTCATAAGGCACACGAAGCCCAATTGTATTAAAGGGGATCAATGTCCAAAGAGCGCAGACAAAAACTGTCACCAGGGGCGGAACTGCTTTCCAGAAAATAAAATTTGGGATCTTCCACCATACATTGGCCTTAGTCCAGTGATGAAACTCCTTAAACTTTAAGGATGGAAAGGCCTTCTGGTGAAAAGGTGTTGCATCTGGATTGGGTATGTAGAGGATCTTATCTGAGTCGACTTGAAAAAAAGTTTTAAGCATAGAAGTGAAAACGACTTTTAGAGAAAGCGGTCCATTGTGCTCTTTTTTTCCATGCCTGTAGCCGACATGAAAAAAGAATTCATAAAGAGCTAAGTGGCAAAGCGCAGAGTAATAAAGAATTTTAGAATGTTGATAACGTGAAAGAATATCTTGAGAGCTATTTGTGTCCACGCTCCAAAATGACTTTGGAACTATATCTTCATGAAAAGATCGTCCCATTCCTTGCCTTAAAGCTTTTTTTGCTAACGAAAAAGCATTGAGATGAGTGTCGTGTTCAATGTTTAAGCTTTCTAAGAAAAGAAAATCATGCCCGCTGATATGCAGGCGTAAATTGAGTTCAGTTTCAGATCCGCCAAAAATAATTCCTTCGTTGAAATGGAAAGGAATATGGATGGAGTCCAGATGGTAAAGTGTATTACCACCTAGAAGATAAGTGCTTTTTTTATTCATCCAGGCAGTACTGATCTGATGATAAATTTCATCAACCAAACCGGCCTTTTTGCTTAATAGATAACTTCCACCAATGGCGGCCATGGATTTATGTTTTTTTGAAAGGGTCAGAAGATGCTGAAGATGTTTTGGATTTTTTAAGAGAACATCATCGTCGAGAAAATAGATATTTTTTGACTGGGCCTTTTGCACTCCCAGGTTTCTGGCTGCATTAACACCGATTTTCCCAGTGAAATACACACTTGTTGGAACTTTATGGGCCTTTAGTTTTTTCTCTAAAACCTGATCTTTTAAATTACTCACAACAATGACTTCTATCACTGTAGCGCCCAGATCCTGCTCTCTGATAGAATCCAGGAGAAGCAGCACATTTTCGTGGCGGTTATGAGTAGGGATGACTAGAGACAAATCCATAGGGACAGGATAACCTTGATTCTACTTTGTAGTCATGTTAATTTAGACCCTGCAGGGCAGTAAGAATGGTTGAAACAAAAACACGCAAAGAACTTCCAAACTTTGGTTATATTGCCAATGTAAAATTTCCTATTGAGGAGATTTTAAAACTTTGCGAAAGTCTCGATCTTTTAAATTTCGACAACTACAACGACATCAAAGTTAGTTCAAATTCCAAACAATCTCTTTTTGTGCGAGTGAATGCTTTTAACAAAAACTCTTTTTTTAAAGAAGAAGAGGCAGCTGAACTTGAAGGTGAAAAGTACCGCCAAATTTACCTGACTGAGCTCGACCCAAAATACCTGGATCAGCCACTGGATTTAAGTTCAAATAATTCGCGCATGGCCAGGCAAAGACGCCTTGACCCTGGTAGTGAAAACTATAACCCGGTTGCTGATGAACTTAATTACAATACGAGAAACAAATTAGTCACAGGACTTTTTGAAACGATCCTGGATTCATTTTCAGATAAAATCACTCGCGTGCGACTGGCGTATTTGTCGCCAAATTTTTCGATTAAACCTCATGTGGACTACGATCCAAGTTATATTACGAGACTGCATTTACCAATTATCACCAATCCGAATTGCCACATGCACGTTTTTCGCAATAACGTAGAGTACCGCGCTCATTACCCGGCCGATGGACGTCTTTACTTTTTAAATGCTGGTCTTAAGCACTTTGCCAGCAATAACTCAAACGAAGGCCGTTTGCACTTAATTATTGATATGCACGGACAAAACAGCCTGAAGGATTTAGTTGAACTTGAATGCGTTGAAGTTAGTAAGGAATAGATTATGTTAAGTCAGCTTTTTACATTGTACGGTGATGTGATTCCATTGAAGTTTACTCCGATGGAAGCGAACTTAACTGATCTTTTAAAACCTTTTGATAATGATTGGAAACAATACAATTCTAAAAAACCGCATATCAAGCGTATGGGTTTAAGTATTACAAGTCTCGATGGTCTTTTGACGGGACATCCTGATTTAGATTCAGTGAAAGAGTACAATGAGATTCATGGACTAAAACTGGATGAACCGGACTTCAATAAAAAAACAGCTGTCGTGAATGCCAGTCCATCGCTTGTTAACATCACTTCAAAGTTTGCGAGCCTTGGCAGAAGTCACTTTATTAAGTTTGGTGCAGGTGGATTTTTCCCTTACCACCGTGATGGAAATTTCAGACTACCAGCTAAAAGTTTCAGAGTCTTTGCACTGGTTAAGGGCTCTAACAAATCGGACTTTGTGTGGCTTCAAGAGGACAAGAGACTCGAGTTGATTGAAAGAAAATGGTATGCCATTAATACTTTTAAAGAGCACAGCGTGTTTTCATTTTCAGATGATACGATGATTGCCGTTCTCAATATTCCCGTGTGCGAAGAAAACATCAATGTAATCATTGACCACATGGATATTTCTTAAAACGAATAAGCTAAAACAAATTGCTCTGTATGATTGATGGTCTGAAGGCCTAAGGATTTAAAGTTCTTGATTTCTTCATAAACCATTAGCGAAATCCTGTCAGTCTTGCGGGGAAGAATTCTCGTGTAGTAATTCAAGAGATGCTCGTTGTATGGATTAAAGGTAATGATGGTCGATTTGTATCCATTATCTTTACTAAGTTTAATATGCAAAGGAAGGATAAAGGCATTGCCGTAAGGATAAAGAGAAGGGATGCCAAAAAAACGACTCAAGCAGATTGTTTCGTCATCATCGTGCTTTCTAAGTCCCGCCGCCGCCAGGAATTTCCCATCCATTTCGACCACTGTAAAACCCAGTTCAAAACCTTGCCCCTTAAGCATCTGACCTAGTGACCACGATGTCTCATTGTCAAAGAGGTAATTAGCTTCAGCGTCTTTTTTCCCTTTGGTTTCCCAATAGGCCTCGGCTTCAGTTTTTATCTGCTCATAACATAAAGTGGTGTCGAAGTAGTGGGTGAGCGTGAACTCGTGCCCGTCTTCGCTAAACTTTTGGACAATAGAGTCTTTGAACATAAATATTGTCGTCTAAGTTGATTGGCTTTTTAAATTTGCATCCATCCCAGACAAAAAAGAAGTAAAGATCGTCGTCTTTAATACTTGTTTTAAAAACCTGGTGAATGAATTTGCTTTTGAAATAAATTTTAGTGATAGAGTTTTCCGGAGAATCAAAAACTTTAAAAGAGTCAGAGAAAAAATCAAAGACCGATGTGCTTTCTTTAGTTCCTGCAATTCTTACTGCGTAAGAGACAGAGTAAATATCATCAGCGTGGTCTTTATCCTGCACGTGAAAGTGAGGTGGCTCCCATCCGGTTCTATGTAGAACCATAGTTGAGTCTTCAGTGTTGTATTCAACTTCAGATTCAACTTCGCTTCTGATGAAGCGGTAGAGTTCATTTAATTTTTCAAGTACGCCAGCACTCAGCATTGATGAGGCCAGTTCGAAATTACAAAACCCCATGCGATACTGCCCGCTGAAAACGCGAGGACGGATTTGAATTCTTCCAGCATGGAAATTGATAGGGTATAGGTTAAACCCCCCAATGCGCCTTTTATGTTCTGTGATTAATTCCTGAGCATGAGCATCCATAAGTGCATAAGCAGCACTGTAGAAAGCTTTATTTTCAGGATGGTTGTAATCGAGTTCATCCAGTGACCTGAACGACGTTGTTTTTTTCTCGAGTTCAGTTACTTTTAAATTCTCAGCAATGAGACCGCCCTCTGAAAGGGCCTTCGTTAAATGGGTCTTGACCATCTTTTCGGTGATCAAGCCTTTGCTCCATCGTAGTAGAAGTTCCAGAAATCTTCGGAAGCAAAGACAATTGAACCAAATTTTTCCGGAAGGTATTTGCTAAAAAGAAATTGATCGATCTTGACGATTGAATCGGCAAAAACACTATTTGCATCTTCCTGGCCGATTTGATCAGAGTTGATGTCAAAATGATTTTGTTCATCGATACAAATATCATTAGCGACTTTTTTATAATCGCGGTCTGTTCCTACTCGGCGGTATGTGCGGTAAATCCATACTGCTCTTCTTTCGGTCATGTCATGCACTTGAGCTGCTTCAATTAGTGATTTCGTTTTACCTAAATCAATAAACATTCCATATAGCTTAGCCTGCATGGAGAAAGCTAAATCTTTTATAATAATTGAGTTTTTGCTTTTAAGAGCATGAAGTAGCATATTGGCATGACGGATTTCATCTTGAAGCTGAACTTCTCTTTCAGGAGACCATGCTGCTGGATAAAGATTTTTTAAACGCAATAAATCGTTTACGGCCCAAAGCTCGGAAAGATAGGCGGAGTTGATTAAAGCATCGTCTTTATTTTTATGGATCATGCAATTTTCTCGCAGGTTTTATAGGGGAATTGTTCCGTAATTTGCTAAATTTTGCAATGAAATTAAGGGAAATTGGCCTTGCTAGCCTCCCTTTACTGCCTTCGGTCAAAAGAGTGAATGGCCATTTCATTGATCTAAATCAGCGAAGGCGATTTAACTGAAGATTTCACGAAGTTTTGTATCTTTTCACCGTGGTTTGAGTATTAACCCTTTTCAAGTGAAAATTTTTTATGACCTCATATAACAGAAGAGATTTTATTTTCATGGCCGGAACATGGCTAGTAGCCTCTAGTGCCATGGGCAGTAGCATGAAAAGTGCATCTTTTGCTTATCAAGCAAGAAAGATGGTTTTTACTGCGAAGTTAGACGGAAAGCTTTATTTCGTTGGAATCAACCCCGAGATAAACAGTATTGTGAAGATCCCTGCGATTTGCGGGCCACATTCTTATCAAAATGATAATGGCATTTATTATGGGGTTGAGAAGAAAGGTCCTAACCTGGTTAGGATTGATTTTAGAAATCCAAGAGATGTCAGGATGATTAAGTCTCCGGATGGAATTCTTTATTACGGGCATAGTATTGCTTACCAGGATCTACTTTATGTTAGTGGCGTAAAAGTTGAGAATACAAAAAGTGATTATGATATCGACAAGTTTAATCCTAATAAAGCACCAGGTGTTTTATTGATTTATAACAAAAAGACATTAAAGCTTGTTAGTCAGCTCGAGGGTTTTGGTTATGGGCCACATGAATTGATTATTCATAAAAACGATATAGTCATGGCCGTCAGTAGAGATGCACAAAACAAGTTAAGTGCACTGGTTTATCTGGATTTATTCTCTTTAAAAACTATTCGCACACAACCTATTGATGAAAAATATAAGCATCTAAAATTCAGGCATTTTATGCAGACTAAGGATGCTTTCTATCCTGTTCTCGCAGCATTTGACCCAAAAACAGACCTGGTCACCAACATGGCTATTGGAAAATTTAGAAAAGACCAAAGTTTAGAAATCTTTGATTTTTCCAACACCAATGAGCCTAAATCAGATTTTGATCATACCACATCATTTGTCCACGACGATAATCTGCATGTCGTTCTTTATCGTGTTAAGCGTATGGTGAAGTTAGGGAAAAAGGCAGACCTGGTGAATTTTGGTCAGAGCGATTTAAATCAATTAAAACATATTTCGAATCTTGTCATGAGAGGAGAAAATGGTTTTATCTTTAAGGACCCTCAGTTTAATAAAGACTTTGAAATTAAAAGCCACATTTATATTTCATAATTTGTTTCTCATTTTCTTCCAATAGTTCATGTATGGTCTTATTTGAATCATAATGGGGTTGAACTCTTGCGGGAGAGTCTCGAGACCTATATTGATTTCATCCATCTCTAATGAGTCATCATAGGTTTTAAATAATCTATCCCAAAAACTAAAAATAAAACCAAAGTTTTTATTATGGGTGAGCGTTCTATTGTGGTGAATTTTATGCAAGCGTGGAGTGATAAGAATCCATTCCAGAGATCTCAACCATGGATCGTCGTAATTAATATGCACTAAAAGACTGTAAAGAAACTGGGCAACAACAGCGATGAGAATGTATTCCATCGAAAACCCTAATAAAAAACAAGGCAAAAGAAAAAGAAGTTCATAGAGCATCATCGGAACTCTGATGGCCGTCGTGATATCAAAATGAGTCCCTGAATGATGAACAGTATGACCCAATCTGAAAATAGTAAAACGATGGCCACACCAATGTTGGAAGTATTTAATGAAATCAACTAGCAAAAAGCACAATAGAAAACTTAACCATCCTTTAGGAAGATTCACCAGGTTAAGCTTGGAAAAAGAAGTGTAGGTGTAAAAGTTTCCAAAGATGAGAAGAATATAAACTTTGATATAAGAGCGCAAAAGAAAGGTTAGGAGATTAGAAAATGATTCTTTTGTGAGTTTATAGCGAGAATTTAGCAGAGTTAAAAACAACCCAAGTCCCAGGACTAAAATCGCAAGGCTTAAGTCGTTAAAGGTAACAAAAAATCGGGCAAATCCAATAAAAGACTCAAGACCCATGTGAAGGCCCTGGGCATTGGAGTGAGTAGTTTAGAATTTCTTTGAAATCTTTTTCAGTTGATCTTCGCGATTGCTGAAAGACTTTCATCGTTCCCGGGATAATCGTTCTTTCGCAGTAATGGCGAGCGATCTCTTTGGTAACTTGGGGGTCACAAAGCATGCGTGGTCTTTTAATGTCGATAGGAATTTTAAAAGAAGTCATACCCTCAGCTGTTGTTAATTCAATTTGTCTTTCACACACAGACTTCACATCCATCATGTTGAGAGAAAGAATGCGCGAGCGACCGTCAAGACCTGGATCTTTGGCAAAAAGGTAGGGGGTTAACTGAAATAGGCATAGAAGCCCCATGATTGTGGCAAAACGAGGAAGGTTTTCTTTAATTTTATAATCGTAGTTTAAAGTCAGGACAAAAAATCCCAGGATGCAAAACATAAATGATGGGTAGGGATAATCTACAATGTGCCATGAATAAATGTGAAAAGCGATCAGTTGCAGTAAAACGGCCAGGCGAATAGCTTTTTTATTGGAGAAAATAAACCAAACAATAAAAATTTCGAGAACAAGAACATAAACGAGCAAGGCACTTAAGAGTGGCCCTTGGATGATAGAAGGTTTAATTAAAGTATCACCGCTCAACCAATCGACATTAAGCTTGAGAAGTCCCGCACAGAAATAAACTCCGGGGAGCAAGATAGATATCGTGGCGATACGCTGAGGGACGATAAGAAAAACGAAAGTAATGACTTGAGCGAGAAAGTGGTAGTTCGTAGCAATCCTGTAATCAGAAAGCTGCAGGATTAATTTGAATACGCAAAGACCAAGAAGCATTAAGGGGGCGATCTTTTTAAAACGTTCGCTGATAAAAGCAGCAATAGTCGCAATCGCGAAAGCTCCATAAAGAATCATTAGGTTGCGCAGTTCTGGAGAAGAGAAAAACCTCCAGTGCTCACATCCTTCAAGACCAGGATAACAAATAGGGAAAGCACTTTCGCGGGCCAGGTCATCAATGCGATAACTTGAAAACAGATAGGACGTAATTACATGAATCAGCGCCAGACACGAGCCATAGTAGCGGAGCACTTTACTCTGAAGAATTTCATCCCATTTAAACATGTATCTATTTTATCCTAATTGGTAAAAATGACAATTATAGCGAAAGCCATTCCATGGGAGTTGAGTCCGGAATGTCCTGGGTGCCAAGAGAGTGAGGCGATGTGAGGCTTCCGATTTTAAAGTCGTAATTAGCAGTGTTGTAATAAATGGTTTCCTGATGAAAGCTCTTTAATCGCTGAAGACGCATTAAGTGAGCTTCCCTGTGCTGGGCCTTTGCTTCCTGCAGCAGAGTGAGGTTTCTTTCATAGGAATTAGAAAACCAGAAATAATAAGGACCGTTTGCCAGAGTCAAGAAATCTAAGTTGCCAATAATATCAACTTGTAGAAAGTGAGAGCGTTCTTTCATTTGATCAAGCAGGTCGAAGAAGTGGGCGCTGTCTTGAAAGAAAGTTTCAACTTGATGATTGAGCGTGAGCTTCACAGCTTCCATGGCATTAGCTGAAGGCCCTAAAAAATAGGGGGAGTATTTCTCAAAAATACTCAGGAGTGCATTCATATTTTTACATTGGATGACATCTTTCCAAAACTGCAGGGCCAATGGGCTATAGTCACAGAAATGAATTTTTTTCAGTGACTGCTTCATGTGATCAAAGTAATGAACAGGTTTTATCCCAGAAGACACACAGAAAATCTCTTCTGGAGAAAAGTTATAAGGAGCAATTTCCAGACTGTCATTATTAAGCAGGTAAACCCTTTGCAGAGAATAATCGTAATAGCGCTTGATGAAAGTATGAATAGCGTTCGCATTTTCAGCAGGGATTAAAATTCCCTGGAATTCATGAATGAGATCAATTTCTTTTGAGTTCTTTTCTTTTAAATTGAAAATAGAAATAAAATGATTACTTGTTTTATGTGCGTGGGCATTTTCTAAAAGATAGATCTGGTAATTGACATAAATCCAGAAATCCATGAAGTGATTAATCAAAGTTCCATCGCGAATGACGACAGCATAATCGAAAAGGTGAGGTTCAATGCCTTGAAGAGTTTTTTCAAGCTCTGAGCTGGGAATGGCCACACTATTAATGGGATGCAATGATCCTTTCGTATAAAGCGACTCAGGGTGTCCTGATTCAATGATCCTGATCACTTTAATCCGGTGAACGACATCTTCGGTAACCCAGAAAATCCTCCACTGGTGATAAAGAACAGAGTCCTTCGACAGTAAATTTCCTGCACGGGTGACTCTAGAGACTTCTTTATTGATGTCGGATTTGTTAAGCTTTATGGGATTAATCATTTTTAATAGTAAAGAAAAATAAGGAAGCGATGTCAACGGCAAGTGGAAATTTTAAACATTCCCTTATTGGACCTAAAGGAGTGAATGGAAAACTCTTCGTGAATATGGAAGAGTTCCTGGACACGTCTTCTTTTATGGATCTTCACCACGAAGTGATTCTTGGCCTGGCCTTAGTCGATAAATTGGACCATTCCTACATTATGGGTGAAATTCCGCCTGAGCTTCGTAAAGACTACGGAAATATGTTTCTAGAGTCAGAAATCGTTGAGAACATCGAAGCCTACGACCCAACTGGATTTCACCGCGAAAGAACTAAAGACTTAACCTTGCAGCAAAAAAGACGTTACTACTACATGGCCTTCGGGGCCCTTAGCCCGTGGTATGGTGTTTGTTATTTACGCTATAATAATTTTTTAAAGAAAACTTCTGAAAAAGAACTTCAGAATGATTGGCATGATAATGCAGCTCACTTTCCGAAGCTTGTCTCTTATATTGAATCCCTGAAGGGAAAGGTTTTTGATGAAGTAGGAAGAGTTCTTCTCTTTGTCAGCTACCCTTTGGTTCCAACTGTCGTACACCGTGACTATATTCAAGAGTCTCACCGCGATCATAGCGTAAATCTTTTTTTATCAAAAGGAAGACCAAGTTTTATTTACAACGAAGTGACTGGAGAGAAGAGTTATCTTGATCCAAATTGCCGCGCTTATTTCTTTAATAATCGCGATTATCATGGTGTCGATGCTGAAAATGAAATGCGCTATACTTTAAGGATTGACGGCACTTTTACAAAAGAAGTGCAGGATAAAATCGGTTTAGTTGATGGTTTTGTTTATTAAGGTTTTCCTTCTTTTTTCGCAAACTCTTTATGCTCAATCAGCATGCCCGGTGAATTATGTCTCATTCAAAGATATTTGTATTGCCAAGTATGAGATGAAAAAAGGTAAAGATAAAAAAGCTTTGTCAGAACCCAATAATCAACCGTGGATGGAAATCAATCAAAAAGAAGCACTGAAAGCATGCCAAGACCTTGGCGCAGGATATGACCTAATTAGCAATTCCCAGTGGACTGAAGTCGCTCGCGATATAGCTCACACAAAATTAAACTGGAATACAGGCATACCTTATAAAGGAACATTAAATATCGGTCACAGTGATGGTGTGCCTGATAAGGCCCTGGAAGCAAGTCTTAGCGATGATGAAGCTTGTTATCTTACAGGACAAACCTGTACAGCAGAAACATGGAACTTAGAAAAGAGAACTCATAAACTTTCTAACGGCGAAACAATCTGGGATTTTGCCGGCAACGCTGCTGAATGGATAAAAGAGATCAACGATAAAAAACAAATCGAAGCTCCACAAATGTATGTGAGTCTCGTTGATTTTAAAGATGTTCGATATGCTGCTTTTGGGCCCGATCAAAAATGTGAAACACCTCAAATTGAATTTAATTATTGTGGTCTTGGTTATTACTGGACTCACGATGTGAAAAGAAATGGAGTTGGCCGCAGTGGTTTTTGGAAACATAAATCACCTTTCATGACTGGTATTTTTTCATTGGGCGTGGATGTCTTTATAGACAAGCGATACCCATTTATGGGTTTTAGGTGTGTATACACTCCTGCCCAGAATAGGACTCACTTTTAGCAGGAGGCCTTTGTAAACTCAGTCCTTTAGCCAAAGGATTGAAAGTTCTAAGTCATTAAAATTTGGTATTTAAAACTGGTCTTTTCTAGATAGTTTGGCTTAAGCCATTGAAATATTAAATAAATTTATTAGCGTTTTTCTGAAAATAGGTCATAATAGAATTATGAATTTTGATAGAAGAGAATTTTTCAAACAGTTATCACTGGTAGCGGCCAGCTTGGCTATTTTACCTGGTAAGAGTTTTGCGTCTGGTGCAGAAGGCACTAGTGCAGTTCTTGGTGCTACAGCTGTTGCAAAAGCAACTGGCACGTACAAAGTTCTTTATACTTTCACCGCAAAAAACCAAGCAGACATTTTAGAGTTTCTCACACTTCTAAAAACTTCTGGAGTCAGTAGCAACAACACGAAGTTAGAAAACGATGGCCACCTGGTTTACCGTTCAGAATTCTACCCGATTGCAGAAGGCACAATGCAATCAACTCTTGTTTTTAAATCAAAGGAATCATACGATCTTTTTCTTGAGTCATCGAAGTCTGTTTCAGATGAGTTGATCGCTTTTAAAAAGCAGAAAGATATTAAGATTTCGATGCAGACAGCTTAATAAAATATTCTTCTCTAATAATAAGTTTAAATCTCATAGCTAAGGAAAGGTCATGAAATTATCCCTTATCTTCACAGTCGCAGCTTTTGTTTTATCTACATCTGCTCACGCTACTGAAAAAACCAGAGAAATCCGTTGGTACCTGGCCCACAGTCCGAGCAGTACCGAATTAAAAAATATTATTGAAGAGTATTCTGAAAGGCTTTACAAAAAAAGCTCTCAGAAACTTAAGGTTGTTGTAATCAACAAGGCCAGCCCTCTAAACCATCCAGGAAGTGATAACCCGGTGGGGAAAGTAGGAGAAGGGCAGGCAGAGATGTCACAGGTGACAATCTCTTCACTTAAGAAGTATTACGAACCAATCATGGCCTTTGATATGCCTTTTATGTTCCGCAACCATGAGCATGCTTATAAGGTTCTTGATGGGGATATTGGTAACAAGATTCTTGATGGGATTTACCATGGTGAGCTAAACCAAAAGACAGACAAAAAAATCCGCGGATTGTTTTTCACATACAGTGGTGGATACAGAATTATTTACGGATCAAAAGAAATTAAATCAGTTGATGATTTCAAAGGTCTAAGAATGTATCGTCCAGGAAACATTCCTGGAGATAAATTTGCTCAACGTCTTGGAGTCAAATACGTTCCAGGTAATGCAGGATTTGGGTCTTTGACTTATGCTTACAGCTTCAATGCTAATCAGATTGATATCGAAGAAGGTGAGCTAAACCGTTACGAAGTTTTCTACAGAACATACCCAGAGCTTAAAACAAAAGCTAACTATGTTATTGATACATACCACAGTCTTTATTTAACTCTGATTGTAGTTAATGAAGATTTCTTAAACTCACTTGATAGCGCCACTAAAAAGATCTTCTTGGAAGAAACACACAAGCTGGCAATGGATGAGAGAGAGCTTTCATTAAGACTAGAAGTCGAAAACAGAGCGAAGTTGATTAAGCAAGGTGTGAAGTTCGTAAAGCTTCCTGAGGCAGAAGAAAAACGCCTGCATGAAATCGGTCTGAAGGTAAGAGAAGATCTTCCGAAATTAAAAGACTGGGTTCAAAAAATCGAAGCTGTTAAATAAGTTCTAAAATAATCTTCTTAGGTGCAAAAGGGCGGTTATCGAGAAACTCTGACTCAGAAATGAGGTGTTGATCGATTCTGCCTTTGTACTCCACCATTCCTTGCTTGTGTATAATGCGCTTTTCCTGATTGTAGTCATAGCGCTTCTGAAAGAATGAAGGGTATTTTTGAGCTTCATGAACCACTTTCGCATGGGCCGCTTCATCGTAATCCATATAAATTGTCTGGATATGACGAGCGCGATGATCGTAGTCGTAGTAGGCCGAAATAGAGCAGGTATGAGGGAAAAAGAGCATCCACTGAAAATAATCAAATGAGTTTCTATGCTCTTTCGTTGCTGCCTGGAACTTCTCTCCATCTGGTCTGATTTCATAAAGTACATGGGCCTTTAGGTTTAAAGATTCATTTCTTTTTTCCCAGGTGGGAGGAAGCACTGAGGCCATGTGAAAAGCGATATTGTTTTGTGTGGAATAGGCCATGTTATCTTTAAACAAGGTTTTAACCATACCATCGATATAAAAACTGTGAATGAAGTCGAGATGGGCCTGTGGTTTTAAAAAGGCCAGGTCGATATGGTACTCAGAAGGCGAGGCCATCCCTGAACCTAAGACTTGGATGTCGGAAATTGCTTCCAGTGCTGATTTAAAGTTCAAAAACCATGTAGGAGTTATGTCGTTGTAAAACGGAGTTTTCTCCTCCAAGCGCAACCAGGATAATTTTTTATAGAGCGCAGGGCTTAAATCTAGCAGCTGATCTTGGATATTCTTCATCTGTTAGATAGTATAGAGAGAGAGGAAAAGTGACTACAAAATTTAAGAATATTAAAGACAGTACAAGTGAAGATTGGAAAGCAATTGACCAGAGCTATTATGAGCTGCGTGATCAATTACCCAACAGGCTGATTGAAACTCTGAGGCAACTCGATACAATCCAAGGGGCCCTTCCTGTTTCAAGACTAGAACATAGTCTGCAAGCAGCCACACGCGCTCGTCGCGACAACAAAAGCGATGAGTATGTCTTTACTGCACTTTTTCATGATATCGGCTCTTATTTCACTCACGTCAATCACGCTGAGATTTCAGCAGCAATGATCAGGCCTTATGTAAGTGAGGATTTGCATTGGATGATTCTTCATCATGAAATTTTTCAGAGCTATCATTACTTCGATAAAATCGGCCTTGATAAAAATGCCCGAGATCAGTTTGTTTCTCATAGGCTTTATGAAGCCACTGTGGAATTTTGTGAAAAATATGATGCTCCTTCATGGGATGCTGCTTACGATTCTTTAAGACTCGAAGAGTTCTATGACCTGGTGGACTCTGTAACCAAAAACAAAAGACGATGATCGCTGAAATCTGGAAAGCTGGATTTAATGTCCAGGACATTTACCAATCTATCATTAAAGCGAGCACTCAAGAGGCCCGCGAAGTTTACCCTGGTTACCAAGGTTGGTCGATTCTTTCAGAAGATGGTGGACTCTTTAGCGGATGGAATGCAGAAGCAGTCGTCTTTAATGATAAAGGTGAAATGGATTTAGAGAAATCCTACGCAAAGAAAAAAGAGCTAGGGCTCATCAACGATTTAAAACACATTCATCCAACCGAACTCATGACTCCTGAGCTGGAGAAAGTTGTGGCCTTGGTTTCAAGTAAGGGCCTAAAACCTTGTCGCATGCGCATCAGCGTTCTTTCTGCCGGAAGTGAATTGTATTGGCATTCAGATGCTCCGAAAGATGTTTATTCAGTAAGACTTCACATTCCACTCTTAACCAATGATCAGGCTTTTTTTGAAACAGAAAATGAAAGAGAGCATTTCCCGGCCAACGGTGATGCTTATTTTATTAAAGTGAATCAACGCCACCGCGTGGTGAATTATGGAAAAGAGGACCGCTGGCATTTGATTATGGATGTGACAGATACAGAAGGATTTACTCAATTTCATTCGGCGAAAGATAAGTAAAAAGCATTCCACCTTTGGTCATTTTAGTTTTCAATTCAACATCATTAATAACAATTGTTAAAAACAAGTTGCCTGAAAGATCACTTAGGTTGTGAAGATTGTAGAAGGAATCAAAAGCGATTTCTAAGGCCCCATTCTCCGGGAAAAGAATCTTTTTCCAGTCAGCAGGTAAAGTTTTTTGTGAGAGTTCAATAAAATCTTCAGCGATCTTTTCTGGATTGTTATTCTTCCAGAAACTATAAGGTTTGCCGGCCAGATTCATCTTAGAGAGATCACAATAGTTAAAACTTTCATCGACTTTATTTTCTAAATAGAGAGGAGCGAAATAAGAAAGTGTGCTAATTTCATTTCTATCCCCACGAGGTGGATGGTAGTGATCATAAAATTTTCTGCGCTCAAACCTTGGATCAATGACCCCCCAATTTGTTTCAATGGCCACAAAGAGGCTTGAAAGAGAGTCGATTTTGTCTTTTGATTTCTCTAAAAGTTTAAGGGTTAGTTCCACAATTCCATTGGAAAAATGTCCTTCTGGAAGGTTGGTTGCAAAATCACTTTTGACCATGGCAATAACTTCATTCATCGGAAGTCTTTTTTCAGCAATGGTGTAGAAGATACTAGGACGCTCTTCCTGAATGATATTCTTTTGATGAGAGTAGACAGAAGATCCGCCTTCAATCTCTAAAAGCTTTTGAAGTGCTGCCCTTTTCCAGCTAACAATCTCACTCATTGGTGACGGCCTTTGGTTGGAATTTTCTCCAGATAATAGAATCGTAAGAGTAGTGAACGAGTAAAGGCACCCATGGAAGAAAGATTAAAGAGCTAGGAGTCCATTTAAATAAATAGAAAGATCCAACCCATGCTAAACCAAAAATTAGAGAGACAAGGCAAACGATAGCGAATTTATAGTTTGAGTTCCACACTCCGTTTTCGAGGTGTTTTGGCCAGGCCTGTGAAATATAGGCCATGTAGCTAGTCCCGTGAGAGATGGCGAGGTAGACGTGGAAGAAGCCGAGAGACTTAATAAAAAAGAGACCGAAACACATCCAGACAGTCGTTGAGAGAAAATAAATCAGGCGGGCAAAATCTAAAACGAGTACTCCATTTTCTTTTCTAAAACCTAATCCCACGCTGATGATAAGCGAGATCACCGTAAAAGTAGTTAAAAAAGCAGGAGTGAAGATTCCCCAATTAGGAATTGATTGAGTGATTGTGATCCCATAAAGATAAGAAGGAAGATTATCCAGCTGGCGAAAAAACCAGATGAAGTTTGGAAGTCCTAATACAGTCAGAAAAAAGATGCGTTCAAATTTCTTTCTTTGGGCAGAGAGTTTCCCCTGAGACATTTTTAACCAGGCCTGGTGCTGAAGATAAATGTGAGCAAGACCTGTGATGGCCAGAAGATTCATAAAATAGACATCAGAGATAAAGTTTGCAATCGCATAGATTCCGACGAAAACGAGAGGAACAATATAGAATTTTTTATCCAGTCTCTTTTTTAATTCAGGGCCAGTAGCAAAGGGGATGTAGGTCGCAAAAATGTGACCGCCACCGATAAAAACTTTCGCCAGAAAGAAACTGATCCAATAGTTATTAACGCTGTTGTATTTTGTACCAATGAAAAAATAAGCGACGATAAAAGGCGCTACAAAAGATAAAAGGTCGAGCTTCCAGTTAAAGACCCATGAATTTCTAACAGCTAATATTCTGTCGGTCATAATCTTTTTTAAAAGGCCATGTAGATGGCAGGAAGTAGAGCACCGTTACCTGTGAGAAAAAGAACAAGTCCTAGTGCCGCCAATAAACACCATACAAGAAGAAGCCAGTACTTTCTTTTTTCAATAATTTTTTTGAATAAAAAAATGAGAAAACCAGACGTTGTTCTGGGAATTTCTTCCTTCTGTTCAGGAGTATTATCGGTGTTCTGCATAATGTATTTAGTAGACCACTGAATGATTTATTTGACTAGAATTTTTTATCCAGAGGAAATCAGACTCTTTCATTTGGAGATCTGACAAATGGGAAGTGAGATTCATCATTGATTAAGGCCTGGGCCATCTCAACTTTTTTACTCATAAAAGTGCGCAGGTTGATTTTATATTTCTCATAACCAATGAGTGGCTCAAAAAACCAGAAAACCAGCATGTTGTAGACGATGAAAGGGTAACAATCGTGCTGCATAAGCCGGTCAAACTCACTCCCCTTAACATTTTTACTAGGAAGAAGTCCGTTATTAAACAACCAGTCCCCAGTCGTGCGCGTTTTGGGTTTTGGCCCTAGCGTGAAACCGTGGCGGTCAACAATCAATCGATCCATAAAACGCTGATCTTCCGGAATATCCCAGTCGATAACCATGCTGGAAAATTGAATGCCATGACTTTTATAAAACTCGCGGAAGAGTTCTCTGATTTCTGGCATGTGCCCCGGAAGATGCAGAAGTTCTTTGGTCATTCCGTCATAGACGGTTTGAATCTTTTTTTCCTGGCAAAAAAGCACCGTTCTCGTGTGCCAGCTCAGCGAACTTAACCCGGGAGTGGCCAGGTTATAAAAGTGAAACTCTTTTAAGAATTTAAAGAAATGTTTGTAGCTTAAATGCTTAACGATTTTATCTGTTGAAAAAACTGAAAGAGTGAATTTATCAGCGCCGTATTTTTTTTGCAGGCGCTCAAGATTTTGCTCCGGCCAGGGAGAGTTTTCAGTCGCTTTCTCGTAGAAAGTCAGAAGATGAACGCGCTCGTGCTTTTCAGCAGCGAGTCCCGCTGTGCAAAAAGAATCAGTTCCACCTGAAAATAAAACGACACACTCATTCATATGGATTTTGCACTCCTAATTCTTTAAGCATCCATTTGGCCAGGGCGCCAAAAAGTTTAAAAGGAAGATGAACAAAAAAAGAAATCATCTGAAACCACATGAGTCTCAGTCGGTAGGGAAGAAGTAAGGCAATCAGGCAGATGAGAGAAGAGAAAATCAACCTGACAATAATTAATCCGTTATTCACTCGAGGAGTTTTCCACTTGGTAATTCGTTAGGCTTAAACTTTAACTTGCCATGGGGGTTATGGCACTATTTAATTATTATCAGTGAAAAATATTTTAAAACTCATCCTGGCCACTGTCCTTACCCTTGTCATATGTGAGGTTTCCCTCCGCTTAGTCGATCATTACGCTCGCAAATCTGCACCTGGAAATGAAAAAGGTGAAGGGATTCAGTCGCAAGCAATGAAGAGTTTTTTGCAGGATAAAATCAATCGCCTTTGGGTAAGAGGAAGAGACGCCCGCCACCACTTCTTTGAGCCGCCGTTTGATGTTTTCGTCAACAAAGACTTTCATAATCAAAGCCGCCTGGATTTTATTCACAATTATGTTTCACTGCCAAAAAACATTAATACGACAGTTGAAAATTTTTTGCGCTTAAATGATCAAAAACAAAATGAAACATTTACCGTGACCAGCAATAATCTAGGATTTCGTGGGAGTAGAAATATTCCAATTGAAAAAAAAGCAGACACTTTTCGCATTGTCTTACTTGGTTCTTATCCGGCCTTTGGTCACGCAGTTAATGACGATGAAACCTATGCCAGTATTCTTGAAAATTCTCTTAACCAACATTTCAAAGGGAAAAAGAACATTGAAATCTGGAATGGAGGAAAACAGGGGGCAACCAGTATCATGGGTTACTCGCGTTTGAAAAAAGACGCTCTCTCTTTAAGGCCCGATCTCATTATTTGGGACTTTGGTTGGATTGAACTCTATCTCGGCAGAGACATGGTAAAGCAAGATGGAAAGAGAGTTGAGCTTAAAAACCTGAATTGGTTTGAAAGACAAGTTATTAGAAAGTGTGTGAACACCATCCTTGAACCTTTGGCCCTTTGTAAATTCTCGCTGAATAAAATGACAAAAGTCAGTTACAGTGATGCCATTGACGGGTGGAAAGAATCTATGACACTTTTAAGAGAGTGGGCAAAAGAAAATAAGATCCCAGTGGTATTCTTAAGACACAGAGGTGTGACGATTCCAAATCAGGAGTACACAGCTTTTGATGCTCCTAAAGAAAGAATGTACTTTGTGGATACATCAGCTTCATTAGACCCGGCACCGACAACAGAAGAGAAAAATCTTTTTTGGGGAAAGGTCAACTGGCTTAGTGAATTACACCATACGCGCGAAGAAGTGGAGAAATCAGACGAGAAGCTGATTTTCTTAGGAGATGCCATCCAGTACAACAAACTAGGATATAAGCGTATCGGACTTTACTTAGCAGATTGGTTTATTAAAAAAGACCTGCAGTTTTAATTTATGATTAATATTTATTCAGTTCCACATTTAAAAACGAACCTGTCTCATCTTCATAAGTATTTTAATGAAGCGGATATGCTCGGCGGCGTGAAAAGCCGTCATGTGATGAAGTTGGAAGAAAAGTTTTCTAAAGGGGGAAAACAGGCCGTGGCAGTTAACCACTGCACGAGTGGATTAAAGATTGCTCTAAGCAAATACAAACCAACAACTGTGGTTGTTCCGGTTGTGGTTTTTTTTGGAGTGATTGGCGCGATCCTCGAGGCCGGGCACGACTACATCCTTGCTCCTGTTGACCAGTATGGAAATATTGATAAGTCAGTTTTAAAAAACATCCCGGACAATTACATTGTGATGAATGTGCATATGAATAGCCGCGTGTCTGATTTGCGCGACTTCTCTCATCTCACAATTATTGATGACGCCGCTTCTGCCTTTGGTGGCAAATTTAAGGACGGCAAAGACCTGATCTACGATGCCCCTTACGATTCAGTGATTAGTTTCTCCTACGGGAAACCATTAACTGCTGGTGAAGGTGGAATTGTTTTTACAACAAATAATACAGAGTTTTATAAAGAAAAAAGATATTGTGGAATCACCAATCTCACTGGGACTTATGGAATAAGTGACTATGAGATCAATGAGATTACCACTAAAGCACCTTTTAATGCTTTGGGGGCAGCACTCGTTTCACTTCAGTTGGAGAAATTTAACGAGGACACAGAGAAGAGAAAAGCGCTTTCATTAGAGTTTGATAAACTCGCAGCCTTTAATCAGATCAAAAGTGATTTAAATGGAGTGTGCCTGACTTACTTCATGCGTTTTGCAACGAATGCTCAAAGAGAAGCAGCAAAAGAGTATTTTAATAATAACGGGATTCAGTGTTACCTGAATCACAAGCCATTATATATGTACAATGCCTTTAAAGACGCCAAGATGATGGAAGGGACGCGCGAGAGCGCTGAGGATTATTTCTCAAAAGCTCTGCACATCACAAGTCGATCGGATTTAAAGGTAGAAGAGATTGAGCATATTAAAGCTCACCTTTCTTCCTTAAGCAGGATCATTGCATGAAAGTACCAACATACGATTTAGAATGGAAAAAACAAGCGACACCTTTTATCCGAGAGGCCTTTAGTGCTTTTAAACCAAGAGCTGAATTCTTAAAAAGAAATGTTGAGGCCCGCGAACAAAAGCTCGATGATAATGAACAACCTAATATTCTGGAAGTGAAAACTCCGCTGACAGAATACACAGGGCAAGTCGCTGACTTCGATGTCGTTTTTGAGAACTGTCCAAACTATGCTGAAATCAGAAAGGCCATGGATCATGTCCTGGCCTACGTTACTGA
This sequence comes from Bacteriovorax stolpii, assembly GCF_002872415.1. Classification (GTDB taxonomy): domain Bacteria; phylum Bdellovibrionota; class Bacteriovoracia; order Bacteriovoracales; family Bacteriovoracaceae; genus Bacteriovorax; species Bacteriovorax stolpii. The sequence continues at coordinate 3,539,344 of NZ_CP025704.1, read as the reverse complement.
AGTGGCCTCAAGTGCAAAAGCAACTTTTGTTACTTTTGCAACAGATATTACCGGCGCAGAAATGGGAATCCGTCATCTTCATCCGAAAATGAATGGAGACCGTTGCAATGTTTTAACTTTTGGCATCCCACTTTATTTGGGAGAGCGAGCGCCGAGTTTTGATATTTATGTCAATGAAACCCAGTGGCCGACTCGTTATTACGTCGACTACAAACGCATCCGTGATTTAGATCTCTCTTATATGAAACTTAACATGCCGATGGATGGCTCTATTTTTCATATGCAATTTGATGGTTCAAGACACCCGCATGTGATTACTTATACCGACTCCGTTTTCATGTGGTTTGTCTTTGATGGTGTCGAATTTAAAGACCAGCGAGACATCGGAAACGGGCTCAACATTAAGTTCCTATAACCTAGGCCTACGCATCGCTCCTCTAAATCCTTGAAAAGAGGGCACTTTTAAGTGCCTATAATCAGGCTATTTCGGGCCAAATCCAAAGTATTTTTCGTTCATAACATTGACACTCACCCGGGTGATACCACCTTTAAATTATAAGATTTTGAATCGAGGAAATGAAATGACGGAAAACACGAACGACACAAACAGCGAAGAGATTTTAAACGCTGATGGAAATGAAGCCACGACAGAAAACGTAGAAAGCATTGGGGCTGCTAACGCGAAAGCGGGAGAAGATTTCAAAGCGAAGTACTATTATCTGGCAGCTGAATTTGAAAACACGAGAAAGAGATTTGAACGTGAGAAAGAAAACCTTCTGAAATACGGAAGCGAGAAAATTCTTTCTAACCTGATCAACGTTGTGGATAACTTCGATTTAACAGTGGCAGCACTTAAAAATGATAACGATGATAAAGTTCAAAATATAGTGAAAGGGATTGAAATGATCCGCACGCAATTTTTAGACGTACTAAAACAAAACGGACTAACTCAGGTTGAGTCTATGGGAAAAGTCTTTGACCCTAATTTCCACGAAGCAGTAGCACAAGCTCCAGCTCCAGGGAAAGAAGACCAGGAAGTCATCACTGAGTATCAAAAAGGATATGTGTTAAATGGAAGGCTCTTAAGGGCCGCAAAAGTAGTAGTTGCAAATAACGCGTAATTTAGATTTAGAAATTAAAAATATAAGGAGACATTTATGGGAAAAATTATTGGTATCGACTTAGGGACAACAAACTCATGTGTGGCCGTACTTGAAAACGGAACATACAAAGTTATCGCAAACGCTGAAGGACACAACACAACTCCTTCGATCGTTGGTTTCGCTAACAACGGTGAAGTACTTGTTGGTCAGGTTGCTAAAAGACAATCTGTAACAAACCCAAAGAAAACACTTTTTGGTATTAAAAGACTAATTGGTAGAAAGGCCGACGCTCCAGAAGTAAAAAAGTTTATGGAAGTTGCACCTTTTGAAATCCTAGCTAACAAAAATGGAGATGCTTGGGTAAAGGTTGACGGAAAAGAAATGTCACCTCAAGAAGTATCAGCAAAAATTCTTGAAAAACTTAAGAAAGCAGCTGAAGACTACCTAGGACAACCAGTAACTGAAGCTGTTATTACAGTTCCAGCTTACTTTAACGATGCTCAAAGACAGGCAACAAAAGATGCAGGTCGTATCGCGGGTCTTGATGTAAAACGTATTATCAACGAGCCAACGGCAGCAGCACTTGCTTACGGTATGGACTCTAAGAAAGATAAAAACATCGCTGTATTCGACCTTGGTGGTGGTACATTCGATATTTCTATCCTTGAAATTACATCTGATGGTGTATTCGAAGTAAAAGCGACTAACGGGGATACATTCCTTGGTGGGGAAGACTTCGATTACAGAATCATCAACTTCCTTGCTGAAGAGTTTAAGAAAGAAAATGGTGTTGATTTAAGACAAGACACAATGGCGCTTCAAAGATTAAAAGAAGCTGCTGAAAAAGCTAAGCATGAGCTTTCAAACGTTAACCAAACAGACGTTAACCTTCCGTTCATCACGGCAGACGCTACTGGACCGAAACACTTAAACGTTTCAATCACAAGAGCGAAGTTTGAACAACTTATTGCTGACCTTGTACAAAAACTGGTTGAGCCATGTAACACATGTATCAAGGACTCTGGATTATCACTTAATGAAATCCATGAAGTTGTTCTAGTTGGTGGTGCGACTCGTACTCCAATTGTACAAGCTAAAGTAAAAGATATCTTCGGAAAAGAGCCTTCTAAAGGTGTAAACCCGGATGAAGTTGTTGCAGCAGGGGCAGCGATCCAAGGTGGGGTATTAGCTGGTGACGTTAAAGACGTTCTTCTACTAGACGTAACTCCATTATCACTTGGTATCGAGACTCTTGGTGGTGTTTCAACTAGAATCATCGAGAAAAACACAACGATCCCGACTAAGAAGTCTCAGGTGTTCTCAACAGCTCAGGATAACCAACCAGCTGTATCGATTCACGTACTTCAAGGGGAAAGAGAATTTGCTAAAGACAACAAAACTCTTGGTAGATTTGATTTAACTGGAATTTCTCCAGCTCCACGTGGAATCCCACAAATTGAAGTAACATTCGACATCGACGCCAACGGTATCGTTCACGTTTCAGCTCAGGATAAAGCGACTGGTAAATCTCAAGAAATCAGAATCACAAGTGGATCTGGTTTAACAGAAGAAGAAATCCAGAGAATGGTAAAAGACGCCGAAGTTAACCGTGCTGCTGACCAGGAAAGACGTCACGTTGTAGACGCAAGAAACAACCTTGATGGTTTAATCTTCGCGACTGAAAAAATGATTAAAGACGGAGAAGGGAAAATCTCTGCTCAATCTAAGTCAGAGCTTGAAGGAGCTGTAACAGAAGCGAAAACTAAGTTAACTTCTGAGTCTCTTGATGAGCTAAAAGCTGCTGTAGAAAGACTACAAAACGTGTCTCATAAAGTTGCTACAGAAATGTATCAAGCTGGTGGAGCTCCTGGAGCAGAAGCTGGAGCACAAGGTAACCCTGGAGCTGGTGCAGACGCTGGTGCAAAAAAGAATGACGACGATGTAGTGGACGCAGACTATAAAGAAGTTTAATCTGAATTCAGTTAAATAATTTTACTAAGAATAGAAGGTCTCTCCTAGCGGAGAGACCTTTTTCGTAAAGGATCATATGAGCAATAAACGCGATTATTACGAGGTTCTTGGGGTCCAGAAGAACTCTAGTAAGGATGAAATCAAAAAGGCCTATCGCAAGATGGCTATGCAGTATCACCCTGATAAAAACCCGGACAACAAGGAAGCTGAAGCAAAGTTCAAAGAGGCTTCAGAAGCTGCAGAAGTTCTTTTAGATGATGATAAAAAAGCGCGCTATGATCAATTCGGTCATGCCGGCATGAACGGACAAGGCGGATTTGGCGGCGGCGGATTCCAGCAGGGAGACTTTGGGGATTTTGGCGATATTTTCGGCGACATCTTTGGAGATATGCTTGGTGGGCGCGGTAGAGGCCGCGGAGGCAGAAGATCAACAGGACGCCCTGGTGACGATCTGCAAATGGGAATTGATATCGACTTTAGCGAAGCTGCTTTTGGTACAGAGAAAACCATTTCACTAACTAAAAACGTGAAGTGTGACACTTGTAGCGGAACGGGAGCAAAGGCCGGATCATCTCCTACGACTTGTGATTACTGTAATGGTCACGGAGAAGTTCGCCGTCAACAAGGCTTCTTCACTGTTTCATCGACATGTCCAAAATGTAATGGTTCAGGTCAGATGATTAAAGATCCATGTGGTACTTGTCACGGTCAAGGTAAGAAGAAAAAGAAAGTCGATCTACAAGTGAAAATCCCGGCGGGAATTGACCAAGGTCAGCGCTTAAAACTTTCAGGTGAAGGTGATGCTGGATCTAATGGTGGACCAAATGGAGACTTGTACGTAGTGATCAATATTCGTCAGCACGAAATTTTCGAGCGCGATGAGTTCGACGTCCACTGTACAGTGCCTATCAGCTTCTCGAAAGCTGCATTGGGTGCGGAAATGGAAGTTCCGACACTATCCGGGAAAGTTCAATTGAAAATCCCTGCAGGAACTCAATCGGGCGTAAAAATGCGTCTCAAAGGAAAGGGAATCCAGAGACTAGGCGGATACGGAGTGGGTGACCAGATCGTAACTGTTCAAGTTGAAACTCCAACTAAACTCTCAAGCGAACAAAAGGATTTATTCCAGCGCTTAGCAGAAGTTGAAGAGAATTCTAATCCGATGAGCCGTGGGTTTTTTGATAAAGTAAAAGACTTATTTCAATAATAACTTCGCAAATGATGAGCCGGGCAATGCCCGGCTTTTTTAGTCAGTCAATTTATAACACAACTTCCTTTTATAAAACTCCAACGCTTGTTAGAATAATCCAATCAAATAATAGATTTTCCAGGATTGTATTGTGAAAAGTGTTTTTGTTTTGATGGCCTTTCTTTTTGTTACTTCATGTTCAGGGGTGAGTATGATCACACCGGAAAGAAAAGTGGCAGACAATGTTGATACTTCTAAATTATACCACCAGGATTTCCTGCAAAAAATCAATGCAGCTAAAGAAAAAGTGCGCCAAGGGAAAAACGACCTCGCTCTTAAAGATGTAGCAGCAATTAAAGAAGAAAAACTTTCAAATGCTGAGAAAGCAACGAAGAGAAACTTAACAGGTGTTATTAATTTCTCTCAAAAAAGGTATGAAGCTGCAGCTAAGAGTTTTGAAGAGGCGAGTGCTTTAGCCAAAGATGACCCGGCCTTAGATGCACAAATTTATCTCAACCTGGGAAGTGCTTACTATAAGATGAATCAAAATGAAAAAGCGCTTAATACGCTTTCTCAGGCAAATTACAAAAATCTTCAGGATACAGAAGCAAAAAAATTCCACCAACTTTACGCTCTTCTTTCTCAACAACTTGGAAAAAAAGAACAAAGCCTTTCGGCCCTTATCCGTTCACTTGAAGATAAAAAATCAATCAGCGAACTGACAACAGATCCAAGATACGGACAAGTTGAAGAGCAGTTTAAAAAACTTTCAAGCAGTGAGCGTGTACGTTTATTAGAAGAGTTCGATCAGGACAAAAACCTGAGTGTGGCCTATTTAGCCTATAAGGAAGCCGAGACTGCTTTCCGTGAAGGAGACCAGGACAAAGTTAAAGACTTCTCAGAATGGATTGAAAAACGTTATGGATCAAACACAGAGATTATGGGACTGGTGGCAAGCCTTGGAGCAAGAAACCAAAACAACACAGCAAAGATTGATCTCCGTTACATTGGTGTGGCCCTGCCTCTTTCTGGGGACCTAAAAGGCCTGGGAGAAAGAGCACTGGCGGGTATTGATGTGGCCCTTGAAGAAATGTCACAGGACCCAAACAAGAAATATCGTTTAGAAATCAAAGACACAAAAGGGAATCCGGCCAACGGAGCTTTTGCGGTTAAGGACTTAATTGAAACAAACAACGTTGCCGCTGTTATTGGTGGGCTAACAACAGCTGAAGCGACAAAAGAGTACCTGGAAGCTAAAAAATATGGCGTAGTCTTTATTTCGCTCTCAAAGGTTCTTCTGCCAAAAGAAGAAAAGAACCATCTTTTAATCGAGATCCCAGGCTCAATTGAATCGCAGGTGAATACACTTTTCTCTGAGAGAATGCTCGCAAAAATCGGTAAGCGTCCGGCGATCATGTATCCAAAGACGGATATCGGCGAAGCTTACGCGAACGAGTTCTGGAGACAATCAAAGAAATACAATTTAGACGTGACTGGTCTTATTTCTTTCGATCCAAATCAAACTGATTACCGCGACCCGGTTAAAAACATTCTGGGAATTAAGTTTAATCGTGAACGCGAAGAAGAGCTGGCGATTGTTAACGACATCGCTCACCTGGAGAGTAAAAAGAGCATTAAGCGCGTGCAGAATCTTCAGCCACAAATTGATTTTGACTGGGTATTTGTTCCGGCCCTTCCAAGAGAAGTGGTGCAGCTCCTGCCAAACTACAATTACTTTGATGCTTTCAACTTAAACTACGTAGGAGTGCCAAGCTGGAGGTCTGAGTTGATGGTGAACGAAGGTTACCGTTACGGAAATGTGTACTTCATGGATGAGCCAATCAGCGGAACTGAGACTCCATTTACACAGAAATTTTTCCAAAAATTTAAGAAGCAACCAAACATAGTAGAAACTATTGCCTATGACTCATTAAGAATATTGTTTGATGTTATTGAGGCGGACTCTTCTTATCAGACGCGACAAGATTTAGATTTAGCCCTCATTAAAAAGGAAAATTTAAAAAGTGAAAGTGGGTCGTGGAAACTCTCGGATGATATCTGGATGAAGGATATGAGCACTTTTAGAATTAAGAGAGAAGGAATTGAAGCTGTAGTAAATTAAGTTTTATCAATAGTTTGCGCCGATTACCCGATTGGGATAATCAGGTAATCGGCACTGAAAAACTATTTTTTAGCAGCTGCAATTTTCTTTTTGATTCTTGCTTTTTTCTTTGCTTGAGCTGTTTTTCTTTTCATTTTTAGCGCGATAGATTTTCTTCCCATTCCCATTTTATTCTTCCTTTTTGGTCGGTTAATTAAGCTGATTTTCAGATGTCATAGTCTATTAAAAACAACAAGGGAAATCTAGTATTTAATTGTTGTATCCAACCAAGTGAAATGATAAATTTTATTATAAACATTTTAGTTTATTAGAATGGACTCGGAAAATAACAATGGTTGTTAAAAAAAGCACGCAAAAAAAAGCAGTGCAAAAAAAATCGCCTGCAAAGGCCAAAAAAACTGCTAAATCGACAAAGAAGACGGTTAAGGCCGTGAAGGCGAGAGCTGAAAAAGATATCGCAGCAGCCTTAGATACAAGTATTGAAACTGCGCTGAACGAAGATTCAACTATCAGCCAGCAAAGACGTGAAGTCCTTCACGAGATCAGTGATCTTAAAGAAAAACTTCGCCACAGAAGAATTCATGGAAATGAAGACAAAAAGAAAATCGCTCGCGACATGCTTGAGCGATACACTGGCCATGAAATCAAAGACTTTCAAAAACAGATTATTCTAACGAACTTTCACTACTACGTAGAGCGCTTCAATGCTCTTCTTCCAGATGCACACTACACTCAAGGTTCAGCGTTTAAGGCTTCTTCATCGAAGAAAGCAAAAGTAACGATTATTGAATTTGGTGTTGGTTCAGCAATGGCCGCTTTAATCGGCGAGCTTCTGGCAGTAGTAGAACCCAAAGCAGTTCTATTCCTAGGTTTAGCTGGTGGTGTTCACCCTTCTCTTGATGTTGGAGATTTCGTTCTTCCAATCGCATCAGTGAGAGGAGAAGGTGTAACTCAGCACTTTTTACCTGAGCAAGTTCCGGCCCTTCCTACGTTCAAGGTTCAGAAGTTTGTTTCACAAATTCTGGTAGAGCACGGATTAGAATACAGAACAGGAACAATTCACTCGACGGATTACCGTTTCTGGGAATTCGACGACAGATTCAAATTAAATTTATTAGAAGAAAGAGTACTGGCCGTAGAGATGGAAACTGCCGCTCTTTTCGTTTCTTGTTTTGTAAGTAAAGTTAATATTGGAGCCCTTTTACTCATCTCTGACTGCCCACTAAAAGAAGGTGGAATTAAAACTAAACAGTCAGCAAAAGCAGTCTTTAGAAAATTTACCGATGTTCACATCGAACTTGGTATTGAAGCTATGGCCGACATTGCGGAGAGAGGAGAGGCTATCCGTCACTATCAATGGTAAAAACTAATTAAGGAATATGGAAAATGTTTAAAAGAGCTTTAGACTGGTTTTCAAATGATTTAGCTATCGACCTTGGGACAGCTAACACATTGGTTTATGCAAAAGACAGAGGGATTATCGTTAACGAACCTTCAGTAGTAGCAGTTCACCAGGGTGCAAAAGGCCAAAGTAGAGTTTTAGCTGTTGGTAAAGAAGCAAAAGATATGTTGGGAAGAACTCCTGGATCTATCAAAGCTATCAGACCAGTTAAAGACGGGGTTATCGCTGACTTCGAAGTTACTCAAGCGATGATCAGATACTTCATTACAAAATCACTTACAGGTTCAAAGCTGATTAAGCCAAGAATCGTTATCTGTATCCCGTTCGGGATCACACAAGTAGAAAAAAGAGCGGTAAAAGAATCTGCTGAACAAGCAGGGGCTCGCGAAGTTTATCTAATTGAAGAACCAATGGCAGCTGCTATCGGAGCAGGTCTTCCAATCACTGAACCATCAGGAAACATGATTGTTGATATCGGTGGTGGTACGACTGAAGTTGCGGTTATCTCGCTTGGAGGTATCGTTTACTCTAAATCAGTTCGCGTTGCTGGTGATAAATTCGATGAAGCAATCGCTTCATACATTAAGAAAAAATATTCTCTTCTAATCGGGGAAAGAACAGCTGAAGCAATCAAACTTGCTATCGGTAACGCTTATCCATTTGATGATGAAGTTAAAACTTACGAAGTAAAAGGACGCGACCTGATTGCTGGTGCTCCTAAAATTATCGAAGTAACATCTGATGAAATTCGTGATGCTCTTGCAGATCCAGTTTCTGAAGTTGTTGAAGCAATCAAAATTTCACTTGAAAAAACTCCGCCAGAACTAGCCGCTGATATCGTTGATAACGGAATCATCCTTGCTGGTGGTGGTGCTCTTCTGGCTAACCTAGACGTTCTAATCAAGGAAAAGACAGGTCTTCCGGTTTCAATCGCTGAAGATCCTTTAACTTGTGTTGTACGTGGGTGTGGAAAAGTTCTAGAGTCTCTTGAACTTCTAAGACAAGTAACAATTAGCTAAGAGGCGACAAGTGTCGCGAGCAAAAATTAACTTCATTAAACTTAATCAAGAAGAGCTATCTGCCAAGATAGCTCTTTTAGTTTCTGAGACTAGCCGAGTGATCTTCTGGAAAACGGCCCCTCGTTATTACGAAGGGAAAGCTTTCCTGTTTGATGTCCGCCAAAGAAAAACCTATCTGACAATCAGCGATTGCAACATCCATTTAAGACTAAGTGGAGAGCGCATTTGTTTGAATTTTTCCATCAATGACATCGACTATTTCCTTAGAGGAAAAGTGGTTGAACAAGAGGAAGACAATATGCAGATGGTGGTGGAGCTTGAAGAGCATTGCTTCCGCGTGGAAAAGAGAAGTCGTGAAAGGCTTCTGACTTACCCGGTATATGAGGTTTATGCTTATTTGAAGTACGCCAAGAATCCAGCTACCAATGTAGTGTTCTTTAATAAAAAGGAACAACAGAGTCGCGATTTTTTCTCAGAGATTGATAACCTTCAAAAAAACAGAATCCAGTCGCTGACTTCTGATCTTCATCTGGGTGAAAGTGAAGACTTGGTGGGGTTTCGCGTAGAAGACCTTTCTTCATCTGGCTTGAGCTTTTTTGCCAATACAAAAGAGAAAGAAAATATTCTGGATGCTTTGGGCGACGGAAAGTTCTCTTTGGTCTTAAATTTTGAAATGCAGGTTTTTAACCTGGAAGAAGCAAGTATTGTTTATAAGATCAATTATATCAATTCGCAGTTCTCTGGTGTACCGATGTATAAAATCGGAATCACTTTCAAGGCCAGCCCAAGTTTAAAGAGAAAAATTGAAGACCATTCAGGTATTACTGTAGACCTGGTGGATTATCAAAAAGAGTTTGAAGAGTTTATAAAAAATGAATAAAAGTTTTTACCTCCTTCCTATTTTACTGGTGACATTGATCTCCTGTAGTGGGATGGGGAAAAAAGGCGCGGTTTCTAAACTTCCTTCAGAAGATGGGGCCTTTAGTTATACGGATAAAAACGGAGAGTTCTATGTCCGTATTTCTGCCGGGCTCGATAAAGACAATAAGAATTTTTCAACGAAACGAGTGATGGAAATCCCCAATCGCCAGAAGGATAAAATCCTTGAGCAAAGTGTGGCCATCTCAACTCTAGGGTCAGTGAAAAAAAATATCATATTGAGACCAAAAATTTCCCAATACAACGTCTGGTTTGACGGAAAGAAATACGCGTCTGAACTTAAGATTAACGCCGCAAAAAAGGCCATCGATCTTAAGATGACCAGCCCTGAGTCTCAGTGGAATGGAACAAAACAAGTCAAGTTTCCTAGTACAAAGATGCTTCCGTGCTTTTTCTCACAGATCATCGAGTGTGCTAAGGTTTCAGGTTTTATTTCCAAAGCTTCTGATAAAAAATCCGGCAGCACAAAGATGCTGGTGATCTGGGAAGGTTACCCCTATCTCAATGAAACCTTCAGTGATTTTCCAAGTGAGCTTTTTTCTGAAGCAGTACTTGAATATGATGGCAAAACCAAAGAATCTGAGAGAAGATTTAATTTAAGAGTTGCCGGGCAATCAATTTTCTACATTTTAAATGATAAGGACGTCATGATTAAAATGTTTTGGGTTAGCCAGGGGATCTCGATGGTGAGCAAATCGGTCGCCAAAGAAACTTCAGCAGAGGACGGGGGAAGTTTTGAGTAGATTCATTGAAAAAATTCTGTACGCAGTGCTGACGATCTTCGTTGCACTGACGACAATCTTTTTTGTCATCCGTATGTCTCCGGGAGACCCTGTTGAGACGGTCCTTGGTCAAAAAGCGACTCAAGAAGAAATCATGAAATTAAAAAGCCAGCTTGGTCTGGACCTGCCGATGTCTGCTCAGTACAAGGCTTACTTAATAGGGCTTACTAAGGGAGATATGGGAAAAACAATCTTTGGAAACAAAGATGTTAAAGAGCTTTTGAAAGAAAGAATGAAGCCAACGATTACGCTGGCCTCAATTTCAGTCACGCTTGCTGCGATCGTTGGGATCTTCCTGGGGATTCTTGCCGGTTATAAAAAGAACAAAAGCTTTGATAAGTTCTCCCGTTTGATCTCTTTATTTGCTCTCTCATTTCCAATTTTCTCTCTAGCACCTTTGATGGTTCTTTTATTCTCAATTAAGTTTAACTGGTTTCCTGTTTCAGAATGGGGAACACTTAAACATATGTTCCTGCCAATCGTGACTTTAGTTATTCCTCTAAGCGCAGTTGTTATGCGCGTGACGAGAAATAAATACCTCGAAGAAGTTCACTCTCAATGGGTTATGGTAACGAGATCAAAAGGTCTTAATGAAGTCGCCATTCTTCTTCGTGTTCTGAAGGTTTGTCTTCCAACGATCCTAAACGTTGTTTCAATTCAGCTTTCAGTTGTTATCGCCGGAACAATGATTACAGAAACTATTTTTGATATTCCGGGAATGGGGTCACTCCTTTTTGATGGAATTCAAAACCGCGATTACCCAATCGTCCAGGCCGTGATTGTCTACTCAACTTTAACCTACATGGTGATCTACTTCGTTATCGATTTCGTTAACGAGAAGTTGGATCCAAGAACCCAGAGCTAGGAGAGTCCATGAGTCTACAAAGAAAATTTACTAAAGAAATGAAGTTGGGACTTGGAGTTCTCTCTCTATATATTGTTTGGGCCTTATCGTGGTTTGTTTATAAATACACGATTAAGGGAACTTTCCTAAAGCCTTACACTCCTGAGCTTGATATGAAGCAAGAGCTGGCAATGCCTATGACTAAAGGGCTTGTTTTAGGAGCAGACTTACTTGGTCGCTCACTACTGGAAGTTCTTTCGGCAGGATTAACATACTCGCTGACTCTCTCAATGCTGGTGACAATCATCACGGCTTCAATTGGAATCCTGATGGGGTATATGGCCGTGAAAGCACCGAGTTGGTTTAAGCTTGGTTTTGACCTGGCGATTAACTTAGTTTTTATTTTTCCGAGCATTCTGATTGCGATCATGATTATGGCCGTCACGGGTCAGTCGATGAAAGGTCTGATCTTTGCAATGATCATTACCGGGTGGCCAGGTTATGCCAAGATTGCCCGCGGTGAAGCAAAGAGGGTTTTATCGCTTACCTATGTTGAAGGAGCGCGTGCGATTGGAATTGGCGAAGTGAGAATGTTTTTTACGATTATTATTCCGGCCATTTTACCGGTAATGATCGTTAACATGGTTCTGGGAATCAGTGGTGTTATCATCAGTGAAGCTTCACTTGGTTTCTTAGGTCTTGGGGGAAGCCCTTACTCGTGGGGAGCAATGCTTTCTGCCGCAAAAACAGTTTTATTAGAAGCACCTCACATCGCGATGATTTTATCAGTGACGATGGCAGGTTTAATTATTGGTTTAAATTTATTCGGTGATGGTCTTCGCGATTATCTCGATCCAAATAAAGGTTAATTATGAATCAACTTGGGCAACTTGTTTTTACCGGATTAAGCGGTTTAACACTGACGGATGAAGAAAAGAAATTCATTGAAAAAGAAGATATCGGTGGAGTTATTCTTTTTTCTAAAAACTACGAATCACCTGCTCAGCTTGCTGAGTTAGTTAACAGTATTCAGGTTTTAAGAAAAGAGTATCCTCTATTTATCTGCACAGACCACGAAGGTGGAAGAGTCGTCAGATTTAAAACTCACTTCACTCAGTTTCCTCCCATGCTGGAAATTGCCAAACTTGATTCACCAAAACTTGTTTTTGAAGTGGCCACAATCATGGCAGAAGAGCTACTTGCCTGTGGGATTAACCTGAACCTGGCACCGGTTTGTGATATCTGGAACAATGACCAGAACAAGGTTATCTGGGATAGAGCATTCGGAACAGATCACGAAACTGTCTCGAAATTTATCTCTTCAATGATTCGTGGATTTGAAACTAATCATTTAATGTCTTGTGCAAAACACTTCCCGGGACATGGAAACACATTAAAAGATTCTCACTACGATCTTCCAATTGTTAAAAAACCTTTAGAAGAAATTAGGAATGAAGAACTTCAACCATTCATCAAAGCAGTTAAAGCGCGCGTTGATATGATCATGATGGCACATATTATTGTTGAAGATATTGACCCTGATCTTCCATGCTCACTTTCTCCAAAAGCTCACGCGATTTTAAGAAATGAATTGAAGTATAAAGGATTGATCCTCTCAGATGATATGCAGATGGGAGCAATCACTGCTCACCGTGGAACTGGTGAAGCGGCGATGATGGCCATTAGGGCCGGAAGTGATTTAGTCGAGTATAGAGACATGTCGGAAGCTGTTTTAGGTCTTGAAGGTCTGAAAAAAGCTCAAAAGGACAAAACAATTAAAGCAGCGGACTTCGCTGATCGCTTAACGAGAATCAGTGAAGCTAAAAAAGCTTACTTTACTGAATATAAGCCGATTTATGTTCCAGACTTAGAGAAAAAATTCAACCGCAAACAAAACCAGCTTTTTGTTGAAGACCTCAAAAAGAAGATCGCAGAAAAGAGTAACAGAGCTTAAGGCTCTGTTACTACCGGACAATATTTCCACATCACCAATGCATCGCTCAGGATTTTGTTTTATCTGATATCATTAACTTATGATGGAGATAGAATGACCAGGGCCCTGATAGGACTTTCAATTTTTCTGTTCATATTTAGTTCAGGCAACTTGAAGGCGATTGAATTTAGCGACCTTACACAAGATCAAAAATTTGAGCTTTATAATGAGTCGTGTGAAAAAGAGCAGTTTGCAAACTGTTATCAAGTCGCACATTGGTATCTTCAAAATAAACGTCTCGATCCAATTGAAGAGCGTGCGACTCGCGAAGAAATTAATCAGCTAAAAGAGAAACGTAAAAAAATTAAACTCGAGAATTTTGACAATGAAATCTCTGATGAAGAGATGGCGAAACTCAAAGAGCTAACAGCGAAACTTATTCCGGAAAATCAGGAAAAACTCAGCCAGGTAAAAGCGAAAGAAGCTCTTCAGCGCGCTTGTGGTGGTGGAGAGAAAATCGCCTGTAAAGAATTGAGCGGAAAGCTTGAATATGAAGGAGCATCTCTTCTTTATTATACCGCTCTTGCTTTAATTGGACTTGCTGTTTTCTTGGTCGCCAAAACAATTTTCCAGGATGAAGACCAGTTCCAGGCCCAGGAAAAACTAGATGATAACAAAACTCAACTAGACGATATCGCTCGCCATGGAGTTGTTCTTCGTTACTCACGTCCTTTCTTTAAACGTTACTTCAGTCCGATTGTATCCGGAATGAAGAATAGAAAAACATTCAAAGATAAATACCGCAGAAAACTTGCAGCAGCTGGCTTAACCAGTGTTTTAACACCGGAAGATTTTTTTGCTTTTAAGCTCTTCTTGATTATTGGTTTCCCGATTCTTTTTATGGTGGTGAGAACTTTCCTGGAAGAAACGTGGCCTTTAACCTTGATTCCAGTCATTGCGTTTATCGGTTTCTTCTACCCAGATTTCTGGATTAAAGGAAAGATTCAGCAAAGACAAAAAGACATTATCAGTGCGATGCCATTTTGCGTGGATATGCTGGCCCTTTCAGTTGAAGCTGGTCTGGACTTTATTGCAGCGATGACAAAAGTTATTGAGAAAGCAAAGGCCAACCCTTTGACTGAAGAATTTGAGATTCTTATCAAAGAAATTAAAATCGGGGCGAGCCGTGCTGAAGCTTTAAGAAACCTGGCATGGAGAATTGACTTGATTCAGATTTCTTCATTTGCGGCGACTCTAATTGCCGCTGACTCAGTAGGTGCTTCAATTGGGCCGATCTTAAAAGCGCTTTCGGTTGAGATCAGACAGAAAAAATCTTCAGAAGTAGAAAAGGCCGGGGCAACTGCGGCGACAAAGATTCTTTTTCCAATGCTCTTTTTAATTGTTCCGTCGGTTCTGATGGTTGTATTCGCTCCGATTGTCATGGAGGCATTGGCTGGAAGATAAATTTTATAAACTAAAAATGAAATCGGGTGAAATCATTTGCAATAAGATGATGATCGCCGAGAGTTTTTTTTCGAGATTGAAGGGATTGATGTTTTCAGCGAAGCTTCCGGACTGTGATGGCTTTTTGATTAGGCCATGCAATTCGATTCATACGTTTTTTATGCGTTACTCGCTGGACATTATTTTTCTTGATCAGAATTTTAATATCGTAAAAGTTCTTTATGACTTAAGTCCCTGGAGAATGACCTGGATCTATTTTAGGTCTTACCAGGTGTTGGAGATGAAGGCAGGAACATTGAAGAAAGGCCTTCAGCCGGGAGAAAAACTAGAGGCAGTATGTATAAGTTAGTCGTTGTCGGTGGAAAATTAAGAGGACAGGAATTCGTTCTAAAGAGCGGAGAAAACGTACTGGGAAGAGATCCTGGGTGCGATATTCATTTCCCTGTTGAGGGTGTGTCGAAAAAACATATGGGAGTGACTGTTGCTGATGACGTTATTTATGTAAACGATTTAGGAAGTGCTAACGGTACATTCTTAAATGGAAGAATTGTCAAAAAGGCGAGCATCAAAAGCGGCGATAAAATCGGTCTGCCGAACTCTATTCTTCAGCTCGTTTATGTTCAGGAAAAGAAAGTCGTAGTTAAGAAAAAAGTTGCTGTTCAGCGCGAGCGTGAAGAAAGCTTAGATGAGCTTCTGAGCGGAGGAACTCCTCCAGATAACTTAGTTGGAAAGATCTTCTGGTTATTTAAGTATAAGTTCATGCCACTACTTCACGGGATTAACCAAGAGTATGAATGGCGTATTCTTTTAGCAATTATGACGGCGGCCTTTGCTCTCGTCACGATCACTTTGACGATTGGCCCGGTTCTTCAGGATTCAAAAAATGTTCTGATGAATGAGATTCGTATTCGTGGAACTCACTATGCTGATGAGATCAGTCGTACAAATACGAAGGCCCTTGAACAAAAGGCCCTGGAGCGCGTTGATACATCTTTCCTTGATGGAGCGGGACAAGACGGGGTTGAGTCTTATGAGCTAATCGACTTAGATGGACGTGTTCTAAGACCTATTTCGCGTTTGAATGAATATACTAACGATACCGTTTCTATTCAGATTAAAGAATGGTTCTCAAACCCAAAGAATAAAAACATCAAGGACGCGAGGATTCTTCCACTTGAAGGTGGGAAGATCGGGATTGGAAAGCAGATCTTCGTTTACGATCCAAAAACAGGAACACAAGAACCGGTGGGGATCATTGCGATTCGTTTTGCTCCAACAACACTGACAGCAGAAGCTTCAAAGAGCACAAGACTTTATCTTGAGTCAGTTGTTACATCACTACTTGTAGGGATTTTATTCTTCGGAGTTGTGTACTACTTAACATTAAGGCCGATTGAAGAATTGCGTATTCAAATTGAAGAAGGTCTTCGCGGGCGCAGAAGAAGTGTAGAGAGTAAACTTCTTTTTGAAGAAATGAATCCGGTGAGAAATGCCATTAATACAGGATTACAGCGCATACGTGAATTGCAGCGTGATGAAAGCGATATTAGTGCGGACGATTTGGAAAGTGACGACGCTTACGTTAATACACTTTTGGAATTCATGCGCGGGGCCCAGGGGCCAGTCATTGTCCTGAACTCGGCCAAAAACTTGGTGAGAATTAACACTCCAGCTGAAGATGTCTGCGGTATTAGACAGTCAATGTCAGAAGGAATGAATATTTTAGATATTACCAAAGAGCGTGGATTTGCAGCTACGCTGATTGAATTGTGTGATAACTCGGCCAACAATTCGGGGCTTTCACAGGAAGGAAATTATGAACTGCAAGGAAAACCATACAACATTTATGTGAACTCGTTGATGGGGAAAGATGGATTTGCCAAAGGCTTTTATATTGCCTTTGTTTTGGATAATTAATGGCAGCAAACGTTAAGATTACTACAGAGCTTAAAGCACCTGGCGATGTTGGGACACATCACCGTTTGCTCTGTATGACAGGACCGAATAAAGGTAATGCTTATTTCCTGACAGGAAAAAGAATTATCATTGGTCGCGGTGACAATGCTGACATCCAGATTGTTGATACAAAGATTTCCAGAGAGCACGCAGAGCTTGCGCTGGCCGAAGGCGCTTATACAATTACTGATTTAGGAGCGCAGAACGGAGTCATCGTTAACGATGCTAAGATTAAGCAAAAAAAGCTTGTAGATGGTGAGAAGGTCGTTATTGGGCAGACTGTTTTTAGATACAATATCTTTGTTGTCAGCCAGTCTGCAGAAATGATCCTGGCAGAAGCAACACCTGATTCACCGATTGCTAAAGAAATTAAAAAAGGTGTGAAGGTTAAAGTTCCTGCAAGAAATCCCAAAGGTAACTTTGAAGAGGAATTTAAAACCGAAAAGGTTGCTGATACAAAAGTAAACAGTAAAACCCGTTTTATGGTTATAGGGATTGTTTTGCTTGCATTAGCTTTTGTACTCTTTGGAGGAAACGACACTCCTAATACACCAAAGGGTGTGATTAAAACGGATAAGAGTCCGGATGCAGATATCTTTAATGAAACAATGGCCCCTAAGACCAGTAAAGATGATCCGGATACAAGGAAAAAACTGGAAGCTTTAATCCATAGTGGGAGAAGAGAATTCAGGGAAGGGAATTATTTTAGAGCGATGGAAGAATTTAGACTTGCCCTTCTCTTAAGTCCAGGGAACGGACAGGCGAGTTTCTATCTTTCAAAAGCAAAACAAAGACTGGATGATGAAATCACCAAGAACTTTGAAAAAGGAACACAGGAGCAGGATTCTAAAAAATACCAGGCAGCTGTTGTTTCTTTCTGTGGAGTTGTTCAGTTAATTAAAGAGTATCCTAACGACGAAAGATATAAGAATGCGATGTTAAAAATTAGTGCAATCGAGTCATCGCTAGGAATGGAGAAAGGTGAAATTAAGTGTTTTGAAGAGAAACCAGCCGATTCAGGAAATTGATTTAGGCAAAGATGTTCTCGCACATGATTATTCAGAAACCATTTTTTTGATCGGACGATCAAAAGACTGCCATATTGTTCTCGATGATAAGAAAATCTCGAGAGAACATGCGCGCATCATTCATAAAAGTGGTAAATGGTTTATTGAAAAAACCAATCCGGATAATGCTTGCCAGATTAATGGTGATGATTTTGAAAGACATGAACTGGAGACAGGTGACGTTTTCACTGCTGAGTCTTTCAGTGTGACAGTTTTAAGTGACGGGACAGAGGCAACTGGGGTGACAACCCAAAAAGAAGTTCCTGTTGTTGAACAAAAAGTAGAAAAAGTGGTGGCAGCTCCAGTGGAGCAAAAAGAAACACCGCCAGCACCTGTGGCACCTGCCAAAACTGCAAAATCCAATGCTACGGCTACAGATTTAAATATCCAACAGTTGGATACTGTTGATTCATCAGTTCATTTTGACCAGGATTCTACCAAAGAGATTGGGCTGGATGATATGGTGGAGTCTTCAGGAGAAGAGTCTGAATTCCAGGACCAACCAGAAGATGATCTGGATTTATCATTAGGTGGAACTCCACGTTCTGAAGATGCCAGCACGATTACTTCTCAAGAGACAGATGCTGATTTTGTTATTGCAGAAAATGATTCAGGAGAAGCACCGGTAGAAGACGAAAACATGTCTTACTCGTTGGAAAATATCGACGGTGGAAGTGATGATGAAAGTACAAAAGTTATCCAGACTTTTGCTTCCGTCTACCTGGAACTTTTCGGAGACACCGCACCTTACGACCGCTACATTATTGAAAACGAAAAGACATTTATCGGACGCGATCCAAGTAAGTGTCAGATCGTTTTAAATGATTCAGAAGTTTCAACTGTTCATGCCGTTATTACTAAAAATAATATTATGTTGAGTCTCGAAGATTTAAACTCTTCTAACGGTACTCTTCATAAAGGTGACCGCATCAACAAGGTCATGTTAAGCCACAACGATGAATTCGTTATTGGTGGTGTAACTTTCACTGTTAAGATCAGATCGGAATTCTTAAAAGAAGAAAGTGCAACCCTGATGGCCGTTGATGAAAATCAAACGGTTGAAGTTGAAGAGGTTGTTGAAGAGGAGCTGGAAGAAGGCGAGCAGCTCGATGCTTTAGGTGAAGCTGTTTCTGCTGAGCCTGAAGAAAAATCAATTATTAAGCGCATTTTAAAAGATGAGCAGAAGAGAAAGAAAGCCCTCTATATTATTGTCGCACTTGCGGCTGCCTGGTTTTTGTTTGGAGATGAAGAAACAACGGCTCCAGTTAAGCAGACGAAAAAGGCTCCGGCCAAAAAATCAATTAATAGTCCAGTGACTAAAGTATCACAGAAGAATTTATCTGAAGAACAAAAGCGCGCGCTTTCTGCACAATATGAGATTGGAAAGTCTCACTTCCAGGAAGGTCGTTACCGTGAAGCTTTAACTGAGTTACAGAAAGTTGCGGCAGTTGACCCCAACTTTAACTCAAACCTTCAATCACTTATCGCTCTTTCAAAAGAAGGGTTAGGGAAAATTGAAGAGGCCGAAAAAGAAAGACAGGCCAAGCTTGCAGCAGCAGAGAAAAAAGCGAAAGTCACAGCTCTATTAGAAAAGGCCCGCGAATACACTAAAGACAGAAGAGTGGATTTAGCGACATCAACCTTTAATGAAATTACTCAGCTTGACCCAGAGAACTTTGAAGTCTCAAAGATGAAGATGGAGCTGGATGACTGGCAGAGAGAAAAACAAAGAAAAGAACTGGAAGAGGCCCAGAAGAAAAAAGACCGTGATGACAAAGTTGAAAAACTAAAACCAGCGCGCACTCTTTTCTTACAAAATGAATGGTTCAAGGCCATTAATAAGCTGGAAGATTTCCTGCGCATTAAAGATATGGATGACGATTTGACAACTGAAGCAACAGAAATGCTAAAGAAGTCAAAAGATGAGTTGAACTCAGCTGTCGCTCCATTGATTGGGAAGGCAAAATCACTACTTGAAGGACAGGACTTAAAAGGTGCTTACGAAGTTTATCAGCAGATTCTTAGAATCGAGCCTTCAAACTCAGAAGCTCTTAATCAGGTTGGAGATATTAGGGAGCAGTTGGCAACCAGAGCAAGAAAGATTTACCGTGAAGCGATTATTGCTGAATCGTTGAGTTTATTCCAGGATGCCAAAGAGAAGTTCCAGGAAGTTCAGCAAATTTCTCCTGTGGATAGCGATTACTATAAAAAAGCGACGGAAAAACTTAAAGATTATCTGGAATAGACTATGATTGAATTAAAAAGTTATGGCATGCAGACACATCAAGGACCACATTTAAATCTTAATGAAGATTTGGTGGAAGCTGATCTGGTGAATAATCTTTTTATGGTGGTCGATGGATTTGGCGGATCAAATATCGGTGACCGAGTAGCGATGATGGTGAGAGACAGCTTAAAGAGGTCCTACACAAAAATTGCTATTGACCCGGAAGCGACGTTGCCTTTTTTCTATAGCCACAAATATCTTATTGAAGGCAATGCCCTGATCAATGCTTTTCATACGGCCCACCAAAACGTTAATCGCGACAATGAACAAAAGAGCATGGACAATCGCGGAGGCGCTTCGGTGATTGCCGCTGCCTTGGCCGAAAATATTTTAACTTTGGTTTCAACAGGTAACTGCGTAGCTTACTTATACCGCAAAGGTCACTTAACGGTTGAAGTTCTGCCGGACTCTTTGTCGAGCTTAAGCCGAGACACTTTTCAATCTCATCTTCATTCAGTGCCTATGAGTGGGATTGGTCTTTTTGAAGATCTTCATTATAGCGTTCGCGAATTAAAAGTGACGGAAGGGGATTTGGTGGTTCTACTGACTGACGGAGCTTACTCGCGTTTAAGCGCAGATGAGATTAAATATACAATTGAAAAGAACTTAGAAAGTGAAATGGAAGCCATCAAAGAACTGTTTCGCTTATCCAATGACCGCGGAAATCTCGATAATCAATCAGCAATAATTCTTCAGTTTTAATACGCGAGTGAATTAGTTGGTTAACGTTCTCAAAATAAGTTGCTTAACAAGCTGATTTAGTTGAGAATAGTTACATAAGAGGATGAATATGACATCAAGAGTTTTGGTTGCAGACGACAGTTTAACGATTCAAAAAGTTATCGGTATTACACTGGCAAACAGTGGATACGAGCTTGTTGAGTGTATGAATGAAGAAGAACTGTTTAGAAAAATTCAATCAAATCATTTCGATCTTATCCTTTTAGATTTCAATCTCTCAGATTCAAGATCAGGTTACGAGCTTTCAAAACAAATCAACAATGTTATGCCTGGAGCAGCGATCATCGTTATGCTTGGGACATTCGACACAATTGATGAAGGACAGTTTGCTTCGTGCGGGATCTCAGACAAAATCGTAAAGCCGTTTGAAAGCAGCAAGTTCATCAAGAAGTGCCGCGATCTGCTTGAAGGAGTTAGACCAACTCCGGCCCCAGTCGTAGAAGCAAAACAAGAAGAAGCTTCGGAAAAATCAGATGACCTGGATCTTTGGACAGTTGATGCTCCAAAGATGTCAGCAAAAGACGAAGAGCCGACTGAACCAGCGTACGGACAAACAGAAGCAACAAGTTTAGATCCACTTTCGAGTGAAATCGAGGGCTGGGGATTTGCCGCATCTAATAGCCTGGAAGAAAAATTTCAGAAATCTTTCCCACCAGTTATTGAAGAAACTCCGGAAGACAGACATGTTCTTGAAAGACTACAAACCTCTTCAAGCTTCGTGCAGGAAGAAAGTGTATTTGATGAAGATGAAACAGACCCATCATTTGAAGTACCTGAAGATTTAAACCGCAATTTATTAACTGAAATCGATGATGAGATTTCAGCTGAAGCTTTCTGGGCCGTTGATGAAGTGGTTCCGGTCAAAGCTGAAGAATACGCCGACATTCTTTCAACAAATCTTGATGAAGTGACAGCAGACCTTACGGAAACTGTTCAGAACTTTAAAGAGAGCGAAGCAAAAGCTGCTTCAAAAGTTGTTGAGTCACCAAATGGTGGCGACACAATCATTCACATGGATCAAGATGAATTAGTTGAAAAACTAAAAATCTCTCTGCGTCCAATGATCGAAGAAATGGTTAGAGAGTTCTGCCGTCAAAATGCAGAGAAGGTTGCATGGGAAGTCATTCCAGACCTGGCAGAAAACCTGATTCGCAAAGAAATCAAAGAAATTTCGGATTCAGTTCAGCACTAGGCCTTGCCTAGGATTTTAAGTGAGCTGGATAGGAACGCTTTTACGTTGCCGTTGATTTCAACGAGGGCTTCACCGTTTTGTCCGATGCCCATGAATTTTCCTTCGAAGTTAAATCCATCATCGTCAATGTCGACCATGTGGCCGATATGAAAACACGCTTGAAGAAAACGCACTTGCATCTCTTGAGCTGTTTGAACGCGGTTTTTTAAAATATAAGAGTAGAGTTTCGCTGGGATTGTTTTTTTATCTTCTTCAGAAAGTTTTAAGTCAGAAACGTTGCCCAGCCCATGTTTGTAATGTCCGGGGGCCTCTGTTGAAGGAAGTGAACCAAGGTTTAATCCCAGGCCCGCAATCACAGTTTCACTGTCGATATACTGAGCAAGGATTCCACCGCATTTTTTTCCTTCAGCAGTTAAAAGATCATTGGGCCATTTCAGAAAAATAGAAACACCGTATTCTTGTTTTAAAAATTCTGAAGTGAGTACACCGATTTCAATTGGAGTGAGTGTCGGAACCAGATTTGGTTTCATGGTGAAACTCATGGCAATAGCGTTTGTATAGGAATCCCATTGGCTTCCTTTGCGTCCAATTCCAAGAGTTTGTTCACTGGCACTGATAAGGATTTCGCTGTCGTGACTTTGAAGCTCGACGAGATTATCCTTCAGATAAATCTGAGTGGAGTGAATTGAATTAAAATGCGTATGATACATTGTAATTTAGTCTTTTTCCGGCTTAAAATGTGACCTAAAACTAACTCAAAGGAAAAATAATGTCATCTTTTGCTAACCTCATTTCCCGCACACAACCAAGAAAAATTCAATACACTGTAAATCCTAACCCTTATGCCAAAGGATCAGTTATTGTCGAGTGCGGTAATACTAAAGTTTACGTGACAGTAACTGTAGATGAAGGTGTGCCTCCATTCTTAAAAGGAAAAGGGGAAGGATGGCTGACTGCCGAATACTCAATGCTTCCCTCTGCGACACACTCTCGCAATAAGAGAGAAAGAAATGGAGCGAGTGGAAGAACTCAAGAAATCCAAAGATTAATCGGAAGATCACTGAGATCAGTTATCGATTTAAAAAAATTAGGTGAGCGCACTGTTCAAATCGACTGCGATGTTATGGTGGCAGACGGTGGGACGAGAACAACATCTATCTCTGGAGCTTACGTTGCTCTTTCATTAGCAATGAAAAAACTTATTGCTGAAGGGCTTCTCAAAGAAAGCCCACTGACTGATCAGTTAGCAGCTATCAGTGTAGGGATCAATAAAGAAGGAAAAGCTATTGCTGATCTTAACTACGAAGAAGACTCAAGCTGTGAAACAGATATGAACATCGTCATGACGAGCTCTGGAAAATTCGTTGAAATCCAGGGGACAGCAGAAGGCGCACCTTTTTCACACGACCAAATGCTTGCGCTTATTGATTGTGCCAAAGAATCACTGAAGACTGTGTTTGCAAAACAAAATGAGATTTTAGCCTAATGGAATTACTACTCGCTTCAGGAAATGACCATAAAGCAGAAGAGTTCTCAGAACTCTTTGACCCAAAAATTTTAGTGGTGAAGGCCGCTCCTGAAAAAATAGATGTGGCCGAAGATGGGTCAACTTATTTTGAGAACGCTCTTCTTAAAGCAAAAGCATATTACGACAAGTTTAAAGTTCCGGTGATCGCTGATGATTCCGGTCTTAACGTGCAAAGCCTGCCCAATGAATTAGGGCTTCATTCGGCCCGTTTTGGTGGTCCTGGACTCACTGACCGTGACCGCGCAGAGCTGCTGCTAAAAAAAATGGATGGGGTGAGCGAGCGCGAAGCCTACTTTAGCTGCGTTCTTTGTGTGTACTTCAGCGAAAAAGAGATTTTTTACTTTGAAGGCCGCCTCAACGGCAGTATCGGGTACAGCTACCGAGGCTCAACAGGTTTTGGTTATGACCCGGTTTTTATTCCGACAGATAAGGCCGAAGAAGGTCTTACAGTCGCGGAACTACACGAATGGAAGCAGAAAAACTCCCATCGTGCGGTCGCCTCGGCTTTGCTTTCGAAGTTCCTGGCCCAAAGAAATTAGAAAAAATCTTTGCCAATTAATGTTTCATGCCATATATATGGAGCCTATCTTTTTTGATTTTCTAAACGTCGGAGCGTAGCGCAGTTTGGTAGCGCATCTGCTTTGGGAGCAGAGGGTCGGAGGTTCGAATCCTCTCGCTCCGACCATTTAGAAATCTCTTTTTTTCTTTATGACTAATCAACAATCTTTAAAACAATGGCTGCCTTCACTAGGTTTGGGTTTTGCTGGATTTATTTTCGTTACGACGGAATTTATTCCCGTAGGTCTTCTTCCTGAAATAGCAGAAGGAATCCAAAAAAATGAAGCTTTCATTGGGTTGATGATGACCATCTACGCCTGGATCGTAGCGACGATGTCACTTCCGATGACGGTATGGAGTGCAAAGTTTAACCGCAGAAAACTTCTTCTCACTCTTCTTGTTTTATTTATTCTGGCCCATGTGATTGCTATGAATGCCACTAACTTTCCAGTGCTCATGCTCTCACGTGTTGTCGTTGCTCTCTTGCACTCTATTTTCTGGTCGATCACAATTCCTCTCGCTGTAAGAGTGGCCCCTCCGGGAAAAGAAACACAATCACTCGCTCTTGTTTCAACTACGACAACTTTAGGAAGTATTTTGGGAATTCCACTGGGAACCTCTATTGGACAAATCTTTGGATGGCGTTGGGCCTTTGGTTCAATTGGCATTGGGGCCCTGATTGTTTTGTGTAGTCTTTATAAAACTTTTCCTAACCTCAAAAGCCAAAACTCAGGGAACTTTAAAAGTGTTCCAGGCCTTTTTAAAAACAAAGTTATTGTTCTTATCTACCTAGTGACAGCAATCTCTATCACCGGACATTTTACAGCATTCACCTATATCAAACCGTATTTAAGAACCATTGGGCATTACACTCCAAACAATATTGTTTTCATTCTTTTTGTGTTTGGTTGCTCGGGAATTATTGGAAGTCTTATTGGAGGAAGAGCACTCGCTTCTTCTCTAAGAAAACCTCTCTTGATTGCTTTGGCGATTATGGGAATCAGTTTACTTCTGTGGAATCTACTTACATTTTCAATTGTCGCTCTGGCCGCTCTTGCTCTTTTCTGGGGGGCCTCGATGTCAGTCATGGGACTCGTTTTTCAAACGGCAATTGTTTCTTCAGCTCCAGAGGCCCAGGATGTCGCAGTCTCACTTTATTCAGGAATCTTCAACATTGGTATTGGCTCAGGTGCTTTGATAGGCAGTTTCGCGTCCGTTAATTACCTGGGAAGTGTCGGGTATTTAGGTGCGGGATTTCTTTTATTGTCGCTCATAATCAGTCTGGCAATTCCTTTTCATCAAGTCAAAAAGACATTTGGCGGGGACGTTTCTTTTCATTAAAATAGCTGAAGGCAAACCTCTTTTCAGTGAGATGTTTTATGTCAGCTTTTACCTATACTAATTGTCAAAAATGTCATGCGACCAACAAGGTCAGCAGTGAAAAAATTAAAACGGCGAAAGCTGTTTGTGGCAAATGCGGAAACCCTCTTTTATTTCATCATCATGTTTCGGAAGTCGATAGTATCGGCATGGGAAAATTGATTTCTCAGTCAACATTACCCGTCGTTGTCGATTACTGGGCGCCATGGTGTGGCCCGTGTAGAGCTTTTGCTCCAACCTATGAAAAAGCGTCTGAAGAGTTTGCGGGAAGAGTGGTTTTTGCCAAAGTAAATACAGAAAATTTCCCTGATGTTTCCTCTCAGCTTAACATTCGTGGAATCCCCACATTGATTGTTTTTAAGAATGGAAAAGAGGTCCAGAGAATTTCAGGAGCACTTCCACCTGATCAGTTTTCAAGATGGCTTTCTGCTTATATTTAAATTAACCAAGGTTACTTATGTCACGTAAAAAAATCCCCGGAACGAGCTTCGAAGTTAACAACATTTTTTGCATTGGCAGAAACTATGCCGAACACGCCAAAGAATTAAATAACCCAGTGCCAGCTTCACCGGTTGTGTTTATTAAACCTACATCGTCTATCTGCTACGGCGGGGAAAACCTGATTCTGCCAAAGACTTCAAACCGCGTTGACCACGAGGTGGAAATCGTCCTGGTCATTGGGAAGGGAGGGAAAGATATCCCGGTCTCCGAAGCATCTAAACATATTTCTCACCTGGGAATAGGTCTTGATTTCACCGCACGCGACCTGCAGGATAAAGCGAAGGAAAAATCTCTTCCATGGAGTATCGCTAAAGGCTTCGACACTTTTGCGGCCATTGGGGAATTTAGCGCTTTTTCCGGCCATGAGTCAGAGCTTAAAAACCTCACTTTTTCATTGGAAGTAAACGGAGAAATCCGCCAAAGAGGAACCTCAGAAAACATGATTTTCTCTATTCCTGCGCTTGTAAGTTACTTATCTTCCGTGTTTACACTTTCGGAAGGAGACCTGATTTTCACTGGGACTCCAGAGGGGGTTGGGGTCTTAAAAGAAGGAGATAAAATCGCAGCGAAACTAGGAAATGGAAAGCCTCTATTGCTAGGTGTCCAAAAGGCCCAATAAAAGCCCAGAAGTTGCAGCACGTCTTCTGCTCAAAAATTCATCATTTTCCCTCTGAAAATGGACATCTTACATTGTCTTAATTCACCGTTTTTGTCGTGTACTAAACAAGTGTTTTATGACACATTAATCGCTACACACATAACAACACACAGCAAAGGATTACGCCTGTGAAGTTAAAGAGACTAATTCTCCAAGGTTTTAAATCATTTAAAGACCGTCAGGTCATTCATTTCGACGAAGGAATTACTGGTATCGTTGGGCCAAACGGCTGCGGTAAATCAAACGTCGTTGACGCCCTTTTCTGGGTAATGGGTGAGCAGTCTGCAAAGCACTTACGTGGTTCGACAATGAAAGACGTTATCTTTGCCGGGTCATCAAAATACACTCCAGCATCATTTGCCGAAGTTTCTCTTGTTCTTGAAAATGATGATGGAAAACACATTCACATTGGTAACCAGGTTTCTTCGCCAACTGAAATTCAGTTAACAAGAAAACTTTATAGAAACGGTGAAACAGAATACCGTATCAACGATATGCCTTGTCGTCTTCGCGATATCCAGGAAGTTTTCATGGATACAGGAGCTGGGGCAAAGTCATACTCGATTATCGCTCAAGGAGAAATCCACCGACTGGTAAACCAAAAACCAGAAGAGCGTCGTGTAATGATCGAAGAGGTTGCGGGGATCACGAAATTCAAAGTGAGAAAGAAAGAGTCCCTTAAGAAAATCGAAGCGACAGAGCAAAACCTTGCTCGTCTAAACGATCTCCAACAAGAAATTGAAAAGAACCTTAAAGCGCTTGAGAAGCAGGCTGAAAAAGCTGAGCGTGCTCGCGATCTTAAAGAAAAAGTTCAACGTTACGATTTAATTGTTCATTCTCATAAAGAGTTCGACCTTCTTAAAAACTACAAAGAAGGAAAGACGATCGTTGATGCTCGTGCTGAAGAAATTGAAAACCTTTCTGCGAGAAAATCAGTTCTGGAAATCGGTCTTGAAGAAGAGCGTTTTAGAAAAGATGAAGAAACAGAAAAAATCGAAGAGCTACAAAAAGAATACAACGTTATTTCAAAAGAGCTTGCAGCAGCTGAAGAGCGCTTAGTTTACCTATGCAAAACTCAATCAGAAAAAGAAAAGCTGATTGAAACTCGCGAAAAAGAAATTGAATCAGTTAATCATGAATTAGCTGGTCGTCTTGAAAAATTATCTCAACTTCAAGCTGAACTTGAAGCTTGGGAGAAAAAAGGTGAAGAAGACAACGACTTCGCTCTTCTTGAAGAAAGAGTAGAGCACCTAAAAGAAGAGCTTGAATTCAAAACTCAGAGCTTCAATGATCTTCGTGATGAAATCGAAGCTGAAAAAGATTCATTCAATAAAATTGACCAGGAGCTTTTCAGAAATACATCTCGCCTTGAAGAGTACTCAAATCAACTTCAAGACTTAACAAAAGAAATTGAAGCTCTTGAAGCTCAATATTCTGGAGTTAACACTCAGATCGTAGCTGAAAGAGAAGCGGTAGCAACTGCTGAAAAAACAGCAACAGAGCTAAAAGAAAAAGAAACGACTCTACGTTCGACAATTGACGCTAATAGTGCTCAAGTAAGAGAGTTGGAGCAGAACTTCACGGCAAAATCAAAAACACTAATCCAGACTGATTCTAAGCTTCAGTCTTTAATTGAAATCAATCGTTCTCTTGAAGGGAAAAAAGATGGTATTTCAGCATTCCTAAAGGACCATGCTGAAGGCTTCTCACTTCTTGGAACACTGATTAAGTGTGATGAGAAATACACAAAAGCGACTCAAACGCTTCTAGCTGAATTCATGGAAACTCTGGTAGCAACAGCTGACGCTGACAGCGACCTGTTTACATGGATTGAAGCGAACTCAAAAAATCTTGATTACTTAAAAATGACAAACGCAGATAAGCTTTCAGCTGAAACTGTGTCTCGTCTAAAACTTTCTCTAGGAGATGACCTGGTAGCTTTAGCTGATATCCTGGAAATGGATGCAGCTCTAAAAAACAAAATGTCATCTTTCCTTGATGGATACTTTATTGCGGCAACTCTTCCAACTGACGTGATGAACTCACTTTCGGCCGAGATCCGCTTTAAAGCGATCACAGACCTGAGTGGAGAAAGAAAACTTGCGAACCTTCAAGGGGCAAAACTAGTTTCTATCCAGACTGGTACAGATGAAGCTCAAGGTTTCGTTGCAAGAAACAATACAATCGCCGAGCTTAAAGTTGTGGTGGCCGATCTTCA
Source organism: Bacteriovorax stolpii (assembly GCF_002872415.1). Lineage (GTDB taxonomy): Bacteria > Bdellovibrionota > Bacteriovoracia > Bacteriovoracales > Bacteriovoracaceae > Bacteriovorax > Bacteriovorax stolpii. The sequence continues at coordinate 3,510,490 of NZ_CP025704.1, read as the reverse complement.
AAAAGAAGTCGCTGAACTTGAAGTTCGTGCAAACACAGAGAGAGAAGCGCTAGAAATCGCTAAGGGAGAGTTCGATGCTCTTCGCGATCAGGCGGCAGAAGCACGTGCTCAGCACGCAGCTAAGAAGTCTGCACTGGATGCCAAGCTAGCAAGCTTTGAATCAGGGTTCACTCGTCTTGAAATTCTAAAAAACAGAAAGAATGAGATTTCAAAATCTCGTCTGGATATGATCGAATCTGAAGAAAAACTTTCTCGTAAAAAAGAAGAGTTCCATTCAGTTCTGGAAGAAAAAACAGCTCGTTTTGAAGAGCTGCAAGAAGAAGTTGAAATCCAAAGATCTTCTTACGAAGAGGAGAGATCAACTCTTCTTCAAAAGCAAGTTGAAGCAAAATCTTTTGAATCAACTCTTAAGAGCTTAAACTCTCAGATTGAAGATTTAAATGGTCAGATCGAGCGTTTAACTCAACGTCTGGAGTCTAACAAGACTTTAGTTGAAACTTACAATACAGAAATTGATCAGATCATTCTTGAGCTTGAAAACCTTGAAGCTTCTAACAAAGAAACATCAACAGTTCTAAGCGACAAAGAAGACGTCCTGAATCTTCTAAAAGACAGCCTTGGACAACTTCTTCTTTCAATGAAAGACAGAGAAGATGAAGTTAAGGAAATCTCTTCAAAGATCAACAAGAACCAAAGAGAGATCACTGAGTTTGAAGTTAAGCTTTCTCAATACATTATTGAAGAAGAGCAAAACACAAGAAACATTTTCGAGAAATACCAGATCGATCTTCGCGATGTTCTTGGTAAATTCCTTTCATACGAAGAAAGCGACTACACAGATCTTAAAGATGTTAACTCTATGTACTGGATGGAAACAGAAGAAGGTCTTAAAGAAATCGAAAGAAAAGATTTTGAATTCGTACGCCGTTACGGACAAGATCTTAAAGAGTGTTCTGAGAAACTTAAAAACTACAGACAGGAGTTTGGTCGCCTAGGTGATATTAACTGGCAGGCCATTGAAGATTACGATCGTCAGAAGCTTCGTGCTGATTTCTTAAAGATTCAGGAGACTGAACTTAAGTCATCACTTGATGATCTTCAAAAAGCGATTGCTCACATTGATGAAAAATCGAAAGCACGTTTCAATACTGCTTTTGAAGAAGTTCAGTCGCGCTTCCAAAAAGTATTCCCGATTATCTTCGGTGGTGGATCAGCCGATCTACGTATCGTTGGAAATGTTGATGATCCGGAATGTGGAATCGAAATCGTGGCGCAACCACCTGGTAAGAAAATGCAGAACATCAACCTGATGTCAGGTGGTGAGAAGGCAATGACAGCGGTAAGTTTAGTATTCTCTATCTTCCTTGTTAAACCGTCTCCATTCTGTCTTCTGGATGAGGTTGATGCTCCTCTTGATGATGCTAACGTTGGACGTTTCAACGAGCTTCTAAGAGAAATGAGCAGTGACTCTCAGTTTATTCTTATTACTCACAATAAGAAGACTATGGAGCTTAATGACACTCTTTACGGTGTTACAATGCAAGAGCCAGGGGTTTCAAAGGCCGTTTCGGTTCAGTTACACTAAAGAAAGTACAAACCTTAAAGGGCCTCTTCGGAGGCCCTTTTTTTTAGGAATAGTGGAGAGTTATGGAACGTCCATCCTTCATCGGAAACTACAAAGATCTTTTTGGCGCTGACGATTCTCATTATGAAGGAGATTCCGAGTTGATGAGCATTGGGGCCCCGGTGGGAAAATTATTGGGCCTGCAGAAAATTGGTATTCATATTGAACTAATCCATCCGGGACGAAGGACGTCATGGCCTCATGCAGAAAGTGCAGAAGAGGAGTTTGCCTTCGTGCTTGAGGGGCATCCTGACGTCTGGATCAACGGAGTCTTACATCCATTGGCGCCTGGAGATTTTGTAGCGTTTCCCGCGGGTACTGGAATTGCTCACACTTTTTTGAATAACACAGACAAAAATGTATTATTATTAGTTGGTGGTGAAAGACCGAAAAAAGAAAACAAGATCATTTACCCCATTAACCCCGATGCCAACGAAAAAAGAAAAGCTCGTGGCGATTTCTGGGATGATTGTCCGAAACAAACATTAGGGCCCCATGATGGCAAGGCCCGCAAAAATACCAAGGTTGTGGAATGAAAAAGTTGATCCTCGCAGCAGCAGTTGTTTTTTCCTCTGGTTTGTATGCCCAGACTGATTTTTCAGCTGTTTTAATTAAAGATTTAAATGTCCTTTCCATTAGTGTGGCCGACGATGGTCTGATCACTCCTTTTGAGGCCGGAGAGCTTTGGGCTTCCATGAAGGGGACTGAGCAAAGAAAATATATCGATCAGGAAGGTTTCAATATGGAGTGCGATGCTTTAAGAAATCACGCTAACGAAATCTATGGATCGTGTACTTTCAATATCCCAATGAACTCTTTCCTGAAAGTAGGTGAAGTTCAAGTCTTCAAACTTAAAGGAAGTGCGGCAGCTCGTTTAAATCGTTATTTCAATGATAGTGCTTACGTCTCTATTCAAGGCGGAAGAGTTTATCTAAATTCATACAACACTAAACGCGAATTCTATTTTGGAATTCATGACAGCCTGATTAAGAGATAAGAGCAATGAGAAAAAATAAACTTTGGTTTAGAAGAAAAACTTACGGATGGGGGTGGACTCCAATCACTTGGGAAGGATGGTTTGTCACTCTTCTAGTGGTTGTCATTCCGATTGCAATCCGTCTGACTTTAAAAGCACTGGAAGTGGAAAGAAGCACTCAGTATTTTTATGCCTGGGCATCAGTACCTATTCTTTTAATGGGCCTGACAATGATTTGTTTCCGCTATGGTGAGAAGCCAAAATGGCAGTGGGGAGTAAAGAGAGTAAAGATGGCCCACTTGGACCTTGCTGTTTCAAATTACAAAGAGAGCGTGCGTTTTTACGACTCTGTTCTTTTGAGCCTGGGCTGGGAAAAAATCGTCAGCCGTATTGACCACACGACTTATACTGATGGGACTATGAAAATTATCCTTTATCCGGTGGCGATGGAGTCAAAACCTGCTTCTCCAAAACAGCTGGCATTTTATGCTGAAACAAAAGAAATCGTAGATGATTTTTATCGTGAAATTATCCAGAAGAATAATATGGAAACTGTAAAAAGCTCAGGTCCATCAGGTGATAACCATTATTACTCCGTTCTTTTCTCGGGCCCGGATAAATTGATTTTGGAAGTGGTGTATTCACCTTTTTACGTTGATAAAGAATTCAGTCTCAACAATCTTGAAAACAACTTTGATCCATACGCTTAATTTAAAAAGGCTCCTTCGGGAGCCTTTTTTGTTTCAATGTAATAATTTGTCTAAAATTTTTAAAAATATTTATGCGATCATTTAGTTAAGAATGAATTTTAAACTTAATAAAATGGTCAGGTATTTATGAAATCAATTTTACTTCTATCTCTTCTGGTCGCAAGCACTTCGAGCTTTGCCTGGACGAGAGGTGAAACCTGGGTCTCAAAATTAGATACGCAAGGAAGAAGCAAACTTTTTGGAAATAAACTAATCACACCGGAAGGAACTCTTACTTACACTGAAAATGTAGTAAAAGAAAAATGGGACTGGAGAAGTGTCGACGGACAAAACTGGCTTTCACCTGTAAGCAATCAAGGTAATTGCGGATCATGTGTTGCTTTTGCTTCTGTTGCCGTTTTAGAAGGTCAGTACAATATCGACAATAAACTTTCGTGGTTAAAACCACAGTTCTCTCAACAGATGCTTTTTGACTGCGGTCAGGGAAGTTGTTCAATCGGGTGGCTACCTGAATGGGCAACATACCAGCTTAAAACTGGTGGGACTGTTGATTTAGCATGTGCTCCTTATAAGTTAGGGGCCATCGGGAAAAACGAGCAGTGCCTGGAAAACTACTGTGAAAACCAAAGTGAACGCGTGATTAAAATCGCCTCGAGCTCAACACCAAGCACGCGTTTTGGTGGTAGCGATAAAAAAGTTAAAGAGGCCTTAAAAAGAGGTCCGCTTTTAACAACAATGAATGCGCGTGAAGATTTTCTTTATTACAAAGGAGGAATCTATAAAGCGACAACTTCAAAAAAGGCCGGAGGTCACGCAGTGGCGCTGGTTGGATTTGATGATGAAAAGAAAGCGTGGCTGATTAAAAACTCTTGGGGTGAGGAATGGGGAGAAAGTGGGTATGCCTGGATTTCTTATAGTGACCCATCGGGGATTGCTAACTTAACCTGGAAATATGAAGTTGGAGAGACATCAAGAAAATTGGCCTTCAATGATTTGAAGACTGGGGATTTTATCCACGGTAAAACGTCATTTGCTTATACCAATGCGGCCGAAACACCAGCTCAAATTGAACTTAAGTCAGCTCAACAAAATATCCTGGTTGAAAACTGCAGTATGGAAAACTCTGTCTGCTCTCTTGATACTAAAGGGCTTCAAGATGGAGAGTATGAGCTAACGCTCATCTCAGAAGGGCAAAGAAGTATTCCTATTTCTGTTTATGTGGCCAATAAACCTTCAGAAGTAACGATTGCCTGGGGAGAGGACTTGATTGATTTATCAAAACCTCTTCAAGGAAGAATTGAACTTTCGCTGATTGTTAATACAGGTTCAACTGGAATTCCACCAAAGAGTATTAATTTTGTAGTCAGCAATCTAAATGGTGAAGTGGTTTATAGAAGCAACACTCAGAATTGGAATGAGAAAATGCGCCAAGGTTTTAGGACTGGAAATGTTAAGAATGGGAAGTATCAGATTTATTTTGCTGCTGAAAGAGTTTCTGCCGGCAAAAGCGACTACACTTCTACCGACATGAAAACCATTGAAATCAAAAATTAATTTGTCTTAGTGACTTTCGAGAGGTGTCTTGGTTCATCTGGATTGAGGCCAAGGCTTCTCGATAGTTCTTCAATCATTAAATAAAATGACTGAGCTGCACTTAGGATATCTAGGTCTTCTGACTTCACCGAATGAATCGTTAAACTCTTCTCTTTTACAAATGATGGTGCGGCTAAAATGACATTGGCCCCTCTTGCTTTCATATCTGCGGCCAAATCAAGCATGCTATGAAGAGCAGGTCCTCTATTGGCAAAAACAATCAACGGGTATCCATGTTCAATTAAGGCCTGAGGTCCGTGTTTGATTTCAGCGGCACTAAAAGCTTCCGCTTGAATTGAACAAGTTTCTTTAAATTTCAATGAAGCTTCCAGCGCCAGAGAAAGGCCAAAGCCTCTTCCAACAACCATGATTCTCTTGGCATCTTTTAAAGCTGGAATCGCTGAAGTCCAATCGCAGGCCTGTGCTGTTTTTAAGTCTTCGGGAAGTGCTTTTAGTCCTTCAAGGAGATCCTGGTCTTTTTTCCAGCTAGCAACTAAGTGAGCTGAAGCTGACAGAGAAGCGATGAAGCTCTTTGTCGCGGCAACCGACTTTTCTGCACCAGCATGAAGAGGAACCGTCCACTTGGCAGAGCTTGCCAGAGGAGAGGTAATATCATTTACCAGTGCCACACTTGCTGGAGCGTGTTCTGAAAAATACTTAAGAGGATTTACCACATCAGGGCTTTGTCCTGATTGCGAGATGGCGATCCCCACAGACTTACTTACATCAAGTTGAGTTTGATAAAGAGTTAGAATTGACATTGAAAGTGATGTTGGAAGTTTTCCAAGCTTGGCCATGGCCAGGTAGTTTAAGTACTGAGCGGCATGATCAGAGCTTCCGCGTGCAATACTGACGATAGAGTAAGGGTCAAGGCGTCTAAGCTCTTCAGTGATGTGATTTAATAGGCCCGTATTTTCTTTGAATTGTCTCTCGACAACAGCAGCGGCTTCAAGAGCCTCTGTGCGCATTTTAGAAATCACATTCATCTCCTTCGATGATAACAGTACTGATGCGGTTTTCTTTATCTAGTAAAACAAAGTCGGCAAAGTGGCCGACCTTAATTTGTCCGCGGTTATTGATGTTGATGACTTCTGCTGGAATGGCAGAAAGTTTTTTAGTGATCTGAGCTTCTGTTAAACCAATGCTTAAAAGGTTTCTGTAGGCCAGATCCATTGTGAGAGCGCTTCCTGCAAGTGTGCCGTCAGCAAGTCTTACTCCGCCCAGGCATTTGTGAACGGTATGGCTTCCAAGTTTGTAATCGCCATCTGGCATCCCGGTTGCCGCCGTAGAGTCTGTGACGAAATAAAGATTGGGAATGGTTTTTAGAGCGACTTTAATAGCTCCTGGATGAACGTGTTCTAAATCTGGGATAAGTTCAGCGTACTCAGCATGCGCAAGAGCAGCTCCCGCCATTCCAGGTGCCCTATGATGAAAACTCGACATGGCATTAAAGAGGTGGGTGAAGCTTTTTGCACCTTGATTAAGTGCCGTTACACCTTGTTCATAAGTTCCATTGGTGTGTCCGATCTGAACTGTGATTCCCATTTTTTTTAATTCAGGGATTAAATCCAGATGATTAAAAACTTCTGGTGCCAGTGTAATGACTTTAATCGGAACAATGCTATTGAGATGGTTGATTTCTTTTAGAGTTGCTTCGCGAGTAAAGTTAGGTTGAGCACCTAATTTATCAGCGCTGATAAAAGGTCCTTCCAGGTGCACGCCAAGAATGCGGGCGTGATTTTTCTTTTTATTTTGAAAACTTTCTTTTAAAGCGAGAAAAGATTTTTCCAAGTCGCTAAAAGGAGCAGTCATCGTTGTTGCCAGAAAACTAGTTGTCCCAAAACGTGCATGAGTTTTAGAAATCGTTTCGGCCGAAGCTCCGGCTTCCATGATATCAGCTCCGCCTCCACCGTGAACATGCAGGTCAATAAAACCTGAAACGAGCTTCGGAAGAGTGGGATTGGGAGAAGATTTAAGTTCAATTTTTTCAATTTTATCAGAGTATGAAAGATGAGCCTCTGTCAGACCATTTTCAGTAACGATGTTGGCCTTGATAGTTTTCATTATCTTTCCTCAGCAATTAAAAGAAGTGCACCAATGGTTGAATCGCCGAGAGCTGGCTGATTGCGTTTTCTAGTTGCTTCCGGCAAGTAAGGGATTAAGGCTTCACCGAGTCTTCCACATATTGAAAGGGGAAGTTCATTATTTGGATCGAGAGTTTTTGCCATTTGTTCAATTTCTTTTCCAGCGGTAAAGAGAAGTTCTCTTGCATCCTGATCATGAGGAGCTGCCTGAAACACCAGAGGAGCAAGTTGGGCAAAACTATTTTGACCAGCGTTACCAAGCCAGTTTAAAAACTGAGAAGGCTCTTTGCCACAATATTTTAAAACGGCATCACTTAGTGCTGAATCAGCTCTTCTGCCATCAATTGTTTTTTGAGTAAGGGCACAGGCACGCAGACCAAGCCAGGCACCGCTGGCCTCATCACCAGAAGGAAATCCCCAGCCTGAAACATCTTTGCGTTCGTTTTTATCATTCATCACCATACCGACACTTCCAGTGCCGACAGCGACAATAGAGCCAGGCTTTCCACCGTGTGCTCCTAGAAGTGTGGTGAAGCCATCTGTGTCGACGATGATGTTTTTAAATCCCGGATTGCGCATATAGAATTCGTTTTTCCAGATGACATTATTAGCACCTGAAAGACCAAGTCCAATGGCACATTCAGAAAGCATAGGAACAGGAATGCTTCCATAATGAAAAGCGCGCGCCAATGTATCGACGATTGCTCTCCATGCTTTTTCGATTCCCTGTCCTAAGGCCGAAGGATCGCCTTGAGCACTGGCCAAAATTTTGAGTTTTTTATCAGTGACGATAATTCTTGTTCCGCTTCCGCCACCATCAACACCAACGAGGTATTTAATAGTGTAATCTTCCACGATCTTTGGGTTTACAATTGCGCTTTTGTTCATGCCTCAATTTTATGGGCAGGAGGGATTTGAGTCAAAGAGATAAAAGTAGTTGATAAAGGCAGTCAGGAGATTTGATCTCCTGACTGTTATAAAGTCTTAGTCGTTTACAGTAATTGATTCTTCAGCAGAAAGCGAAGGAAGAGATGTGTTAAGTGCACCAGTTAAATCAGCAGCTACGTTTAGGTTAACTCTGATAACGTGCTTTTTCTTTGTATTGATTCCACCAACAAGGCTAGAAAGGTTGATTTTTACTAAACCAAAGTCCTCACCTGTTTTTTCGAAAGAGTATTCACTTGGTGCAAGGTTGCGGTTAATAAGTGTGTCATCGCTTCCAAGAAGTTTTCTTCTTTCTACGAAAAGTTTTAGAGAGAAGTTAGAGTTCTTAGTCAGGTCTCCAGTTCTTAGAACAAGAGTTTGTCCTTCTAATCTCATTTCACCGATTCCACCTTTTACTGGTGCAGTTAATTTTTTAGCATCAATAAGAGTCAGGTCAAGAACGCGGTTTTGGATAACTGTATCACCAACGCGTGATTCGTCTGCAGATTGTTTTGCAAGAACGATGAACTCAGAACAGCTTGCGTTTACTCTAAAAGAAGAACCTTCAAGAGTAGAGTTCAGGTTACATGAATTGTGAGGAGCAAGAACACCTGGAGTGTTTGTTACTTTAACTTTTACGTTAGCTTTAACGTTGTTGCTAGGAACTTCGTATGGAACAGAGATTGTCTGGTAACAAGTGTAAGCTTCTTGTCTGTAGCGTGCTTCAGAAGAGCAACGGTTCACATATCTAGTGCTACAAATTCTGCGAGACATATGATCTTCATAACAATAAGTTTCTGGTTCTTGACGGCAAACTGTCTGGTATCCATCGAATACAGTTCTAAAACATGTTCTAGCAACAGTTTCATTTCTGTACTCAGTTCTTGTTTGAACAGCATTTAAAGTGAAGTTTTCTTCAGTTTGAATACCTGTGATTGGAAGTGAGTATCCATCAACAGTTGAAGCAAAAGCATTAAAGGCACTTAGAAGTCCCAGGGCCAGCATAAGTTGTTTCATAAATTCTCCTCTTGGTGATAAATCCGTCACCTATATAGAAAGAAGCAGGATTCAAGTCAACCATAAGGCCAGGACTGTGAGATTTTTACACGACCTTACATATTGTTTTGCCAAATCAGTGTCATTTTGACCGCGACAGGAATTGAGCTTTGATTTCTTTTACGGCATGATTAGAGGAGAAGAGATTAATTTGGAGATTACGTTATGAAAAATATCGGATTGTTAGCGGGCCTTGCGCTTTTTAGTTCAGCGAGCTTTGCTGACTTTTTACCGCAATCATTTACCTCAAAATTTGAGCAGGAATATACCAGCACTCTTAAAGGTAAAACAAAAAGAGGGCAAGGGGCCATCGAGTATAAGTACCCAGGGCAAATTCGTTTTGAAACCAATACACCAAGCACTGTGATCTTTGTAAGTAACGGATCGAAGTCATGGTACTACCGCGCTCCTTTTATTGAGGGTGAGCAAGGTGAGGTGACTGAAGCCACTTCTAAAGAAGGGTCAAATATCTATATCAGATTCTTTGATTCTCTAAAGAATGGATTGGTGAGCAACGATCTTTATGACGTGAAAAAGGGCGAGCCGGTAACGATCGTTTTTAAAGCGAAGACTAGTAAAGAGCTGGGAATTAAAGAATCGGTGATTTATTTCAAGACAAAGGGCAGCCAGAAGTTTGAAGACGTCGATACAATTGAGTTGGTCTTCCCTGATGGAAAAAGATCAAAACTTAAATTTGTGGATTTAAAAGTGAACCAGGGGCCAGGGGCCGACAGATTTAATTTCGTTCCGCCGGCCAATACTAAAAAAGTTAATTAAATGGTTTTGCGAAGAAGTCCTCAGGAATCAGGACTTCTTCGTTCTTTAAAACGCGCTTGTAAGTCATATAGTTTCTAAAAACAAGCTTGATATAGTTTCTGGTTTCTTCATAAGGAATCATTTCGATAAACTCTAAATAATCCCCGTTAAATCTCTCTCTTTCCCATACTGCAATCACTTCAGTACTGGCGTTGTAGGCGGCCACGTTTTGGGCGAATTTTCCTTTAAATAGCGCGTGTAATTCAGACAGGAGCGCTGTTCCCATCTCTACATTTGGTTCAGGTTTATAAAGGTCGTTAAAGTCTTTATAAGGAATATGGTATTTTTTTGAGAGCTCTACAGCTTTTTCTGGGATCATTTGCATTAATCCAAAAGCATCTGCCCATGAGCGTACGTTTGGATTAAAAGCAGACTCTTGTCTGGTAATGGCAAACGGTAGGGCCTCTGGCACTTTATATTTTTGTGAGTAACGAGCAAAAATATTTTCATAAGGAATAGGGAATACTACCGAAATATATTTTTTTGTCAGTTCATCTCTCATTTTCATGGGGAAATTATAAATTTGAACCATTCCCCCTTGATACCATCCAGTCAGAGCATAAAGTGACATCGCTCTTTCTCTTTCGGCGATCGTTTTAAATTGCGAGTTGATTTCCTTTAAGACCTTAGTTGAAAAAGTCTTCTCATCAACGGCAATTAGCCAATCCAGGATCAGATGCCCAAATGGGTCTTTGATGATTTCTGTTGGTGCTAAGGGCGCTAGTGGCTCTTGAGTTTGCATCGAAGAGATCAGGCCGTAGTAGCCGAAAGCATCGTTAGCGGCCGTCGTTTGAAACAGAGTCTTTCCTTCATCTTCACGGCCTAGCTTATAAAGGGCACGGGCCTTCCAGAAGTTAAGTTTGTGGATAAAGTTTGGGTTAGATGATTTTTTTACGAAACGATCTACATCGCTCATCATATCTTCGTATCTTTTTGTTAAATACTTATTCCACACCAGCGCCCACTGAACATTCTCCTGCAGGTCTAGAGTTGTGACTTTGTAGGTTGAAGCTTTTTCGTATTTCGCAAGAGCTTCCGGGAATTCTTTGCTTTCAACGTGAAGAGAGCCGTAAACCCAGTAAAGTGTCGCCATTTGATTGGCGTTTCCAATTTTTCTTTCGATCACGTCTTCCAAAATGATTCTGGCCTCTGCATTCAGGTGCTCTGTCCAGACTGCGCGGGCGTAATTGATTTTAGCATCAACCCAGGCCTCCTGAAGTTTTGTATCCGCTGGGTCGTTATCGAGAAGCTGTCTTAAGTAAAGCTCCATCTCGCCAGTTTTTTCCATAAACATTTTGAGGTCGCGTGCGACTTTAAAAGATGTACGGTATGAGTTGTAAGCTTTCACCTTTTCTTCAAAAGAGTATTCTTCTCCATTGATTATTTCCAGATAAAGGGTGCGTGCCTTTTCAAACTCGCGGCTGGATTCAAAATCTTTGGCGACAGAATAAATGTTGTCTCTGTTGATGTCCTTTGAAAAAAGCGGAGAGACCTCTGTGAGTTTCACAAAGAATTTCTCTTCAAGTTCTGGGCGGTTGAGTTTTTGCGCCAGTTTAATGGCGTTTTGGAGCAGTTTTACTTTTTCAGATTGAACTTGTTTGAAGGCCACCAGATCGTATGAGAAATTCGCTGCAGCTTCAGCAATTTGGTATTTTTCAGCAAGCTTTAGTGATGAATCGAGGTAAGCTTCTTTTAAATAGCTAGCAATTACTGTCTGGCCCCAGATGCTTCTTAGTTCAGAAGCTGAATACGAACAGTTGCTCAGAGTGTGCACTAAAGCTGTTTGATTGAGCGGGAAAGACTCATTTTCCGCCAGGTTCTTAAAAAGTTTGCAGGCACTCTTTGTGTCTCCTGCCGACTCTGCCTTCATCGCCTTCAGGTATTCCTGGGCCAGTTCCTCAGCATCGTTTTGGGTCTCAAATGACTTATTTCCCTCAGTTAGAGCACTTTTTAGGGCACTCATACGGGCATATCCCGGTGCTGGAATAGGGTTAATTGGCTTTGAAGAACAGCCAGTTAAGAGAAGAGTGATAAGCAGTATTTTTTTCATAGGGCCCTTTAAGCTTTGATTATTTAACTAATTTGTACTATTTAGTCCTAGCTTTTTTAAATTAAAAAACACGTTAGGTACACAGTGGAATTATCAACAAAACTTTTCAATGATAAGACGGTTTTCTTTACTTCGCTTGGTTGTTCAAAAAACCTTGTCGATTCACAAGTCATGTTAGGATACATGGGGCTAGATGGCTATTCAATTGCCGACGCACCAGAAGCCGCTGAAGTCATCATCGTTAACACTTGTTCATTCATTGAAGCATCAAAAAAAGAATCAGTTGATACCATCTTAGATATGGCCGATTTTAAAGATCCAGAAAATGGGCGTTGCAAGGCGCTGGTTATTTCAGGATGTATGGCACAACGATACGCTCAGCAACTAGAAGCAGAAATTCCTGAAGCTGATTTAATTATTGGAACTGGTGAGTACAACAAAATCACACTTCTTCTTCGCGCGATGGAAGAAGGGAAACTTGAAAAAAAATCATTCGTGGAAATTCCAAAATTTATCCACACTGAATATGACCCGCGTTTAAATACTTCGCCGTTTTATACGGCATGGTTAAAAATTTCTGAAGGCTGCAACAGGAATTGTACTTTCTGTATTATTCCAAAGCTTAGAGGAAAACTGAGATCGAGATCGGTTGAGTCGCTTGTAAATGAAGCTAAGAATTTGGCTTCTACAGGGGTACGAGAGCTCAACCTCATCTCTCAGGACCTTTCTGACTATGGCGTAGACTTAGATGAAAACAATAAACTGTCTCACTTATTAAAAGGTCTGACAGAAGTTTCGGGTATTGACTGGGTAAGATTATTTTATTTCTACCCGGATGAACTTACTGATGAAGTTATCGAGATTATGGCGACATCAGAAAAAATCTGTAAATATCTCGATATGCCAGTTCAGCATTTCTCTTCTAACGTGCTTAAGCGTATGAACAGAAAAATCACAGGTGAAAAAATCCATGAAAGAATTGAGCGCCTGAGAACTCGCATTCCAGGAATCGTTCTTAGAACATCAATCATCGTTGGTTTCCCTGGGGAAACTGAAGAGGATTTCGAATTACTTCTAGAAGGAATCAAAAAGGCCCGCTTTAACCACCTTGGTATTTTTAGATACTCGGATGAAGAAGGGACTCCTGCATTTAAACTTCAACCAAAAGTCCCTCTGGACGTTATTGAAGAGCGCTTTGACAGGCTTTACGAAGCTCAAAGAGAGATCGTAAGAGAGCTAAACGGAGAGTTCTTAGGTAAGGTTATCCCTGTTCTGATCGAAGGGGAGCACGAGGAAACAGAACTTCTAATCGAAGGCCGCCACTTTGGACAAGCTCCAGACATCGACGGAAAAGTGATCATTAACGATTTATCAGGCCGTAAGGTAGAAATCGGTGATCTCGTTCATGTCGAGATCACCGAAGTGTTGGATTACGATTTAGTTGGTCGAGTGACGTCTTTAAGCTAAGAGCTTATAGTTCGCCTTCTGGATACTGATACGGAGTTGCACCTGTTGGGTCAGCACACGTTCCTATGAAGCTGGCAGCCGCACCATTGTAAGCGTCATCCCAGTCAAAGTAGTCGTTATTGTTCTTACCAAAAACAACATCGGTATTGTTCATTAAAGCAGTACCATTTGGCAGCGCCCCTGGCAGATCGAAGTCGATCGCAGAGTTAACCTTAAATGTTTTGTTCCAGTCACGCACAATCAGTCTGATTCTTGCCTTGATATCTTTTGCACCATCAAGACAATTGAATGTGTAGAATGGTTGTGTTTTTCCATATGGAGCAGCAGTCGCCGCCGTTGATCTTGCTAAATTTTCCCATAAATCAGCATCAGAATTCGTCGCAGTACAGTTATTTTTTACTGAAGAGTTCGCCACTCTTAAGTTTGTGTATAACAGTTTAGAGTATGGACTCTTAAACGTATTGTTTACAGTTGCTCCTGACGATGTAGAGTAAATTAGTGAGCGATATCCTTGCTCAAGTTCAGTTGCAGATAAAATATCAGTTACTGGACCATTGAGACAGCTTACTTTTTTACCACCACAAGTTACGACTCTTGGTGACTCGGGAGTAAGAACATCACATGCCGTCGGAGCGTTTGTCGGGTCAGAGCTACTTCCAACATAGTTAATCACTGTGAATCTACCTTCGTCACAATTTGGACCACTTTCGCTAGTGTAGTTACCATCACAGTCAGATTCATTTGTTGGAGTGTAATTTACCCATGTACCTGTCTCTGAACCTGGAAGACCTGCACCTGATCCAGCAGCACATCCACTTGTTGTAACCAATCTTTTTGTTGCAGGTGTTTCAAGCGGTGCCCATTGCTGGAAGTTATACGGCTCTACTTGAATGAACTCACACACTCCTGCACCTGATGATGAAGTGAACTTTAAGTCAGTATTGTGAAGTTCTTCTTCTTCAGCATCAAGAAAACATCTTACATCCAGCATTCCGCGGGCTTCAAGAATATCGTTGGCGTTGATTTTACAACCACGCGCCTGCATATTCTTACCGTACTTATGCAGCTGGAAAGTTGTTGCTCCTGAAGAATCAGCAATTTTAAAATAATCACGAACTTCCAGTTGAATGATGTATGATGATTTACCAATCAAGTTCGTTGCCGTTAAAACGAATGTTTTTAAAGACGTTCTAACAGTTGGTGTACCACTGATTAAACCTGTGGCCTTATTTAATGAAAGTCCAGTAGGAAGAGCTGGGGACACACTATATGTTAAGCTGTTTCCTTCTGTCAGGTTAGCTCTGATTTCAAGATACTTTCCTGTTTCTGCAATATAAACGTTTTGGTTTGCTACGTTAGTAATGACACCAGTGTTAGCACCAGTTTCATTTTCATTGTCATAAACTGTCTGGGCATTTCTTAGGAAAGGAACTGAATCTGGACGTCTTGAAACGTTACTTAAACTAACAATTGTTGGGTCTACCGGGATAGTTGGGTCAGTCTGATTTGAGTCAAAGATGTACGCAGCCAGTTTACCTGACGATGTAATATCCTGCCCAGCTGTGAAATCAGGAGTACCAGCAATTGAACTCATTGTAACAGTCAAAGTACCAGCTTCAATTTGAGTGATCGTTGTTTCAGCAGCAGCATAAGTTGCAGCATTATCAATTGAATTTGCTACACCACCATTTCTTTCCTGGAAAGCAACGAATGTTGGTGATGTTCCTGGGGTTAAGTTTTGAACAAATAGAGTAGTTCCTTCAATCGCAACAACTTTTCCTAAAGCACCTTGTGGAGTAGAGACATAGCCGCCAATAGTGAAAGGTGCAGATGTACCAACTGTGATGGCCAGGTTGTAGTTAACATTGATAGGCACAGTTGATAGCGTTGAAGCTGAAGGAGCAATTGCAGAAACTGGGATAAATGACTTCTCACTATAGAAAAAGTTCCCACTATCTAAGCTTGCACCAGCAGAGAAGTAGCCGCTAGAAGCGTCAATCGCAAGTTTATAACGGTTTTCATCAGTTCCGCTCCCTCTGTCATATTTGCGGATAATTTGTCCCGAAATACTTGTGGTACTTGGAGCAACAATTGGCTGCAGAATTGTTTCACTTTCAATGAACTTCGTAGTGCTCTTAACAGCAACTAGTTGTCTGTTTGTATAACTTAAGTCAAGAGGTGCTTTAATTGAGCTCAATCCGATATCAGTGCTTGTCACGCCCAATGGGTTCGTTGCCTTGATTGTAAAGAAGGCAGGGTCTAAAGTGTCAACGAAAGCACCGGTGATTTCTCCAGTATCTTCGTTCAGGAACAAACCATTAGGAAGTGCTGGTGCAACAGTGTATTTCACGCCATTTGCAGAAGTCATGACCCCTGTAGCGGCAATTGTAGAGAAAGTTAGCCTCGGCATATCTGTACCGAAAGTTTTAGCAACCTCGTATACGCGTGAAATTTGAGATCCTTGCATTACGCTCAGGAAATATTGAACGTTGTTATCAATATCTAAAACAGATGAAGATCCTTTTTTTAATCCTGATGTCAGATCTACATTTGCAACAGTAGCTCCAGTTGAAGCAACAAATGTTTTAGTGTCGTCAAGAACATCGCCAGCTGTAAAATATTTTGATGAAATCATTTCAACATAAATCGTACTAGTTGCAGCAACAGCACGAATCACTTTTGCAGATTTCCCTCCAGCAGCACTGATAAATCGAGGAGTCAGTAGTCCAGGGTACTCATCGGCCGGAAGGCCTAGTAAGGCAAAGTTGTTTACTCGAATAGGGATAAGTTTAATAACTCCAAGTTTAAAGTTATCAGGGTCAATGTATTTAATAACACCAGTTGTCCCAAGAGCAGTTGTAATAAACCCGTTACGTACATAAGTTGAATCCACGTCCGCGTTAGTTGTAACCGTGTTAAGTGAGCCAGATAGTGGAGCCACCTTTAAAAGAATTTTTTCATTTTGTAAGTATTCGAACTGACCAGGAGGCGTGTAAACTCCCATTGTCAGAGTCGTCGAAATCGTTTTGACAGTTCCTGTATTGCTCAGGTAGCTCATTGTGATTGTATAGTTAATAGGAGCACCTGGATTTAATGAATCTGTTGAAATGGTTAGTGGATACCCGGTGATTGAACAACCTGTTTCTGATTTTGTTGTATCGAGAGTTAATCCAGAAGGAAGGGCTGGTGTAATTGTACACCCTCTCATTACTGACTTAACTTTTGATGCTTCTCCAACACTCCCATCAAACTCTGCACTAAGTTGCACTTTATCACCAAGCTTTGCATTGAGAGATGTGACAAGCGCATTATTAACTTCGTCTGAATATTGAAATGTCGTTGGATCAACTAACGTGCTAACGTCAAACGTGTTACCACTGCTATCCACAATCGTAGGTGGCTCCTCCGTCGCGACTTCCGCTTTTTTCGGCGGATCCTTTTTAAACTTGGTCAAGCTGTCGGGCATACAACCAGTCAAAAGTAGAGTGGTAAATAGGGAAAGCGTGAGTGTAGTTTTTAACGTTTTCATACTTCTATTATCGTGAAAATCGGATAAATATTTAGGAATGATGGAAAACAAAATGAAATCAGTCCTTTATTGAAACTTGACTTAAGAAATCAACAATTTAATTGGGTCTAAAAGTGGGCAGTAGGGAATTTTTATAGCCTTTTTGAAGAGTTATTGAACCCTACACAAAATCTATCTATTATGCCTACATGAATACTAAACTAGATATCCTTTTAGTCGAAGACGATCTCCTTTCAAGACTCAGTTTAAAGAGTCGTTTGGAGCTCTCACACAAGGTCACTGAAGCGGAAAAAGCTTCGGATGCCCTGGCCCTTTTGGATGCCCGATCATTTGACTTGGCCTTTGTCGACCTGGACCTGGAAACCAAACTGGCCGGTTTTGAAATCATCAAAAAGTTAAAAAGTAAAAATATTCACACTGTCGTTTTAAGTGGAAGAGAAGAAGAGAGCATTATTGAAGAGGCTTACCTCTTGGGTTGTCGCGATTTTCTATCCAAGCCATTTACGAAGCAAGCAATTGAGTCTGTTCTTTCAAAATATAAAAATTCACAATCAGATCTTCTAGGGAAATTAAAGAATACATTGATGACTAATGACCCGGAGACTGAGGCGCAGCTAAAGCTTATTGAGCAAGCTGTGTACGGAGAGCATCCGGTTCTCATTACCGGAGAGACAGGAACGGGAAAAACGTTTCTTGCGAAATACATTCATGAGCTAGTGGGAAGTGAAAAACCTTTTATTCATTTGAACTGTTCAGAAATTTCAGAAAGCTTGATTGAGTCAGAACTTTTTGGACATGAAAAAGGTGCCTTTACTGGTGCGATTAAAACGAAAAAAGGATTGATGGAACTGGCCGATGGAGGGATTTTATTCCTCGATGAGATTGCCACTCTTCCTCTGAACCTACAAAAAAAATTACTTAAAGCGATTGAAGAAAAAACGTTTTATCCGGTTGGTTCGGAAAGACCGGTAAAAAGTCATTTCAGGTTAATTAGCGCCACTTGCGAAGACCTGAAGACGAAAGTGAAAAATGGTGAGTTTCGCGAAGACTTTCTTTTCCGCCTGGAAGGCTTCAATATTATTCTTAAACCTCTTAGAGAGAGAAAGAATGACTTGGGGAATTTAGTGGCCCATTTTTTAAAACAGAATAAGAGAAGGATTGTTCTTTCAGCTGAGGCCAAAGAAGAGCTCTTCAGTCACTCATGGCCGGGCAATGTGCGCGAGCTACAGAAAGTGATCGAGATTTTACGAAGTAGCGACAAAGGGATCATTGAAAAAGCAGACCTTGCAGGCCTTTTGATAAAACCGTCAGATGCTTTAAAAGAAAAGATTGATATCGCTGCCGTCAAGGAAATGGGACTGGCCAATTTTCTGGAAAAATTAGAGGCCGAAATCGTTGAAAAGGTACTGGCCGAAAATAACGATCGAGTGAGAAAGACTTTGGGAGACCTGAAGCTTTCTAATAATTCATTTTATCGAATTATGACAAATATCAAAACTCAAGGAGGGGCCCGTGTCCAATCTTGATGAATCAAAGGCCGTACTTACTCACGATATCAACTCAACACTATCCTCACTTTTAAGTGCGCTGGAATTGATGAGCGATGAGTGGAAAAAGAACCCTGAATTAGTTGATAAAATTCTTCCACTAACAGAACAGAAACTTTCCCTGCTAAAAGAGCAGTTAATTCTTTACCGAAACACAAAGAACTAAATTTCCATCTATTAAATATTAAAATCGCAGTTAAACTGGATTCATCCAATACTCAATGGGAGGATTTCTTGAGATTAGCTGTGATTTTTGTTTTGGCATTATCAATTCACATTCTATATGCCCAAGAGCAAAAAGTGGTTCAAGAGAAATCGTTCGTTGAGAAAATGCGCCCGACCTTAATGAAGGTTCTGGGAGAAGAGTGGACTGTTAAGTTAATCGGCGCCGATAAAGCTATTCCAAAAGACGAAGTGCCAATGCCAGCGATCCCCAAAATCGTGGACGACGCTCGCTCGACTGCTGTTTACAATAAGAAACAAGATAAAGTTATTTTAAAGCCGGAAGTTGAAGAGAAATTCAACTATGCCTATATCAAAGAACTTTACGAAGCAACCAGACAAGAGAAACCAAATGATGATGAACTTGGAAAATTCCTGAACGTTCTTTCTCAAGGGGGAACGCGTGAGGGTGTTTACCGTTCACTGGTTCTTGATTCAACTTATGCTGGAATGGAAAACTGGGATAAACCAGTTAAAAATGCAACCGCTGATTTTGCTGTTTATTTCTATGATAAATATTTTGGAAAAAAAGTTGTTAAGAAAAGCTTTGAAGGAATGAGTGTCTTTACTTTAAAGAGACTGGTGACTGAAAAGGCCTTGGAAGTTGCCGATGCTTTCGGTGACGACCGCGATGGTTTAGAGAGATGGTATGCCATTATGTCATCAGACTTAGCGACAAGATTCCCACAAATCTGGTCAAACCCGCTTCGTAAAAAGACTTCAGCTCTTGAGCACAAAGCATGGGCAGGCAAAGTGCCACTTCAGCATATTAAGTCTGAACTTATCATCAAAATTCACTCAGCGTTTAATTCGATGATGTAATTATTCCCAAAACGGGTTTTCAATATCAGTCAGGATTTTTAATAAACGCTCAACTCCCAATGCAATTCCACTGGAAACCGGGAGACCTCTTTCCATCGCCTGGTAAAGCACTTGCGGCTCGGGAAGTTTATAGCCATAGAGCTTCTCTTTTTCTTTTGCCTGGAAATGAAATCTTTCTTTTTGAATCTTGAGATCGCGAAGCTCATTAAAACAATTGCAAAGCTCGACGCCTTTTGAATAAATTTCAAAACGCTCACACACTCTTTGGTCTTCAGGTTTTAAAGTTGAAAGAGCACTTAAGTGATTTGGGAATTCATATAAAAGCAAATATGGATAATGAGCTAGATGTGGCTCAATCTTATTTAAGAAAAGCAGAAAGTAATAATCATCCCAAGAGAGTTCTTCACCCTGAACAGGAAGAGGAACATCTTTGAAATTTTTCTCAATCAATTCTTTTAAATCTTTCGTCTCAAGAAAGTTCAGGATATCTACGTTTAACATATCCAAAAAAAGTTCCTGGATAGTCGCGCGCTCAAATTTGGCGTTTAAAAGTGTTTGATCAACCGGAAGATTTTTTTCATTGAGAGAATTTAGTGTGAATTTAAAAAGCTCTTCACAATCTTCCATGATTTTCGTGTAGTGAGCTCCGGTTCTATACCACTCCAACATTAAAAACTGCGGGCGGTGGTTGGGAGCATTGGGTTCATCACGAAATGAGTAACCAAGAGTAAAAATATTTTCAAATCCCAGCGAAAGAAGCTCTTTCATGTGGAATTCTGGCGAAGTGTTTAGGTACCAAGGACTTAAAGACTGCGTGCGTACATGGGCCACCTGAAAAGGGTGTATGTGAGTCTCCATTCCTGGGTTTTGCACCATCGGAGGAGGTAAAACGTCCACAAAATTTCTTTGGATAAAAAATTGTCTTATCGCCCAAAGGATTTGAAATTGAGCGGCCAGTTTAACTTTACGCATATTAAGGACTTATATATGACAAATCCTCTGCTATGCAAGTTGAAAAAAAGGGTCTCTTCATTTATCTTGAGCACTCTCGAATTTTTAATTAAGCACAGGATTTTTAATGGATTGGTTATACGTTGTCGTCGGGCTCTTGGTTATCGCTCTTGCATTTTTAGTTTTTAAGAAAAAACCAAAAACTCCTGAACTGCCAAAAAAAGAAGAAACTCCTACGCTGACAACGAAAGCTCCGGCCGAAGAAAAAGCTCCAGTTGCTCAAGCTGAAACAACTCCAGCTCCAACACCTGCGCCGACTCCGGCACCGGCCCCGAAAAAAGAAATTTCATTCAGCGATAGGTTGAAACTTGGTTTGAGCCGCTCTCGCCAGGAAGTGTGGGGAAAACTATCAGGACTATTCTCTGGCCCAAAACTAGATGACGATGCCATCGAATCAATCGAAGAGCTTCTTTATAGCGCGGATATTGGAACGGCCACTGTTTCAGAGCTGATTGAAGAGGTAAAAAAGAAAACCAAAGAAGGCGAGTTGGATGAAAACAGCTTCAAGTCTTTCTTGTTTAATTTCCTGAAAGACAAAATGAAGCCGATTCAGGAAACAGTTGATCGCTCACTTTATACTTTTAATAAAAACGAATCAGGTAAAACAAAAGTCATTATGGTTGTCGGTGTTAATGGTGCCGGAAAAACAACGACGATTGGAAAGCTCGCGACAAAACTTCGCGCTCAAGGGGCGAGTGTTGTTGTTGGGGCCTGCGATACATTCAGAGCTGCTGCTGTCGATCAGTTACAGGTTTGGTGTGACCGTGCAGGAGCTACGATGATTAGGGCTAAAGAAGGGGCTAACCCATCGGGAGTTGGTTATGACGCTCTTCAAGCTGCTATGAATGTGAATGCTGATTACTGTATTCTCGACACAGCAGGGCGACTTCATACGAAAGAAAACCTGATGGACGAGCTTGCTAAGAGTAAAAACGTTTTAAAGAAACTTGATCCTACAGCTCCTCATCAAATTCTATTGGTGATTGATGCAATCACTGGTCAAAATGCTCTTCGTCAAGCAGAGGAGTTCCATAAGACTCTAGACTTAACTGGCCTGATTTTCACTAAATGCGATGGCTCTTCGAAGGCCGGAAGTGCTGTGACTCTTGTCTCTCAGTTAAAACTTCCAATTGCTTACATTGGAGTAGGGGAAACAGCTGAGGATTTAGATGTCTTCAATGTGGATGACTACTTGAATGCTCTTCTTGGAAACTAAAGCCAAACTCAGGGAAATAAGAGGGTTTTCACTCTTATACGCAAGGCATTTTGTTTGACGAAAATTTCTCTATCGTTTACTCTTAATACAATGAATAACGAAAGAGAAATTCAAGAAGTATTTGAAGTACTAGGCTACAAAATCAAGCTCAAAAAAGATGAGAGACTTGTTGGTGTTAGTCCTAGTGATATTGTCGGATTTGTCAATTCTTCGGCTCAAGATATATTTAAGCAATCACCGCAGTTGGCACCTCACCAGGTGGCAGTCCTGCTTGCACTTCAATTTGCAGGTGAGAAGTTGGCCCTGGAAAAAGAGTACCGCGAAAATATCACTCAACTGCGTTTAACCGCAGTCGATGCCCTTCAGTATATCGAAGAGGTTTCTCCCACAACCCGTTAAGAGTTTATTTGGGAACGAAAACAGAACTTCGATTAGCGCTTAAGCAAAAACTCGGAGTCCTGAATGAGTCAGAGCAACTTAAGTTAAGTCAGAAGTTGTCTTCAAATCTCCGCCAGCTCTTAAACGACCTTGGCGTTATTCAAAAAAATTTAGTTATTGGAGTTTATGCTCCCATCGAGCGCGAACCAAAATGGTTCACATCTCTTGATGAGAGTTTTCATAAACTGACGGCTTACCCCGCCTTCGAATCAGGTGTGATGCTTTTTAAAAAGGCAACCCTCTCTGAGCTTGTTGAAAGTCAGGATTTTGGGGTGACAATCTTTGGGCCTAAAGCACAGGCTCAGGTTGTAGAACCTCAGGTGCTTTTGATTCCAGGTCTAGGCTTTGGAACAAAGGGCGAAAGGTTGGGCCGTGGGAAAGGGTTTTACGACAGGTATCTCGAGTCGCATCCGGTGATTAAGATCGGAGTCGCTTTTGAGATGCAGATGGAAAATGACATCCCAACTGAAGCACATGACATAAAAATGGATTTCGTGGTCACTGACCAGGAAGTATATATAACCAATCGATAGAGCTAGAAGGAGTCTCATATATGAATATTTCGGTAATCTTGGCAGCTGTTCTGTTTGCCGTAATCGGAGCCGTGATTGGCTACGTGGTAAAGAACGCCCAAGTTCAAAAAGATATCAAAGAAAAAGAAGGCAAAGGAAACGATATCATCGAAAAGGCGAAGAAGTCTGCTGATGAAATCAAGTACAAAGCCCGTCAGGAAGCAAAAGAGATCGCGCGTGAAGAAAAAGAAAAATCAGACCGCGAAATCAACAACCGTACTAACGAAATTAAAAACCAAGAGCGCGAATTAGCTAAAAAAGACGCGACTCTTGACCGCAAAATCGAAGAGCACGACAAAGAAGTAAAAGTTTTAAAAGAAAAAGAAATCGCTTTTGAAGTTTCTAAAAAACTTCACGAAGAAGAAGCAACTAAACTTAAAAAGAAACAAGATGAGTTCTCTGATCGCCTTGCTCAGGTTGCTCAAATGACAAAAGAAGAAGCTAAGAGTGAACTACTTCGCGCAATGGAAGAAGAAGCTCGCGTAGACTTCTCTAAAGTACTAAGAAGAATCGAAGAAGAAACAAAAGAAGAAGCAGAAGCTAAATCAAAAAGAATCGTGGGAATTGCCATTCAAAGATTCGCCGGTGAATACGTTGGCGAAAAAACTATCGGTTCGGTTGAACTTCCAAGTGACGATGTTAAAGGTCGCTTAATCGGTCGTGAAGGACGTAACATCCGTGCATTCGAACAAATCTGTGGTGTGGATCTTATCATCGACGATACTCCAGAAGTTGTTGTTATCTCTTCTTTCAACGTTGTAAGAAAAGAAATCGCCAGAATGGTTATCCAGAAGCTTATTGCCGATGGACGTATCCACCCAGCTAAAATCGAAGAATTTCATGACAAATCAAAAGCTGAAATGGAAAGACAGCTTCGCGACCTGGGTGAAAAAGCTCAGATGGAAATCGGAGTTCACGGTATCCACCCTGAAATCCTAAAACTTGTTGGAGCTCTTCAGTGGAGAACTTCATACACTCAAAACCAATATCAACATGCTATTGAAGCTGCATTCGTTTGTGGAGCTATGGCCGCTGAACTTGGACTAAACGTAAAACAGGCTCGTCGTGCAGCTCTTCTTCACGATGTAGGTAAAGTAATTGATGCTTCAGCTGAAGGATCACACGCGGTTGTTGGTGCTGACTTCCTGAAGAAATATGGAGAGTCTCCAGATATCGTTCACGCAGTTCGCGCTCACCACGATGATGAAAAACCAGAATCAGTTCTTGCTCACCTTGTAGCAGCAGCAGATGCTCTCTCTGGAGCTCGTCCAGGCGCACGTAAAGCAATGATGGAATCATACGTATCTCGCCTAACGGACATTGAAGAAATCGTAAACAGCTTCGAAGGTGTTTCGAAGTCATACGCAATCTCTGGTGGACGCGAAGTAAGAGTTTTCGTAGAAAACGATCGTGTAACAGATGAGGAAACAGTCATGCTTTCTCGCGACATCGCTAAGAAGATCGAAGAAGAGATGTCATACCCTGGAACAATTAAGATCACAGTACTAAGAGAAACAAAAGCGGTAGGGATCGCGAAGTAATACATAAAAAATGCAGCCTGCGGGCTGCATTTTTATTTTGAGAAGAATTAGATCATGGAAGAAAGTCAATTCGCTCTTATCACCGGAACTTCATCCGGCCTCGGCTTTGAAATGGCCGAGTTCCTTCTGGAAGAAGGCTATACAGTCATCGGTGTTTCTCGCCGAGGCACAGCTATTGATAATCCAAACTTTATCGACATTATCTGCGACATCAAAGACGAAGCATCTGTTGAAGAAATGTATGAACTCATTGGCAATCACACCAATGAATTGCATATGATTGTTTTAAATGCCGGTATCTTTGAAATGTCTCCATTAGTGGAAACATCAACCAAAGAATTTACAGATCACCTTACAACTAACGTTGTAGGAGCTTTCCATATCCTGAAGCACTCAAGTGACTTCATTGTTGAAGATGAAACTCATATTGTAACGGTCTCTTCTATTGCTTCTAAAAAAGGATTGGCCAATATTTCGGCCTACAGTGCTTCGAAGTTTGCCTTAAATGGAATGATTGAATCTCTAAGAGAAGAGTGGGCGCATTTAGGTGTGCGTTTCTCAACTCTAATGCCAGGGGCGATCGCTACACCGATTTGGGAAGAAGGCGATATGGATCTTCCACGCGATCAAATGATGGGTGTAGATGATTTTATGCATGTTTTTCAAATGGTCACTAGAAGCCCGCGACATGTTCAATTCCCAGAGATTGTTTTTTTACATAAAAAAGGAATCGTAAAATGAAATTATGGGAAAAGCTCTCAGCAAAGGCAAGGTACTACATCATTTCGTTTACCAATCTTGCTATTTGTTGGGGGATTCTTTATCTTTTAAATCTCGATTTCTTAAATATCATTTTCTTTCTGACTGCCTTTACCTGGCACTTTGCTCTCTTGACTCCCGGACTTAAAGAGCAGATTTTAACCAGTAATAACAGGTTCTCGTTTCTCGCAGTTGTGGTGAGATCAAATCATTACTTGCAGATGTTCATTAACTTAAAACGCGTTCCATATGCTTCATCTTTCATCAGAGCTATTTCGCCAGTGATTTTTACGCTGCTGTTATTTATGGTGGGAGGAAAGGGGAATTTGCTTTTTACGCTCTTAGGATCACTCTGCTTTGAAGTCGTTTATCTTTTTTCTAAGAAAAAGCGCGATGAGCTTCCGCCTATCCCTTCAGAGCATACAGATGCCCAAGAAACTGCTCCAGAGTCTCAGCACGTAAAAAAGAGCCTCGAATAGTTTCGAAGTCTTCATAGTCATCAAATAAATTGCGCGAGAAAGATTTAAAACGCTTGAGGATTAGGTTGTCTGCCCAGCCAATTTGTCTGTACTCAACCATCAGAGCATCAAAATACAACTCGAGGTATTTCTTTCTTTCGTAAAGAAGATAAGTATCGTCGATGTTGCCGTCATCTTCTACATAGTCTTTATAAATTTTAGCAAGCCATGGTGTCTTAAGCGCACTTCTTCCAAACATGACTGAATGGCATTTTGTTTCTTTAAAAACATTCTCAATGTCTTCAGCAATCCAGATATCGCCGTTTCCAATGAGAGGAACTTTCACTTCCTCAACTGCTTTTTTAATGTAGCTCCAGTCTGCGACACCTTTATAAAGTTGATCGCGTGTGCGGGCGTGAAGAGTGATGGCCTCAACACCTTCATCCTGGATTAATTTAAGCGTGTCAGAGAAGTTGCTGTCGTCGCGGTAGCCGATGCGCATTTTAACCGAAAAATGTCCGGTAAAGTTTGAGCGAATGGTTTTTAAAACATGCGAGAGCGCTTTGTGGTTGGATAATAAATAAGCACCGCCAAAGTGTGAGTTTACTTTTTTAGAAGGGCATCCAAGATTTAAATCCAAATGATCCATCTTTAATGACTCGAGAATATCGACGACGTCTTTTGTTTGCGCGCGCTCTGTGGTGAGAATTTGAAATGAGTTTTTCTTTCGCCATTCAGGATTTTTCAGGATGCGCTCGCCGTAATGTTCGACGATCATTCTTTCAGTCACCTTACCGACAGTTGGAACGCGCAAAAAATCCGTAAAAAGATGATCCCACTCAGGAAAAGTCTTCATGAGAGCAATGCGATAGGGCTCATCGGTGATGCCTTCCATAGGCGCGAAGAGCAGGGATTTTTTAGGAAACACGTCGAAATTATTCATCGAGCATGTTAGTATCAGGAACCCATTCAAAGGAAAAGACACTTGAAAAAAAATCTCACCGTTTCTATTGCGATTTTTATCAAAGACGTAGAGGCCGAAAGCTTTAAGGTTTGGACCCAAGTGCGCCTGGAAGAGGGGGCCCTTTACGGTAAGCTGGAATTTCCAGGTGGAAAGATCGAAGTAGGCGAAACTCCGGAAGGGGCCTGTAGAAGGGAAGTCCATGAGGAAGTGGATCTGCTTCTTCCACAGGATGAGAAGCTGGTTCTTTTTAAGTACCAGGACTACTCAGTGGAGCATAAGAATATTTGTTTATTCGTCTTCATTTCAAAATTCCAAGACTTACCAGCGGAAAAAGGGCAGTGGCTCACAATCCCATACAATGAAAAATCAGCTTCTTTACAAGGGAAGATTCCCCCGATAAACCATGTCATTATCGATGATTTAGCTGTATATATAAAAACACAATTCGAACAGGGCGCGCTTCAATACTTATGGCAACAGTAGATTTTATTAAAACGATTGCAGACTTTTTTCTTTTATCAGTGGCCTGGTCGCTGATTCTTTTTTCACCAATCGCTTCAACAAAGTTAACAGGTGCAGGGTTGATGAAACTTCTGGCCAATTCGGCCATCGGTGCACTGGTTATCTCAATGGTTATCCAAGGTGTGACTCCTAATGGAATGGCAACTTTGACTTTCGGATTAAAAGCAATTTCTTTAGTGGCGATGATTTTAATCACAACACTTCATCAGGATAATAAGTCACCACTGATGTGGGGATTGTATGTCGTTCACAGTGCAGTTCTGGCGTACTTATTATGCGCACTCGTTAGTTTCAATGTTCTTAATTCAGTTTTTATTATTTCAGCGGCGCTATTTCTAGGAGTGATTACTTACTCAATGGTTTTAGGTCACTGGTATTTAGTTGTTCCAAAACTTTCAGAGCAACCGCTTAAGGTTGCAGCTGTGATCACTTGGGCGATCCTGGCAGTGAAAATTCTCTGGAGTTCCTACTCGCTGGTGCATAACTACGATTTCTTTGAAGAGCAAACACAGCTTGGAGCGGGGTACGCTTTTAACTGGATGCTTCTAACGATGAGAGTGTCTTTTGGTTATTTAGTGATTCTGGGAATGACATATTTTAACTGGAAACTTTTAAAACTAAGATCAATTCAAAGTTCTACCGGGATTCTCTACGCGATGACGTTTTTCGTTTTCATTGGAGAGCTGGTCTCAACTTATATCTTTTTTAACTACGGGCTTTATATATGATGACTGTTCAATTCACATGTAAACATTGTGGTTCAAGTGTTCACGTTTACCCTGAAGTAAGTGCTCACAAAATTCAGTGCGATGTTTGTCAGACAGAGCAGGAAGTGAAATTTGATCACAATCATGAAGAAGGAATTCTTAAAGACTGTCCGTCGTGTGAGAGGAAAGACTTTTACTCGCAAAAAGATTTCAACAGAAAGCTCGGAGTGATTCTCTTTGTTTCTGCGGCCATTATTTCAACGGTACTGCTTTATTTCGGGATTAATCCGCTTTGGTACCTAAGCACTTTCGTGTTCCTCTACGCTCTGGACTTCTTTTTATTTAGAAGGCTACAGGTCATCGCCATCTGCTACAAATGCCAAACAATCTTCAGGAACGTAAAGAATATTGAGGAAATTCCGGGGTTTAACCATGAAATGAATGATCGCATCATTTATTCTGATCACAACTTCCATGGCAAGCCTCTAGATCATTGATAATAGGTCGCAATTAGACTTCGGGGGCACCTTCCTGTATAATGATTAGATTAGTTTTTGTTTACTCGTTACTAACTTAACCAGGACTTTTCCATAGAACCCCCGCTTGAATATTTAGTCTCTTCCTACGAAATCTTCGCTCTAATCCTTTGTTTTATCGCAGCCGCTTTTTTCTCAGCAGCTGAAGCCGCACTTTTATCTATCGGTGTAGACCGCGCCCGCCAGCTCATTGAAGAAGGTGGATCCAAAGGTAAAGCTATGGCATTTATGATCTTAAGGCCCTCAGAGCTTCTTGCGACTATCCTTGTAGGAAATAACATCGCCAACATTCTTGCCGGATCGATTACAACATCTATCACGGCAGCTTACACCGGAAGTAGTATCGTCGGTATCGCTCTTGGTTTAACTACAGTTATCATTATTATCTTCGGAGAGATCATTCCGAAGACCATTGGTAGAACACACGCTGAAAAATTCTCAGTCATTGTTATTCGCTCACTGCAAATCTGTTTTTATCTTTTGTACCCGGTGATCAAATCAATCGTTTGGTTTATTGGAACAATTTTAGGAGATAGTGCTGAAGTTACCGGAAGAATGGTCACTAAAGATGATATCGAATTTATGATTTCGAAAGCAGAAAAAGAAAGAACGATGGACTCAAAACAAATCGATCTTCTTTCTTCAATTCTTGAATTCCCAATGATTAAAGTTAAAGACATCATGATTTCTCGAGTAAGAGTCAACTACGCCCAAGTGACCTGGAGCTTTGAAGAGATGATGAACTACGTGAGAGAGACTGGAAACTCACGTTACCCGGTTGTTGATGGAGAGCTAGAAAACATCGTTGGATTCCTGCACGTAAAAGACCTCGCCTTTGTTACTGATGAGGAAAAGAAAAACTTTAAAATGGAAAAACTTTTAAAGCCACCTTTCTTCGTTTACGAACACATGAAGATCCAGTCGGTTTTTGATCACATGAACAGAAAGAAAGTGCACTTGGCATTAGTGAAGGATGAAAACGGAACGGTTGTCGGTATCGTTACTCTGGAAGATATCATCGAAGAGATTTTCGGTGAAATTCATGATGAGCATGATGACGTTGAAGAAATTGAAAAAGGACTTGAGGAAGCTAACCTGGAAGACGGTATTGTCGTTGCCGGGGATATCTCTTTAAGAGAACTTTATAGTGATTACGACATTAAGATTCCTTTGAATGATAACTACTCAACACTGGCCGGGTTTATGCTCGATATGCTGGGGAACACATTCCCTGAACAGGATCAGATCATTGTTTGGGAAGGATTATCGTTTAACTTAGAAATTGTTGAAGAGTACGTAATCAAACAAATACGCATTAAAGACGTCGATGGCGAAAAGCATATTTTCTCTAAGAAAGAACACGCTGAACTCGTAGAAAAAAACGACATCGAAGCTTCGCTTAATCTTCAAGAGAAAGAGTAGATTTGAATTAGGATTCTCATATGAAAATTCATGATGTAGCGGTAATTGGCGGTGGCTCTGCTGGAGTCATGGCCGTTCTTAGAACTGTTCTAAACAACGATGAATGTCTTTTTTTCCCGGGGTCACCAAAAGATAAAAAACGCTCACGCGCTTTTTGGGTGACGAAAGTTGAAAACATGCCGGGGCATCTTGAATACAAAAAAGGTATCGATGAACCCAATAAAGAATCTCTCGACTGGCTGGCCGCTGGTCCCTTCAAAGAAAAACTTATCTGGAAAAAGAACACTGGAATTGTCAGTGTCAAAAAAGAAGAAGATGGCATCTTCACTTTAACTGATAATAAAAATGAAGTGTATCAGGCCCGTTATGTGATTTTATGCACGGGAGTGATGGATGTTCAGCCGACGATTCAAGGATCAATTGAAACGATCTACCCATACGCTAACATTCAGCTGGCTGATTACTGTTTAAGATGTGACGGGCACCACGTGCTTAACAAAAAGATTGCGATCTTTGGTCACAACTCAGGAGCGGCCTGGGTTGGGATCATGTTGTATGAGCGCTATCAATGTCCTGAAGTCACTATTCTTACTAATGGTGAGGCGCCTAATTTTGATGAAGAAACAACAGCGCTGATGAAGAGATACAATTTTAAAATTGTTACTGAAGCGATTACTGAAATTAAAGGTGATCCAAAAAATAAAATCCTCAACGGCTTTGTCTGTGGAGATAAAAATGTTGAAGCAGATTACGCTTTCATCGCACTAGGGATGATCGTCTACAATGAGCTGGCAAAAATGTTAGGGGCCAATCTTGACCAAAGAGGTTTTGTGGTAACCGATAGCAAAGGTAAGTCAAGTGTAGATGGGTTGTATGTCGCAGGGGATTTGAGAGCAAACACCAAAAAACAAATATATACCGCATGGGATGGAGCCGTTGATTCTGCTGATGATATCAATGTTTTAATCCGTCGAAAAAAGCGAACTGAAGCCTCACTATTATGACAGATCATATAGAGCAGTATGGGTGTAAAGTATCTCTAAGAAGATAACCAATATGGTTAGCTTCCTATGTACTAACACGTCAGCCATGGAGGATGACAGCATGAAAACTTTCAATACTGCAGATATGGTAAATGAGGCGACAAGTGAAATCGAAAAAATTGCGCCAAGAAATTCGCACGTAGAAATCGATGTTAAAGAGGACCCTGCAGGTCACTTTAGCACTAACATTAAACTACAAACTAAAACTAGAACTTACTTCGCTAAAAAGGAAGATACATTTCTCTATCGAAGTTTTTCAAAAGCACTGCGAGCGATTAAAGCGCAAATTCAAAAAAAGCGTGTTAGCCACATGCACTCACAAACGAGCTTGAAAAACACTTAGCTCCTTAAGCATTTAATCAAATCAAAAAAGAAAGAGGCCCTGTTTAATACAGGGCCTTTTTTTTGATTCAGTATTTTTTATTGACAGTAATTAACTCAACTTGGTTTAATAGTATAAATTTATTTATCAAGGGAAAAAAATGAAACACATTTTATGGGTTTTACTATTGGTTCTCGTTTCTTCGTGCGCAGGAAAAATTGAAAGCAATATTCCTAAGCCGGGAGCGATAAAGCAGGAGGAAGCTCTGAAGGTAGATGTTTTTTCTCTGACTTATCACAAGCAGCTTGGTTCATGCACTTCATTGCCAATCAGCCACCGCGTCTTATCTTTTAACTTCATTCCCTTGGCGATGAGTGGAGACGATATTTTTGTCGGAGTACTGGAAGTGCTGTTGGATGAACAGACAAAAACCTACCAGGCGATTTATAAAGAATACCCGGGAGCGGCCAACACTGATCAAAATGTTTTCGCAATGAATTTGAATGGAACCTTTGAAGTGATTAAAGCTCAGGACAACAACAGCAATGATAAATTGATTTTAGGAAACCTGGGTGAAGTGAACCCAACTCTTAAGTCAGACCGTGTTCGTTTCCTGCTAAAACTTGATTCTGATCTGAATAGAGAAGTGACTCAGGCAGAAGTGCTGGGTTATGTTCAACAAAAAGGAACAGAGTTAGTAGACGATAATTGTTTACTTTAAGGGAGCGATTTCCACGTCACCAAGAACCTTTGCCCGGCAAGAAAGGCGGACAGTCTTTCCCGGGTAAGAGCCTTTGATGTGTTCGATTGTGTCCGTTTCCACTACACCCATAGGGGATAAGTTTTCGATTCCTTTGATAACTTCAATGCGGCATGACCCGCACGATCCGGCCAGGCATCCATGAGGCAAACTCAAGTTTTGACGGTCCAGTTCATCGTATAAGATTTGGCTTAAATTAACTTTGTATTCACGAGGCTTTGAAGGCTCCTTTTCATTGGGAGATTCAGAGGAACCCGGAAGGTGAACTAACACGGTGGGCATATTTATTTTATCCTTCAAAGAATAATATCTTCCCAATTGTAAAACACGATGCAAAATTATCCAACTCAAAAGTGAGGAATGACAATGTTTACTTTCGAAAAACTATACTCAATGGGACACGAAGAAGTGGTATTTTTCTCTGACCCTTCATGCGGCCTAAAAGCTATCGTAGCGATTCACAACACTACTCTTGGTCCAGCTCTAGGTGGAACAAGAATGTGGAACTACAAATCAATCGACGATGCTATCGAAGATGCTCTTCGTTTATCTCGCGGTATGACTTACAAAAACTCTATCTCAGGTCTTAACCTTGGTGGTGGTAAAGCGGTTATCATGGGAGATCCTACAAAGGATAAATCTGAAGCGCTTTTCAGATCATACGGAAGATTCGTTGAGTCTCTTAACGGTCGTTACATCACAGCTGAAGACGTTAACACTACAGTTGATGATATGGAATTCATCTTCGCTGAAACAAACAACGTAACAGGTGTTGCTGAAATCAACGGTGGATCTGGTAACCCTTCTCCATGGACAGCTCGCGGTGTATTCCGTGGGATGGAAGCTTCAGCTCTTAAAGTTTTTGGTGACCGTTCACTAAAAGGTAAAGTTGTTGCTCTTCAAGGTGCAGGTTCAGTTGGAACTCACTTAGGAAGACACCTATACGAATCAGGAGCGAAAGTTCTTTTCACTGATATGAACGAAGCAAACATCGCTCGTTTCAAAGAAGCTGTGCCTAACGCTGAATTCGTAGGTCTAAACGATATCTACGACGTAAAGTGTGACATCTACGCTCCATGTGCTCTTGGTGCAACTGTTAACGATCAAACAATCGACAGAATCAAAGCTAAGATCATCTGTGGTGCTGCTAACAACCAACTTGCAGAAAACCGTCACGGAGATATGCTAAAAGAAAAAGGCATCCTATACGCTCCAGATTACCTGATCAACGCTGGTGGGGTAATGAACGTATCGATCGAATTCGAAGGATGGTCAGCTGAGAAGGCAACTAAGATGGTAGACAAGATCTACGATACAACTTTGAAGATCTTCAAGCTTTCTGATGAGCAAAATATTCCGGTGTACAAAGCTACGGATTTAATGGCTGAGCAAAGAATCCAGTCAATCAAGAACATCAGAGGAAAGTACCTAGGAAACCTAAGCCATAGATTCCCAGGACGTAAGTCTCGTTCTCGTTAATTATCAAAATCAATTAGGTCACCAAGCCAAAGCGTTTGGTGACCTTTTTTTCCTCTTCTGTTTCCCCCTTTAGCTAAGTCCACTATTTAACCTATAATCTTAATTGAGGATATATGATCCCGATTAAGACGCTTATTAATGTCATTCTCTTCTCATCAATACTGCTTTTTGTTGGTTGTTTAAACTCGACCAAAAAAGAAGAAGTAAAAGGCTCGCCTGAGGTGGTTAATCGTCTTATTGCTAAAAACATCACGCCGGCAGATGTTCCATCAAAAACTCAATCAATCATTACTTTGTCCTATGAAAGCATCGACAACGACTTAGCTTCGAGTTGTTCACTTTCTCAACTTTCACACGTGAGCGTAACTCAGGCCTGCAGCTGTGATCAGTTAGGTGTTTGTACAGTTGGAGTGACAGGAGCGGCAGCTTACACAGGGGCCGCTAGTTTTAATTACAATGTTGTGGCCGGAGGAAAAAACTCGACGACTGGGAGGGCCAGTTTTTCTATCTCTGCTCCGCCTGCGGGAAGTAATGAGCCTCCAACGATTTCTCCAATCAGCGCTAAGACAACGACAGAGGGAGTTGCAATCTCTAATATTTCTTTTACTGTCGCAGATACAGACTCAACTGTTTCATGTTCTAATGTGACAGTGGCCTCTTCCAATACAACGCTTATTCCGGCGGCAAATGTAGTCGTGAGTGGATCGGGGACAAGTTGTTATGTGACAGTGACTCCGGCCGCAAATCAAATTGGTTCGAGCAACATCACTCTGACGTTAACTGATACGGGGTCTCCACTTCCTGCGAAAACAGCAGTATCGACTTTTACTGTAACAGTTAATGCTTTTAATGATCCTCCAACTATTTCAACGATCTCTGCTCAAATAACAAATGAAGACACTTCAACATCAGCGATTGCTTTTACGATTGCCGATGTGGATTCAACTCTTGCGTGTTCAAATGTCACAGCAACTTCTTCTAACACTTCACTTGTGTCTGTTTCTAATATTGTCATCGGGGGAACGGCACCGAATTGTACAGTGACACTCTCTCCAAGTTTAAATCAGTCAGGAGCTGTGACGATCACACTTACTGTCCGCGATAATGGGATGCCACTTCCGGCAAAAACAGCTTCTACATCATTTGGCCTAACGGTAGTTTCCGTCAATGATGCTCCGGTGATTGCAACAATTGCAACTCAAGTGACGAATGAAAGCACGGCAAAGACAGTAAACTTTACGATTACCGATGTGGACTCTAACCTGACTTGTAATGGTAGCACCGTGATCACATCTTCAAATACGGCATTAGTTCCAAATACCAACATTTCTATTACGGGAATTGCGCCTAACTGTATGGCGACAATTACACCGGTCAATGGCCAATCGGGGACGACGACCTTGACTGTGGCAGTGTCGGACAATGGCTTCCCAATGCCGATTCAAACGACAACAACGACATTTAATCTTCAAGTGACAAAGGTGAATCAAGCTCCGACAATCTCGGCAGTCACAAATCAAAGTACCAATGAAGACACGGCCACAAGTGCAATTAATTTTACAATCGCTGATTCTGATTCCACTGTTTACTGCAGCAACGTAGTGGGGACATCGAGCAATACTTCTTTAATTGCCAACGCCAATATTGTTATTTCTGGAACCGCTCCTAATTGCCAGGCTGTCATTACTCCGGCTGCAAATGGATATGGTTCAGCAACGATCACGTTGACTTTAACAGACAACGGAACGCCGATGCCGGCGATGACAGCGACTTCTATTTTTACTCTTACGGTGAATGCAGTTAACGATGCTCCAACACTTTCGGCGATTGCTACGCAAACAACAGGGCAGGCAACTGCAAGTTCTCCAATTGCATTTACAATTAATGACGTGGACTCATCACTTTCTTGTACAAGTAGTGTGGCCGCGACCTCGTCTAATACAACTCTTATTCCGAATGCTAACATTGTTATTTCCGGGACGGCACCGAATTGCCAGGCCGTGATCACTCCAGTGACTGGGTATGGTTCAGCGATAATCACGCTGACTTTAACAGACAACGGGACGCCGATGCCGGCACTAACGGCAACACAAACCTTTACCATGAACGTGATTCAGGTTAACCAGACACCGGTCATTTCATCTATTACAGCTCAAAGCACTAATGAAGATACAACTATTAGTGGAATCGCATTTACGATCACAGATGCTGACTCGACTGTTTATTGTAACAATGTGACTGGGACTTCGAGCAATACTGCCCTTGTGCCGAATGCGAATATCGTTATCACTGGAACGGCTCCAAATTGTGTGGCGGCGATTACTCCGACAGCTAATAACTCAGGTTCAGCTATGATTACGTTAACGTTAACTGACAATGGAGTTCCATTGCCAGCGAAAACGGCGACGTCTGCTTTTACTTTAACAGTCAATGCAGTTAATGATGTCCCAACGATTTCTGCTATCACGAATAAAACAACTGATGAAGATACGCCATCGAGTGCTATTACTTTTACTATCGCCGATATTGACTCTACTCTAACTTGCAGTGGAAATGTTGCCGGGACTTCATCCAATACAGCTCTTGTTCCAAATGCGAATATTGTTATTTCAGGAACAGCTCCGAATTGTCAGGCGGTTATTACTCCAGCCTCTAACGCCAGTGGGTCTGCTACAATTACACTGACTCTTTCAGATAATGGAACACCAATGCCAGCAGCCACCGCAACTAGTGTTTTTGGTTTAACTGTTGCTTCTGTTCCTGACATTACGGGCGCTTTAACTGTGGCCAGTAATCTGTCAGGAATTGCCTCTTCCTATTCAGGTAATTCATACGCTCGTACCATTAACTTTACCGGACTGACGGCAGATGAAGCTTTAAACTCGGTTGAAGTTTGCTTAGGAACGTCTGCAGGTTCATGTGATGTTTCATCATGGGTAGAGGCAACTGGTTACACAACCTCTGGTTCAGCACCAAGCGTGTCTTTAGGGGGAAGTTACAAACTAAGAAGTGGAGTTGGAGGAGCACAGATATTTACAATCTATGCATCTTGTAGCTCGACAAATAATTATTATTATTCAGTCAGAGGGACAAGCGCTTCATCCCAACTTTCTAATGTTGTTAGTACTCCTGCCTGGACATTTTGGGAGCCAAGCTGTCTTGGTTCAACTGTATTGGCACAATGGCTGGATGCAAGCGAGACTTCAACATTGACATTAGTGGGAGCAGGCTTAAGTCAAATTACCGATAAGTCAGGAAACAACCGAACAATGACTCAAGGAACGACCAATAAGCGACCAGCTTGGAATGCCAGCAGTATGGGAGCAGGTCTGCCAGGGCTCACATTTAATGGAACCCAGAGTGCGGCCAATGGTTCAAGCCTTGCGGGGACAAAATTTGTTTACGACCTTGGTGCTTCATCTATTTTTACAGTCATGAAGGCAGCAGCAATCAATGCTAACAGATATATTTATAGTGAAGGCAATACTGGAACGACATCTAATGTTTCTTATTCTCCTTTTGTGACTTCAACGACAAATACGATTACCAGCCTTCAGGTAAATAATGCTAATGCAACTGAAGTTAATCTTCCGACAACCAGTACGACATTTTTTAATAACACAATTATGCTAGGGATGATGGAAGATTCGGGAACAACTTTTTATTCATACACTAATGGGACGGCCCAATCTCAGGCAAAAACAAATTATTCCCGTGGCACTTCAACTTTGACGACTTCACGAATCGGGGCTCGTTTTAGAAACAATGCCGAAACTGGATGGATGGCCGGAGTCATGGGAGAGTTCATAGTAACTAATGGAGTGTTAAGCACTCTTAACCGTCAAAAGCTCGAAGGATATGCTGCCCATAAGTGGGGTGTAAGTGCTAACTTACCGGTAGGACATCCCTATAAAACAACTCCTCCGTAGTACCTGATCAAAAGGCCCTTTATTTAGAGGCCATCCTTACCGCATAGGAAAGAACTCCCGCATACGTTAAAATTATCCTATGAAAAAGAGTGCTCTCTTACTGACATTTTTCATTTTCTCTCAATCAGTTTTTGCCATTGATTTTGAAGATGCTGTGTTCCCGGAACTGGCGACCAGTGGTCGTGCGCTTGCCATGGGGAATGCTTTTATTTCTAAAGTAGATGATGCTTCGGCCGCTTTTTACAATCCAGCAGGATTGGGAACTGTTCGTTACTCACATCTGCACCTTTCAAATTTTCACCTTGAAGTCAATAAAGGTCTTCTGTCTACCGGAACAGGTGGAGCGATTACTGATGCTTTAAAAAACACCACGAAAATGTTTTCATTGGATGGAACGCGTGAAGTTTTAAAAGACAACGTAGGGAAGATTTCTCATTCGCGATTCCACATGCTGCCAAACTTTACATCGCGCTATTTTAGCTTTGGCTATTTACTAGCGAAAAGAACCAGAGCAACAGTGGTTGATTCATCGACAGCAGGATTTGAGTTTGCTGACAGGTTAGATCACGGTCCATACGCCGCTCTTAATATCTCTCTTTTTGGGGGAGTGTTTAAGGCCGGTTTATCAACAATCTTTTTAAATCGCAAAGAAATTATCGGGACAGCTGACCCTGCTGCAACTTTAACAGTGGCAGACAACGCTTATAAAAAAGGGAACGCTTTCATCGGAACAGCGGGAGCGAAGATCACGTTGCCGGTTGTTTTCCTTCCAACTTTTTCAGCAACTCTTCACAATGCCTTTAAGCAGGATTTTAAAAACGGAAGAGGTGCAGGTGCTCCTGATTCAATTAAACAAAGTATTGATGTTGGTTTTTCGGTCACTCCACAAATCAGCAACAACAGTCGCATTCATTTTGAAATGAATTACAAAGATCTTTCAAAAGAATTCGATAATGTGTCGGCTTCAAGAAAGTTCCTTCTGGGAATGGAAATTGATATTTCCCGTGTCTTTTTTATCCGCGCCGGTTACGGTGACGGGTTCGGATCTTTTGGTTTAGGTGTGAAATCCAGAAAGCTGGAATTCGACCTGACAACCTACGCAGTAGACACCTCTTCGGCCAAGTTTAGAGGACAAGAGGACCGCCGTTTCGCTCTTTCCCTCTCTAGTGGATTTTAATTCCAAAAATTTAGGCACTTACCCTTCGAGGACGCAGAGCGTTCTCACACCTCAAATTTAGACATTACGGACACTTTTAGGTAGAGTCTTGATACTTATTTTTATCACTTTTTAAGGATCGAAACTTATGTTGGGAAAGACAGCAAAATCTAAAGCAAAAGCACCACCGATGAAAGCGAAAGCCACAGCACCGGTTAAGGCAAAAGCAGCAGCTCCAATTAAAGCAAAAGGCGGATCAAACGCTCACGCTAAAAAACTTGAGCTGGCAAAAAAATATAACTTAGGCAAAAAAGAAATGCTTGAGATGCTCTCAAACATTTATACATCAAGAAAAGTAGACGACGCTGAAATTTCAATGAAGAAACAATCAAAAGCTTTCTTCCAGATCTCAGGTGCTGGTCACGAAGGAATTTTAACGGCAGCGGCAATGGTTCTTAAGCCAAAGTACGACTGGTTTCTTCCATACTACCGCGACCGCGCTCTATGCTTAGGTCTTGGTGTTACTCCATACGAAATGTTATGTCAGGCAAACGGTAACATGGGCGATACAGCTTCATACGGACGTATGATGCCAGCTCACTGGGGAAATAAACCGCTTAACATCGTTAACAAATCATCTTGTACAGGAACTCAGTTCCTTCAAGCTTGTGGTCTTGCTGAAGCAGGAATCTGGTTTGAGAGATTAAAGAAAGAACATAAAGTGGATGTTTCAAAAATGGACTACCACACAGATGAAATCGTTTACGTTTCAACTGGAGACGGGACAATTGCTCAGGGGGAATTCTGGGAAGGTTTAACAACTGCTTGTGTAAACAATCTTCCAGTTCTTTTCATGGTAGAGGATAATGGTTTTGCGATTTCAACTCCAACAACTGTTCAGTACCCGGAAGGGTCAATTTCAAAAACTCTGGCAAACTTCCCAGGGCTAAAAATCTTCAACACTGATGGATGTTGTCCAATCGAATCTTTCGCCACAATGACCGAAGCCGCGAAGTACATCAGAAAAACAAGAAAGCCTGCTCTTGTTCACGCAACTGTAACAAGACCATACTCTCACTCACTTTCTGATGACCACGGAATGTATAGAACAAAAGCTGAACTACACGAAGAAGGGTTAAGAGACGTTTTCAACGCTTTCCCTAAATTCCTGGTTGAAGCTGGTGTGATCACAGAAAAGGAAAGAGAAGAAACTCTTAAAAAAGTAACTGCTGACGTTAAAGCGGCAATGGATAAAGCGATCAACACTGAATGGCCAAAACTGGATACAGTTCTTGATCACCTATACTCAGATGAACATCCAATCACTGGATCTGAATTTGAAACAGCTCCAAACTTTTCAGGAAAAGATGACGTGCCAATGGCCGCTTCTATCAACAAAGTTCTTCGCACTGAGTTTGCTAAAAACCCAATGTTAAGAATGTGGGGAGAGGACGTTGCAGACTTCTTCGAGAAAGAAAGACTGAACAACCCTGAACTAAAAGGTAAGGGGGGAGTATTCAAGCTTACAGCTAACGTTCAACGTGAATCAAAAGACGGCCAGGTTTTCAACTCGCCACTTGCTGAAGCGAACGTTATCGGCCGAGCGATAGGTATGGCGATTCGTGGAATCAAGCCAGTTGTTGAAATCCAATTCTTCGATTACATCTGGACAGCTTATATGCAATTAAAGAACGAAATGGCGACACTTCGTTATAGATCAGGTGGAGACTTCAAGTGTCCAATGGTTGTGCGTGTTCCAATCGGAGGATACTTAAAAGGTGGATCGATTTACCACTCTCAATCAGGTGAATCACTTTTCACTCACGTTCCTGGTATCCGCGTAGCGTTCCCGTCGAACTCTGCAGACGCAGCTGGACTTTTAAGAACAGCAATTAAGGGTGATGACCCGGTTATGTTCCTAGAGCATAAGCACTTATACTACCAAGGGTACAACCGTGCTGCTGATCCAGGGGATGAGTACATGATTCCATTTGGTAAAGCCCGCATTGCCCGTGAAGGTGCAGATGCAACGATCGTTGCATGGGGTGCTTTAGTTCAAAAATCAATTGAAGCAGCTAAGAAATTAGAAGCAACAACTGGTAAGACTGTTGAAGTTATCGATCTAAGAACTCTTGCTCCATATGATTTCGAAGCTATTAAAAAATCGATTACAAAAACGTCTCGTTTAATGATTGCTCACGAAGAACACAAAACATCAGGATTTGCTGGAGAAATCGCAGCGAGAGTGAATGAAGAGTGTTTCGACCTTCTGGATGCACCAATTCTGCGTGTAGGGGCCATGGACGTTCACTGTGCATACAACCCGGCCCTTGAAGATGTGATTCTGCCTCAGGTAAATCACGTTGAAGAAGTGCTGGAAAAACTTCTGAACTACTAATAAAGAAACGAAGCCCTCGAAAGAGGGCTTTTTTGTAGGTGCTATGATGAAAGATCTTTTCAACCTGCCTAAAGATTTGCCGGTCCCACATGATGATGGGGCTACTGATCACTTAGAAGGAATGTCATTGCCTTCTCTTGTTCTACATACGACTGAGGACAGGGAAGTAAACATCCGCAACCTGGCAAAACAACCAACGATTATTTTCTTTTATCCGCGAACTGGAGTGCCGAATGAGTCTGTCCCTGAGGGGTGGGATATGATTCCTGGCGCGCGCGGGTGCACACCTCAATCTTGTGGCTTTCGCGATCTTCATCAGGAATTTAAGACTCTGGGTTACGCCGTTTTTGGAGC
This sequence comes from Bacteriovorax stolpii, assembly GCF_002872415.1. Lineage (GTDB taxonomy): Bacteria > Bdellovibrionota > Bacteriovoracia > Bacteriovoracales > Bacteriovoracaceae > Bacteriovorax > Bacteriovorax stolpii. The sequence goes on along the minus strand of NZ_CP025704.1, from coordinate 3,469,483 downwards.
AAGTACGCAGACAACTGAGTTTCAGCAAGAGTTTGTGGAGCGCAATCACATTCCATTTGAGATTTTAAGCGATGAGGACCTGGCCTTAACTGAGGCCCTGGAGCTCCCTACCTTTGAATTTAATGGAGAAACCCTGATTAAACGAATGGTCTTAATTCTAGAGAATGAGAAGATCGAAAAAGTTTTTTACCCAGTGTTTCCACCTGATAAAAATGCAGAGGTTGTCCTGGATTGGATACAATCTCAATTGAAATAACGCCAAGCCCCTAAACAAAAGGCCTAGGTCACTCTTTAAGACTGAATTAAGCAAATATTAAGGCCACATTCAGCTCTGACTGTTATAATATTAGAATTATATTCTTTTTTGAATAATTAAGGTAGGGTTTACTTAATTAGACTAGAGCGATTCGAGGTTAGTTTGGGCCATATATTAGTGCTTGAAGATGAAGAGAGTGCACGCAATTATCTTCGCGAAAATATTTCATGTTACGGAAACATTTCTGTCGTTGGAACTCTGGAAGATATGGATTCTCAAATCCTGAAACATAAGTATGACTTAATTATTGCCGACTACTATTTAAAAGATAAAAACTGTTTTCAAGTTCTTTCAGAGTTTCGCTATCACCTGGGGCCGGTTCCTCTCATTCTGGTTTCGGGAAGACCTTCCGTAGAGATGCTTTCACAGGCCTTAGAAGAAAAGGTTTATGCCTTTATTCAAAAGCCCATCGATATTCAAAAACTAAAAAACAAAATTGAAACGTTTTATACTTTCAATCCGGACTTCGACATCAGAGGACACAAGGTTATCCTTTTTCAGGATGACTGGAGTATTAAGATCAACGACCAGCTTTTCGAATTGACGGAAACTGAGTTTAAAATTTTCCGCTATTTCCTGGAGAGAGAAAACCAGGTGATTGACCGCCACGAACTGATCCATTATCTATGGGGAAATTCAAAATCTTCAAGGAATAAATTGGATACACATTTGACCAATCTAAAAAACAAAGTTCCTTTCGTAAAAGAGTCACTGCAAACTATTCCACGCGTGGGCTTTAAACTTAAATAATGGACAACATTAAATACAAGAAGTCCTTTCTCATCATCGCCTATGGGGTGTTGGTGCAGTTCTTTATTTTGCCCTTTCTTGAATACCCCATGCTCAAAGGGGAAATGGTCAAAGCTTATCTCGTGGCCAAAACAATTACAGTCCTCGCATTGCTCTTTTTTATTTTAAGTGTGCATTTCAATAAGCTGGTGAAGTATTGGGTCATTATGTTTCATGTCTTCTGCTTTACTTATGTGCTTGTCGGCCAGTTTTTCAATCCGGGCTATCACTTTGCGGCCATTCAATACATGTTTGTCTCGGCCATTGTGTTTGAAGGCTTCTCTTATGTCATTGCAGCTTTTCTTCCGATCTTTTTATTGGAGTACGCGCTCCATCCTTTCGCTAAGACTGTTTACGCCGATTACCCGTTTTACCATGGTGATGTGTTTAATGCTCTGATCTCTTCATGGATTGTAAGTGTTCTTTTGGAGAGATACGTCAGCCGCGTAAGAACAAAACAAAGCTTTCTCGATCGCAAATTAAGATACAAAGGGATCAAGACAGATCTCTTTCTCCACGACTTAAAAAACAAACTTCAGCCGCTCTCTGGAATCAAAGAACTGCAGGAGGTTGTGGAGGCCGTTCGTTCTTTTAATTCATTCAGTGAAGTCGAGCAACTGAGTTTTAAATCAGTCGTAATGGATTTAAAGAGCAAACATCAGATTGAGGGAGAGTGTCTGGTCACTGGAGATGAAGACTTCTTTATTGATCAGATGGATTTACAAACTATTCTTACGAATCTAATGAAAAACTCGCAGTCAGCTGCTAACGCGAGAAGAATACCGCTGCAAATGATCTTAAAGAACCGCAGTTCTGGTTTTATGTATGAAGACAATGCCGGAGGAATGAGCTTTGATCAATTAAGCCATTTCAACCAAAAGGAATTTGGACCTTATCGTGGAGCTGAGAAAAAAGGTTACGGTCTTTTTCTTATCAAAAAACTCGTCGAACATCAGGGCGGAAAATTTCTTGTGAGAAAAACGTCCAATGGGACGCGTTTTGAAATTTCTTATTAGAAACAGTTAATCGAGTAGAACTCGTGGTTTTCAGTCACGTAAGTCACCAGGCAAATTTCTTTGCTGATTTCTCTTGTTGTTAGATTCTTAATCGTTGTGCGTGCTGAGATGAGAGTGTACTCAGCGCTTTGTGTGTCTACAAAATTAATTTTTGAAATTTTTAGAACTGACCACTCACCAGAGGCCTGGTAGTAAAATTCAATCGCTTCCTGAGCACTTGAATAAATTTCTTTAATGCTGCCAGCATGAAGTGGTGCTGATGCAAGAAGAAGTGAAAGGCAAAGTGCTGAAAGAAATTTCATATGAAGTCCTTTAAGAAACGTTTCAGCATTTGTACTGAAGGCCAGGTTGTTGGTCAAGTTAGACTTTCATTTTTTAACTTAAGTGGCTGAAAATAACAGGAGTCATGGCCGTGTTTGTATGTAGAAAGATCAATAAAAAAACAATTGCGTATTTTCTTTTAGAAGTCTTGAGAATAAGCAGCGCCCAGACTGCGAGAATAAGAAAAACGGAAGAGCTGGTAAAACTGCCCTGAAGCATTTTTGCCATGACTTGAACACTCACGACATAACTTCTAATCAGAGGCTCTCCCCAGTTAAAAGGAATCAACCAATAGCTCGCCAAAAAAAGAAGCAGTGTAGGAAATAAGAGAGCAAAGAGGGCACTTCCCACCAAGCCTACAGGAATAGAAAGCAATGAAACTTTTTCTCCCATAAAAAGTCCCAGAATAAGCTGAGTGGAAAAGAGTCCAAGAATTAACATGATCTTGGAGTGATTTTGAAAAGCAAAAAATGTCCCGAGGAAAGCGAAGCTCATCAAAAATCCCAGAGGAGAATCAGAGTAATGGCCACATAAAAAAGAAACGGCAAAAGTCAGAAAGAAAATGACTTCAATTGACCATTTTCTTTTGGCCAGAAACTTAAACTGCAACAGCAATCTCAAAATAGACAAGCGATGAATAGAAGTAAAACCAGGAAGAAAAAAAGCTGATGAATAGGTCATAACTTTAATAATTCTTTGCCAACGTTTAGCTTTCATTTTTTTCACTAAGAAAAAAAGAAGAAAGAGGACACTTGCATAGTGAATCCCTGAGGGAGCAAGTAAGTGAGAGAGGTTGGTCTTCTTAAAAGCTTTTCTGGTATAGGGAGAAATCCCATTTTTATTACCAGTGATAAAACTAAAAAGAAGGTTCGCGTTCTCTGGTTTTTTGAAGTCCGCCTTCATTGACCTTTGGTACTTTTGCAGGAAAGGCGGTGTTGTCCTCGGTGGAGGGCTTTTTTGAGCAACACCCCTTTCCATGGTTACTCCCAGTGAAAGGGCGAGAATAAGGCTAAATAAGACGAAGAATTTCATGCCTAACTCCTTGAAAAAGAAGGGGGCGCATAAAAGACTTAACTCTTTGAGAGTAAAGGGTTAAATAGTAGGCAATCCGGGATTTTTGCGGTCTCGGGTATCAGATTTTGAATAGGTATTTATGAGTCTTATGACATTAGGGTTTGAAGCCGATTACGCTCGTTTTTTTGCAGAAGATGATCTGCAAGGAAATGCTTTTTACTTAAATCAACTTCCGACAGACACTGTAGAGTGCTCGCTTAAAATTAAAAGCGATGTCATGCTTGCGGGTCTTCCGTATTTTGTGGGCGCTTTTAATTTTTTAGGCGCTGAACTCGACTACAATGATTTCAAAAAATACGAAGGGAAGAATTTTAAGAAAGGTGAAGTGATTACTTTCAAACTACCTTTTGCCATCGCTCTTTCAGGTGAGAGAGTGGCGCTTAATTTGCTTCAACAAGCGACACGCATTTCAACATTCACTCAGAAGTTTGTCGAAATCGCTGCCGGATCAAAGACCACTATTCTTGATACAAGAAAAACCACTCCAGGGCTTCGCCAACTGGAGAAATACGCTGTCCGTGTAGGTGGCGCTCACAATCACCGCTTCTCTCAATCAGACGCGTGGATGATTAAAGACAACCACAAAACATTTTTTGGTGGTCTGGAAAAAGCCTGGGCCTATTTTAAGTCGATGCAAACTTACTATCAAAACATCATTGTAGAGATTCACTCTCTTGATGAACTAGCACTAGCGTTCGATTTAGGTGTTGAGCACGTGATGCTGGATAACTTTTCTAAAGAAGACCTGGCGAAGGCCGTGGCAATGAAAAAAGCTGGTGTGACGTATGAGGTATCTGGAGGAGTAAAATTAGAAACTCTTAAAGATGCTCTACTAGAAGGAATCGATGCGATTAGTATCGGTGCCCTTACTCACAGCGCTCCTCACATTGATCTTTCAATGAAGCTAAAACCCGTAGGTTCAAAATGAGCGATTTTGAATTTGATGTTTTAATTATCGGCACAGGGATCGCTGGCCTTTCAGCTGCTGCAGGCTTAGCTGAAAGAGGACTTAGAGTGGCCATCGTCACTCGCGAAAAAGACCCTTCACAAACCAACACGGTTTGGGCCCAAGGTGGAATTATTTACGCTAAGGGATCGGAAGAATCTTTAGTGGAAGATATTTTAAAAGCAAGTGCAGGAACATCGTCAGTAGAGGCGGCCAGGCTGGTGGCGTACGAATCAAGTACAATTTTAGAAGACTTGTTGATTCATAAAGCGCACTCAAATTTTGAACGAGATGAAAGCGGTGAGCTTCTTTTTACTAAAGAAGCGGCCCACTCGACTCCAAGAATCCTTTATCGCGGAGACTACACGGGGAAAGATATTCAGATCACTCTTTTAAATTACTTGAAAAACAGTTTTAAAAACGTGACGTTTTTTACTTCTCATACGGCCATCGATCTTCTGACAGCTCTTCACCATGGTGTGAAGATCCAGCAAAGATATGAAGAAAACAAAGTTCTTGGAGCTTATGTTTTTAATCAGGAAACTAAAGAAGTACAAAAAATCCTGGCGAAGTTTACTATTTTAGCGACAGGTGGGATTGGTGCAATCTATCTTCACCATACCAACTCAGAAGGCGCTCGCGGAGATGGTCATGCCATGGCCAAGAGAGCTGGTGCTGTTTTAACTGACATGGAGTTCATCCAGTTTCACCCGACAAGTTTCTACGCTGGAGCGACACATAGACGCTTCTTGGTAAGTGAAGCGGTTCGTGGAGAAGGTGGTTTATTAATTAATTCGAACGGTGTTCGTTTTATGGGGAAATACCATCCTGATATGGAGCTTGCTCCACGCGATGTGGTGGCCCGCGCGATTGCTGATGAAATGATTGAGACACAAAGTGACTGTGTCTACCTGGATATTACTCACAAAGACCCCGAGTGGATTAAAAACCGTTTCCCGACGATTTATAAACACTGTCTTGAGCATGGTGTGGATATGTGCAAAGACCGTATCCCAGTGGTTCCGGCCGCTCACTATACGTGCGGTGGAGTGAAGACAGATTTAAAAGGGCAAACAACACTAAAGAATTTATATGCAGTTGGAGAAGTCGCGTGTACTGGTCTTCATGGGGCCAACCGTTTAGCTTCAACATCACTTCTGGAAGGAATGACGTTCGGTCATTTCGCCGCTCTTGATATCATCAAGAAAGTGGATAATGAAAAAATCTACTCTGGTGATTTGATCAAAAACTGGGTTGATGGAACTGAAGAAGTTGATACTGCTCTTATCCACCAGGACTGGCAGACATTAAAGCAGACAATGTGGAACTATGTGGGACTGACGAGATCAAAAGATCGTCTTTCGCGCGCAGAGGCCATGTTCAATGAACTCTCAGATGAAATTAACCGCTTCTATAAAGACGCCAAACTTGTCGATAGCTTAATCGGATTAAGAAATGCTGTTGAAGTTGGCCATCAGGTTCTTTTGGCCTCAAGACGTAACACTCAATCAGTGGGATGTTTCTACCGCAAATCTTAGGTAAAAAAGAAAGAGCCCGGTTTAGGGAAACCAGGCTCAGTGGTAGGGCAGTGACCCTTGTAACTTCGTCATCCATGACAAAATTAAAAGTATGTAGAAGATAATTCCCTCGAAGCCAGTTTATTGATGAGAGTGAGAGATCCATGAGGGAGGTTCGTGATGCTCTCTCTAAAAATCCTTAAATGTTTTTTAGTCTTACGCTGATAGAGTTAAAAACTCTGCCAGGCATGTGATCGTGTGCGATCCAGTTCCTTGAGACTCGAAGGCCAGGTTGTCTTTAATGTCGTTGCCAGCAATGTCCGAGTCTTTCATACTGCTCATTCCCCAGATGCAATTTTCCCATGTGGTCTGTTCGAAATTGCAATCTGTAAATCGTGAGAATTTGAACTTGCAATTAATGAACATGCAATTAATGAAGAGCGAGTTCTCAATCTGGGTCCCGAAAAAGGTACAGTTTTCGAAGATAACGTCCTCGTAAACCATGTCTTTTAGCAAGCTTCCAGAGATAGTTGCATCTTGATAAGTCACCGATTTCACAGTCTTATTTTCAAGTGTCTGATATGACGTCTCACCTAATTTTTCTTCAAGCTCAGCATATAAGTCATTGATAAAATAAGTAAGAGTTTCCATATCGACCTCTTGTTTGGGACGATTTCCCGTCCTTTTCCTGAGGCCAGAATACCAAAATAGACCAATTGCGTCAAGTAATAAAATTGCATCAAGAAATTATTTTGCAATCCGATAATGCTTTTGAGCAGTTAGAAAAGGGGAAAATTGCATGGCAGAATTTAGACGCAATAAAATCGAGATGTTCCTGGGAGTAGTCAGGAAATACATGCAAATGCGTGGGCCTATGTCGCAAAAAGAGCTCGCAGAGCAGACTGACGTAGGGATCTCTACCATGAGTCGTTTTCTTTCTCAGAAAACAACGGAATTAAACCCTCAGCTAATTGCTAAAATCACCGCTAAACTCAATATTCCCCTCCATGAGATGATTGATTTTGTCGAAGAGGACTTTGCAGATCGTTTTATAAGACTGGTGAAGTTTTATAAAGACGAACTCTCTGAAGAAAATATCGACGTGGCAGAACTCACTGACTCGGCCCCGGACCCTGGGACTCAGAAAAATATCAACCATACGACTACGTCAGAAAGAAGAGTGGCCGATGAAGATAGAAGAGAGACGACCAGGGAGATCTTAAAAGAGGATAAAACCTCTCCTAAAGATCGATCGGATAAAAGTATCAGAGAAAAATTGGAGAGCTTAACACCCCGTCAGAGAGCTTTTATGACGGAGTTCTTAAACCTAAAGCTGGAAGAGTGCGACTTGATTGTGGATGTCGGCAATAACATGTTCCAGTATTTCAAGATGAAAGGTATGGATATATGATCTCTTTAAGAAAAATCATCTGTTTTATGTGTCTGGCTCCGGCGGTGTCGATGGCCACTCCTAAAAAGATCGAAATGATTTTTCTCTCACCTAAAAAAGTCTCCATGATTCTGGAGCTTTTGGATAAAAAACAATCTATCTCTATGTCTTCTCACCTCGCTCAAAACGATGACTCTCATTGTGTGCCAATGGGCGATGGATGTTTTCATCCTCAACTCGGTTACATCGAAAAGAAAGTGGAGGCTCCGCCTTCTGCTGAAGCCGCAAAAGAAGCAGCCGAAGATAAAAAAGCAGAGCTTAAAACTTTCAATGCACTTGAAACCAGCTTAGTAAATTGCGATAAAAATAATTACTTTGATATCTTCTGCGGAAAAGAAAAAGGCGATGCGCCTCCGGCAGAGATTGAAATCTGGTTTGATATTTCTTCTTCTCTAAAGTCAGTTGACTACAACCGCGAGCCGGACAGATGCGCTCGAAGATCATTTATGGAAGCAGTAATAAAAGGCTGCAAGAGCAAGGTGCGCGCTTCTGTCTACAATACGTCTATCAAAGAAGTGGGGGATTTCTCCAGCGTTTGTATGTCGTATGGGACTAATGATCAAAAAAGACTTCTTAGCTGGATGAAAGATTCCAAGGCCAAACATCTCCTTATTGTCACTGATATCGATGAAATGTCTGTGGAGATGCGCGAATTCCTGGGAAGCAATGGGGCGAAAATGACTGGTGACGGTGTAAAAGCTTTTACTAGTGATGATCTCGTTGACTATGCAAAAGATTTTACTAAAATGTGTCGTTAATGGCACATACACTTTTTTCCAACCTCATTGACTGGTCTAAGCACCAATACTCTCACTTACCCTGGAGAGAGAAGAGAACACTCTACAAAACGCTGGTGTCGGAAATCATGCTTCAGCAAACAACGGTAGGGACTGTTCTTAATCACTTCGAAAGATTTTTGGGAGAGTACCCGACGATTGAAGCGCTTGCAGATACAACTGAAGAGCAAGTATGCATTTCGTGGAAGGGGTTAGGTTATTATCGCCGTGCCAGAAACCTTCGCAATCTTGCTATTCAAATCGTCGATAAATACGACGGAAAAATTCCGACTAAGCTTGATGACTTAATGAGCCTCAAGGGTATTGGACCTTATACGGCCAATGCCATTGTCGCTATCGGTGCTGATAAAAAAGCTTTAGCGGTTGATGCTAATTTAGAAAGAGTGCTGTCGCGCTTTTACGGTGTTGATATTGAAAAAGGTCCAAAACTTCAAAAGAAACTTTGGCACGATTTTGAACACAAAAAGATTCTTGCAGAGATGGATGGACTGAGTGCCCGTGCACTGAATGAAGCTTTCATGGACCTGGGGAGAATTGTCTGTCAGGCGAGAAAAGCGACTTGTATGATTTGTCCGCTCAATAGCACGTGTAAAGCAAAACAAAGTGGCGATCCGCTGGCTTTTCCTAGAGAGGGAGTAAAAAAAGAGAGTGAAGATTTATTTATTAAACTCTTAAGAGTCGTAGTGGTCGATAAAAAGAAAATCCTCGTTTATCAAAAAGGTGCGCGCGAGTGGCTTTCAGGGCAGTGGGAAGTGCCGACGTTTATTCTGGAAACTAATGACGAGACTCTTAAACAATATCCACACTTAAAAATTAAAAAAGATTTTGAAAAATTCCCGATGATTAAAACGGGAATCACCAAATACAATATTCAAAACTACATTCTGGAAACATCGCTGGAAGAATTCGAAAAGATGACGAAAAAAATCGACATTGAGTACGAGTTTAAAACTAACGATGCCAAATTGAATGTGTCGACAGCGACGTTGAAAGTGATCAAAGCGATCACTAAGAAATAAAACCGAGAAAGGGTGTAAGCCGGATCCTGTTTTCAACCATCATTCATCTAGGACTTGCGTTGCCACAAGCCTCGAGCACCCTACCCGTATAGCATCGGAGGTGGCACCCCCTAGTTTTCTATTGCTAAAAAACGCCTATACCTATTTGAGCTTGCACCACGTAGAGTTTACCTGGTTTCACTACAGCATTACCTGTACATACTTTCTGTTGCACTTGTCCTCACCTCGCGATGGACGGCCGTTAGCCGCTACGTTGCCATGTGGTGTCCGGACTTTCCTCCCGTCTTTGTATTGCTACAAAGGCCAGCGATGATTCCCCCTTCTCGGTAGAGCGGTTATCGGATAAGTCACGTTAGACGTCAATAGGTTGTGAGATTATTGCTGAAGAAAAGGAAAATTTACTTTGTGCGGATACAGATTCTGCACATTTTTGAAGATGGCCTTCGCGTAATTTACTTTAGCGTTGCCTTCTTCACCATTATAAATTTGCAGCGCTTGATAGTAGGTTTCACTCAATGGAAGGTCTACTTCGGCCCTTGATGACCTGTTATCAACGTAGGCCACATAAGTCTTAAGTAAAATGGCCCCATAAGTGACAGCTGTTGGGATATCAGTTTTGATTTCTTCTTTAAGAAGATTGAAAAAATCCGGGTCTTCTGGAGTCGCCGAAACGCGATTCCATAAATCCACCCATCCTGGATCAATGCAGTCGCGGATTTTGGAGCTGTAGTAAAGAATGGCGTTTTCAGTTGCGCCTTCTTTGCCTCTGATTCCCAGTTGGTCGTTTACTTCTTTGAAACCAACAGATGTAAACTGGGTCAGACCTGCAGCGTTTGTCGGGCTGACAGCATCTCTTTTAAATGTAGACTCTTTTTGGATCAATCCAGTTAATAACCATGGATCAATTTTTAAACATTCAGAAACTTTTAAAACATTGCTGGCAATAGCAACAGCTTCTTCTCTAGGAACTTTGTGATTGGTTTTTAAAATGTATCTGATGAGATGATCTTCACTCGGAGTGAGTCTCATTAAAGTGAAGTCTTTCATCACCGCTTCGCCTGAGAGACGATAGCCTTTATCGGCGATCTCTTGTGCGTGGCCTTGGTTAGATAAAATGAGAGTCAGTAGGGTTAAAGTCTTTTTCATCATGGCATCTTCTAGCTTAAGAAAAACACCAATGCCTAGGGGAGAGTGTAATTTTTTTAGGTTGTAAGTAGTGGGAAATTGTTAATAGACCCGTGCCGTTTCGGGAATAAGTAGTCTTCCGCAGTTTGGACAGGTCTCAATCGAGCGTCCTTCATCGAGCGAGTTCTTAAGCATTGAATCCGTCAGCATATGGCAGGCATTGCATTTTTTATCGATTAAATAACCAACCGGGCGGCTTTTCGGTGAAAACTTTTTTTCAAGTTCAAGGTATAGCGATTTTAAACTCGGATGACATAAATCAATGAGTGACTCAATTCGTTTGTTGCGATTATCGATGATCGTTTGCTCTTTGGTTACATTCTCTTGGACTTCTTTTTTGATAGACTCAAGAGTCGTAAGTGAGCCTTTTATGAATTCTTCATTTTCTTTGATCTGATTTTGAATCTCTTCGCTTTTTTCCAGCTTCTCAAAGTAGAGAGCTTCGTTGTTTTCGATATCTTTTTTCACAGTAGCAATCTGACTTTCAAAAGCGAGTTGCTCTTTTTCAGTCGCGGCCATGCTTAGTTGTGAAGTGAGTTTATTGAGACGCAGTTGCCAGTCTTCGATTTGGTACTGAATTTCTTCGAGCTTGAGATTTTTTTCTTCCAGGCGTAAATCATCATTTTGTAACAAAGTCTTGCTACGACGCTGCTCTAAGTCGGATATTCTTTTGTTTTCGCTGCTAATTCTCTCGAGATTTTGTTGATTTTCCCTCTTTAGGGCCTCAATTTCGATTAAATGCCTAAAGCTCTCGAGGAACATGACCGATGCTTCCTTGTTTTTGCCTGGTGCTTTTGAGTATAATGGTCACTATATGCGTGGAAATAGCTTTGGTAAAATGTTTTCTTTGACGAGCTTTGGCGAGTCACATGGCCCGGCAATGGGTGTAGTGATTGACGGAGTTCCAGCTGGGCTTTCAGTTTCACTGGAGGACTTGCAGCGCGAATTAGACAGGAGAGCTCCTGGAAAAATTGCCGGAACAACTTCAAGAAATGAAGACGACAAAGCGGTTATTCTCTCAGGTGTCTTTGAGGGGAAAACTCTCGGCACACCAATTGCTGTTATCGTTCACAATACAAATCAAAAAAGTGCTGACTACGATAAGTTAAAAGAAGAGCATCGTCCTGGACACGCCGATAAGACGACCATGATGAAATACGGCATCCGCGATCATCGCGGAGGTGGACGTTCTTCAGGAAGAGAGACTCTCTCGCGCGTAGTGGCCGGGTATTTTGCAGGCCTTGTGCTTCCACAGGTAAAAGTAAAAGCTTACGTAAGCCTGCTTGGACCATTTGAGCACAAAGAGATTTTAAAAGATTTATCAGCAGACTTAAGTCCTTATTCATTTCCTGATACAAAAAGAAATGATGAGATAAAAAAATACCTTGAGGATTTAAAAGCTCAGGGAGAGTCAGTTGGTGGACGAGTCCGCATCGTCGTGGAGAATTCACCTGTGGGATTAGGAGAGCCGGCCTTTGATAAATTAAAGGCGGATTTCGCTAAAGCGCTTCTTTCAATTGGAGCTGTCGTGTCTTTCTCTTATGGTTTAGGAGAAGAGATGGCGCAGATGAAGGGATCAGCTGTTTCAAATACGGCCAATGCTTTTGGCGGAATGGAAGGCGGGATTTCTAATGGTGAGAAAATGGTAATGACCATTACCTTCAAACCGACCTCGACTGTGGGGGATAAGGCCAAAGAGGGACGCCACGATCCGTGCATTATCCCTAGGGCCATTCCAGTTGTGGAGGCCATGGTTAAGGTAGTGCTGGCGGATCATTTTTTAAGACAGAACGCATACCAGATTTAAAAATACATATTAAGAAAAGAGATAGAATGAAGACAGAAATTAAGAATGTAGAACTAGAAAATATTGTTGAAGAAATTAACCAACTGCAAACGGATACCGTTTTAATTATTGCTGACCACCATGTATGGAGTCTTTACTCAAAAGACATCCTTCTGGAAAAAATTGAAAACAAAAAAGTTCTTTTCTGGAAAGCTGCTGATGGTGAGAAAGTTAAAAATATTAACGATTTCCAAAGTGCAGTAGAGTTTTTCCTGGATAAAGGGATTCACAGAAATGCTCACCTGATCGTTATCGGTGGTGGAGCTACGTCTGATTTCGGAGGACTTGTTGCGGCCACCATCCTTCGCGGAATCAAATGGAGTATTGTCCCGACAACTCTTCTTTCAATGGTTGATGCAAGTATTGGTGGGAAAGTTGCGATTAACTCAAAATCAGGAAAAAACCTGATTGGAGCTTTCCATTTGCCGACAAATGTCTGGATCTGCCCTAAGTTTATCGAGACTCTTACGCCTGTTGAAAAAAACAGTGGTATGGGTGAAATCCTTAAGTACTGTTTCCTTGATTACACAATCTATGACCTGGTCATTAGAAAAACGGACATGGGACAAATCATTGATGCCTGTGCAAAATACAAAGAAAAACTTACGGAAGAAGATTTAAAAGAAACAGGAGTGAGAAGACTTCTGAATCTTGGGCATTCTTTTGGTCATGCAGTAGAATTTATCTACAACATCCCTCACGGAGAGGCGGTGATGTGGGGAATGTCACTTCTATTTAAGCTTTTTGGAACAGAGAAAAACTTAAACGACATCACGGCCCTTAAAAAGGCGCTGGAAATGCCTGGTGAGAACTCACCATGGTTTAACAAGGAATTCCCGATTGAGAAGATCATGCTGTATCTTTCAAAAGATAAAAAGATCAGTGCGCTTAGCTCAATTGACCTGGTTATGATCAAAGATATTGGAAACGCCGATATCGAAACAAAAACGTTTGATGAAATTCAAGCGGTGCTGGAAGCCAATAAAGATGAACTTAGAAAATTCACTTTATAAGGTTCGCCCTCTTAAGAAATTCGACAAAGAAATCATTTTACCCACAAGTAAATCCCATTCCAATCGCGCCCTGATCCTGGGCGCGATTCGCGGTGGTAACTTTAAAGTTCACAATCTTTCTACTTCTACTGATGTCACTCATTTATTAAATGCTTTTAAGAAAATTGGTCTTCGAATCCGTCAAAATGGATCAACGGTGATTTTTGAAAATTCATTTCCTGAATGTGAGAAAGAATCGAGTGGTGATGTCATTGAACTCATGACTGGAGATGGGGGGACGACAAATCGTTTTCTAATTGCTCTTTTAGCGCGCGGGAAAAAGGAATACCACCTTCGTCCTTCAGAGAAAATGAATGAGCGTCCAATCGAGGACCTTCTAGCTCCATTAAAAAAAATCAGCGTGAATATAGTATGCAATCAGGACAAAAATAATCCTGAGGCATGGATTAAAATGAAAGGACCCGCTTCGCTTTACAATACAACTAAGCTGGAAGTCGATTGCTCAAAAAGCACGCAGTTTGCTTCGGCCTTAATGTTGGCGTTTTCCAATATTCCTCTAAAATTTGAATTCTTAAATTTAAAATCTTCGGAAGCCTATTTAAAGATGACCTCTCAGGTTATTAAAAAGGCCACGGAAGGAAATTCTTATACTATACCAGTGGATTTTAGCTCTCTTGGTTACCCGGCAGCATTAGCGGCCTTAATGGGAAGAGTGCTGATTAAAAACTGCCTGGAGATCGATTCACTTCAGGCGGATTCATCGTTTATTGAGCTTTTAAAAGAAATTGGCGCTCACCGTGTACTTTCTAATGATGGCCTGGAAATCAAGAAAGGAAGCGCTTTAAAAGCGTTCTCTTTTGATGTTTCAAAGGCCCCTGATCTTTTTCCGACATTAGTTTTTCTTGCTGCGCACATAGAAGGTGAGAGCACATTTTCTAAACTTGAAGTTTTACAGTTTAAAGAAAGTGACCGCTTGCTGGAAATGGTGAAGATGATGAAGTCTTTTGGAGTGGAGTTTATTCATTCTCCTGAGAATGACTCGATGACGATTAAGGGTTCAGCTAAAACTTATCCGGAAGTGACTATTCAACCAGTCCGCGATCATCGCATCGTTATGGCCGCAGCGCTTTTTATGTGGAAAAACTCAGGAGGCATGCTGGGGGAAGTCGACTGCATAGAAAAATCTTTCCCAAATTTCCTGTCGTTGTTAGAATAGATCTCATTAGTGAGGTCTATTATGAAAAAAATCATTTTATTAGCATCTGTTTTATTCTCATCAACATTACTTGCCAGCACTTCATGGAGTGACCTGGAGCTTTACGATCAATACAAATCAACTCAAGACATTGCGTTTGAAAACGGAGTGGTTCTGCCTGCTGGTCAGACTTATGAACTACGTCAAATTGAACCGCTTACCATCCCGGGCTACCCAATGTTCTATCTTCAGTTTCACCAAATGAACTGTGTGAATGTAGATCAGACAGCGGATATGTCTCTTCTGGAAGTTAAGGGCGGGACAGTTCTGGGAATCGACCTGGAAGAAGGCTGCAATGTCGGAATGTACCTTGAAGTGAAGGATTACTACAAAGACAGCGCTTTCGAATAAACTTTATTTTTGAATTTGGGCTTTCATTAATCGTGAAAGCTCAAATGTATCATCGCATCTGAAGTAGTCATTTCCGACACCACGGCCGACCGGCTTTAATTTCTTCGTGATAATTCTGTGATCTTCTAAAATTTCTTCTGCAATGTGAACTTTTACCACTTCACCGGTAATGATCATTCCAGCTCCCGGTTTATCCCCGTAGCTTAAGTGGTCGCGGTAAATGCATTCAAAGTGAATCAGGCATTCTTTAATTCTTTTAGCTTTGATTTTTTCTGAGTCAATTGGTGTTAGCCCTGAAAGAACAAACTCATCTTCGCCATAAGGAAGTTCAGTTGAAGTCATGTTGATTTTTTCAATGATGCCTTCGCTTGCGATATTAATAACGAATTCTTTTTCGCGAAAGATGTTTCTTGGGGTGTCTTTAATCGTTCCGGTGCTTGAGCGGATCATCGGACAAAAAGCAACGATCATCGGGCTTGCTGAGACGGCCGTGAAAAAAGAGAAAGGGGCAACGTTGTTTGTTCCACTTTCATTGACAGTGGAAACAACAGCGATTGGGCGTGGAAGAATAGAGCCAATTAAAAACTTGTAATTGTCAGCAAATGCTCCATTTGTATCAAAAGACTTCATTGTCACGCGAAAACCCCGGTTATTTAAATAATCTTGATACAACTCTAACAAAGTTCTACCGAGATTTTAACACTCAATGTGTAAATCATTGTGTTTAAATTTTATTAATATCTTACAAGGATGTTTCGTTGTTAGACTTGGCGCTACCTTTAGTGACACCTCCTTTCCCGGTTGCTGAAACGCTTTCAGGGTTGGATTTTCTCGAAGAGCTGGTGGGAATGGATTCCCAGACGAAGAATGTCGAAGGCGTTAACCGCGTTCAGAGAAAAATTGCTCTAAAACTGAAGGAATTAGGTTTTGTTTGCAGCTTTATTCCCAACCTTGAATCAGAGACAGGTGATTTACTCTACGCTGTTAAACCAGGTGAAACAAGTGAGCAAATCAGTTTTATTGGACACGCAGACACTGTGTGTTCTCCTGATCAAGATTTTTATTTCAAAATCCATTACGCTTCACAAACTTTGACCGGGCCTGGAATTGGCGATGACAAAGGAAGCATTGTGATGGCCCTTGAATCTCTCAGAAGCTTTTTTGCTGCTCACCCCACTCATCATCACACTTATGCTTTTGTTTGTTCACCATGTGAAGAAACAGGCTCAATTGGTTTTCACAGCTTCTTTAAAGAAGTGGGAGAAAAATCAAAAATTGTTTTTGGATTAGAGCCGGCCCTCTTTAATGGATCGTTGATCTCGTCTCGAAATGGAAACCGTTGGTACAATATCAATATCAAAGGTAAAGCAAGCCATGCAGGACGTTTTGGTGAACCTTTTATTAATGCCGCTCACCATGCCTGTGAGTTTATTTCAAAACTCCATCCGCTCAACGACATCGACAACAAAATTAAAGTCAATGTCGGGACAATGAGAGGGGGAATGGACCGCTACAATGTGATTTGCGACACTATGGAAATCAAATTAGACACTCGATTTCCAAGTTTAGAGGCCAGAGACGAGATCGATCAGGCAATTAGAAGTCTGATCGATAACTCTTCTGTGGAGTGTTTCTACACCAAAGAGCAGTGCCAGACTGCCATTGAAATTGTCGATGACTGCCCACCTCTGCCGCTGCAACCGGATCATCATCTACTTCTTTTAAAATATGTTGATGTGATTGAAGAAATTGAAGGAGAAAGATGTGATCTGGAGCACTCTGGTGGTGCTGCTGACATCAATTATTTTGCCAGACCAGGGCTGATTTATCTCGATGGTGTGGGGCCAAAAACAAAAGGCATGCACACTAAAAATGAAGAAATGTGTTTAAAGAGTTTTTACTCTCGCCAATATGCACTTACTAAAATGCTTACTCTCTTAGAGAAAGGAGATTTTTATGACAACTAGTTCTCAAATTGCTTGCATTCACTCAGGACACAAGCTGCACGATGAATGGATGTTATACATTTCACCGCGCTTTTTAACATACAGTCCGAAACATCCGCTCTTTATCAAGACTCAAAATTATACACTTAAAACGGCCAACCATCTCTCGGAATTGGTTGAGCTCTTTCGCATGCGACACCATATTTTTTTCAATGAAACAGGAATCACTGATGATCACAATCTGGATTTAGATGATTTTGATTCTCTTTGTGATCACCTGGTGATCCGTTCAAACCAAACAGGTGAAATTTGCGGGACTTACCGCATGCTTTCGAGCACTCATTCATTAAAGTTTTACTCGCAAGGTGAATTTAATCTGGATACTTTTGTGAAGTCTGAAGGTGTGAAGCTGGAGTTGGGAAGGGCCTGTATCCATCCGGAGCACAGAAATGGAGCCGTGATTGATCTTCTTTGGAGAGGAATCGGGGAGTATGCAAGGCTGACGAATGCTAGTTACCTTTTTGGATGTAGCAGTGTGATGACTGTTTCCCCAGTTATGGCCAAGGCGATTGTGAAGACTATGAAAGCTAACAATATGACATCAGAAGAGTTTGCTATTAAGCCAACAGCTAAATATAAAATGAGCCTTTCTAAAGTGACAGGTGAAGATATTTTCGAAGAGAAATTCATCATGGGGCAAATTCCCTCACTGCTTCGCAGTTATATCAATGCAGGAGCAAAAGTTTTTGGGCATCCGGCACTGGATAAAGATTTTCAATGCATCGATTTTTTGACTATACTTAATCTCAAAGAACTCAATTCTTCTTATGAGAAGAGGTATTTTAAAAAGTCGGAAGGTTAATGGGTCTGGTGAGACTATTTATTCGAACACTCTTTTTTGTCATTGCCCTAATAGGGTACTTTCTTGTCTCGTTTACTATTTTCGCCTTTGCCGGGTTTAGCTTTGAGCGCGCAAGGCCTTTTTTAACCAAAGTGATTTCGCTGACGAGCCGAATTGGGTTAAAAATTTTCAATGTAAAAGTAAGAAAGAATTTTGCTCCTATTGATCCCGATGAAAATTACCTAATTGTTTCAAATCATCTTTCTTACCTCGATATTTTGATCATCAGTTCTTATTTTCCGACATGTTTTGTAACTTCTAATGAAATGAAAGAAACTCCTTTTTTAGGTCATCTATGCATGCTTGGCGGGTGTTTATTTGTGGAAAGAAGAAGCCGCTCAGGACTAACGGCGGAAGTGCAGGAACTTAGCAATGCGCTTACAGACGGCTTGAACGTCGTCATTTTTCCGGAAGCCACAAGTACTAATGGCGAAGCGGTGATTCGTTTCAGAAGGCCACTCTTTCAGGCGGCAGTAAACTCTCATTCTAAGGTTCTTCCTGTCTGTTTAAACTACCGTACACTTGATGGCGAAAAACTCACTCTTAAAAACCGCGATAAAGTCTTCTGGTATGGCGATATGGCCTTTCTGGAACATGCTCTGAAGCTTTTTACCCATAAAAATGTCGTTGCCGAATTTACGGTAATGAAAAGTTTGAATGCCAGTGATTTTGAGGGAAAGAATGAGTTGGCGGAGAAGTGTTTTGAGATGGTGAGTGAAGAGTATCAAATCATCACTCACGCAGTCTAAATTAGAACCAAGATTTCCAGTAATCTTTATTTTCGTTTTTCATAAACCATTCTGACGGGATCAGTGGTCTTTTGGCATCGATCATCACCGCAAATTCGTCAGTGAAAGTTTTACTCTCACTATTTTTAAAGGCTTTTGGGTGTGGACCGTGGTGAATTCCTTGTGGGTGAAAAGTCAGTGCTCCTGCATCGATATTATCGCGAGAGAAAAAGTTTCCTTGATGGTAAAAAAGCACTTCATCAAAGTCGATATTTGAATGGTAGAAAGGAACTTTAAGCACGCCATGAGATGAATCTTCCAATGGTCTTTCAACAAATGAGCAAACAACAAAGTTTTTACAAACGAAAGTCGTATGAGCACTTGGTGGCATGTGGTAGCGGTGACTCATGACCGGACAGAAATCGTAAATAGAAAGCTTAAACGGGTAAACTGACCCTTTCCATCCTGAAACGCAAAGAGGGTTATATGGGTAAGTCACAGTTGTGATTCTCCCCAGGCGCTTAATTTCTACTTTGTATTCTTTTTTATCTTGCTCGCTTCCGTAAGCTGCCGTTGGAACAACGATCGCGGTTTGATCGTAAAGAGCGTTTGGCCCAAGCATGCCGCGTTCTGGTTGCTCGAACTCAGAGCGAGATTCAACTTTAAAGATCTTTGTTTCAGTTTTTAGGTAAAGCTTATAAGTGGTTCCACGTGGGATCACGATATAGTCACCTTTAACGTAATCAAGATGGCCGTAAACTGTTTCAATGGTTCCTGTTCCATCGTGGATAAAATACATTTCGTCGAAGTCAGCACTACGGTAGAAATTTTTAAACGATTCAGTGTAGTGGCCGATATTTAAAACGACATCATCATTCGAAAGAATTGTGATGAACTCGTTTTTGGCGGCATTGTCGTACATTGGTGGCTGACAGCGGGGTTTTAGGTCACCTTCGATGTTGCTCCATCCGACCGGTGGTTTTTGGTGATAGAGGTGAGAGACTCTTCCAAAGAAGCCATCTCTTCCGTGTTCTTCTTCAAAATGCCCTTCTGGCACCTTAACGTGAGCTTGTTTAGTATGAATTCCAGACGATTTAAAATTTTCCATAGCCTTCATTTTGACCCAAGTAAAAGGCCCTCGTGAAGTAAAAAAGGCCTTTCGAATCGCGGAAATACACTATTTTCTCGATTAACCGACCATTTCGCTCAATGACATAAATCAATATTTTTCTTTTAAATTTTTAAGCAGTTAACCGATCAAAGGTAAGGCAATCTTAAAGGACGTAATATGAAGTTTAATTTATCACTCTCAACAAAACTTTTTATCAACAATATTTTTTACGCCATTCCTATCTTGGTGTTGTTGTATTTAATGTTTAATTCATACGACAAAGATTTAGTATTTGGTAGAAAAGAGCAGATGGGAAATGAGATTCAACGAACAACGATGAATCTAATTAACCTTGTTGTCGAAAATAAGAAGTACACTCCAGCGATGGAGCCTCTTATGGCAGATGTTTTAAAACAGTTCAATAAGTTTGAAAGTGATCTTCTTTTAGATGATGGATCCCTTGCTGAACGCAAGCGTGAGCACATCAACAAAATTGCACTAACAAAGACATTTGAAGATTTTAAAGCGAGTAAAGTTGAACCTTATAAAGTGTTAAAAGACCTGCGCGATTTAGTAGTGCACACAGGGGATACATCAAACCTGATTCTTGACCCTGACCTGGATTCTTATTACTTAATGGATATTACTCTTCTGGCAGCCCCTCAAATTGCTGATCGTTTTTATGAAGTAGACGGGCTATTGGCGGAATTTGCAGCCCACTCAACTGTACCAATGACAACAGAGGAGCAGGTTAAGACAGCCGTTTTTCTTTCAATGTTAAGAGAATCTGACTGGGGACGTATCTATGCAGACGCGGGCACATCAATTAACGAAGATAAAAACTTCTACGGTGTGAATTCAAAACTACAAAAAGAAGTCAAAGAGCAAGGTGAGAAAGCGGACGCTCTTTTTAAGCAGTACTTTGCTCTTTTAGAAGAAATTTCGAAAGGAAATAAAGCAAAAGCGGTTGAAGCTCACGCCATGACTCCAAAAATGGTGGAGACTGCTCACGGATTTTATCTTTTAACAAATGAAGTTTTAACAGAGCTTCTTTTGACAAGAGATGGATCGATTGTAGATGCAAGAAATAAGGCGACAACAATTGGTATTGGTGCCATTTTAATTGCCCTGATTGTCTCAATTGCAACTTCTAAGAATTTTAAAGAAGGATCAAAGAGAATTTCAACGGCCTTAAGGCAATTGACAGGTGCGGTGGCCATTAACGCTGATGCCAGTGAAAAGTTAACAGAGTCTTCAAACAGTCTTTCATCTGTTTCTTCTCAGCAGGCTGCAGCCGTTCAGGAAACGGTGAGCTCTTTGCATGAAATCAATGCCATGTCGGAGAAAAATTTTGAAAGCATCAAGATTTCTTCGATGAAGTCAGAAGAAGGAAAAGAGCAGGCGATCAATGGTAAAGAGTCTATTTATAAAATGGCCTCAACTATTAAAGAAATCGCTGAAAGCAACCAGGAATTCTTCAAAGAAATCAACTCTAGCAGTGAAGAGTTAAAAACAATTATTAAAATCATTTCAGATATCAGCGAAAGAACGAAAGTGATTAACGATATCGTTTTCCAAACCAGACTTCTGTCTTTCAATGCTTCAGTAGAGGCGGCGAGAGCTGGAGAGCATGGGAAAGGGTTTGCGGTTGTTGCTGAGGAGATCGGAAAACTTGCTTCGGTAAGTGGAGCTTCCGCTAAAGAAATTAACGATATCCTTGCACTTGCTAATACACAAGTCGAGAGCATTATTACAAAAATGAGTTCGCGTGTAGTTGAGCTTACAGCGAAGGCCAGTGCCCAGCTTGACTCAGGTGAGCGCATTACAAAAGAGTGTGTGACTTCATTAAATGAAATCGTAGACAACATCACAGAGTTAAGCTCAATGATGAATGAAATCTCTATGGCGATTACTGAACAGACGAAAGGATACTCAGAAATCACAAAGGCCATCGATCAGATCGATGAAGGTGTTCATCACGGTCTTGGTTTATCTCAAGAAACATCGGAGCATGCTCAGAAACTTACTGGTCAGGTCGTTGAGCTTAAGAGAATCGTGGGAACGATTGAAAGAGAAGTGTTGGGAGTGGAACAAGCCGCTTAATAAAGCGACTTGTGTCCTACCTTATTGATTAATTTTCCGATTTGTTCAATTTCTAATTCGATAACGTCTCCGGGCTTGATCCATTGGTCAAGCTCGAGACCACATCCAGTCCCAACAGTCCCAGAACCGAAGAAATCACCAGCTAAAATCCATTCATCACGAGAAACATGTTCGATCATTTGCGCCCATGTAAAATGAGCATCTCCAGAGCGTCCGCGCGACCATTCTTTGCCGTTGATCTTTGCCGTCATTAGAAGATCTGGCTCTGTTGTATCGAATTCATCTGCAGTCACAATCACAGGTCCAATCACAGAACAAAAGTCTTTTGCTTTGGCCGGTCCAAGTCTGACAGTCATTTCTTTTTTCTGAATATCACGGGCAGAAACATCATTTAGAATCGTGAAACCAAAGATGTGTTTGTGTGCATCTTTTGCTTTGATATTTTTTCCATCAAGGCCCACGACCATTCCTAGTTCTAATTCATAGTCTAAAACATCAGTGTATGAAGGCCATAGAATATCTTTATCTGGCCCAATGAAGCCTGCAGTAGCACCTTTGTAATAAACAGGAAGCTCATACCAAGCTGGAGGAATAGGCTCATTTCTTTTTTTGAAACCTGTTGCCACGTGTTTTTCGTGAACAAAAAAATCGCGGTAAGTTTCGATTTTATCAAGGGGCGCAGTAAGAGCGATGCTCTTATCCATCTCAATTAAATACTTCGTCCCATCTTCCATGTTAAAGCAGCCACACTTTTCCAAAAAAAGCATTAGGCCCCAGGCTTCATGTAGAACTTCTCTTGGGTTTTCTCTGGTGCGAAGAAGGGCGTGTAAAGAAGGTGGGCAGTGAACATTGGCGCGCTCTCTAGCATTGAAGCGTCCTTCTCGTTCAAAGTCACAGGCAAAAACAAAATTCGGATCAAGGATCACGCTGTCGCTGACCATGATTCCTAAACGTTTCTCAGTTCCTAATGAATGACGGTGTAAATAGGTGACGACTCTCATTTTTTAGGTCTCCCGTAACGTTTGTTGTATTCAGGTAAGATGGCCTCCATGGCCTTGAAGAAATGGCTCATCTCTCTTTTAGTACCAAGAGAAACGCGGACGTAGTCTGGCATTTCATTGGCCTTGAGTTGTCTGATGATCACCCCTTGATCAAGTAGGCTGTCAAACATGTAGCGTGAAGCTTCTTCTGAACCAGTTTTAAAAGCAATAAAATTTGCTACCGATTTAATTGGATTGAATTCGTGTTTTGTTAAAAAGTCGAAAGTTTCCGCATATCTTCTTTGGTTATTCACAACAGTTCTTCTTAAGTGTGGTTTATCGTGGATTGCTCCAGCAGCTCCCATTTGAGCAATAAGACCTGGCTCGAAAGGAAGTTTAACTTTATGTAGGTTGGCAATCAGGTCTTCATGGCCAAAGCCATAACCGATTCTGATTCCCGAAAGACCATAAGCTTTAGAGAATGTTCTTAAAGTCAAAACGTTGTCATAGCGGTAGTCCATTGAGTTGGGATAATCTTCTTTCCCAATGGCAAACTCAAAGTAAGCTTCATCTAAAATAACCAGAACGTGTTTTGGAACATACGACATAAGAATATCGAATTCTGTTTTAGTGATATAAGTTCCAGTAGGATTGTTTGGGTTACAGATATAGATGACTTTCGTTTTTTTAGTAATGCTTTTTCCTAGAGCGATCACATCAAAACGATAATCTTCCGTCAGAGGAACAGTTTTTAGGATGGCCCCAACGCTTCTGGCGATGATGCTAAATCCGATAAAACTATTCTGGCATGTCAGGACTTCCTGGCCTGGTTGAATGAAGGCGCGGGCGATATAGGCCATGATCCCTTCAGAGCCGTTTCCAAGAATAATGTTTTCGTGTTTAAGTTTGTAGAGTTTTGAAAGAGAGCTCTTGAGCATGTAAGCGTTCATATCCGGGTAGCGATGAACGTCCCAAAGGGCATTAGTCATCGCTTTGATGGCAAAAGGAGATGGCCCAAGCGGATTTTCGTTACTTGCCAGCTTTGAAACACGGGTTAAACCCTTTTCGCGAGTCAGTTCATCAATAGGTTTTCCTGCTTGATAAACAGTTAGGTTACGAACATAGTCAGGTACTAGGGTTTGGATTTGATCAGAAATTTCCGACATAACAATAATTCCATTAAAACGGTAGAATAGATGCTTATGAAGATACCAAGTTTCTCACATAGAGGCAAAAAATGAGTCAATTTGATCACTCTCATCTTGCCATTATGGAACAAGGAATCCTGCTTTTTAACGCTCAGAAATATTGGGAGTGTCACGAAGAATTCGAACACCACTGGTTAGAAGAGCCGGGGCCACTTCGAAATGTGTATTGGGCAGTGATTCAGGTTGCAGCGGCGATGATCCATTACCGCGAAGGCAATCTTACTGGGGCGCGTGGATTGATCTACAAAGCTAAACAAAAATTTGATCGCTGTGAGCAAAATCATATTGAAAGCGATCTTCTTTACAGTGAGCTTTCGTGGAAAGAGTTAAAGCAAATGGTGCGAGCAGTACCTGCGGAACCAGTCATTAGTGATTTTAAAAATCTTTTTGAATTTCGTTTTAAGGACCCAAGTTTATGGAAATGGAAATTAGAAAAATCTTAGTGAAGTTCCCGAGAGCGGAAGTGGACGTGGTGAATTGTCTGCCATTTCTAGTGACCTTGAGTGAAGAGTTCCCAAAAGCAGAAATCAACGTGATTGTTGAAGAGGGTTGTTCTTTGGCCTTAAACTTCATGCCGTTTAAGCTCAAAATTTTTGAAAGACCAAAAACAAAATTAAGTATGGTGGAGACTCATCATTTCTGCGCAAATTTAGATGATATTTTTAATATCGATTTATTTTTTGACCTGGAAGGCTCTCTTAATTCAGCTTTCATGGGTTTTAACTTTCGTTCAAAAGAGCGCGTGGGTTATGAAGTTAAGTGGAATAAGTATCTGCTGACCAAACGTTTCCCTGATCAGCCTATGATGCCGATTGAAAAGAAATCAATGAAGCTTCTGGAGCTTTATCTCAATAAAAATTTAAGTGATGTGCGAATTGCCAAAAGTAAGGAGAGCGGACAGCAAATTGATAATATTGAACAGCTCTTTAAAGAACCAGAACCACCTAAGTTTCTGATGGTGATGGTGGATAATTTCGCGAATGTCTCCAGACAAATTGAAATTTGGAAAAAGTTTTTTGACTCTTTTCATGGTCAGAGATTTGTTATCTGGAGCAAACATGATGAAGGGATTATTTCTGATCTTTTTGCCAGTGTGGACTTAGGCCATAATGAACTCTTTATGCAAAGAGGGGCCAACACAAAAGAGCTTCTTTATCTTTTTTCGAAAGTAAAAGGTGTCATTGTCAATGATGTATGGGCCGAAGCGATCTGCAATTATATTGGGGTTGATGCGCTTTCATTTTTTGATAAAAAAGAAGGATGGCCTTCTTATGAATATTTTAAATACCGTCCTCAGCGAGTGCTTTTTAATGCTGATGGAACGATTCAATACCATGTGATGGATGAAGTGAGAGAAATGAAAGAGATGAACCAGATGGTTGATCAAATTCACTTAAACTTCAAACTTTAGGAGAGAGTTTATGTTAAAAATTATTCTAGCAATTATTGCCCTAGTGTCTGGTGAAGTCTTTTCAGCGGAAGTCAAAGGGCGCTTGAGTGTAACACCAATTATCGGGTTAGAGCGAGTTCAGAAGTTTCAGCCCACACCGCATATGAAAAGCCGTGCGATTTTTGGTGCAAGAGCGACTTACCGTTTTCCTATTTCAGCACTGGAAGTAGAGTACACCCACGCTCAAGATGACAGTACAGATGCAGCGACAAATACAACCTACAAAGATTCGGAAGATAAACTGCGTGTTGGTCTTCGTGGAAGTTTTACAATGTCGACTTTCCTGACGTCTTATATCCGCGGAGGAGCGCAGGGGAGAAAAAATGAACAGACCAAAACAGTCAATGGAGGCACTTCAACGACGAGCACTTCATCAAAGGTTCAGCCTTATGTAGGAACAGGAGTGGAGTTAAGAGTGATGGAATTTTTCTCACTGACAGCAGATTTACTTGCGACTTATACACCGACAGATGATCCGAATTTAAAAGACTATGAACTCCAGCCTTCAGTGGGGATTAATATCAGATTTTAAAAAAGAAAGGGCCTCAATATGAGGCCCTTTTTGACGTGTGTGGAGATTAAAAAAGGAATGACTTATCTGAGGTTGATAATGATTCTTTCGATGTCAATCATTCCCATTCTAACCGATAGACTTAATTCTGATAGTTTCGCAAAGTTTACAGACGATAATCTTACTGTCTGAGCTCCTGGGTAAAGTGTTGAGATGTTGCCGCAGTTAACAGTTGCGTATGGCCCTGAAACTTGCTGACATAGTTTTAATCTTGCACCGTAGTCACTGTTTCTTAAAACAACTTCTACTGAATCAACAACGCGGTCTAAGTGTCTTTGATCGATTCTCATTAGAGCTGTCAGGTTCACTCCGCTTGTGTCGTATAATCTTTGGTTGATCACTTGCTCAATTCTTCTTTCAAGAACCGGCCCTGGATTGATCACGCCGCCTCTGTCGAATTCAAGGCTCACTTCTTCAACGACGATGTTTCCTCTGAAGTACAGTCTTAGACCCTGGATTTCTCTTCCGATTCTTTGACCGCTAAGTTCAAATGAAAGTCTTGTTGAACTCATACCGATTGATTGAGCGATTCCACTGTTTTGGTCGTTCACTAGAAGTTGAGCTTGCGCGCTTCCTCTTTGTGACCTAGCAAGAACAGTCACTCTTCTTAAAGCCTGGCCTTGTCTTTCAGCGGCAAGGTTAAACATTCTAAAGAGCTGCAACCCGCCTTCAGTTTGGATTTGCTCGTTAAGTTGTTGTCTGACAACTTCAACTTGCGGCTGAGATGGAGTCCCTGGGCCAGGGTAGCCAGGACCATTATTCTGAAGGAGATTAAAGACAACTTTTTCAACATAAAATCTTCCTCTCATTTCCAGTTCAAGGTTTCTAAGAGACTGGCCAAGTGTATTGGCAAATGGATCAACTCTTAGTGTGTAGTCTGCCATTTGACGAGCGACTCTTTGGGGCTGGTCTAGGGACTGGCCATTTGAAAGCAGTCTCATTTCACCGTTACCTGCTTCTGTTGAAGCGGTGATAGTAATAGCTCTGATTTGCTTTCCTTGAAGCTGTGAGCGGATATAGTAATCCTGGATTAAATCTAGTCTTGATTGAGCTTGAAAATACTGACGAACTTGAAGTTCAACGTCGCGGACACTGCTTCCGCTGTCGTTGCCCCAAGGGTCTCTAGGGTCTGTTGGTCTTGTGTCCCATGGGTCTCTGCCTTGGTCGCGACCCGGATCGCGTCCTGGGTTTGAGCCTGGGCCCCATCCGATGTTGTCTGCAGCTTGAAGTGTTGTAGCGAGAACGAGTAGTGACGATAGCATCAGCTTTTTAAGATTCATTTTTCCCCCTCAGAAAAAAACCGGGAACCCGGCAAAGACTGTAGAGCAAGCCTAATGCCAACTAAATTGCTCAGTTTTGGGATCGGACTGACACTTCCCTATGATTTTGCTGCGATTTTTCATTCGAATTGGTGCCATTTTGTCTTGCCGAAGTGACCCTGATTCTTTTTTCATCCTCCGATCGGCCGATTTTAAAGAACAACGAAGCTTGGTCTAATTTGAGGAAACGATTGCTTTCTAGTTTTATGGAGGATTGATGAAAGTTACTCATTACTTAAAAATTCTTGGATTGGCGTTATTGCTGACTTCTTGTAGCGATGGCGGATCTTTAGCGCCTGTGTCTGATGGTGGAACGGGGACTGGAACCGATAATGAAGAAACCATTCTGGATTATGTAGTGAGTGGAGGGGAAGCTTTTACTTGTGTGAAAAATAACTCGGGTCTTGTGAAGTGTTGGGGAAGAAACAATATAGGACAATTAGGGCAAGGGAATATTGTTGATCTTGGCACTAATGCTGGAGAGATGGGCGCTAATTTAGCAGCCTTAGATTTTGGAACGGGAAGAACGGTAAAAAAACTAGCAGCAGGAAGATTTAGTTCATGTGTTATTTTAGACAATGATGACCTGAAATGCTGGGGAGGTAATAGTCACGCTCAACTGGGATTGGGTGACACCAATAAGCGCGGTGATGATGCAGGAGAAATGGGAGACAATCTTCCGGCCGTACGTCTTGGTACAGGAGTTGTGCCCGCAGATGTTGGTGTTGGTGAAAATTTTGCTTGTGTCTTAACAACTCAAGGGAAAGTAAAGTGCTGGGGATCTGCAGGTCTTGGAAGTGTTGGAACAGGTGTAGGCGGTTGAATTGGGATGAGCCCTAGTCAGATGGGGGACAACCTGCAGTATGCAGACCTCGGGACTGGAAGAACGGCAAAGGCCATCTCTTTGGGAAGTTCACATGCTTGTGTTATTTTGGATAACAATAAAGTTAAATGTTGGGGATACAATGCATCTGGCGCTTTAGGTCTTGGTGATACGACTAACCGTGGAGCTTTACCAAATCAAATGGGCGACAATTTACCTTATGTGGATCTAGGAACCGGAAGAACAGCAAAAAGTATAGCAGCTACCAGCTTAGGTGCTTGTGTTGTTTTAGATAACAACTCGGTTAAGTGTTGGGGAAGCAATAATTTTGGGCAACTGGGGTTAGGGGATAAAATTGATCGTGGAGGCCATTCTGGAGACATGGGGGATAATCTTCCAACTGTCGATCTCGGAACGGGAAGATATGCAGTGAGTTTGTCTGCTAAACATGCAAACTTTTGTGCAATTCTGGATGATAAATCATTGAAGTGTTGGGGGCATAATGGAAATGGACATCTTGGTTTAGGTGACACTGTCTTCCGTGGTGATGGTGCCGGTCAGATGGGAGATAATCTTCCACCAGTCGATCTAGGCACTGATTTTAAAGTGCATACTGTTTCATCAAACTACTATGGTTTCTGTGCAACTAGCACGTTAGGAAAATTGAAGTGCTGGGGAGCAAACTCTTATGGCGTCTTAGGATTAGAGCTTCCAGGAACAGAAATGAAAGGGGATGAACCAGGAGAGATGGGCGATAATCTTCCTTTCGTAAATCTCGGTTCAAATTTTTAAAGAAACTTTTGTGCCTTTTTGGGGGAGCGATTCAAAATGGATCGTTCCTTCCAATTGCCTGATCAAGTCAAAAGTTAACTGCAATCCAATTCCAAATCCATAACTGCTCTTAATTGTCATCTTGGTCTCATCCTGAAGATTTTGCAATACAGGTCTTGGAATGCCCGGACCTTGATCGATGATGATGATTTCAAGTTTGTCTTTGACCATTACTTCCATCTGGACTGAAAGATCACGAGGTGTATTTTTTATAGCGTTTGAAACTAAATTGCGAAGAATAGTTTCAAGTGCTCTTTCCGACGTCGTATAAACACTCGCAGGTGAATGATTGATGACGGAGAGTTTGACTTGATGCTGTTTCAGGAGCATTTCATGGGAGTGCACGATTTCGTTAAGAAGCTTCTCAATCTGAAATTCAGTTTTCTCCTCAAAATAGCTCCAGCTCAGGATATTTTTGAGCAAGTTAAGTGAGGATTGATTGGTCTTTAAAATACTTTCCGTTAAATTTTTAAATGCTGGTGGAATCACGAGATTCTGAAAAATATTTTCCAAAGAAGAATTCATTTGATGAAGAAGCCCTGACAAGTCATGTGAGAGGACTGTTTGAATTCTTTTATTAAAATTCGTCATCTTCAGGATTTCAGCGTTCATTGCTTTTAAAATGTCATTGCTTTCGGCAAGCTCCTGGTTGAGCTCTGAGATTTGAGAAATATCAGTCAAAGAGACAATGACCCCCATCCTGAGGTTTTGGTAGTCGACCTGATACTCTTTTTCGTCAAAACGCAGCGTTTGTTCTCTTCTTTGAATAAAGTCAAAACGATGATCTATGGACACGGTTGAACCCAAATCGTCAGTCGTAAGCTTAAAAAGTTCCAGCGCTTTTTTATTGGCATCCCAAATTTCTCCTCTGGGATTAACCGTGATGACAGGAGTAGGGAGATTTTCAAAGGCGACCTGATTGGAGAAGCTTTTGATGTTCAGGAATTCTAATCTGTGGATGGCATAATAAAGAGCAAAAAGCATTGGTGTATAAGAAGCCACTGTAAATTGAATCATGGCCGAGTTCCCAAAGCGTGAACGACTATAAAACTCAAGCGCCACCTGAATAAGTGCACAGAGAAAAAACAAACGGGCCAATTGCCTGTAGCGAGTGTTTTTTGAAAAGAGAAGAACAACGAAGAGTGACATCATGATGAGCATGATGATTCCACTAAAAGCAAATTGCAGAGCTAGAAGAGATCCGATCTTGTATTCAACCAGGCCAACTCCGGGAATGGGAGAAAAGCTATGGGAGAGGAGTTTTTCAAAGCGCAGTGACCCGGCCATGGAAAAAATTGTAGAGAGGCATGTAATGACCGGAAGAATGTAAAAAAGAAACGCGACTTTTTTGAGTTTCTTCCAGTGACTTCTAAAGAAAATCAGAATGAAAACAAAGAACCAATTGCTAGTCAAAAAAGGATTGGTTAACTGGCGGGCCTTGGTAAAGAGGATTTTCAATTCAATGTCTTCAGTGAATAAAGTCATGAAGATTGAGAGTGACCACAGTATGACCATAAAGAGGTTAATGATGTAGAGTCGGGTGAGCATTGATCTTCTAAAGGGCAGGAGGTGGTAGCAAAAAACAGATGCAAGGATGAGAGTTAAAAGATTGCTGAACTTTAACCAGAAAATCATTAGAGCAAGCTGTTTTTCATCGCCCAGTTGCAGATTTCAACTGAGTTGCTCACATTGAGTTTTCTCATAATGTTTGCTTTGTGGGTCTTAACGGTCAGCTCCGAACATCCCAGTTGAATGCCCACTTCTTTATTTGTTTTTCCAGTGGCCGTCAGGCGGGTGATTTCGATTTCCTTGGGAGTCAGAAGATCTATTGAAGAAGATGAAGATAAAAGTTCATTGAACGTAGGAGAAAAATACACTTCGCCATTAAGAGCAATTTGTTCCAGTGCCTTTTTGATTTCTACCTGATTGTCTTTTTTAGAAACAAATCCCAGGACTCCAAGTTGTATGTATTCTTTTAAAATCGCCTTTGAATCCAACTGACTTACCAGGATGAAGGTCGGAGCCGTTTCTTTTTCAGACAATGACCTGATCAGGTCTGCTCTTGTGGATTTACCAATTTGATGATCAATGAAAACGTAAGAAGGTTTAACTGAGGGCAATGTGACCTCTGCTTCCGAAACCGATAAAGCATGTCCACTGCATTTCCAAGACGGTAATTCATTGCCTAAATAAGATTTAAGCCCTTCAAGGAGCAGGGAGTGGTCATCAACTAAAAAGTATGAGGAGACAGAAGAATTCATTTAAAAAAGGGTAACTTTGGGTCACTCGCTTGTCAAACGTTCGGGAGATTACACCTACTCCAAATGGAGTAGGTGTGCTCTTTAAAGTGATTTAATTAAGTCTTTGGCGAATTTTTTTGCTTCTTCACCAGAGTAGAGTTTCGATTTTCCAGTGCTCGGATTGACTTCAAAAATTCCTGTGACATTTTTAATATCGTTAGTCAGAAGATAAGTCACAATGTTGGCATAAGCTTCAGGTTGATCGCTTGAAACCACATGTCCTGAATCTTTAACCAGGAAAGCAAGAGCGTTTGGAGTTGAATCCATCGCTTTTAAGAAAAGTTGTAATTGGTCTTTAAGTAGTGTTTCAGAATCATCTTTAGCAAAGATAAATACACGTCTTGTGTCTGCAGATGTTTTCTTTAAGTCCCAAACAAATCCTTCAGCTGCACGGCTGGCAACAGTGTAGCCCTCAACCATATCGTCCTTTCTGTTTTTATCCAGCTCAAACGTTGTGATCATACTGTCTACTTGTGGACGCCATTGTTGATAGTAACTTTGGTCCAGCATTGAGCGAGTGATTCCTGGCCCAAAGATAGGATTGAAAATTTCTCCAGATCTTAAATACGCTCTGTAAGCTTCAAGTTCCGGGTTAACTGCCGCTGAAGCTGTCATCGGAACAGCATCAATGATAAACGGAAAATTGGGAAGAGTTGAAGAGACAGCAGAGCTAAATGAAATCGAAATCGGGATAATCGTTTTTACTTTGAAGTTCTTTTGTAGTTCATTTGAAAGAGCGGCCACTTCAGCATGGTAGCTTTCTAATGTGTAGGTTGAATTCCTGAAATCAGGCTTAACACCTTTATCAAGTTGAGACACAGAGATTGGTTGTGTGCTGAAATTCATTGTGACAATTCCAAATCCTCTTTCAGCAAGAGTCTCTAGTGCTTCATCACTTGAAAGCAGTCCGCGGTTTACACCTGGAAGAAAAAGAAGAGTGGGAAGTTTTGCATTTTTAGCTTTAGTGAATTCAAAAGAAACAACTCGGTTTGTTCCCATCTTTAGAATATAGCTTTCAGCATTGGCATAGGCCTGGTTGGCGAAAGCAAGAGTCAGGAAAAGGGCACTAAACACTTGTTTGATTTTCATAAAATCCCGTTATTAAGCTAAGTTGATGGCCTTCGGGTGTATCATTATTATTTTGAAATGATTATGTATAGCTATAAAAATTACATTCTTATTAAGGCTGGCTTAGGCCACGCGACTTGGGAGCGGAGTGTAAAAAGATGGTATAAGCAGATTTCCTCGACTTCTTAGATTCATTAAAATAAGATCGCGCCCGCACCATTTTTATGAGGTTTTCGGGAGACTGTTTTGAAGACAAGAATCGCGATTTTACTAACATTACTCGCAACATTAGTTAGCACTGCGTACGCCATCGACTATAAAGAAGGCAGCTACGTTGGTATCTATGGCGTGAGAAACTATAAAGTCTATCTTCCAAAGGGACTTCCTAAAAACGAAAAAGCTCCTGTCGTCGTTATGCTTCACGGATGCGAGCAAAATGCCGCTATCTTCGCTGAAGGAACTCGCATCACTGAATGGGCAGACAAAGGTAAATTCATCGTTCTTCTTCCTGAGCAAAATCCAGCCTATAACTCTTATAAATGCTGGAACTGGGTTCTTCCGGCAAACAACAGCCGTTATGGTGAACCACAAGTTATCGTAGAAATGCTGGATGAAGTGTTAAGAAAATATAACGGTGATAAAAATCGCGTTTACGCGGCCGGAATGAGTTCTGGTGCTTCAATGGTTAACATTCTTGGAAACTGTTTCCCTAATCGTTTCCAGGCCCTGGCTTCTCACGATGGAACTCAATATTATTCAACGACTACGGGACTAGATTTTGCTGACGTTGTTCTTTATGGAGCTTCTGTAGCAGCACCTCTTGCTGCAGAAACAGGATACGCTTGCTCAGCAGGACACCATCCTTCTAAGATGCCGATTATTATCTTCCATGGAATGGCGAGCCCGCTTATGAGCCCGGCCCATGCTTTTCAGATTGAATCTGAATTTAAAATCTTCAACGACCTTCTTGATAACGGGACTCGCGACACTTCTTATTTCTTAGAAAAAGATGTGAAGTTTGTGGCCGGAAAAAACGGCAAGTACGGATACAACAAATACACGCTGGTTAACCCAAGCAAAGATGTACTTATCGAGCGTTACATGATCAACGATCTTGGTCATGCGTGGAGCGGTGGGGTTGCCGGGATGGCCTACTTTGATCCAAAAGGGCCGGATGCGACGGCTTTGATTTTAGAATTCTTTAAAAAATACGGACTATAAAAAAGGGCCCTCGTGATGAGGGCCTTTTTTTTTCATTTGCTGAACGGTGCAGCAGTATTTTAACTTCAGAAAAACATTTCCTAGCTTAAATTTTACTAATAAGATTTCATAAACTTATTTTGTATAAAACTGTTGTTGTTAAAAAAGGCGTATATGAAAAAATTTCTTTTTTTACTCCTGCCACTGACGTGTGCCTTCTTTTATTCGGCATTACTTCAAGCTGAAGATCAAAAAGTTTTAACTGTCGGTTTTGGCATGAACAAGCCTCCTTATGTTTTTGAAAAAGAAGACTCTGGATTTGAAGTGGAAATTTTTCGAGAAGCAGCTCATGCTGCCGGTTATGAAGTGAAATCTTTTTTTGGACCGCTGGAGAGACTTAAGTCGAAATTGTTAAATGGCCAATTAGATGCCATCACTATCACGAACATGAATGAGAATCTTCATTCTTACAATTCAGTGCCTTTTATCATTTATCACAATTATGCAATCGCCTTAAAAAAGAAAAACTTAAAAATTAAAACGATTGCTGATCTGAAGAATTATTCTGTGACAAGCTTTCAGCGCTCTCGCGATCTTCTTGGAAGTGAATTTGCAAAAATGAGCAGTGAAAATCCCCAGTACAGGGAATTTGCAGATCAAAAACTTAGAAACATTCAGCTCTACAAAGGCAGAGCAGATGTGGCCATTGGAGACATAAGGATCTTTGAGTATTTTAATTCTCAAATAGAAGATATAGTCGACACGACTCAGCCGGTGGATTTGTTTAAGTTATTCAAGGAAAACCACTACCAGGCTGCTTTTCGTTCGGAGTCTGTCATGAAGAAATTTAATGAAGGGCTTGTGGTTATTAAAAAGAATGGGACTTACGAAAAAATTGAGAAGAAGTATAGCAATTATAAAAAGAGTAAAGAGTTTCCTTCAAAAAAGATGCTGGACTCTCACATGAAAAATAAGGCCTTCATTGCGAAGGCCTTCTAGGTCATTAAATTACTTTTTAAAAATCTCAAAAGTGTTAACCGGCTTATCTTCATTCAGATAATACCTATGCCCACCAAGCACTCCAATTGTTCTATTGTCATACTTAAAGACCTGGGCAAACCCCTTGCTCTCTTTTAGGTAGCGTCCTGTGTGTCTCCATTCCTGTGAATCAAAGTTGTATCCGTAGATGTGAGAAACATACTCATAGGCCATGTCCCCAGTTTTAAACATTCCACCGAAAACAAAAAGCTCGTTTCCAATTGTCTCGGCCGCTGGAGCAAATGTAGCAAAAGGAAGCTCTGGAAGTTCAGTCGTCATTCCTGTTTTTGGATCAAGTAGGGTAACTTTTGAAATTAAATCAAAGTGACTTGCTCCTTGTCCTAATCCACCAACAAGAAGGATTTGCCCTTGGTATTCGATTCCCGTGAAAGCGCGTCTTAGTGGACGAGGGATTTCAAAAGGAGCTGAAGAGATTGTTTCAGTTGTCAGGTCAAAAACGTCGATTGATGAATGGAAAGTTCCATCGTAGTCGTTATTGAATTTTGGGGTACTGTCCCAGCCACCAACAAGATAAACTTTATCTCCGATTGTCACAGCAACGTTTGATGAACGAGGTTTTGTTAACTGGGCGACAGTCGTCCATGTGTTCGTGCGAATATCGTAGCGGTCAACAGTGCTTACTGATTTCCAGTTTGGCTTGTGGTTTTCAGAGTAAGTAAATCCTCCGAAAGCGTAGATGTAGTTTCCTTTAGCGGCTAGTGTGTAGCCGTGAGCTTTGATTGGTCGTGGAGCTAACTCTCTCCATCCATTGATTCTTTTGTCGTATACGTTGAAGTTGTCCGTGAAAGACTCTTTTGGATAAGTGTGCTCTGGACCTTGGTGGCCTCCGCACATATAAAGAAGACCATTGTGCATGATCGTTCCAAAAGATGATCTCATCGGCTCCATGAAAGAAGCGCGGATGCCTTGAGAGAAGTTTGTTTCACCAGAAAACTGAGGAGCATAGTCATCTGTGCCCACGATTTCAGTTAAACGAACCCATTCATCACCATTTAGTTGGTAAAGCTGAAAGTTTCCAGTTTTGCTTGAGGCAAAAACCAAATCACCTGATGGAGTGTATGTGGGCGCCATCTCATCCGTTGTCTCATCGAAAGTTTTTTGTGTGACAGTTTTCGCTACACGGTCGTATTCAAAAATATCCCATGAGCCATTTTTCTTTGATGTGTAAGCAATTTTTCTTTCATCAAAAGAAATTGCCGGGGCCATTCCTTTGTCGATGACGAGTTTTGTTTCTTCCAGGCGATCGTAAAGAACAACTTCTCTCGTTCCAGTGACATTTCTTTGGTAAACGACAAAGTTTCCATCGCTTGATGGTCTTGGGAAATAAGCTTCATCTTCTTTTACCAGTGCTTCCGCTTTAAACGTTGTCACATCACTGTTACTAGTGAATTTTCCTGGCTCAAAATAGAAGACTTTATTTTTAGGTGATGGAGCTGAAAAGAAAATGAACTGGCCGTTCTTTGAGAACTTAGGATGAAGAATCATTCCTTTTAGATCTTCTGAATGCCACTTCTTTGTTTTTCCTGTTTCAAGATTTTTTGTCACCAGGTAAAGATCTTGTGTGCCGTTATCGAAGATTTTTCCTTCAACGTACACAACGTTTTTTCCATCTGGAGTAATGTCAGGATAAAGATGAACTAAATCACCGCTCGTGATTTGAGTTGTTACACCGTCGTTGTTTTTATGCATGATATGTTTTTGATTGTCCCACTCGCGCATGAAAACCATGTCGGCAAATACATTGCTTGAAAGAAGCAGCATTGCTGTCATTGTTAAAAACTTCATTTTGAACCTCATTTAAGATATAAAATAGGGAAGTGTGCTGATCTTATGACAGAGCAGTTTGCTTAATCAAACTTTTTATATTGGACAAAGTGTTAACCTAGGAATAGGCTAGTTTTATATGACAAAAATCAATTTCACTAAATTCAATGCAACGGGAAATGATTTTGTGGTTATCGATAACCGCGATTTCACGTATAGAGCAGAAGACAGAAGTCTTTGGGCCAGGCTGTGTTCACTGAAAACAGGAATTGGCGCCGACGGAGTTCTACTTCTTGAAGCGAGTGATAAAGTTGATTTTAAAATGAGATACATCAACGCCGATGGCGGCGAAGTTGAGATGTGTGGTAACGGTGCACGGGCCATCACTGCTTTTGCCAACGAAGTTCTTGAGACAAAAAAAGAAACGTATAAGTTTGAAACGATGAATGGTGTGTACGAATGTGCACTTGATCCAGTTTATGGTTATAGACTTAAGATGACTGAGCTTTACGACATCGACAAAATCAACCTGCACGATTTGGATTCAAAATTACAAGCAAAAAAATCTCTTTATATGAACACAGGTGTGCCCCACGCAGTGTTTGAAATTGAAAAGATTCTTGATTACCCGGTCAATGCATTCGGCAAAGATGTTCGCTACGATGCCCGCTTTCCAAAAGGCTCTAACGCTAACTTCTTTGAAGTGATCTCGCCAAAACACATCCGCATCAGGACTTATGAGCGTGGAGTAGAGAATGAAACACTCTCATGCGGAACAGGTGCGACAGCAACAGCGCTGGCCGCAGCTAAGTTCTATGGATGGAGTGACGAAGTTGTGCTGGAAACTCTTGGTGGAAGATTAGCGGTAAAGTTTTCAAAGGATCTAAAAGACATCTATCTTTGTGGAAAAGTGGAAAAAATATTTACGGGTAGTACTGTCTAGATTTTTTACGGCCTTGGCATTTTTTACAAAACGACCCTTCTTTAAAAAAGACTCACTTATAATCTTCTGAAAAATAACACCTCAAGGAGATTATGTTGAAAGCAGTTTCATTTGTTTTTTTATCATTCTTATTGGCATCACAAGCAGTTTATTCATCGTCTCGTGTCGACTCTGTTGTCTCAGATGGGGCGATCGAGAGATTAAATAAGATTAGTGCTCTTAAAAGTGAGTTAGTAGAAGGTCAAAAAAATCTGGATGCTTTTGAATTAAAGCTTCTGAGAGTCAATGAAGAGCATAAGGCCCATCAATTCTTTTTTGAAACTCGCAAGGTCGCTAGTATCGCTACCGTGGTTTCGTTTTCAATGTTAGGAGTTGGTATGTTAAGTGCCACAGCAAGAATTCCTAAGCCAACTTCTCTTATCGAAAAGAGTTTTATCACTTATGGGTCAGTGGCCATTTTACCTTCAGCTATTGCTGCCGCAGGCTCTCAGATTGGATTTATGCTCACTAAAAATGAGTCGGATAAATTGAGAGTGGATATCAAGAACATTAAGTCGGTATTGAAGATTAAAAACAAAGAACTGGAAAGTGAGGTGAAGGTGCTTTGTGGACAGGAACCTCGTCATCAACTTTGTTACTAGATAATTATCCACCAGACTTTATTGAGAAGTCTGGTGGAAATATTTATTAAAGTGATACTGAAGCAATCATTCTTAAACGAGTCTGAACTTTTCCATCGTATGCGTTTTTAAACTTTTTAGTTTTTGAGTGGTAAACGGCATACCATTTAGCATCTTTTTTAGCGTGACGATTTTTCAGGATAGAAAGAATTTTACCCATTTTGTTAAGAGCATAAGACTCGTCTGCCTTTAAAAGCTTCTTGTCGATTTTACCAAGTCCTAAACGCTCAAATTCAGCGTCCCAAACTTTAGTGTTGATCTGAGCAAGAGAAAGGTCTCCCGAAACAGATACAGCGGCATTGTTAAAGTTAGACTCAGTAGAAATAATGGCCACCATAATCTTTGGATCGATCGCATACTTCTTTGTTGTCTGGTAAAGAGCAAGCGCGATTTCTTCTCTTTTCTTTGCATTCACTTTTGGCTCAACAACTTCAATCATCTTTGAAATTGTAGCGATGTTATAAGCTCTAATCTCTGCTTTAGTGAAAGACTTTGGCATAACATTCGTTGAAATCAGAGAAAGGATAAGTGTAAGAATAAGTGTTTTTGTTGTTTTCATTTTAAGCCCCCGCTTGCCTTCTAAAGTGCACGGTTTGGGCCAAAAATGATGGTCTAAACCCTTGAAAAACGAGAGAAAAATTGCCTAAAAAGTAGTCTGTGTTGAACCTTTTGACAGGGTCTAAAATAATTACCTGTGCTTATGAATGGGGCAGGTTTCCGGGATAGAATTTCGACAAACTGTTTAAATCTCGGAGTCATTATGAAAAACAATGTCTTAGCTCTTAGCATGGTTTTCTCGACACTTATTTTACCTGTTGCTGCACACGCAGGGTTAATCAATTCAAAAATTGATCATAAAGGGATTTTGGCCATTCCGGGCAAGGATTCTGTCGTCCTTTCTCAACACGCAGGACGTACCATCTCATTGAATAAGGGTTATATGGAAATCAGGACGGAGAAGGTACCTCTGGGATTTTCACTACTTGATCCACAACTGGTTTTAAAGCAAAACGGGCAAACCCTAACTATTGATGTTCCAACAGATAGCTACCATAACGATGAGACTTTCACGCTCTTAGCGAAAGACTCAGGTCTAAACTATGATTTGTACTTACGTAAAACACTAAATCAAGGAAAGGCCGTAGAAAAAACAGAAACACAAATCTGTACATACCAGGAGATGGGGTACAAGTGCGGTGTTGATGTGAATGGTGCTTATAACTGTGTGATGGGTCTGATGGATAAGACAGGAACTCAACAGGCCCGCAATACATATGCAGACGTGACAACAACATACAAACTAACATTGGGAAAAAATAAAGTTCTTCAGGCTGAGTTTTCTTCT
The DNA here is from genome assembly GCF_002872415.1 of Bacteriovorax stolpii. GTDB lineage: Bacteria > Bdellovibrionota > Bacteriovoracia > Bacteriovoracales > Bacteriovoracaceae > Bacteriovorax > Bacteriovorax stolpii. The sequence goes on along the minus strand of NZ_CP025704.1, from coordinate 3,430,258 downwards.
TCAAGTGTGAAGGCTTCCCAATCATCTTCAGAGGCGCTGACTCGCTGTAAATAGTTCAGATGGCCCTTTCTTTACTGAGACCAACAATGATAGAAGCTCCTCATTCTAACCAATGAGGAGTTTTTATGAAAACATTAATCGCTGTTCTTGCACTGACTGCATCTGTTTCTACATTCGCACGCTCACCAATCAGAACTTGGGAAGGGACATCACGCGCTTGGAACGCTAGCGGAAATACTGCTGGTTTATTAATTCAGGGTGAAGCTGCACAAGTTGTATTCGAAAAATTATCTGCTGCTACACAAACATCAAAAAGAGAAGGGAGCTTAGAGACAACTGTAAGAGTTGGAAGAGATCTTAAGTGTACAAGAGTGTCAGCATTTATTCTTAACTACTCTTGTGAGTTAAAGATTGATGAAACTGGTGCTGTTGGAAACTAATTCATCTTTTAAAAAGTTTAAATAAAAAAGCCTCCGAAATGGAGGCTTTTTTATTTTCTAGAATTCGTTAAAGTAAGAGACTTTGCCAAGACCTTCATCGTTGATGATAAGGTGCTCGATCCCGGAAGGCTTATACTTCTGTCTCATCTCCTGAAGCCTTGATGGCTCAACCGGACAAAGCGCTTGGTTGTTGCTGTCGACGAAGCCTCTTTTCTTAATGGATGCCTTAAACTTTCCTACGGCCTTTGTGCCGGCGAATTTACTGCAATTGATACTTTCATCCATTGAAGCGTCGATATAGTTTTTAAAATCGATTGGGTTCTTCTCATTAATTTGCCATTTAGAAGCTGAACAAGTCACGTAAGGGCCAAGGTTGTGTTCACTTCCCAAGATATCGTCGTTCTTTTGCAGAACGTGGTTCCAGAATCTCATTCCGTTAAAGTTAGCTGAAAGGTCACCGTACGAAAAAACACCAGTGGCAAACACGTTTCCACCCAAAATAGTTTTTTCCAGGGCGATTCCGTAGCTTAGAACATCTTTAATATCTTTGCCTTTTTGGTAGTGCTTTGTGAAGTAAGTAAATCCCATTCCAAACATGTGTTCAAACTTATCGACACCGACAATTTCATCGCCGATTTTAATCAGTGGGCTTAGGGCCAGAGGGCTGGTTGCAGCTTTTTTTCTTCCAAGCAGGAATCCATCAGCTTTTTCCCAGTTTTCGTAAACCGATTGTTTGATTGGAAGATTATTGATTGCCACGGCATTACGGTAAAGAATGTTTTTAACCAGTTCGCCTTTACTGTGATTGGCGAAGTATTTTCTTAATTCCTTATAAAGGGCTTCCTCATTGCATCCACCGGCCTTGTTTAAATCAACGATGGCCTTCTTCAGGTAGTTGTTGGCCAGGACATTGACCTCTTCTGCGGCATCAGCAAGATCCAGAGTGCGTGCTGTGAAGTTATCGGCCTCAGCAGCAAACAGGTTGAAGGAAAGACTTAAAAGACTCAGGGATAAGATTGATTTTTTCATAGTCCAAGGATTCTATCAGAACCAGAGAGCTCTCATAGAATCCTTGTAATTTTTTCAGAATTTGTTGCTTATGGGCACTTGTAAGCGATGCCTTTGCAGGTCGTGATCGTCGAAATAGCTGTTTTTGTCTCTTTGCACTCTTTGACGAAGATAGCATTAGCGCCTTTTCCTTCAGCGTATTTCTTCATGTTTGCGACGGCAGTGTCTTTTCCAAGGTTCATCAGGTTATCTTCCCCGCGAACAGTTGTGACAACTGTGCAAGAACCGGCCGGTGCATCGGCTTCAAGGACTCTTACAGACTCGGCCTCTGCCATCATGTTGACGTTGGTATTTTTTTGAAGTTCAGCACAAGAAGCAAGTAGGGCAAGAAGAAAAAGATACTTCATATAACTCCTAATAAAAGAAATTGAATCCCACCATGTACTGCTTTCTTTTATCAGAAAAGCTAGCTTCAATGCTGGTATCAACGTGTTTAGTATGGTGGAACTGACCAGTAACTTCGGTCATGTAGTTTTCTTTTTTATTAAAAAGAGCATAGGCCTTTTTATATCTGGCAAAACTTGAAAACCAATCAGAGACTCTTAAGATCACACCGGTATAGATACCAGCATTGATTTCAAAATTTTTATTATATGCTGTTGCGTACATAAAATCAGAGCTAGCAAAGATAAAAGGAATGAAGCGGTCATTGAAAAAAGACCACGATGGACCTGAGGCCACAGAACCTTTAAAGACGCGGCAGTCGCCACAAAGATTCATTCTATCTTTTGAGTAATCGATGATCCCGTAGATACTCACCGGATAAAAATAACTTCCCCAAGGATTAAATGAAGCCACTTCAACTGCTGTGACTGAATCGACTTTCAGCGCCTTTTTTGAAGCTTCCAGGTCCACTTTAAAAAAGTTGATTGACGATAACTTTGGTGAACCAAGAGTTGGATCAGTGAAATCGTGAAGTGCAAAACGATGAGAGACTTTAAATGTCAGGTCATTCGAGTGCTCAGTTTTTACCGCCATGAGTTTTAGTTTTCTCGATGGATGAGAAAGATGTGGTTCTTCATCTTTTGGAGGAGGGATTTGGAGATCGGCTCCCTTTTCAGGATTCTGGCTTCTGATGGCCAGGAGTTTTTGTTTCCATTCGTACTTAGGTCCTTTTTCAAAAAGAACTTCTTTCGAATATTTGTAGTCGATGAACTCAATGATAACATCCAGGATTTTTGCCGCTGAAGCTGTTGAGATATCTTTGCTTTGGACTAGATTCCAGTCGTCATGATCGACAACTTGCTTGAAAACTCTTTTTTCTTCTGTTGAAAGTTGACCGTAAGCTTCCTGGAACATTCTTCTTTTACTTGGGCGGAAAGTGATGTGATTCACAAGCCCCGGAACATTATAAAGGGCCTTAATAGTTTCGGCAGGGATAATATATTTTGGAAGACTATCGAGAAGTTTCCATGAAGGCTCAACTCCATCAAGAAGCGCCATGATTTTCTGTGAGCAGTTTCCAGTAAAGAAGTAGTAGTAATACCACGTTCCACCTAACTCCCATAAATGATCGAGCAGCTTTTCTTTTTGGGCTTCAGTGAAATTGAGTTCATAAGACCAAAGGTCTCTGGATTCAAAATCGTTGTACTCACGGATTTTGTAGAAATAAGGAATAGAAGAGAAAGTTCCCTGAAAACCACCGAAGATTCCATATACTGTATAGACCAATGGATTGCTTGAAGTGTTGGAAGCACCATAGTTGATTCCTACATCGAGAAGCTCTGATCGTTTATCACTTGAGAGAGATTCGTTTTTAGAAAATCTCAGGAAAGTGTGACCAAAGGCCGAAGCAGGGGACTCAAGATAGTAAGATGAAAAAACCAGGTGAACGGTTTTTGGGTAATGGTCGGCCAGGTATTGTTGATATTTTTCACAGCTCTTTAAAATAGATTCATCAATATTAAGGTTCTGGCTTCTGTTTAAATATTTAAATCTCGCCGGGAAACGGCAGATGTATTCTTTATCTTTGGCATTTATTTTAAGAACGTTTTCCGCTAATTCGTGAAGCGGATTATTTTTTCCATCTTTAGCAACAAAGAAGGCGGGGTCATCGACATCACTTGAGACGCCTAAAAGAGCACGGTTGTAGTGAAGCAGGTTTTTCCAAACAGGAGAATAGTATTGGTCTTGAGCATAGCTTACTGAAAAAAAGAGGAAGAAGAAAAGAGCGGAGCGCAGGGTAGAAGTCATGTTTTGTCTATAGTAGAGGAGAGGAGGCGGAGCCTCCTCCCTTATTTAAGAGAAAATTAAAGTAACTTGTTTGATTTTGCGATAGCGATGATCTTTGAGTTGATCGTCTTAGCATCACCAGTTTTGAAGATTTCAGAGTACTGAGCTTTAAGAGCTGCAGCGAACTCAGTCTTGTTAGATACGTTCATGATTGTAGCTAGTGAATCAACAGTTTCACCTTGTCCACGAGCGATGTCGTTTCCTAGAGAAGCTTTGTTAGCTTCGATGAATTGCTCAGAAGATTTTCCAGCAGATCCACAGTTAGATGTACCAGAAGTGATACCGAAAGTTTGTGAACCAGATGTTCCGTTTGTAGTAGCAGCGAAAACTTGCATGAATCCTGGCTTGTCACCTAGAACGATTGATCCAAGACCACATCCAGCTGAACCGTAACCAGCAGCAAAAGCATTAACAGATACTAGAGAGATAGCGATAGCTAAAAGCTTCTTCATGAGAACTCCTCCATAAGAATAATAAAGCTAAAGCATAAGTTACTTTTACATTACAGTAAAATTAAATTTTATTTACGCGAAGAAAAATCTTCTGAATTACCCGAGCAGATTGATCATCTTTTTTATTGATGAATTTATGAAGCAAATATTTGTATTCCAATCCATAAGGGGAGTTAATGCTTTCGTCGCATTCATAACCCCACTCCGGGCGTTTGGAACATTTCATATGCTCAAAGTTTTGTGATTCCAGGTGACGAGCTTCATGAAGCAGGGCCGTGAACTGTTCGATGGAAGGCATCTGAAAAAAGTTTTGATTAATAAAAATTTTGCCGTCATTCATTTTATCTGAACAAGCGACCTGGCCTCTGGCACAGTTATCTTTTTGGTAATCAATGAAACTAATAGAAGAGAGTGTTTTTAAGAGTTCATTTTTAAAATCGCTTTCAGCAATAGTCTTTATATAAAGAAGCTCGCTTTTTAAGGTTGCTTCAATTTTATCTGCGACTTCAGCATTAACAGAAATAACCAGACCATCTTGCTTAAAAGTTGCGACTGGTCCTACAGGGTTTGAAGAACAACCCACAAAAAGCAAAACGCTAAAAAGGTGAATGAGTTTTTTCATTTTTATACTAATTTAGTCCGTTAAAATTATTTTTATCTTAATGATAAATTCAAGCAACGGACAGTTTTTTTTATGTAGAATCTACTCCATATGGGTGAACTATTCCTAAATGCATACATGAACCTTTACCAGTTCGTAGCAAAAAAGCGTCTTCAGAAAAAAGACCTGGCGCCTAGGCATATACACAGTCATCTAGTGTGTGTTTTAGCAACGGGCATATTGATGTGGGCCTATGCTCTTTTGGCCTACAAAACAATCCTACATCCTCTTCCTGGGATCGTGGGAATCACTGCAAGTGTCATTCATCTCCTCTCGCCATTGTTGTTTCGTTTTAATAATCGCCTTGAATTCAACACCAACGTTTTCCTCGCGGCCGGGATGATTCACCAGGCGACCTTTGGTTTTTTCTGCGGTGGTTTTCATAGCAACATTATTATCTGGTTTGGGATTCTTCCATTGATTGCCGGAGTCGTGACGGGGAAGAGAGGGATTATCACCTGGCTCACTATCAGTACACTGGTGGTTTTAGGTTTCGCCGTTTTGGAAATGAGAGAATATCCATTTCCTTATTTGATCACACCGAATGGGCTCCTTATCTCCCAGGCCCTCGTCACATTCGGTTGGATTTTTGTCGCCGCTATTATTGTTTGGGTTTTTCTTCTTCTGGTCGAAATGCACCAAAAAGAAATTGAAGACAAAAAAGAAGGAATCCAGAATCTAATTTGTGTTATCACTCACGACATTTCAACTCCACTAACGGTTATTATTGGAAGGAGCAATCTTTTAAATAAAGAGCCTCTGCCGGAGACGGCCTTGACATCAGTGAGAAAAATTTCAAAGGCCTCTTATAACATTTCCGACATCGTCAACAACGTGAGAAACCTGTACGCGACAGAGCTGGGAAAAAACGGGATCGAAATCCAGAATGTAGAAATTTTTGAACTTCTGGGCCAGTTGAAAGAAAACTTTTCTGAGAAAATGGAAGCCAAGCATATTTCACTTAATGTGGTCAGTGATATGAATGCATGCCCGATCCGCGCCAACGGTGATTTGTTATTGCATCAAATCTTAGGGAACCTTCTTTCCAATGCGATTAAGTTTTCACCAGAGAAAAGTGAAATTTCTATCAAAGTGGAAAAGAAAGAAACCAACGCAGTTATCTATATAAAAGATTCAGGGATTGGTATTCCAAAAGATCTCCTCCCAAAACTTTTCGACATGAGAAGCAAGACATCTAGAAAAGGAACATCGGGAGAAGAGGGAACAGGATTTGGTCTGCCTATCGTTAAAACCTATGTAGAGAAGCTCGACGGGAAAATTGCCGTTGTCTCTCAAAGTGCGGAGGACATGGCCCCGACAACCGGGACCACATTTATTTTAGAATTTGAATGTGCTTCTTAGTTGCTTAAAAAATCCTTTGATCTTTTTTAGGCGTTTGTAAATCCAGCGCGCGATCCTGTCCATTGCTGTGTTTTTTGCAGTGACCACGGCCGGTTGTTTAGACTTAATAAAATTCATGATGAACTTTACTTCCTCATCATTTAATCCATTGCTCTTAAAGATTTCGGCAAAGCGTGTGGCAACAGTGTCAAATTCATAGTCTGTTACTCTCAAGTATTTGTGAACGATTGCGATATTGCGTCCCTCATACATCTTTGGTCCTCCAATCGCTTCACACAAGTATTGTGCTTGCAAATTAGAGAGGCGCTCAATGTCGACGCCAATGAAGTGATAACTAATTTCAATGTGATCAAATAATTCTAAGTAAAGCTCATAGATGATCTTATGAAAGAAATTATATCCACCGTACTTATCGTAGATAGTCACTTGAGTCATCTATTGTCCTTGAGAATAAATTAAACATCTTCAGTCTAGAGCAATTCTGTATTCGGTGCAATCATGAGCAAAGAGGAGGTCATATGCCAGTCAGTGAATTCCAAAATCAATTAATCAAGATTGCCGAACAAAATAACATCCATCATCCATTGAGTGAAAAAGTAAAGCGTGCTTTTATGGAAGTTCCTCGCCATAAATTCGTTCCTGTTTTCCGCATTGATGGAGACTGGATTAATATCACCGAGAATAATCTTGAAGAGTACTTGCCCTATTTGTACGGCGATTTCCCTCTGGGGATTTATGCATCTGAAGGCCAGATCGTCTCGACTATATCCCAGCCGTCCTTTGTCTTAAGAATGATTGATATGCTAAAGCTCGAAGAAGGTGACAACGTTTTTGAATTAGGAACAGGGAGCGGATGGAATGCGGCCTTAATGAGTAGAATCGTTGGCCCGAAAGGAAAAATCGTAAGCCTTGAAATCATTCCAGAACTTATTGAGCGCGCTAAAATTTCTTTTGAGTCTTGTGGAATTACCAATGTTGAAGTTCATGCTGGGGATGCTGTTGATGGATGGAAACCTGAAGCTCCTTATGACAAAGCTGTCTTCTCCGCAGGCGCATTTGATTTACCCAAAGCTTTTCATGAGCAAGTGAGAGTCGGCGGGCATTTACTTTTTGTTTTAAAACACGTGCAAGGCGATACGCTTTATTTGATGGAGAAAAGAACTGATCACTTCAGCTCGATCTATTCGATGGATTGTAGCTTTGTTCCGATGACAGGGAAATATAAAAAGGGGCAACCCAAAATGGTTCACAGCATCCCCTACTATAAAGGGCTGACGTTAGATATTTATCCTATTAAAGGAAATCATTATGCTCCGGTCGAAGGCGATATCGTTATGCCTCAAGGGGATTCGGAATTTGTGTGGAGTTCTGGGTGGTGAGGATTATATTCTTATTTGATTAATATAGATGGGTATTTGTTTGATTTAAGGAGGTTAGAGGAGATAAAAGTCTTAAGAGTAGGTAAATAATAACCGATGAGGATGCTCGGAGACTAATTGAAAGGGGCATTCTCATGAATCTACTTATAAAGATAAAAAACTTCTTTTTAGATCATAAAAATATTAAGAGCTCGCTTTTAATACTTACTGCATTTTGGGCACTATGCTTTTGGGGTTCTTCTGCTTATGAAGCAAGAACAAATGTGAGTCCAGATGTGAAGGCGATTGTTGCAATTCAAACATTAAAGAATAATCAAATGCTCGTTTGGGACAAGCCTTTTTTAGAAAACCAACCTTATGTAAGAATTGAATCTTCTAATCGCAGCGATCATAATTGGTATTGGACATTAACAGAAGGATTGTTTGAATTTTTAATTTTAGGACTTTTGGTATTTGTATGGGAGAAGCTGCATCAAAAACATACGAAAGAAGAAGTTTCAAAAAATCAAAAGAGAGCTTTAACGAATTTAACTTACTTCATAGAAATTGAAGAAGACTCTGCAGCTGGAGCAGAGCTGCCACCTTTTAAAAAAGCTATTTTAGAAATTAATAATCTTTTAGCTATTGATGGGCACGAAGTTGGAAAATGGTTAGGGCCTGTCAAAAACGAATTGCTTTTTCACAATTTAGAGAGCGTATTAACCGGCTATCAAGATTTAATGATTGATGGTACCGATAGAGATTCAAAAGATCATGAAGACTATCTAAAAGTTTATCAAGCCTTGCGTTCGATAAAATTTCTACATGATAGGTTTATGGCTGTTTATATTCTTGAAGAAGCTTCAGATGTAAAGTTGAAAGCGAATTTAGTCTTAGAAATGATTCATCATCTATCTATTTTGAAAAATCACGTTGCAAAAATTGTTGGCAATGATAAGGTGGAAATTGATAAAGACATACTCTGTAGGCTATGGAATGCAATTCCTGCAGTCTCAATGGGAAAGACAAAAAAATCAACAAACACTCATCTTGTTAAATCAAGAGCGGATCTTCTAAAACAATTAGTTGCGAAATACAAAAAATTAGCTGAAAGACCGGAATTGGTTCATTCTAAAGAAGAGTTAGATGAGGAAATCGATAGTGCTGCTTGATTTAAGATAGGTAAATTAAAAATTTAAACTACTAGGCTAGGGCTATTGATTTAAATGATGGCTTTATAAAGCCATTCCATGAATTTATTTTCCCGACAGAGAGGGTATATGGCAAGAATCATAATTAATGATCCAATTCATGAAGTAATGGATTTTGGAAACGATGAAAAGTTAAAGAAAGTTTTAAAATCAGCTATAGACACAAATTCGTTTCAAAGACTAAGAAGAATTAGTCAATTAGGTTTAGCTTCGTTTGTTTTTCCAGGAGCAACTCATTCAAGATTTTCACATTCTTTAGGTGCTGCTTATTTAGCCTCGTTAGTGTTGAGAAAGTTATCTGAACAAGATCATGCAATTCAGAAAGAAATTAAAAATGATTTTGAAAGTGTTATATTATCTGCCCTGTTGCACGATGTCGGACATGGACCCTTTTCTCATTCCTTTGAACATGTTTTAGAGGGATTAGCCGAAGATCATAAGTTAAAAGTAATTCCGATGCATGAACATTGGACAGCAGAGATAATTAAAAATAAAAGCTCAGATATTTATGCAGCAATAAAAAAACAGAAACTTGATCCAATGAAGATTGCATCACCATTTATTAAAAAAACAAAAAAGAAATACTACCCTTCTTACTTGAAGCAAATAGTTTCTTCTCAGATAGATGTAGATAGGATGGACTATTTATTACGAGATTCTCATTTTTCAGGAGTTAGCATTGGTAAATTTGATTTAACATATCTAATAAACTGTCTTCAGGTTATTACACATTCTAAGAATGATCCTAAAACATTAGGTTTATATTATAAAGGAGTGAAGCCTTATGAGGCTTATCTTATTTCAAGACAGCTGATGAATAAGTCCGTTTACTATCATCGCAAGGTTAAGGTTGCAGAGTATATGGCTGAAGCAATTTTCCGTTATTTAATTGAAAGAGAGATGAAAAGTAAAAAGTCTTCTCCAATACTTCCTTCATATTTAAAATCAATTTCAAAGATATTGGTTAAGCCAGATTCATTTGAGATGAATGAATTCCTGGAGAAGAATGTTGGAGATTATATAAAATTAACTGAAGATGATTTTTGGTTTAATATAAAAATCCTTGCTGAAGAAAATAAAAACTCTCAAGCTCACAAGTTCGCTCAAAAATTACTTAAAAGAGATATATTACCAAGCTATGTAATTAATGCAGGCAAAGATAGTATATGCATGGAGGTCTTACTTGCGAATGGATTCAAAGAAAAAATAGATTACAAGATCCTGGATTTAAAGACTACAATTTATAAGCAGTCATCTGATTCCGATAGAGTTTTTGTAAAAGATAATTCAGATAATATAAATGAAATTTCTTCCTTCTCAATGCTGATAAGTTCTTTGGGTAATAAACCTGATAGTGAAAAAATACTTGTTGTCTTAGGCGATGATGAAAAATCGAATAAAAAATTGGCAAATGTTTTAAGAACTAATGGGATTTGCACTTACTAACTAACAGTGCCGCATATTTTAATGCTGCGGGGCTGTGTTGGCCCGAAATCATTGGCCATTTTAAAAACTTTTCTTGGAGAAATGGTAAAATCACTCAACGTAACTCATAGAGGAATGTTAGAAAAGATTATTCATAAGATTGTCAGGAAATTGGGGTAACTATGTTTGGTGAATTTTTAGAGGAAACAAAACCACCAGAAATTCATCCAGTGGTTTAATTGGTGGGTCAACCGGGACTTGAACCCAGGACCACCCGGTTATGAGCCGGGAGCTCTAACCAACTGAGCTATTGACCCCTATATGTAGTCAACAAAGTATGCACCAAAACGTCTGATCTGTACACAATTCGATTGAAGCCTTAAGCATCATCCTTTAAGATTTTAGAATGAAAATTTTATTAGTCTTAAGCCTTATGGCGCTCACAACTGTTGCGGAAGCAAAAATCGGTTTAAAAGTGAGCCTTATTTATAAAAAAGGAATCGGAAAAGGGTTCTTCTTGTCTACAGAGCAACATTCAATCCAGTCAGTGGATGAAAAAGAACATATTCTCATTCAGATGAAAAACGGGATTAAGGCCGATATCTCTGCTTTTTATGTTCAAAGTGTTCATGAGTACGGACCGTCAGGTTTCGTGCGCATTAAAGGTGATCTTTACAATATCAATGGGAAGATCGTTAAAACTTTTAACGAACCCAACCTGGATATTTACTTAGGCGATACGAAAACCATCACTCACGTTGAGCGAAACGAAGAGCAGATTGAAATCGTTATCACTCCAGTTTCACTATGACCAAAGACCGCGTAGATAAAGTTCTCGTTGAAGCAAAACTGACCTCGACCAGGTCGCAGGCCTTGCTTTTAATCGAAGAAGGCGTGGTGTTTTATCAAGGGAAAAAAGTCGAAAAGGCCTCTCAACAAGTAACCGCCGAGGGTTTAGAAGTGAGAAAAGATGTTCAGTATGTTTCTCGTGGGGCCCATAAAATTGAAGGAGCTTTAGCTCGTTTTCAAATTAACCCGGAAGGACTGGTTGTGGCCGATGTCGGTGCGAGCACTGGCGGATTCACTGATTATGTTCTTCATCAAGGGGCTAAAAAAGTTTACTGTATTGATGTCGGCCATGACCAATTGGCCCAGTCTCTTCGCACAGACCCGCGCGTGGAAAATCACGAAGGAATTAATATCCGTTATCCATTCGAGCTGAGTGAAAAAGTTGACCTGGCCGTCGTGGATCTTTCTTTTATTTCATTAAAATTAGTTCTTAAAAATATTTTCGATCTGGTCAAACCAAAAGGGGCGATCATCGCTTTGGTGAAGCCGCAGTTTGAAGTTGGTCCAACAGGTGTAGACCAGAATGGAATTGTTAAAAGCGAAGGCCATCGCCTGGTGATGATGCACGAAATGAAAGAGTGGTGTAAGGCCCAGGGATTTTTCCTGGTCGATCAATGTGATTCACCCATTCTTGGGAAGACCGGTAACAAAGAATACTTCTTCTATTTTGATAAAGGGCGCTCTAAATGAAAAACCTCTGCATCTTTTGTGGTTCGGCATCGGGCCAGGGTTCTAAATATCTCGAGCTAGGCCATGCCATTGGCGAGCTTTTAGTAAAAAACAATGTAGGTTTAGTTTACGGTGGTGCTTCGATCGGACTGATGGGTGCGATTGCCGATAGCGTTTTAAAAAATAAAGGAAGAGTCATTGGTGTGATTCCTCAGGCATTAGTCGATTACGAAGTGGCCCACAGTGGACTGACTCAACTTCACGTAGTGGATAACATGCATCAAAGAAAGCAGCTTATGTATGACAACGCAGATGCTTTTTTAAGTTTACCGGGTGGAATGGGAACCCTTGATGAGATGTTTGAGGTTCTGACTTGGACTCAATTAAAATACCATCAGAAGCCGAGCTATATTTTAAACTTCGAAGGTTTTTATGACTCACTGCTGTCTTATCTAAGACACTCAAATGCAGAAGGGTTTATCAAAGGGGAACATCTAAATCTCTTGCATGAATTAAAAACTCTAAGTGATGTAGAAAAAATTCTTTTGCAAGGCGTATAAAATTGCCAAGTTTTTAATAATGCCCTATAATTCGAGTCTTAAACGTATATTTTTTTTCTCAAGGTCTAAGGCGGGAGAGTCATGACAAGATTGATGGTTTTTTTAGGTGTATTAACAGCGTTCGTACTTGGGCTTGTGCTGTTCTCATACAAATCTCTTCCAGTTTCAAATGCTAAATTTGATCTTCATAAAACAGAAGAAGCTTACGAAAAAAGAACTGAGCTTATTCATGAGCTAACGGCTCCAAAAGAAAAAGTTGCTGAAGTAGAAGTTGAAGTAAAGGAATACGCTCCAGTTGTAGACCTGAACACTCCAGAGCTTGTTAAAGGGCACAAACTTTATAATCAGTGTATTTCTTGTCACGGTAAAGGTGGAGAGGGGAAAGCTTCTCAAAAAGCTCCTTTCATCGGTGGACAGTTCGACTGGTACATTGAAAAACAACTTACTGATATGAAAGCTGGTGTTCGTTCAAACCCAGTTATGAACCCAATCCTAAAAGGTCTATCTCCACAAGATATGAAAGACCTTGCTGCTTACGTTTCACGTCTTCCATGGAAAAAGCTAGTTGAAGGCGCAGCTCCTGCAGCAGCAGCAGCTCAATAGGATCATGCCTCTTTATTCCTTTAAAGGAATTAACCCGCAATTAGGAAAGGGAGTGTTTATCGCTCCCAGTGCCGATATCATCGGGAAAGTCATTCTCGCTGAAAACGTCAATATCTGGTATCAGTGTGTCGCTCGCGGCGACGTCAACACTATCACTGTCGGAAAAAACACCAATGTTCAAGATTTAACCATGCTTCATGTGACGAAGGATTTCGCGCTCACTATTGGTGAGAACGTGAGTATTGGTCACAGCGTGACTCTTCATGGCTGCACGATTGAAGATAGTTGTCTGATCGGTATGGGTGCAGTGATCATGGATGGGGCCTATATCGGGGCAAATTCAGTTGTGGCAGGAGGAAGCGTCGTTCCTCCTGGAAAGAAGTATCCTCCAAATAGTATGATTATGGGGAACCCTGCGGTCGTGAAACGAGCGCTTACACCAGAAGAGATCACTCAGTATGGCAATCATTACAAGGCCTACGTTCTTTATAAAGAAGAGTACTTAGACCCAGATCAAGTTAAGCTTCTCTAGTATTAAACCTGTCTATTCTTTTTACACCAGCACTCATTATTACACGATATCTGTTTAGTGAAACAGACCCCCTGTATTCTAGGCCTATATTTTAAACTCAAAAGAGGTCTCTATGCTTAAGTCATTTTTAATGTCTTCACTACTTCTCTCAAGTGCAGTCGCGATGAGTGCTTCTTTACAAGAAATTCCCTCACACTTAAATATTGAAGACTTCTCTGGAAATACGTACTCGGCCATTGAAGCTGTCGATGCAGTCAAAATCACAATCAATAAAGAAATCATTATAGGTGTAAACCGCGCCCGTCTAATCACAGATGGTGGGGGTTATGGTTGCATGCTGGTTAATAATGAGAGTCAAAAAATCGTTTTAAATAAAGGCCAGGTTCTTTCAGGACGTGGCGAATTTAGAAGAGTGTATCTTGATTGGTCTAATCTCGGAGAAGGAAAAGAATTCTCTCTGAGGGACGCAAACAAAAATGAATTCCTGCTTCAGTGTGGAAGCTTGAATAAAGGTCATAGTGCTTATTATTACGGTGAAGGAGCAGATTCTTATAGGGCAGATATGAAAGAGTGCAATACTCATCATGGAATGGTGACAGAATCAGAAATGGGCCCGGCCGTTTTTAGAGAGGCCACGACTGCTGAAAAACTACAAGATTTGGCTTTTGGTACAGTTAAATACGTCAACGGAATGAGTGGTGTGTCTCGTTCAAAAGGTTATTACTTCAAATGTGCCCATTACCCACACAAAATTAGTGATATCAAAGAAACATTTGCAGAATTTGGAATGAACTTAGACCTTTTGACGGTTAAGTAAAATATATGACACCATCAAAAATCTTTTACAAAATTAGAACTGACAAGACTTATCTTCTTAGGTCGTACTTAGCAGACATGTTAGTAATGTCAGCGCTTATTCTTTTTTTACTAAAGATTAATTGGCAAATAAATATTGATGTGACTTTTTTTAAAGTTGTCGTTATTGGTGTTTTTGCACTGATTAATGGATTAATTGTTTCTTCCCTTCTTCATAATGCTTCTCACTCTAATGTTTTGACCTGACCCCAAACGCTAGACTACTTTTAATCTCACATCCTGATCAAAACCGTTTATCTTTTTCATTTCAAATTGCCTAGTAAATTCTTCCGGAGTCAGACCATTCAAAGAGCTATGAGGTCTGAAATTATTGTATTCCTTTCTCCATGTTTCAATTAAAATCTTTGCTTCTTCGATCGTTTGGAACCAATGCTGATTCAAACATTGTGCTCTAAATTTCCCGTTGAACGATTCTATGAACGCATTTTGAGTAGGCTTTCCTGGCTCGATAAAATGCAGCTTCACATTGTTCTTCATCGCCCATAACCCCAAATCTTTTCCCGCAAACTCTGGCCCGTTATCTACAAAAATGACTTCTGGTAACCCAATTTTAATTTTTAAAGTATCAAGCGCTCTTGCAACCTCAGCTCCTGTCATTGTCACTCCGACGTTTATCATTGGGCAATTCTTAGAAAACTGATCAATGATTGTGAGGCACTTAATTTTTCTCCCACTGAAACATCTGTCATGGACAAAATCCATCGACCACGTTTTTAAAGGAGCTTCTGGAGGAACTTGAACAACTCTTAAATGTCTCGCTCTCTTATTTTTCTTTTTTAAACGAAGAGAGAGCTTCTCTTCTTTGTAAATTCTCTCAGTTCGCTTATGATTTATAACAAGTTCTTCTCTTTTGGTGATCTCATGTAAAGTTCTAAGCCCAAAACCTGGATGCTTTTCTGCAAGCTCTTTTAAACGCGCTCTAAGCTTGATTTCAGCAACGTCTTCAACCTCTTTGTAGTAGAAGGTTGCTTTCTGAAGATCAAGGATTCTGCAGGCCCTAGAGCAGCTCATCCTGTAGCTGTCTCTTATGTAGCTCACCATTGTGCGCTTTATTTTGGGGCCTACCACTTTTTTGAGTTAATATCCTTCAAAATCAAATTATCAAGAGAGAGATTGGCCACAAGACGTTTGAGTTTTGCATTCTCAGCTTCAAGCTCTTTCATTTTTTTAAGCTCGGCCACTTCAACGCCGTTGTATTTTCTTTTCCAAGCATAGTAGGTCACTGTGGTGATGCCGTGTTTGCGACAGACTTCTTGAACAGTTGAATTACCCGACTTGGCCTCTTGGAGAATATGGACGATTTTTTCTTCGCTGAACTTTGATTTTTTCATTTTTTTACCCTCTACATGTTAAAGTTTAACAGAGTGTAAGGTTTTGAATAGTCCAGATTTTCGGGGTCAGGTCAGTTTCTACAAAGTTATTCAATAGGATTGTAGGTGAATATTGTGGATACTGGGTTCTTTATGGATTTACAAATTTTTCTTTAGTTCACATTCTTCACCATCAACACTCAGATGATGAGATGGACCCGGTTAATCCTAAAGGGATGAGTTTTATTGTTTTTTTATCTGCTCCTATGAGATACATGATTAAAGCAGCAAAGGCTTATTTATTCTCTGTGCATGGAAAAGAAGAAGATTACCAAAAAATCATGAAGGCTCAAACGGTGGTCTTTCATTTAAATTTAGTTCTAAGGCTTGCGATCTGGTATATTTTTCTTGGGAATTTTTTATTTTTATTTTTTTATATTCCTTCATTCTTAACAATTGTAACAATCTTTGCCCACATTAATTATGTTTGTCATCGCGACCATGTAGATGGATCTGTAGAGATTGTGAATCTCAATCACAATCTATATTATAAAGTTGCAAACTTCTTTACTATGGGAGGATACTTTCATAAAAACCACCATACTAATATGAAGCTTTTTAATCCGATGTCTTTAGAGCATAAGCATTCTAAAAAGAAACTTTTAACGATTCAATCCAAGATTTACCTAAACCCAAATGAACAATATATTTTCACGGGCTCATTTATCTCTAAGTACTTTAGCCTAAATAGTGTCTGGATTCATGGAGAAAGAAATAGGGTTTTAGCGCCAAGAAAATTCAATGAGCATCCCACCAGTTGGCTTTAGGCTCACGAAGGCTTCTTCTTCTGGCAGCTCACTTGCTTTTAGAGAAAGAGAAAAGCGCTTAAGCATTAAAACAACAATAATTGCCATTTCAGTGTTCGCAAAAAGCTCTGCAATACATCTTCTAGGACCTCTAGAGTAGGGAAGAAAAGCATAAGATTTTTCGTTAGCTTCATTTAAAAATCGTTCTGGTCTAAATTCGGAAGGATTTTCCCAGTATTCGCTATTTCTTTGCATCACATAAATAGGAATAACCACATTCGTATTTTTGGGAATATCAAATTTTCCTAGTTTTACATCTGCAGCTGTTTTTCTCGATAAGACCGGAAAAGCTGGATAAAGCCTCATTGATTCAAAAATCACACAACGTAGAATTTTAATCTCTTCCATGTAGTTTTGAGGATGGACATTTTCTGACTTCATAATTTCTTGATAAAGCTCTTCCTGAATGTCTTTATGTTTAGCAAGAAGACCAAAAATCCAGGTCAGTGTGTGAGCAGAGGTTTCGTGTCCTGCCAGCATCATAGTTAGAACCTCATCACGAAGTTCTTCATCGCTAAAAGAAAAATTAGTTTCATCATCTTTAGCATGTACAAGTTTTTGTAAGACACTTGGTCGTGAGTTATTAGTATCTTTCTTGGAATTTTTTTGCTCTTCAGTTATCAATTTTTTTACAATGCGATCCAGGTTTTTGTAATGTCGATTGAATTTAAGGTTGGTGAGGGTTGGAACCCAATAAGGAATCGGGAAGATTTGAAAAATTCTCTTATACGTCACTATCGAAGTGTAATGAACTGCTGCATTCACATCTTTAGCATCCTGATGACTAAGTTTAGAGCCCAAGAGCGTTTGGCAGGCAATCTTGAAGGTTAAAAGTTTCATTTCTTCGCAGAGATCGAGAGAAAAAGAAGAATCGGGCCATTGATCAAAATGCGCAATAGAAATTTCTTTAAAGCTTTCAACAAATCCATCTACAGATTTGTTATTGAATTCACGGGCCAAAAGGGCACGGCTTTTCAACCATGATTCATGATTATTGTTGGTTGCCAGACCATTTCCAACAACTGCGCGGAGTTCTTCAATTTGCTCCCCTTTGATATAGCTTTTGCTATTTTCTACCAGAACTGATTTAGAGAATTCTGGAGAATAAATAATTATGGAGTTCATTGGCCAGGGAAAGCTACCAATAGGGCCGTATTCGCTATTGACTCTTTTAAAGGCCTGCAGAATATTTCTTTGAAAATGTCTTACATAGTTTAGGTAATATAAACCTCGTGGACCAGGAATGTGGTCGAGATTTACAAAGTTTGTCGCCTTTGTGAGAGCCGATCTTTTATTGGGGTTGGCCATTAAATCATTCTAACAGTAAAATAATTTTATGGAATTAAAAAACGAGATGATTCAAGCTGGTGGGATACGGCTAAACGTCATAACTGCCGGGCCTAAAGGTGTGCCTCCGGTCGTACTGTTACATGGATTTCCAGAACGTGCTCTTTCCTGGAGAGATTATATCGAGCTTCTGGCCAATCATGGTTTTTTTGTGATTGCACCTGAACAAAGAGGCTATGGGCACTCAGAGAGGCCTGGGAAGGTTAGCGATTATCGTATGGAATGTCTCTCTCTGGATATAGTGCATGTGATGAATCACTATCAAATCAAAAAGGCCAATCTTATTGGGCACGACTGGGGATGCGCAGTCGGATGGTTTCTAATCACTATTTACCCTGAAAGATTTAATAAAGCGCTTCTTTTAAGTTCGCCTCATTGGGAAGTTTTTAGAAAGCATTTGTTATTAAATCCGTCCCAGGCCTTAAAGAGCTGGTATATGTTTGCCATACAGTTTCCTAAGTTGCCTGAACTTTTTATATCTGCACATAATTTTAAATTTTTTGGGGAAGCCATTAAAAAAAGTGCGTTCAATGCCCCCTATCCTGAGAGTGAGCTTGTTGCTTTAAAAAAAGAGTGGAAAGAAAAATCATCGATGACTTTTATGCTTAATTGGTATCGGGCGATGAAAGATCTGAAGGAAAAATCCCCTAAAGAAAAAATTTCAGTTCCAGTTACTCTTGTCTGGGGAGCGCGCGATCCCTTTCTTCAAAAGAAGATGGCGGAAGATAGCCTTGCCCTTTGTGAGAAGGGACAGTTTATTTTATTAGAAAATACAGGTCACTGGCCTCATCACGAAAATAAGATCGAATTAAGCACTCTGATGCTTTCGCTATTTGGTGTCTAAACTTTAGACAGTCTATCAATATCTTAATCAGTAGCTTCGGGCCAACTCTTTGAAAAGTGTAACTTCACCAAGGCACATTTCTTGCTTTCTATTCATTGATTTCTTATGTCTTAAGTTTGATGAGGTTTATATGGTTAATCTAATCATCTCTTTTGTCATCGCTTTCGTCGCTGCAGTTATGCCGTGGTCTGCTTTTGCGACACAGGCAGAACTTGATTTGGCCAGAGCAGATCAGCTGATAAAAAGATACAACACTCAAGCAGAGCGCCCGAAATCATGTCCGATGGAATCAAAAAAATTCTCGGACTTGATTGCCAAAACAGAAGCGATTAAAGATGTCTTAAAAGGAAACTGTCTTAAAAAAGATAACGACAAAATGGCCGAAGTTCTTGAATCAATCAAAGGGATTCAGGACGAATTAAAAAATCAGAACATCGTAAGTAACAGCTCTCAGACAACAGAGGTTCTTGGCAGTCTTCTTGGTGATGGAAACACAACTCAAAGCACGAATGCTATTAGTGGACTTAAATTTTCAACTCTCTTTTCTAATATCACAACCATGTTTAAAAAGAATCAATGTAACATGGAAGATGGGCGCGTCCTGGAAATGACTGCTGATCTTATTTACGATTCAACACAGCTTGGAGTTCTTGCTGGAAATCAGCTGGGATTAATCGTTGCAGGTGGAGGATTCCTTATTTCCTCTGCACTTCGCTTAATTGACTTAATTTTCAAACAACGTTTTGACTTTGAAAAATCAACTGACCGTCAGACATTCGTCAAACTGAACTGTTCATTCTATGAGATTAGAAGAGAGCTTGATATGCAAGGGGCACTGGATATTGAAAACAATACCAGCAAAGAAGACTACCGTGATACAAAGGCCCTGATAGAATCAATTACTGCTGAACTTAAGCGTATGGAAGACCAGAAAGTCAGTGTCTCAAAATCTTATTCTGAACTGGATCGCAAGGCCTTTGAAGAGAGTGTGGGCGATTTAAAAGAATTTAAAAAGACTTTGGATAAGGTTCAAAAATACTTACAACCGGGAATTAATCAGTCTGGAGAAATGCCGACGGACACTCAAAAACTTTTAATCATGTCACAATTGGCCCAAGACTATGATCTATTAGTGGCACAGACAATGTATTATAAGTCTCTCAACATCAGCTCAATCCCTATGTTGGATGATCTGTTTATTCTGGAGTTAAAGAAATTCGATCCTCTTAATATTGAAAACTTTATGAATACACTGAATGTTTCAGCTAAGGATTTCAATGATAAAAACCGCGCGAATATCCTTTTCCACATTATTAGAATTGGAAAAGATATCAAAACGAAAGAAGATTCAATGTCTGAAAAAAATCAGAAAGTGAAAACAGAGCTGGCCTCTGCGCTGGACAAGAAAAAAGAAGAATACCTGGCCAAGCTGGTTGAGTTAAAGAAAGTAGAAACGCGTTTAGGAAATGTCGTTGCACCTAAAGAATACTCTGGTTTAGATGATGGGTCAGACAACCTGGTGACTATCCTTGAAAACCACAAAAAAATCTCATCTCAATTGTATGGAGAGTGGGGAGATAAATTCTTAAAGTATACGACATACAAGAGTTACGATGAAGTTAAAGACTTCAACGAAAGACTGGATTTATTTAATGCTAAGTACACTAACATTATTAAGAATAATAAGGTTGATAACCTGGCCTCAAATTATTTATGTCAGGATGCCCAGAAGTTAAGAATTCTTTTTAAGCATGCTGACAGCATTGTTCAGGAAGGGTTTGATTTCGTTGTGACCAATAGGGATATTATCTACTCTGACGTTAAAAACTATTATAATGGTGAAATCAACGAATACAAAAACGATGCAGCTTTTATTGGATCAATTGAAAAAGTTCAACGTCACTATAAGTCTGCTATCTTTGCTCTTAAGAAAATGAAAGGTGATGAAGTTTCTAAAGAAGATACTGAGCGCTACCTGAATATGCCATGGCTTGGGTCTTATTACATCGGACGCTCAATGCTGGAAGTTTCAGCTACTAAAGTAAAAGCGCGCAACATTCAGGACATCTATGAAAGAATGGGATGCCAAAAGAGTTTTTCAGACGAATTAGTTAATTAATTTTTAGATAAATGGGCCTTGGCAATCTCTTCACCTTGAGTGATGAGGTTGCCAACCTTAAGTGCAACTTCTTCAAACGCTTCACGGCTGACATCTTCACCAATAAAAACCGGTTCACCAATTACCACGACAATTTTTGTAAAAGGCTTTGGAATGCGAAACTGATCCCAGCTTTTTTTGAAGTACCAGTATTTTTCAGCATAAGGAGAAAGGGGGAGAAGCGCACATTGAGCGAGGCGGGCAATTTCAATGACCCCCGGCTTTACTACATGTGCAGGACCTTTTGGGCCATCGACAGTAAGAGCTCCGGGAACTCCGCGCTTAACTGTCTTTACGATTTCAATAAGGGCCCTCTTTCCTCCGCGTGTAGAGCTTCCGCGCGCCGGGATGTGACCAAATTTCTCACAGGTGACAGCGACTAGTTCTCCATCTTTTGATTCAGAAATAACCATCGTGAACTGTTCGCCAATATGCGAGAAGATAGCGCCAATTAAATTCTGGTGCCAAAGAGCGTAGACAAAAGTTTTGTTGGGGTGAAAATCTTTAGCGCGTTTTTTATTTTCCAGTCCGATAAACTCATAACGGTAAGTCAGGTTTAAAATGCGGATAAGGTAGTAGATGATTTGCGCGAGGATTTTAACTTTCATAGGGTCCTGAACCAACCGGTCAAAGAGTAGCGCTCACTTTCTGTGGGCAGGACTTCATGATAAATTTGATTGCTTAAAAAGCAAACAAAACTTCCTGGACGGGGTTTGATTTTTGCTTCAACAGTTTCAGGATTCTCTTTGCTGTAAATAACTAATTCTCCACCGGCCACAGGTTCGTTGAGATAAAAAATAGCGCTGACCACGCGCTTTTGACTGCCCTTGTGCTGGTCGAGGTGTTTTTTATAAAAGCCTGAAGTTTTATAATGGGCAAAGTGGCATTCAAATTCGCGAAGCCCTAAATAAAGCTCGCGGTTGATTTCACCCATAAGTGAGTGCATTTCTTCCAGATACTTTGTTTGAAGGTTACTGGCGCTTTTTTCATCAATCCAGAAAATAGAGTCATTTCTGATCTCCAGGGCCTCTTGTTTTAGATTTCCGGCGCCTACATGGGCGGTTTTCCATTCCAGCGTTTTACATTCTTCCAATAACTCTAAGCAAAATTCCTGGGGAAGGAAATCTTCGGCGTGAAACCATCCCTTCTCAATAAGAGAGGATATGAGCATTTCTTTTTTCATATGGTGAAACCTAGCTTATAATTTGGTGGTTTTCAATGATATTTGGCAGTTAATAGGTACGATTTAAGGAGTAGTTTTTGGAATCGCAGTTATCGTGGTGGATTGGTTTTCACGTTTTTGTTTTTGCCATGTTGGCACTCGACTTAGGGGTCTTTCATAAAAAAGATCACGTTGTTTCTGTAAAAGAATCGCTTATCTGGACTGGCGTATGGATTACACTGGCACTGATTTTCAATTACGGCGTTTATCACTATATCGGAGAGCGAGAAGCTTACGAGTTCTTAACGGCCTATGTTTTAGAAAAGAGCTTAAGTGTCGATAACATTTTCGTTATGACTTTGATTTTTACTTACTTTAAAGTTGAGCAACAATACCAACACCGTGTTCTATTCTGGGGGATTTTAGGTGCTTTGGTTATGAGAATTGTCTTTATCGCTGGTGGAGTCGCCTTAATTAGTAAATTCCATTTCATTTTGTATATCTTCGGGGCCTTCTTAATCTATACCGGAGCAAAAATGCTTTTTTCGGGGGGAGACGATGATATCAATCCGGAAGAAGGATTTATCTATAAGTTTTCAAAAAAGTATTTCAAGATGACAGATAAATTTCACGCCCAGAAATTCTTTGTGATGGAAAATGGAGTGCGCCACATGACTCCGCTGTTTCTGGTTCTTTTAATCATTGAATCAACAGACGTTATTTTTGCGGTGGATTCAATCCCGGCGACTTTATCGGTAACAAAGAGTGCCTTTATCGCGTACACATCAAACATCTTTGCTATTTTAGGACTGAGATCGCTGTACTTCGCTTTTGCCGGCGTTGTGAAACTCTTCAGGTTCCTGTCATACGCTCTTTCGGTCGTCCTGATCTTTATCGGGGTGAAAATGTTAATTGAATTTAAGTACAAAATCCCAACGTCTTATTCATTGGGATTTGTTTTAGGTTTAATTACACTTTCAATTATTTTCTCTTTGCTTATTCCAGAGAAAGAAAACGACGAATCTAAATAGACTTCATTAATTTGGAAGCGATTGGGTTATCAATAGTTCTCTTAGAACTGATAATCCAATACTCTTCCTTAATGTTTGGAAGTGTTCCGATCTTATAAAGTGTATCGTTTCTCACCTGGTCCAGGGCCGCGATATCCGGCAGGGCCGCAAGACCTGCTCCCTGAGCAGCAAAGATTTTCATTAAGGCCGTATCCTGCGTTTCAAGTTCGCTTAAAATCTTAATCTTTTTTGAATCAAAGAAATAATCCAAATCGTGGCGAAGCTTCGAGTGGTGAGTTGGAAGAATCATCGGCTGATTGTTAAGCGATTTGGGAAAATTGTTTTTACAGTCTAAATACTGTTTTGATCCATAGATCGAAACGGGAGCTTTGACAAAAGACTTACTATTCATGTTTTTGTCTTTTGAAATGTCACCCGAATAGTTTGAGATAAAACAATCGATATTGCGCGAGAGAAGCTCTTGAGTCAACTCCTCCTGATCTCCTTCGACAATACTGACAAAACAATCGCCGTAGCTTCTGGCCTTCTGAGCGATCTCCCAAACAATCTGCTTAGGCACACTATCTAAAGCGCCAAGTCTAAAAGGTGTTTTGTTTGAGTACGATTTATCTGCGATAACTTGTAGAAGTTCCTGTCCCAGTTGTCCGATTTCATTAGCGTATTTCAGAACAACTTTTCCAGCATCAGTCAGAATGAGTTTTCTGTTTTTTCTTTCGAAAAGTTCGATTTCCAATTGGTCTTCGAGTTGTTTTAGCTGAGCACTGAGAGCGGGTTGACCGATTAAGAGTTTTTCAGAAGCTTTAGAGATACTTCCTTCGTTGGCGATTTCGCGGAAGTAGATTAAATGGTGATAGTTGAGCCATTTCATTAATAATCTCCTAGTTAGCTAGGTCAGTATAAAACAATCTTCGTAAAAAACGAACTATTTTAGCTTAAATATCAATTTTATTAAAACGACGCCATGGACTAATATAGCGCTATCTATAGTCCAAGGAGGATTTATGAGAGAACTTACAATTAGGGACCTGAATGCGTTAAACGTCGGTAGTAAAGGGCCAATGATATCTCTTTACTTGTCTAAAGATGTTGCCATTCTCGACCAGAAGTCGATGAAAGAAAGATGGAAAGATCTTCTTCTAAAGGCCGAATTGTATCTCTTAAAAGACTATACGCGATCTTTTGTCGATGCATTCATGGAAAAACTTTGGAATGAAAAGTACCTGGATAAAGTTGAAGCAATGGACCGCGGAGTAGTGGTCTTTTATTCGGAAGAAGGTTTCGATGGAGACCTGGGATACATTCGAGTGCAGTCATCAATCAACGATCTCGTTGTTGTTGCCGACAGTTATCACATTAAACCGCTCATCAGAATTAAAAACAATGTTCGTGGTTTTTTTATCGTGACGATGAGTTCACGCGCTATCAACGTGCTGATTGAAAACAGTGGTCACTTAGTGAAACTGGACTCATATAGAAATGAGCCGGGGATTGACGGAAAAAATAAAAAAGATGGCAAAGAGTTTTTCCTCAATGCTTCCCAGGAACTTAATAAGCTCTTTGCGGCTTACCGCCTTCCTATTGTCCTTGCTGGTGTTAAAGATCACATCGGGCATATGAAAAAACTTCTCAACCAATCGATGCTGATGAATGAATCCATTGTCGGCAACGTGGAAAAGATGAAAGCGGCCGAATTGCAGGAACGCGTCTATAACATTCTTACTCCTTATTATGAGCAGCAAGAACTCGGAGCTCTAACCGAGTTGGAACTGGCCATGAACAGAGACCGTGCGATTACCTATCTTGAAGATATCGCTATCAGTGCGGTGTACGGTAAGATTACAAAACTGTTCGTTGTTGAAAACCGCTATGTATGGGGATCAATCAACAGACAAACTGGCGAGATTTTTATCGAGCCAAAACAGATAAACTCCCATGATGACGACGTTCTCGATGACTTATGTCAAATGGTTCTCGCCAAAGGAGGCGAGGTGGTTGTGGTAAAAGAGATCAATCATTTTAAAGGACATTACGCTGTAGCGATTGTCACTGACCGTTCACACCTATATGATGGTGCGTATGAATCAGGAAACTTTCAGGCTTCAGGATTATAAATAGGCTTTTCTAAAAATAGGCGTTTCTAGGAGTAAAAGAGAATGTTTGCAGTTCACTCGGTGTGGGAATGGTTGGCGTTTGCCGGAATTATCACCTTCATGTTAGTGCTCGATTTGGGGGTGTTTCACAAAAAATCGCATAAGGTTTCAATCAAAGAATCCTTGGCATGGACGGCCGTATGGATCTGTCTTGCGATGATGTTCAATGCTTGGGTTTATCACAAGATGGGGCATCAAAAAGGTCTGGAGTTCTTAACCGGGTATATTATTGAAAAATCCCTAAGTGTGGATAACATTTTTGTTATTTCGCTTATCTTCTCATACTTCCGCGTTCCAGCTCAGTATCAGCACAGAGTCTTGTTTTGGGGGGTTCTGGGAGCGTTGTTCTTTAGAATTATTTTTATCTTCGCCGGAGTGGCGTTGATCCAAAAATTCAACTGGATGATTTATGTCTTCGGTGGGTTTCTTGTTTTCACAGGTCTTAAAATGCTTCGTGAGGAAGAAAAACACATTGAGATTGAAGCCAATCCAATGATTAAGTTTGTAAAAAGATTCTGGAAAATCTCTCCAAATTTCGATGGAGAGCACTTCAGGACAACTCATAATGGGATAAAAATGTTTACTCCATTATTTCTTGTTCTAGTGATGATTGAAACAACTGATATCATCTTTGCAGTCGATTCAATTCCGGCGATCTTAGCGATTACACCAGATCCATATATCGTTTTCACTTCTAACGTGTTTGCGATTCTTGGTCTTCGTTCGCTTTATTTCGCACTCAATGGAATCATGGAGATGTTCGAATACATCAACTATGCATTGGCCGGAATCCTGGCCTTCGTAGGGGTGAAGATGATCATTTCGTCTTGGTACCACGTTCCAACCATTGTATCGATTGGCGTTATTTTTACATTGCTAATTGGATCAATTGTCGCTTCGATCTACTTTCCAAAGAAAAACAAGAAGCTACCAAAAGCTCCGGTATAATTTACCGGAGCTTCTCAATGAGCCCGGGTTTGTTTAGAATGGACTCTTCAAACCCGGAGGAATTGTGAAAAGAGCTCTACCATTATTGTTCGTTTTTTTACTCTCAATGTACTCTGGCAGCGCTTACTCGCAAATCAATCTCAACATTAAAATCAATCAGGTTGTTGGCTCAAAGACAGTCGAAATCGTAAAGACTATAACTGGGAACTATAACCAAGACATCGTTATCGCCTCTGAAGGTTTAAAAAATAGAATTGTTTTTAGCCTGAGAAAATTTAAAAACATTTTAGTCAATGGCAACAAGATCAATCCTGTGCAAATTGATATGAAGATGGTTGATGAGGCGAAAAAAGTGATTGGTAAACCTCAGACGATTACGTCTTTTTACAATAAATCGGCAGAGTTCAATGCCTCTGATCTCAATGTAAAAGTCAATTTCGAAGAAATTTAAGCGATCAATTTTTTTAAGAACGTTTCAAATCGATCTAAGAAGCTAAAGTCCAGGCGTTCGGCCTTATTCTTACAAATCTTAATGGAAAGGCATTCTTCATCACGGGCAATTTCATCCAGGAAATCCATCATGACTTTATAGCCTTTGATGTTCTTTTGATGCATTTCCTGGATTTCCAGGATGCGGCCCAGATGAGGGCATGGTGTGATTTTATAGCTGATTGTTCCGACACATTCATCATCTTGAAAAGCGCCAATAAGTTTTAAGCGTTGTGGGTTTCTGAACGAGTCGTGCTTGAGAGTGTACTCATAAAAAGAAAGCGGATATTCTCTTTGATCGAGAATACGAAATGCCTTCTCAAAGTCTTCCTTGACTGTGATTAAACGTATATCCATATATCTTCATCCTAAGATATGCCGCAAAATTTACAAGCATAATTATACGAAGTGAATTACTCGGGAATAGCTAAACGACCTTAAGTTCTTTAGAGGGCGTGGCCGGCATGGCCTTTTGTAATTTGCGGATAGAGTTAATTATCTCAATCATGTTATCAGTTGAGCGTTTCATTCGGTCTAACGTTGTGCTGAATTCTGGGGCGCGGTCTTGAAGAGATTCGATCGTCATCGAAAGAATCTGTAGGGGGCTTGCGAGGTCATGGGAGAACTTCTTAAGGTTGGAGCTATTTTCAGCCTGTAAATCAGCAATAATCCCTTCATATTTTTTAATTAATGCCCGGGCCGAATCGAGTTCGCGTTGTAACTCTCGGTTTTTTTCAGTCAGGCTACTTTTAGAGATTAGATTTTCTTCTGTGCTCATTTGCTCATTCTACAATGAGGATGGAAATTATGCGCTCGGGTAAGAAATACCACGTCACGAAGATATTCGTTTACCTAGGAATAAGTGTATTTTTCATTGGTAAATCCATTGCGATTAAGCATAAAATTTTCTTCTTTATATTTGCTTTTGTTTAATAAGTTAACCTAATAAAGGACACAGGTATGAGCGTTAAGATACCAGCACAAGTTATTAATTGCCAAAATTTCATCGATGGGCAATTTCAAAATGGAAAGGGCGAAAAAGTTGAAGTGACTAGCCCGTACAATGGAAAAAAAATTGGCGAGTTCATGAGCGCCACAAAATCAGAAGTAGATGCAGCTGTTGAGTCAGCTTACAAAGCACAAGCGCTTTGGGCCGATGTTCCAATGAAAGAGCGCACGAAAGTGATGTTCAATTTTAGAAACATCTTAATGCGTGACCTGGAAGAAATCTCTCACTTAAAAAGTTCAGAGTCTGGGAAATGTTTTGAAGAAGGAAAAGCAGGTCTTCTAAAAGGGATTGAAGTTTTAGAATTCGCTATCGCTCTTCAGAATATGGATCTTGGTGGACGTGTAGAAGTCTCTCGCGGTGTAAGCTGTGAGTACCGTCGTGAGCCAATTGGTGTCGTGGCCAACATTACTCCCTTTAACTTCCCGGCGATGGTGCCAATGTGGACGATTCCTATTGCTCTTACTCTCGGAAACGCTTACATCTGGAAGCCGTCTGAAAAAACTCCTTTAACATCACTAAAAATTGCAGCCGCTTTAAAAGAAGCAGGTCTTCCGGATGGATTGTTCCAGGTGCTTCAAGGTGGACGTGAAACGGTTGAAGCCATTATTGATCACAAACACGTTAAAGCTGTAGGCTTCGTTGGATCAACTAAGATTGCCAAGATGGTTTACGACAGAGGAACAGCACTAGGAAAACGTGTTCTTGCTCTTGGTGGAGCAAAAAACCATATCGTTCTTCTTCCTGATGCTAACCCTGATTTAGCGGGAATTGGTATCAGTGATTCATTCACTGGATGTGCGGGACAACGCTGTATGGCCGCTTCAGTTTTACTGGCCGTTGGTGAAGTTGATGCCCACATTAAAAAGATTATTGAAAGAGCAAGCTCTCTGACTCTTGGAAAAGACATGGGAGCAATCATCACGAAAGCTCAAGTTGAGTTTTTAAGATCAGCAATTGACCGCGCTGAAAAAGCGGGAGCTAAAATTCTTCTTGATGGAAGAAAAGCAAAAGCTCCAGCGGGCATGGAAGAAGGAAACTGGATTGGGCCAACAATCTTAGATAACATTCAACCAGGAAGCGAAGCAGCCCAGGTCGAACTATTTGGGCCGGTTATCAGCATCATCAGATGTCAGGACATTACTCACGCCATGAAAATTGAAAACAGCGTAGACTACGGCAACGCTTGTTCTGTTTTCACTCAGAGTGGAGCACTGGCAGAAAAAGTCATCAAGATGGCCAGCACGGGAATGGTGGGAGTGAACGTCGGAGTTCCTGTTCCGCGCGAACCATTCTCTTTTGGTGGAATCAATGCTTCGAAGTTCGGCCATGGTGATATCACAGGACATCACTCGCTGGATTTCTGGAGCAACATTAAGAAAGTAACAATTAAATGGGAAAAACAAAACGACAACAACTGGATGTCGTAAACGAGGCAGTATTTATGGAAAATATGAGCGAAAAGAAGTTTAAAAGATCAGCGCATGTTGTTTTAACGTCTCACTCAAAGCAGCTTTATAAGAGCAGCTTAAAAATCAACTGGGGAGCTAAAACTCCAAAAGAAAGAGGGCCAGTGATTGGTTCTCTTACAGACATTAAAGAAAGAAATGCTATTGGAACTCACAGCGGAAGTTATTCTGTTTACCGTGCGCTTTCAATTGCTCAAGGTTCTTATAAAACTGATCACCGTCCAGACTTACACAATACAGAGTCGCCGGTGAAAATTGGACCGTATGCTTCTTGGTTTGACCCGGACAAAATGGTGTCGATTGATCCATGGGGATTAGATGTTCAGTTAAATTTCAAAGAACTTTACGATCAAGGTTACGACATTCGTCCAACGATCTCGGTCACTCAAGCTCACTTACAACTTCCAGAAATCCACGATGCGATTAGAGCTGGAAGATTAAAAGTTGATGGCAAGATCGTTAAAGAAAACATGGACATCAAAGTTACAAAAGTGGCCCTTGAGCCAGTTTGGTATCTCCCGGGGATTGCAAAGCGTCTGGGAGTTGAAGAAGGTGAGCTAAGAAAAATTCTTTTCCAGGAAACTGGTGGAATGTTCCCTGAGCTTGTGACTCGTCCTGATTTAAAAGTGATGCTTCCACCAATTGGAAGTACGACTGTTTATATTTTCGGAAACCCAGCAGACCTTGCTGATTCAAAAGTAGAGCTTACTTGCCGCGTACACGACGAGTGTAACGGATCAGACGTATTTGGCTCAGATATCTGTACGTGTAGACCATACCTGATTTACGGAATCGAAGACGCTGCTCGCACAGCTCAAAGAGGCGGCGTCGGTATCATCGCTTACTACAGAAAAGAAGGACGTGCCCTGGGTGAAGTAACCAAGTTCCTTGTTTACAATGCTCGTAAACGTCAGGAAGGAGGGGACTCTGCGGCGACTTATTTCCGTCGTACAGAGTGTGTGGCCGGTGTTGAAGATGCACGCTTTCAGGAGTTGATGCCAGACATTCTTCAATTTTTTGGAATTACAAAAATCCATAACCTGCATTCAATGAGTAACATGAAATACAACGCTATCGTAAAAAGCGGTATCGAGGTTGTGAACAGAATTCAGATTCCTGCTGAGCTAATCCCTGCGGATGCTCAGGTAGAAATCGAAGCGAAAAAAGCTGCCGGTTACTTCACTCCTGGTGAAGTTAAAAAAGGTGATGCGCTAGAAAAAGTTAAAGGGAGACCGATCGATGAGTAATACTGAAAAAGACCTGGATTTTCTTTTGTCGCCAGGTGCGATCAGAAGAAGTGCTGAGAGCATACTTGAATTAACCCAGGCAGGGAAAACCCATTTTAACTACCACCCGGAAAAATTAAACGAAGTGGTGGATTACGTAGTTCAGGTGATTAATGAAAATTACCCTGATCACAATATTCCTTTTCATTCACGTTGGGGGCATTTTAAAGTCGGCGGCATCAACCGCGCTGAAGCGCTTAATGCGAAAATCAGCAATAGAGATGCAATGGAGCAGGCGAGAATTAAACTCGACCTGGTGATCACATCTGTACTTCTCGATGCTGGTGCCGGAAATATCTGGGCCTATAATGAAAAATCGACAGGAAAAATTTTTAATCGTTCTGAAGGTCTGGGAGTCGCAAGCTTCTACCTTTTCATGGAAGGTGCTCTTTCTGAAGATGGTTCCTTAAAAGCGACAGCAACAGGACTGCAAAACCTTACGGCCGAAAAATTAAAAGCAGCTTTTCAGGTAACGGAATCAAATCCTCTTATTGGAGTTGAAGGACGCTTAGGCCTGCTTAAGAATCTTGGTAAAACAGTTGCTGATAAACGCGAGATTTTCCCTCTGGGAAGACCGGGAAGCATTGTGGATTATCTCGATATTCGTTATGGGAAAAATATCACAGGGCCACAGCTTCTAAGAGCAGTGCTTGATGGGTTGGGAGAAATCTGGCCGGGAAGATTAAAAGTTGATGGTGTAAACCTTGGTGATGCCTGGTCATATTCAAAAGTTCCAGGAGGCCTTGCGGTTTTCCATAAACTTTCTCAATGGATGACTTACTCTCTGATTGAGCCGCTTATTGAAGCAGGTTTTACGGTGACGGATGTAGATAAGCTGACTGGTTTAGCTGAATACAGAAACGGTGGACTCTTAGTTGACCGCGAACTGATTACTCTAAGAGATAAAAAATTAATGGAAGCTAGCCATAGACCGGATTCAGAACTCATCATTGAATGGCGTGGGCTAACCGTGGCCCTGCTTGATCGCATTGGGTCTGAAGTGCAGAAGAAGCTTGGAAAATCTTCAAGTGAATTCCCGCTGGCAAAAGTTCTTGAAGGTGGAACATGGTGGGCCGGAAGAAAGGCAGCGAAAGCAAAAAGACCTGACAGTTCTCCTCCATTAAAGATTGAGAGTGATGGAACAGTTTTTTAATTAAGTTTAATTTATTTAAGGAAATATTATGGGCCAGAAAATTACGATCATTAAGCACCCACTGTTAAGACATAAGCTGGGGCACTTGCGTGATAAAAACACGAACTCGAATGACTTCCGTGAGATCACCAAAGAAATCTCGAAGATTTTAGCGTATGAGGCAATGAGAGAATGGGACCAGATGGAGCCAGTAGCCATCGAAACTCCGATTGCTAAGACGACAATTGAAAGAATGATTAACCCACCAGTAGTTGTTTCTATCCTTCGCGCCGGAAACGGGATGCTGGATGCGGTATTGTCGATGTTACCGATCGCCAGCGCTGGATTTATCGGGATCTATCGCGATAAATTTATTCACAATACGGTTGAGTATTATTTCAAAATGCCGGAAAATATCAAAGGCAAAGAAATTCTTCTGTGCGATCCGCTTGTGGCGACATCAGACACGATTGTGGCAGCGATTGACCGCTTAAAACAATATGAGGTCGGCAAGATTAAAGTTCTTTGTTTAATTGCTTCGAAAATTGGTCTGGAAAAACTTCACTTTTTCCACCCAGACGTCGAAGTGTTCACATTGAATGTAGAAGAAGAGATTAACGAAGTTGGTTACCTTGTTCCAGGACTTGGGGATGCGGGAGACCGCCTTTTCCAGACTAAATAGGAAAATTGCATGGTTACTCCATACATTATCGGTGTTGCAGGTGGAAGCGGATCTGGGAAAACTTATTTTGCCAGAGAGCTACAGAAAATTCTTGGCGATGAGAGATGTTCGATTCTTTATCAGGACAACTATTACATTGACCAGTCTGCAAAATTCGACGGTGATGGTGGATCAGTAAACTTCGATCATCCAAGCAGTCTTGATTTTGATCTTTTGGCAGCAGGTCTTCGCGATTTAAAGCAAGGCAAAAGCATCAAAGTTCCTCTCTACGACTTTGCTACTCACACTAGAAAAATTGAAACAATTGACTGCCATCCAAAGAAAATTATTCTGGTGGATGGCATTCTGATTTTAGACTCAAGTGTTGTCCGCGCAGCTCTTGATGAAGCCGTCTTCTTCGACACGCCAGAAGAGCTGCGCTTTAAAAGAAGACTGGATAGAGATGTCCATGAACGCGGAAGAACGCCTGAAGGAGTCAAAAAGCAATTTGACTTGCAGGTAAAACCAATGCACAACCAGTTTGTTGAACCATCAAAAATCTTTGCTCAAACCATTGTCAAAGATTTTGGTGATTATCACGAAGCGATAGAATTCTTTACCAGAAAACTGACTTAAACTTTTTTGGAAAATTAGTCATGAAAAAATTTTTGATTCTCCTGGCGGGATTGTTATTTATTAACACCGGCGTCTTTGCGTCTACACACATTCTTTTTTTGGGCGATTCTCTTTCTGAAGGCTACGGGCTGGATGAAGAGCAGTCCTTTCCTCGTTTAGTGGAAAAAAACCTGAAAGAGAAAAAGCACGATGTCGTTGTCACTAACGGCGGAGTGAGCGGTTCAACTTCTGCAAGCGGAGTGACCAGGCTTAAGTGGCACTTAAAAAAGAAAACTGACATCCTGGTTTTAGAACTTGGGGCCAACGATGGTCTACGTGGGTTAAAACTTGCTGAAACTCAGAAGAATCTTTTAGCGATTATTAAACTTGCTAAAGAGAAAAAGGTGAAAGTTTTATTGCTAGGACTTTTAATGCCTCCTAACTACGGTAAACAGTATGTGGCCGAGTTCGAAGCTATGTATAAAAAAATTGCTAACACTGAAAAAGTCGCTTTCCTTCCTTTCGTTCTAAATAACGTAGCGGGGAAGTCTGATCTTAATTTACCTGACGGTATTCACCCTAATGCCAAAGGACATGTCCTGGTGGCCAAAACTGTAACTGATTTTGTGGAAAAAAACTTATGAGAATTGAAGTCAAAAACTTAAACAAACATTTTGAACAGGGAAAAAACACGATTCACGTTTTAAACGACGTTACCCTGGATATTAAAAGCGGCGAGATTATCGCTCTTCTAGGTAAATCGGGAAGTGGGAAGACGACGATGCTTTCACTCCTGGCCGGTCTTGATCGCCCGGATCATGGAAGTATTTCTGTTGACGGAACTGACCTGACAAAATTATCAGAAGAAGAGCTCTGCAAGTTTAGAGCAGAGAAGTTGGGAATTGTTTTCCAACAGTTTCATCTGATTCCTCATTTAACAGCTTTGGAAAATGTTCTGTTGTCGTTTGAGATTAACGGTAAAGAAGATAAAGAAACAGCGATGAAGTGGCTGGATATGGTTGGCCTAAGAGAGCGCGCGAATCATTACCCTTCAATGCTCTCTGGTGGAGAACAGCAGCGTGTGGCGATTGCCCGTGCTCTTTCTTTTGGCCCCCCTTTACTTCTAGCGGATGAGCCGACAGGAAACCTGGACACTGAAACAGGCAAACACGTCATCGAGATTCTTTTTAATATGGTCCGTGAAAAAAAGACCACAATGATTCTTGTCACTCATGATGAGGAACTGGCCAGTAAGGCAGACCGTATCGTGCGTCTGATTGGTGGAAAATGTCATTTATAAAATTTTTCTGGAAAGACTTCAGGTTTGATAAATCATTTAACTGGTTTTATGTTCTCTGCGCTTCTTTGGGGATTATTGGTCTTTTATTAGTGGAGTCCTTTAGAGTTGGTATCGAAGATAAAGTCGCTAAAAATGCTAAAAACTTTATTGCTTCAGATCTTTCCATCTCAACCAGACGTGCGCTTGATGAAAGTGAAATCAAAAAAATTGAAAACTACCTAAGTGAAAAGAAATTCACTTATGCCAAATGGACAGAAACGTACTCGCTGGTGATGAAAGTGACTTCGGGTAAAGAAGGTGAGCCTTTATCAAAGCTTGCGGACTTAAACTTTGTTACACCTGAATTTCCTTTTTATGGAAGTGTGGTTCTTGAAGATGGTGGACGCAAAGGCCCAGGCGACTGGGGAAGTATTCATGAAAGTCCCGTCCTTTGGATGAGCCGCGATCTTTCGTGGGAGCTGGGAATTAAGGTTGGCGATAAGGTAAAAGTAGGAGAAGCAATCTTTACTGTCGGTGGAATTATCCTGCAAGATCAGTTCTCTTCTTTTAGAGGGTTTAACCTAGCTCCTAAGATTTTTCTTTCTTATAACTTTCTACCGCAAACTGACTTGATTAAATTTGGTTCAACCGCAACTTATAGTTACTCAATTAAGCTTCCGCCTGAAATCAAAAACAAAGTTATACAAAAAGAACTGCGTGGTCTGATTATTGATAAGGCAGTGAAGATTGCAGGCCCTGAAGAGTCGAGCCAGCAAATTTCTCGCTCACTCAATCTCCTTACGGATTACCTGAGTTTGATTACGCTCATGACTTATTTACTAAGTCTTGTCGGTCTTTATTATTTCACCCAGCATTTTCTTTCAAAGAAACTTAAAACGTTTTCGATTTATAAAGCGATGGGAATTAGAACGACGTTTCTTTTTAAAGTGAACTTTGTTCACCTGGTCTTACTTACATCGATTGCTGTCCTCATTTCTACGACAATTGTGGTCTCTGCACTCCCATTTACTGAAGGGTATTTTAGTAAACTTGTTGGAGAGGAGCTTATCTTTAGACTCAATGGTCTTGCTCTGTTGCGTATTCTTTCTCTTTCTTTAGGGGGAAGTATGCTGGCGCTGGGGCCTCTTTTCTGGGGCGCTTTGCAGACTCCGGTCGCTACGATCTTTCAAGATTTACCGGCAGAACTTAAGCGCATCAAGTTTTATTACTTTCTTCCACTTTTAGTTTACGTGATTGTCCTGGCGATTGTTTTAGCTAACTCGATTAAGGTAGGATTACTTTTCCTTGGTGGATTACTGCTGATTATCTTTTTGGCCGGAGTTTGTTTTAAAGGAGTCACAACTCTTTTAGACAGGTCGTCTGGAAAGATGACGTTTGTTAATCGTCATGCTTCGAGAACTGTGAGCCGTTATTTCACTTCATCGTTCACCATTTTTATTTGTTTACTTGTGGGGATGACGTTAACGACCTTCATTTTTCAATTAGAAAGCTCTCTAAGAGAGGAATTCACTCAAACTTATGGAGACAGAAGACCAGATCTTTTTATGTTTGATCTTCAAGACACTCAGGCTGAAGAGTTTGATCGGCTGACGAAATCAGAAGGCTGGAACCGCACTATGTTTGCCCCGATGATTAGAGGGCGCTTACTAAAACTTAACGGGGTGGCCACACAAAAAAGAGAAGAGCCTGGAACAAGCGACCCTAGTTTTCAGACGAGAGAGGAGGAAAACTCAGAGCGCGTGAGAAACCGCGGAGTGAATTTAAGTTATCGCTCTCATTTGTCGTGGTCAGAAACACTGGTCGAAGGAAAGTTTAACGGCGAGAAATGCGATGTAGAGAAAGGCCCATGTGAGATTTCTCTTGAGCGCTCTTATGCCAGAAGATTAGGAGCAAAAATCGGAGATAAGCTGGTGTTTGATATCAGCGGGATTGAAGTTGAAGGAGTGGTGACAAGTTTTCGTACCGTAAAGTGGACGAGTTTTGAGCCAAACTTCTTTATCCTTTTCCAGCCAGGAGTGCTGGAAGAGGCACCAAAGACGTACCTAGCTTCTATTAAAGTGAAGTCCTTTGAAGAAAAAAGAAAAGTCTTCTCAAAGATGGCAGAGACTTTCCCAAGCGTGTCGATGTTGGAAGTTTCAGAGTTAGTGAGAAAAATTACGACCATCTTTGATTTAATGGCAATCGCCATTAAGTTTATTTCTTTCTTGTCGTTGTTTGTGGCCTTCGTTGTCCTGGTGGCGGTGAGCTTTAATCATCTGGAGCTAAGAAAGCGTGAAATGAGTCTCTTTTATATGTTAGGACTTAAGACAGAAACGATTAAGCAGATTTACTCAAGAGAATTTTCGTTTTTAACGGGCTTCTGTTTTATTCTCTCTGTGCTTTTTGGTTCGGGACTGACGTTTGTCATTATGAAGAATGTCTTTAACTCAGAAGTGATCCTGAGACTTGGATTTGTTGTGCCGGTGATGGCAGCACTCTCAATTCTTCTTTTGGTGATTGTGAGTTTAAGAGTTAATAAACTAGTGAAGAGTAAAAGTTTATTTTAAAGTTGTGATCTCAAGGCTTCGCGAATTTCAGGGGCCTTGGGAGTGCGCTTTAAAAAGTAACGAACACCGATAGCGACTTCAACTGATTGATCAGCTTCATCGTACGTCACATCATCAGTATATGAATTGACCGTGAACGGTGAGAACTTAACTTTAATTTTCCAGTTTGGGTCACTTAAGCTTGCTTTGTAGGCGTATTGACCGTGACAGATAGAGCTGCCCATATCCCATGTATCTCGTGATCTTGCTGATGTCGCGAGCTGCTCAGCACTCACAAGAATATTTGTTTTAGGAACTTCATTTTTATTGTAGCCGTTGCAGTTACAGCTGTATGAGCAGATCTTTTCTCCGGCCTTGTTGTCGACTCCGGGACCTTTAGCGATACATTTACAAACAAAAACATCGTGGGCCGCTTGCACGTTTCCTGCAATCGTTAGGGCGAAGAGGAAGAATGTCATAATAAACATTTTCGTTAGCATAACGGCTCCACAAGTTTCTATGGACCAATCTTAACCTCCAGAGAGATTTTTTGGGAGGTATGGATGTAAAAAGGGTAGAGCTGTCCATTCTTTATACAGTCTGATAAAATGCCTCTATGACAAATTTTATTGTTATTTTCACCTGTCTTATTGCCGGAAACCTATGTAAAAAGGTGCGCCACTTTCCAAGTGCTACACCACAGGTTTTAAACTCTTTTGTCGTCTATTTATCGCTTCCCGCGCTGGTCTTTGCCCAGCTGCCAAAGCTTCTAGTGACTATGGATTTTAGCGGCAACTGGTGGATGCCCGTATCAATGGCCTGGATGGCCTTTGCCTTTTCTTATTTAGTTTTTGGTTTTGCCGGAAAACAATTTGGATGGAAAGATTCGACAACTGGAGCATTAATTCTCACGGCAGGATTAGGGAATACATCCTTTGTTGGGTTTCCTTTATTAGAAGCTTTAATCGGCCCGCACGCTCTTCCTATTGGGATTCTTGCAGACCAGCCAGGAAGTTTTCTTGCCTTGGCAACAATTGGTATTTTTGTAGCCGCTCTTTATTCGGGAGCTAAAATCACACCACAATTTATTGCGCGCAGGATTTTATTTTTCCCGCCTTTCATTGCTCTTTTGCTTTCTGGTTTTTGGTATCTGTTATTTGGAATTAATCATCCTCACAGTCTTGATCCTATTATGCCGGCCTTTGAAAAAGTGGCCGCAACTCTTGTTCCGCTGGCGGTTTTCTCTGTTGGGTATCAGCTGCATGTTGACCTGGCCGTTTTTAAAAGACGTTGGTTCCCATTGATGGTTGGCCTAGGCTTCAGGCTTTTAGTTCTTCCTGCTTTTTTTGCTTTCTTCTATATTAAGGTTTTAGGTGGGAGTGATCTAATCACGCAGGTCACGGTGCTTGAATCAGCAATGGCGACTATGATTACGGCCGCGGTTGTGGCCAATGAATTTAACTTAGATAATGAACTCACGAACTTGATGGTTGGAGTGGGGATTCCTATTTCGCTTATTACTGTACCGCTTTGGAATTATTTCCTGGGCTTTTAGTATTAAGCTGTCCACAAGCGGCCAGGATGTCATCGCCTTTTGTTGTGCGAATCAGGGCCGGAAGATTGTAGGTCTCAATAATTTTTTGAAAACGCAGAATACTCTCATCTGTAGAGCGTTCAAAATCAGAGCCCGGGAATGGGTTAAAAGGAATCAGGTTGATGATGGCCTGTCTGCCTTTTAAGAATGCTCCTGTTGCATGAGCGTCTTCTTCTGTATCGTTAAAATCTTTGATTAATAAGTATTCGTAAATGACGTACTGTTTTCTCGCCAGAGGAATCGTGTCGATATAATCCATGACTTCCTGAAGTGAGTAGCGCTGATTAATGGGGATGAGTTTATTTCTTTTTTCTTCAATGACTGAATGTAGAGAAAGAGCGAGATTCACTCCCGGCATTTCTTCATTCCAGCGTTTTAGCCCAGGAAGATATCCTGCAGTTGAAACAGTAATTTTTTGAATTCCTAAACTCATTCCATGCTGGTCGAGAAAAATTTCAGATGCTTTTTTAACCGCTGAGAAATTGTGAAGAGGTTCACCTTGTCCCATGTAAACGATATTTTTTAACTGGTGATCATCCGGACGGTTTTTTTCCAGCCAGTTCCAGGCAAGAATAAACTGACCGATGATTTCAGAAGTCTCTAGGTTTCTTTTTAACCCCTGAGTTCCGGTAAAACAGAAAGAGCACTTCATCGCACACCCAACCTGAGTTGAAAGGCAGATGGTGTATTTGTTTTGAAAAGGAATAAGCACACATTCAACTTTTTGATCGTCTTTTAATTTTACTAAAAGCTTAACTGTCTGATCTGTTGACTCATGAACGTAGTCGATTTCAGGAAGACTAAAATCAAAATTCTCAGCGACATATGAGCGAGCAGCTTTTGAAAGATTGTGGTGCTCACAAGGCGAGAGTTTTTTTTCTTTGTAGTGGTGACGGAAAAGAAGTGAAGCACTTTTTGGATTGATGGCATGAGTTTCCAGAAGCGTCTCCAGCTCCTGATAGTTATGCTCATAAAAAGATGTTTTGCCCGCGCTCATACAAGGTTAACGTCGATGATTAAAAGGCGAGTTGGATTTGATCCCCCAAACTCACGTTCATCACCCTGATCCATTTTGGTTAATGTTTGAGCATGAGTATCATAAATAAACTTTAAAGGGCAGAGTGCTTTGAGCTTTAATGGATTTTTTCCATCCACCTCAGTGATGCTAAGAGTGCTTGTGGCAAAATCCCTTCTGGTCATAACGTTAAAGTCACGGCAAGTGCCTTGAATTAGTTGGCAGTAAATGTCATCTTCTCCGGCGAACGTAATGGGAGAAAAAGAAGTGTCCATTGTTATAGATTGAGGATTTTTATTTAATCGAAAACCTGCTCCTTCCACTAAAAGTAAAATGCGCTCAATTCCAGAAAAGTGAGAGAAGGGGCCATCAGAGCTGACTGTCGCCATAGATAGGCGGAAGTTGAAGTCGCCTTCATTGGGTATTCTATAAAGCTCTAAAGTAGAACCACCGCCGTTTTTCCACGGCATTTCTTTAAAAGACTCTTTGGTAAATACTTCGATCATTAATTGCTGTCGCAAACAATGGCATCAAAGCGGTTGGCCAGGGCACGACACGCGCTTTGGACTTCACTTTTACCAAGTTCTCTAGGATAAACAGCAACCCAGGCAATTGCACCTTGGAAGTAATCCCATCCTCCGGCCGCAGAACGACCAATGGTAAATGTTTGAGCAGTGTTGTTGATTGTCGGTGCAGAGCCGAAACTTGAAGCTGTCCCATTTTTATAAATAGTAATGCCAGATGGTGTGTAGACTATGGCCACGTGTTGCCATTGATTTAGATCAACGGAGTGTGATTCAAAAGTTGTCGATGTTCCAGTGAAGGCAGACCAGTTGCTATTTTGAAGAACGAGAGCGCGGTTAAAAGCTCCTGAGTGATTGTCTAGTGAAAGTACGTGCTGAAAAGTTGTGCTGGTTGGGTAAACCCAGGCCATCCACGTAGTGCTGCTCATCGTGTTTGGCTGAGCATTGATATTTGTTGTAACAACTGTGCTTGTTCCGTTAAATTCAAAACGATAAGGGCTGGTGAAAATGCCATTGCCGGCAAAACCACCGCCAAGAGAGCAGTCTAAGTTTCCATTTAAAGAACTATTTGATGTATTCACCCATGTTGAAATTGAGCAGCCAGTACTTGGAATCGAGCGGTCACCTTTGGCATTTTCAGCATCAAAGGTTGCCGTCGCCCCACCTGGAAGAGATTTACTGCTTCCGCTACCGGAGCTATTCGAGCAAGAGGTAATAAGAGATAAAAGAAAAACGAATAGAATTAAATTTTTCATAGAAAAATTTTCTATCCGCGCTCTTTTAGTGTCAAACCTTTTAAAAAGTTTCTTAGGAATTGGTCACCGCATTCGCGGTAGTTTTCATGACCTTTCTTGCGAAGAAGAGCGCTAAATTCAGAGCGGCCAACTTTAAAGCCTGCTCGGGACATAGCATCGTGCATATCTTCTTCTTTAAGGGCAAAGGCCACCTTAACTTTCTTTAAAACGACATTGTTCGTAACGGGCAGTTCAAAAGGTGGAGGAGTTTTGCTCTCGTCTTTTCCACGCTTGTAATAAACCATGCCATCTAAAAAGTGAGCGATCATCTCATCGCTACACTTGATGTAGCCCGGATCTTCTTCGTCTTTAAAGTAAGCGCGCACTTCATCTAATGACACCGTTGGGCCAGAGAGTTTGATGATCTCCACGACTTTATAGTCGCTGATGTCGAGTAGGTAGCGCAGGCTTCTTAGGTAATCGTTTGGGGTCATAGTATGGTCTTCCTTTTTTCGTGATTATAATGGGTTTTACTCCAAAAAGTGACTACTTTTTAGACAAGTCATTACCTTTTTACAGCGGTAACTTGAGGAAATTTCTGAAAGTGACAGAATACCTAAAATTGTACGCGAACCCCTCACCCCCAAACGGAGTCGTTATGAAGTCTAAATCTTTAGTTCTCGCTTGCGCGCTTACGGCAGCTGCTTTTAGCTTTTCTGCCTTTTCTCAAGAATCAACTGTCTGTGCTGATCCTCTAAAAAAGATCTGTACAGAAACTCAAGCTCAAAGGGCCCAAAGAGATATCTACATCAATAAGCTAAAAAGCGAAATTGCAGCAGAAGCTTCAAAAGCGTCAGGGCCAAGAATTGAAGAAATGAAGAAAAATATTTCTAAGTTTCACTTCATTAAGCGTGCGATTCAATCATACAAAATTAGAAACCAAGAGATCATGCGTGCAGCTAAGAAGAGAGTTGTGGGAATTGAAACTGTTGTTACTGACCCGGCCAACGTAAATCTTCTTAAGTCATACATGAAGCGCGGTATTTCAGAAAGCCGTTTTGATAATACAACTAAGATTGTTATGTCAGGAATCATCGACCAGATTATCGTTGGTAACTTTGGTGACTTCCTTGAGAGAACAGGAATGGAAGACAACATTCTAGCGCAACTTCTAAACAACGCATGTGGATCTGATGGTATGGTGGCAAATGCTTTTGCTACAACATTAGGAAATGACAAATACGTTTTAATCTGTCCAGGATTCCTAATCACGATGAGCCAGGAGCCGGATATGAGAGAAAGATTCAACAGTATCCTTCTTGCTATCTCTCACGAAATGGGTCACCACTTAGATAACAGCAAACTTGGAAACGAACTATACAAACCATTCATGGGGTGTTTAGCTGACAACTACGTTGATAAATTCAATAAGACAGACGACGATAAAAAATTCTGTAAGAAAAATGAAAAAGACCCAGCTGCGTGTAACATGAAAGTTGTAACAAGCCACGCTGGTGAGTTGATTGCTGAT
Organism: Bacteriovorax stolpii; assembly: GCF_002872415.1. Taxonomy (GTDB): domain Bacteria; phylum Bdellovibrionota; class Bacteriovoracia; order Bacteriovoracales; family Bacteriovoracaceae; genus Bacteriovorax; species Bacteriovorax stolpii. The sequence goes on along the minus strand of NZ_CP025704.1, from coordinate 3,388,263 downwards.
GCTTGGGGGATGAAAGCTCTAAACATTCACGCTAGGTCACAAAACTACTCTTTTGCTGAAACAGATGCACTTCTTGTAAGCAGCTGGGCAAACCTATGTGGAACTGGTGATGAAGGTATCCACCCGTCTGGTGACTTCCGCATTGGAACATCGCTAAGAACGAACCCTGATATCGTTGACTACCTAGCTTGTGGCAACGCAGGTGTAAGCAATAAACCAGCTTGTACATTCGAAGGCGCAGTTAGTATTTAAGACTTTCTAACTAATCATATCTGATTTAGAATCTCCCTGAGGGTTGTGCCCTCACGGGAGATTTTATGTTTTTACAATTCAATTTTTCCGCTATTCTTGTTTGTGCCGTGCTCAATATGGTGCTGGGCTTTTTGTGGTATGCTTTTCTTTTTAGCAGGCCATGGATGAAGCTGATGGGGTTAAATCCTGATAAAATGAGTGAACACGAATCTCAAAATGCTGTGACTCACGGTTATTTTGCCTCGTTTATCTCTTACATCATCATGGCATTGGTGTTGAGCTATTTTATTATTACAACAGGGGCTACGACGGCATTAGAGGGTTTAAAACTCGGCTTTTTATGTTGGCTGGGATTTTCTTTGACGACAATGCTTCCGAACCATTATTTTTTTATGAAACCTATTAAGCTTGCTTTCATTAATATCTCTTATCCACTTGTGGGAGTGTCAATGATGGGCGTGATCCTTGCCGTTTGGAGATAGTATGAAAAGCGTTCTACTTTTATCACTTGCAACTCTTTCGTTGTATTCATGTACTAAAACACCAGAGAAACCAGCTGTCACAATTGGCCAGTACTCTAAGCAAGTCGTGCAGATCAATGAAGTTGTCAATAAACTGATGAATGAACCAGATGTAAAAGTCATGAACTATATGGCCGATGGAGTAGAGGCGACCAGAGCAATTCCGTGTGATGCTGTCGGTGAAGAATGCAATGCCTATTATGAATTTCTTAATAAAGTTGTCGACCTGACAAAAGACAATGAGCTTAGTGATGCAGACAGAAAGGAGCTGGTAGAGCTTCAGACAAAGCTGCAAAAAGAGCTGCAAAAAAGTGATGCAAAAATCCAGCAAGAGTGGAAAGACTACATCAATTCTCAAGGTAAAAAAGAATAAATTTTTAGTGGATTGCCAGTGGCTTTCTTAAGCGTACAAGCACCATACTGGTAGCGAATTCTCTACCCAGGAGTTTTTGTAGCCACTTTTTGCCTTTGATCGGTTTGCAGTTGAGCTCGATGATTTCAAATGGACTTTCATTAAAGATCTTTTCAAAGTCAGCAATTGAAAGCTGATTAAGACCACCGGCGACTTCATTAAACTTCGTCGCACCATCATGATAAAACTGATTTCTCCAGCGAATCAGAGCTTTTTCAGTAAAAAGTAAATGCGACCATGGGAAGACAGAGAAGGCGTGCCCTCCATGTGGGTGATACCATGTAGGTCCGAAACTAATATAAGCTTCGCCACCAGGGCGAAGACAGTTGTACATGATTTTTAACATTTCTGCTGGCTGATCGAAGTGCTCGAAAGCATCGATAGAGATAATTAAGTCTGCCTGCGATTGAAGATTCTCAGGGAGAGTCGTCGCAAAAGTGCAGTTTGGAAGTTGAATACGTTCTAAGTTGTCTGCCACCAGCTCTGGTCTGATTTCAAGACCTAGGGAAAGTTTAGCACCCCACTGGGCCATTGCTTCGGTGTCTCCACCTAAGCCGCAGCCAAAATCTACAACGAATTTATCTTTAATTTTTGAAGGGAAATCATCGACGAAAATCTTATCTAAAGTTAGACGGTTTTCAGATGCCGGTGCACTTGTATCAATGTGATATTTTTTCTTTAGATAGGCAAATTGTAGGTCGTTAATCATATTCGTCATCCTCGTCTTTATACAACAGAATCCAGTTAGTTTCTTAGGGCAGGTAATATTTTTATGACCCCTAAAATCACAAAAACCCGGTGGGGCGGCCACCGGGTCTCTGCGGGTCAATGTTCTATTGATAATTTACGCTCAATAAAAGAACGTTATCACATCACTTCTTGATACGTCCGACGGACCGTTTTCCATCTCCATATCCAGGTACATTAAACATTTCTCGAGATATTCATTAGTTAAATTCACCAATCGTTTCTCACTTAGAGAACGTTTAGCGATTGGGTAAACCATACTTTCTTCTTCTTTAATATGCGATTTAATTAACCCTGTTAGCACTCTAATTTTTGCATCAATGTCATCTGACCAATAATGTTTGTAATCCATACTTTTAATTTCATCGACTATTTCAAAAGCAATCTCATGTTCATCCTGGCCCTTTATCCCCAAGAGTCTCACTTCATGACTTGAAGCCTCTCTGAGGGCAGGATAGAAAGAATCTCCTTCCGCGTGTGCGTGCATCTGAAAAATGCAAAGAAAAAGCGATGTTAAAGCTTGTTTATCTTCAAGAGCGGTATCGTTGTCATTGAGCATATTAATATACTCTTTAAGGTACTTGTGATGATTTTCCATAATATGAACAACGTTTGTGTCGTCATCTTCATCGTTCAGAGATTGTCTTAGATGCTTAAGAGTCTCTAATGCGTTGACCATGAAAAATCCTTTGTTTTAGCTGAACCCTGTCCTAAAGTTCTATTCACAATCGAATGTTGCAAATTTAGAACCAATGGAGGGGTACGAATTTTTCATGAGTCCGCGTTTTGTTTCGGGGAAAAAATGGACTCAATAGTGAACTCGAATGGGGAAAAAGTTGAATGCTTAGGAATATTCTGCTGTGGAACTGGAGAAAATCTATTAACATCTCTAGTTATGAAAACAATTGATCTGATTCGCCTTTTTACCCTCGCCGCTATTTGGGGAGGTTCATTTATTTTTTTAAGAATTCTTGCACCTGTCTTAGGCCCTTTTCTTACGACTAATTTAAGACTCTTTATTGGCGGATTAGTGCTATGTCTTTATTTTGCAGCAAAAGGTTTTGACCTGGAGTGGAAAAAAAACTGGAAGCATTATTTAATAATCGGGGTCATCAATTCGGCCATCCCTTTTACTCTGTTTGCTTATGGAGCACTTTATCTTCCTGCTTCTTATGAAGTGATTCTCAATTCCACTTCACCCATGTTCGGTGTGATCTTTTCATGGATTTGGTTAAAAGATGAAATGACCTGGTCAAAAATAATTGGTCTTGTTTTGGCGAGTGCAGGTGTCGCTCTGGTTGTCGACTTGGGAACAACTCAAGTTAATAACAATGCTTTTCCTGCTATCGTTGCGTGTTTAATGGCGGCCAGTTGTTATGCTATTGCTGGCATTTACATTAAAAAGTTTGCTTCCCACATTAAGCCACTTTCTTTTGCAGGTGGATGTCAGCTGTTTGCCGGACTTATTCTTATTCCACTTTCGTTGAGTCAACCAATTCCTGAGAGCGTGAGTTTAAGTATCGCTCTTAATGTTTTAGGCATTGCCCTTCTTTGTAGTGCTGTGGCCTATTTACTTTATTATCAATTGATCGCTGATGTCGGGCCGGCAAAGGCCTTGACTGTGACTTTTCTTATGCCGGTCTTTGGAATGATTTGGGGAGCGCTTTTCCTAAGAGAATCCATCACCGTACATATGATCATGGGGACTGTCTTGATTCTGGCGGGAACCTGGTTTGTTGTAAGGAAAGTGAGCAGTCGTTGAGCGTGGATTTTTTGCCAGCTCCTGGTCTTTCTCTAATGCGCGAATAAAAGCAGGTCTTTCACTTAGGCGATCAAGGTAGCGCATAAAAGATTCTTTCTCAGGCATTACTGGAAAAATTTTAATTGCCCAATAAAGCATTATTCCTAGTTGTACATCGGCCGCTGTAAAATCACTTCCTGTGGCGTAGGGATGATGAAGTAGCTTTTGGTCTAAATACTCAACCATGTCGTCAAAAAGACCGAATGAAAATTCATTCGATTTATATGTCCATTGATGCGTCTTTACAGCTATGACAGGATCGAGGACTGCATCACAATAAACCAACATTGAAAGATAAGGTCCACGTCTTAAATCTCCCACTTGCGGAGCAATATCATTATCGGGAAAAGCATCGCATAAGTAAGTGGTTATGGCCGCTCGCTCGGTGATAATAATCCCATCGTGGACAATGGCCGGGACTTTTTTGTTCGGCTGAATAGTTCGGTAAGCTTCAGGCGCACCACCCGGAGCATTGATATTTATCAGTTCTAGTTCATAAGGAATTTCTAACTCTTCTAAAAGCCACAAAGTGCCAGTCGAACGCGAGTGAGGTGAGTGGTAAAACTTTATCATGGTGAACTCCTTTTGCTCTCTGTACTGCAAAGAAGTCTCCATAAGAAAAGTTAAAGTTTAAAATTTTGGAAGGGCGATAACGATTGATCCACTAATGATCAAGAGACATCCAAGTGCAGTTTGCCATGTCAGACTTTCTCCTAAAATGAGAGCAGAGAGAACAATCGCAAATGCAACACTAAGCTTGTCAACTGAAGCGACCTGTGCCACATGCCCGAGTTGAAGAGCGCGGTAGTAACATAACCAGGACAATCCTGTCGCGATACCTGAGAGAACTAAAAAGATAATAGTGCGCGAAGAAAATTTATCAACTCGTTGCCACTCTGAATTCATCGTGATGATAGAAGCAGAAACAAAAAGAATGACGATCGTACGAACGAAAGTGGCCATGTTGGAATTGACGTTTTCCACTCCCATCTTTCCAAAGAGAGCAGTTAGGCCAGCAAAAAAAGCTGAACCAAGAGCAAAAACCAACCACGGCTGAGACATTAGTTATCCTTTTCGATTTCTTCTTTAATAGAAGTGATAATGGGAGCAACTTGATCAGCGATCAAGTTTTTAGCGATTGGACCAATCACCCCGCCGTAACCTTGTCCTTTTTTCATTTTAGATTTTACGGTAGCACTTAAATGATCAGGTCCTTTTTCTTTCGTACAAAAAACCATCTCCAGGTTTTCGATGTTTTCAATAATCAAATCGCCTGAACCGTTGAAATCCAAAAAAGCCTTAAAACATTTTTGAGCTGGCTGAGAATCGACATAAGAAATATCCAGCGTGCCTTTGTATAAAACAGTTTTTGAGATACCTAGAACTTCTTTCGTCGCCCAAAATTGGATTTGGTTTTGATTGATGACCTTATCTTTAATTTTCATTCCCACGGGTTTATAGCGAACTAAAACAGGCTCAGGATTATTGATAATATCATTGATGCGATCGTAAATGCCTTCGGCCTTTGATTCAAATGTTGTAACTGGAAGATCAATGTAGTCTCCAGCGAATACTTGAGTCGAAAATAAAATACAAAGGGCGATTAATCTCTTCATAACTGGCCTGTAAAAAAAAGAGCAGTCACTGGGACTGCTCCGATTGAGGTGTTATTGTAAACCCCAGCGCCTTAAAATGGAATCCTTGGGATTGTAGCTGGCGAGCTTTTTCTCAAAAATATTTCTCAATCTTGCCAGAGATAATGAGTACCCCTCAATATCCAGCACAGTACCATCCAGGGCATCTTGCCAGTGCTGCATAAGACCTGGGTACATGGGATCAAAGGCCTTAACCAGGTCTTCAATTTCGGCAAACTTAATAACGTATTTTGAATCGCGGTTTGGTGTGCTCCAGTCTTCGTAACCTTGCGTTCCAGGATTGCAGTTGTGAGAGCGGCAGAATTCATATCCATCGCGGACAATTTTGACTCTCATATTAGTATAATTCACCAGATCGATAATTCCGGTATCAATTAAACTAAATGGATCGTAGTTGGGCTTTACCCGGCTGATAACAAACTGGATGAAAGAATAATATTTTCCCTGAAGGCCTTGATCAAACTGCTCTGTAGAGTAACGGGGATCATTTTGTTTAGGTGTAAGTGTCCATGAGTTGCGTGAGACAACTGGCCAGCGGAAGGCAAGTATTTCTCTCGTTCCTCTTATCGGCCAGGCCTGATCGACAAATGCTTCTCTATAAAGAGGTCTGACTTCTCTTGGCGCTGTTGATGAATGTGTGAAGAGAGGAAGTTGTGAAGGGTCATCAAAGTAATTTTCTGTAATTGTTCTCATATGCCCCGAACCATTAGTTTGGCTGACAATAAATGTTCCTGCTTGCAAACCTTTTCTCGTGACTGAAACAGGAAAACCATCAGTGGCCATTACTGTTCTGGTGCTGGTCATGTCCATGACATAATTTAATGCTGCAAGAAATAGTTGATCATCATACCAGTTGGCAGAAGTTGGAAGATTTTCCCACTGCTTTCTCATTGAAAATTGTCCAAATAAAGAACCGGTATCAGAAACCGTATTTGCCACAGGAAGAGAGTAGATGCGGGCAAAAATCCAGCGGTAGCCAATGAGTGCATCTGCACAATCTGTGGGAATATTATATTTCATATAAAAGTCGGAGGTTATTTCAGACTGTAGCCATTGGGCATATCTTTCTTCCCAGTAATCGCTCCATTGATTAGTAGCTACCCACAGGTTGCTGTTCTTTTTGTCTGAAGCTGTTGTGTTAATGCTCCAGTTTGAAAGCTTTTTAGTAGAGTGGTATTGTGGATAAGTCTGTTTGATAAATTTTTTAGCATCCAAGAGTGTGCTAAATTCATTGGTAGAGATTAGATCCTGGTAGTCACCTTTTTCTTGCACATAGTGTTTAACAATGATTCCTTCGTCAGTGTCTAAACTCACAAAGTGCCTTATATCTCCTGAGGTTTTTACCCAAAGATCAGAGGCCAGCAGATTATGGGTAAAAAAGAGAAGTGAGAAGCAGAGTAAAAAGCTTCGAAAAGTTTTTTGCATATTATCCTCTTTTTTAAAATGAAATCTTTCAACTTATGTTGAAAACAACATTCATTCTGCAAAAGAAGAACCACTTTAGGATTTTTTGATACCTATACCGAAGTAAGCAGTGGTCATAAGTTGCATGGGAGATTCTGTGTACGTCTCGTGAAGATAGTTCATGATTTTAGTCGAGATCATATGCCACTCGTCAAGGCCGTATTTGCTTTGTAGTAAGGCAATCGGAGCACCACCTTCAGACATTAGCTTCCAAAACATTTTAGGCGAGATCGCCGGTAAATTCATTGCACATTCTTGAATCAGAACATTTTCAAAACCGGCCTCTTCCATTTCTGCTTTAAAGATTTCCGGGTCTTCTAATGAACGAGAGTTTGCTCTTGGAGAAGGAGCATCGGGAAGTGCAGAATTAATCGCGGCTCCTGTTGCTTGCATTAACGTTGATTTCTCAAGAGGTGCCCAACTTGAAACGATGGCGGCACTTCCAGGTCTCAGTACGCGGTGAAGTTCTTTAAAGCCCTTAATGCGATCAGGGAAGAACATGAGACCAAAAAGAGAGAAGGCATGATCAAATTGGTTGTCATCAAAAGGTAGGTTTTGTCCGTCGGCTTGAAGTGTCTCAACATTAGAGAGCTCTCTTTTTAATAAACGTTTTTTTAGTTCATTAAGCATGTCATGAGAGAAATCCAGTGCGTGTATTTCTTTAACTTGATTAGAGAGCATGCAAGTTAAAATACCACTTCCACAAGCAACATCCAGCACCCTTGAGGCGGGTGTAATGTTAGATATTTCAATCGCTTTTTTTGCAAAAGGAGACATGACCCAATCTGCCATCTCAGCATAGCCTTCAGCGACTCTGCTCCAGGATTCCGCTTTTGATAAGGGATTAACTTGATTAGACATAGAAACCTCATGGACGTTGTATTCTTAACTATATAATGATTTTGAAGGAAAGTGCTATGTGTGTGAGATTTTTTTAGAACAGATAATTCTTAAGAACAGGCTGATCTAGCAATAGATATTCAAATAATTGTCGATTAAAAAATCTTAGAAAAATATGCAGAGTGATTTGCGGAAAAACTTTAGACAACTAAAGTGATTTAACACAGAATAAGAAGAGGAGGCTTTATGCTGCACATTCTTCTTGTTTGGGTTTTCTCAGCCATTGCTCTTTTAGTTACATCAAAATTAGTTAAAGGTTTTGATATCAAGGATTTTAGATCAGCGATGGTGGCCAGCGTAGTTATTGGTTTATTGAATGCCATACTAAAGCCAATTCTTTTTATCCTAACCTTGCCAATCAATATTTTAACTCTAGGGCTTTTCACTTTTGTGATTATTGCTATTGTTCTTCGAATGGCCGCAGGATTGATGTCGAGCTTTAAGATTGATGGCTGGGCAACGGCTATTATTGCGTCCGTCGTCCTAACCATCGTTCAGATTTTAATTGATTTAGTTATTTTCTAAGCTTTGCGTGCTCTTTCTAAAACAAAGGGAAGAGCACCAATCGCGATCATGAGAAGTGCACTCGCGCATACTCCAGTCCATCCGTAAAGTCCCCAAGAAATTGACCCAAGCCATGAGCCGAGAGCTCCACCCAGAAAGTATGAGAACATATAAGCAGTGTTTAATCTGCTGCGTGCTTCAGGGATTAAAGAGAAGACGCGGCTTTGGTTAGAGACGTGACTTCCCTGAAGTCCAATGTCCATGAGAAGCACTCCGATGGACAGAGCAATCAGTGAGTTTTGTCCCAAGGTCATATAAAGGATAAAAGAAAGGGCCATCAAAATAAAACCAATCATAATCGCAGAGCGAGGGCTCTTTTTATCTGAAAGTCTTCCGATGATGGGCGCAGTTAATGCACCTGCAGCACCTAAGAGACCAAAGAGTCCAACGGCCCTTGCACCAAGATGAAAAGCAGGTGATTCCATTAAGTAGATAAGTGTTGCCCAGAAAGCAGAGAAGGCACCAAAGAGCATTGAACCAAAGAGCATAGACTCACGAAGAACTGGTTGCTCTTTAACTAATGTCCAAACAGAGTGAATAAGTTTAACGTAGCTTCCCTGGTAACTCGGCTGGCTTACCGGGAGAACGAGTCTTAAAATAATAGCAAGAACAACAAGTACGCCAGCGGCCAGGCCGAACATAAATCTCCATCCGTATTCAGCGCCAACAAAACCAGCAACTGTCCTCGCTAGAAGAATCCCCAGGAGTAGACCACTCATAACCATTCCTAAAACCCGGCCGCGCTTTTCAGCTGGAGCGAGATGAACAGCAAAAGGAATAATAAATTGCGGAGTCATCGTTGTTACACCGATGAGAAAACTCATGATGGTTGCCGTTAAAAGATTTGGCGAAAGAGTCATACCAACTAATGTCAGCGCAGAGATGAGTGTTGAAACGAAAATAAGTTTTCTTTTTTCAATCTGATCACCAAGAGGAATAAGAAAGAGCATTCCCACAGCATATCCAAGCTGGGTAAGAGTGGGGATAGCCCCCATTTGTCCTGGAGTTACATTAAATGTTTCCTGCATTTGATGCAGAAGAGGTTGACAGTAATAGAGATTGGCCACGCACACACCAGTTGCAATGGTCATCAGCCATAAGACTAAGGGAGAGAGAGTTTCTTCTTGATTAGTTGTCATAATAAGATCGCTTGTGAGTTAAAGAATGAACTCATTATAACATTGATTAATTGTGAATGATACAATGCTATTCTCAGGGGAATTTATTTAAACTCTCAGGGATTATTATTTAAACATTTTGCAAAAATGACAGTACAACTTAATTATTCCTCCATATTTCTTTCAGAATGACATTTGTTAAAAGAGATTGTGCTCTCAAAGTATATTGCTGGTATGAGCTTTGCAATTTTTCACACAAGTATTCTTTTCATCAATGAGAGGTAAAAATGTCTCATCAAAATGCAATTAAAAGACAAAAAGGAAGACGAAATGTCCTTTCAGTTTGGAAGACAAAGAATGTCGTTAACTTTCTCTTAAGGATTCTCAGATGAATACGCAAAGCACACCTGACTTTCGTCTACTGTTTGAATCTAGTCCTGGATTATTTCTGGTATTTCTTCCCGATGCTCCTCGCTATACGATTGTTGCTGCTAGTGATGCCTACACGAAACAAAGCAAAGTCAAAAGAGAAGAGATTGTTGGAAAAGGGGTCTTTGACGTATTTCCAGAAAACCCCGATGAAATGGCAGCTCAAGGGAGAAAATTATTGGTAGAGTCTTTTAAGAAAGTCATGAAAAGCAATAGGCCGGATAAAATGGATATTCTTCGTTACGATATAAAAAATGACACTGATAAATTTGAAACACATTTCTGGCTGGTGATGAATTCACCCGTATTGGATATGGAAGGCAAGATTCTTTATATTATCAATCAAGTGGAAGACGTAACCAATCTCGTCGTAGAAAAACAGGGGGCTGAAATGGCCCTTAAAGAAAGCGAGAAACTTTTTAAATTACTAGTTGAAAATTTACCAATAGGTGTCTGGTTAATTGATAAACAAGGACATATTTTTTCTGAAAATCCGGCAGCGATTAAAATATGGGGTGGAGATAAGAAGATACCAATTCAAAATTATAATGAATTACAGGGCTGGGTTTATGAAACGGGGAAAAAAATTGAATCTCATGAGTGGGCCTCTGTTCGCGCTCTGGAAAAAGGAGAGATTTGTCTTAACGAAGTTTTAAGAATTAAAAAATTTGACGGTACTTATGGAGTCATTTTAAATTCAGCTGCACCTATAAAGGATGAGCGCGGGCAGATAATAGGAGCTCTCGTCCAAAATCAGGACATCGCTGAACAAAAGAAATATGAATCAGAACAAAAGTTTCAACTCAACGTCAGTCGAATCCTGGCAGAGTCATTAGAGCTCGACACTAATAAATTGGGAAAGCTTCTTATTCCAAACTTTGCAGATTGTTGTGTTTTTTATACCACTAATCTGGAGGAGGATGTTCATCTGGAGTTTGTAGCCCATAAAGATTCAGACAAAGCGATTGTCCTTGAGGAATTCATCAGGCGTTACCCGAGAAACTCAAAGTATTTTCAATCTATTAAAGAAGTACTATTTGAGGGAAAACCTATAGTGGTTTCTTACTTAACGAATGAGGAGTTTGTTGAAGCTTTTCCCGACAGTAAAGACCGTTCTCTCTATTCAGCACTGGCGATTAAATCTTTTATTTCTGTTCCGGTTGTGGCCAGAGGCAAATCAATGGGGGCGGTCACTCTCTGTTTTAATGATTCAGGAAGACGCTTTGATGTCAACGCACTTCCTTTTTGTGAAGAGTTTGCCAATGCCCTGGCGCTTGCCCTTGATAAGGCCCGCTTATATAAAGAAGCACGCGAGGCTATTGGAATTCGAGAGGATGTCTTGGCCATGGTATCGCATGATTTGCAAAATCCTCTTTCTGTGATCATGATGAGTCTAAAGGCGATTCAAAAAATTGATCTCCATGACGAGAAGTCGAAAGAAAAAATGAATAAAGCCACAATTCGTATAAAGCGTTCAAGTGAATTAATGCAGGGACTGATTGCCCGGATTTTAGATTTTGCCAAAATCCAGGCCGGAACTTTTTCTATTGATTTTAAGGATCATGACCCTAAGATGATTTTGGAAGAGTTTATTGAATCAGCAAGACTTCTGGCCGAAGAAAAATGTATTAAAATCATTAATGACATAGACGATGATCTTCCTCATGTTTTATGTGATAAAGATCGCTTTCTACAGGTTTTGTCTAATCTTATTGGGAATGCAATTAAGTTTACTCAAAAGGGGGGCAAAATTATTGTTCATGCACGCCGACTCGATCATCAGATTCTTTTCAGTATAGAAGACACAGGATCAGGAATGAGTGAAGATCAACTCCCCCATATCTTCGATCGCTTCTGGCAAGTAGAGCATTCATCAAAACATGGGGTAGGTCTTGGGCTTGCTATCGCGAAGGGAATTGTAGAGGCCCACAATGGAAAAATCTGGGTCGATAGTGAGAAGGGAGTTGGAACGAATTTTCATTTCCTCCTTCCCATCGGGGCAATGAAAAGCGATTTTATGCACTCATTTCACTAATTAAAATCATTTTTTAATCTAATCTGAAACATTCTCAAAAAATACTTTGAGGACGAAACTCTCATTACTCAACAAAGGAGAATGAGATGAAAAGATTAGGTCTATTGGCCGTGTTAGCTATTATCAGTACAAATGCTTTTGCAGAAGGTCAGGTGTTTTACCGTTACGGACTTTCTAACCTCAATACAAGCCGAGGAGGGCAAACATTTACTGATACAGGCGGGGCCAATGGAAAAAATGATGATAAGAGCGGTCATGGACTAGGGGCCGGTCTGGATATTAAGTTAATGAACTGTCCACTTTTTGAATCTAACTCACTTCTAGGAGAAATTTTTGTTGATTACAATAGATTCTCAAATAAGAAAGTTGCCAATGCCATCGACGTGGTCGTTTCAAGCGATTCAAGTAAAAAAGAAGTCAGCGTTTCAGAGCTCGCTGTCGTCGTTGCTCCAAAATACAGATTTGATGGATTGGGAAAATTCAGACCGTGGATTATTCCAGCAGGACTTGCATTCATGGTCAATTCACCACCTTCAAACACAACCAACTATCTTGATATCGGATATCATGCAGGAGTGGGAGCGGAGTATATGATCGTGAAAGAACTTTCATTAGGTCTTGATTACCGCTACACAATGGGTTCTGGCGACCCACAATTAAAGGTGAAGTACTCAAGTTTCGGAGCAAATTTAGGAATTAACTTCTAGAGCTTTGGATTAGTAGCGGGCCCCACTCACGGGTCCGCTATTTATAACCTTTAATCATCGCCATCCAGGTTTTGCGTTTCCAGAAATAGGAATCAAGCGCAATGCCGATGAAATGAATAACCACCAGGACTTCAAGACCTGTAGAAATTGCACCGTGAATCTCTTCCAGAGTTTCATCACCCCAGAAGGCATCAAGCCCCAACATCCAACCGCTGATAGCGAGTCCAATCAGGCAAATCCAAATTAAAACATAAACAACTGAGGCCAACGGGGTGTGGCCTTCGTAATCAACGGGCGAGCCATTGAAGTGTGATGTTACATGAGTTTTGATGTCAGACCACTTTAAAGGAAGAGCGGGAAAGAGATTTTTCCTTTTGTTAATGAATCCTAGAAAAAATCTAATAAGAACCAGTCCAAGAGCGAGATAACCTAAATTCCTGTGAGGAGGATCTCCCTCCTCCAGGATAAAGATATTGAGAATTACTGTTAGAGCAATAATCCAGTGAATAAGCCTTATGTAATAAGGCCAGACTATCTTTGGAGAAGAACTCATTAGTTGATTTCTTCTTTTACTTTAGAACCATCGACTGGGCTGAAGTAGATTTCTACTTTTTTGCCTTCTTTGTTCCATCCGTAAATTTCGTAACAGTTTCCTTTTGTGACTTTGAAGACTTTAATTTTGTAACCATCAGCTACTAATTTTTCCTGGAATTTCTTTTCGTCCTGCCATTTTGTTTTTGGCTCTTTTGTACAATCAGGTCCAGCAAAAGCAGAAACAGATGCGATCATAAGAAGTGAAGAGATTAAAAATTTCATATTAACTCCTAGTTGTTAAAGCAAGATTTTATCCAACAAGAAATCTTTGTTCAATCATTTTGATTTATAAAACTTTGTTATAAACATCGCTTGTAACAAATGATTTGGGGCAAATGCATTTATTGTTTAATGCTAAAAAAATGTAAGAATCAACGCATGCTGGCTTTTATGTGCAAAAGCAATTACTGTGACAATTTTCTTTCTGTGACACTTTAATTGAAGATAATACCCTGCTGAGCTAACATTTTTTCCCTTATGGACGTCGTACTTTTCTCTGATATTTCACCACATCAAATCTGGATTCGTACCATTGGAGTGTATCGTCTTGCTTCTATTTGTAGAAAGGCAGGTCTTTCGACAAAAGTCCTTTATGGATTAACCGATTACCCTCCAGAGATTCAACGAAAAATTTTAGAGCGCTATGTAAATAAAGATACGAAGCTTGTCGCACTTTCTACAACATTTATGGTGGCTCGAGCGCGTTATTCAGGAACAAGCTCCCTTCGAAACAAATATGCTCAGGAACTTTTAGATCTTATCAAAGAAAAAAAAGAGCAATTCCCTCACATCCCTTTCGTAGCAGGAGGAGGAAATAGCAACGATGAAATTTTTAGTTTCTTTGATCATGTTGCTCTTGGTTACGGCGATCAACTCATTACAAAATTTGCGACAGATATCCATTCCCTAAAGAAATTTAGACGTGTTGTAGACGGACGCAATATTTATATTTCAGACAATACTTTTAATAATGATTACTCTACTGAGTATCATGAGACAGATGTCATTCATCGCAACGAAACTATGACTATTGAAGTCTCGAGAGGTTGTAAGTTTAAATGTAAATTCTGCTCTTTTCCTTTGAATGGGAGAAAAGCGAATGAATATATAAAGCCAGGAGCTATTCTTAAAAAAGAATTTATCGATAACTATGAGCGTTTTGGAATTCAAAATTATATTCTGGCCGATGACACTTTTAATGAAGACGCAGAAAAACTGGAATACTTTTTAGGCATTGTAGAAAATCTTCCTTTTAAAATTCAATATACAGGTTATTTCAGATTGGACTTACTCGATAAGCAACGCGCTTATTGGAAAAGACTTTTAGATAGTGGCCTAAGAGGTGCTTTTTTTGGGATCGAAACATTAAATGATAAATCCGCCCAAGTGATTGGCAAGGGATTTGGAAGAGAGAACACTCTTAAAACGCTCTACGATCTTAGAGAGATTTGGGGAGATGAAGTTAATACTGCGGCTGGTTTTATTGTTGGCCTTCCTTACGATACCAAAGAAGAATTTCAAAAATGGGCCGATATAGTAAGGGCGCCAGGTTTTCCTGTTCACTGTAAAAGTTTTGAACCTCTAAGCATTAATAAAAAAAGTGACATCTCTCCATGGCAATCTGAGTTTCAAATGGATTCAGAAAAATGGGGTTACAAACTTTTTGAAAAAAGAGAGGGGAAGTATTACTGGGAGAGCCCGGATTGGAATTACGCAGAAGCAGCGGTGGTTGCAGAAAAAACAGTTCAAGAAATCGCAGAACACGGTGGACAGAATTTCGGCTCATTCAAAGTGCAAATGCTTATGGGGCTAGGGCTTTCCTATAAAGAAGCTTTTTCATTAATCCCTGGAGATAAGGCCTCAATCGAACGCATCAACGAAGTTGTCTCAAGTAGAATAAAAGCAAACCTTGATAGAGAACTCGCCTTACTTGAACGTCCTGCTCAGGTAAAATCTTAAAAGAAAGATCACGCAATTTCCAAAAATTGATTAAAATAGACGTATCAATACAGAAATTTTTCAAAGGATTGAAACATGGAAATGGAAAGAAGAACGATTGTTGAATTTTTAAAGTCACAAGACCCAGATATGGATCCAGCAATTGCTGGTTGGTCTCTTATGGATCTAATCGATCTAATGATCGATCATGTTACTGAGCAAGAACTAGAGTACTCAGTTCTTTCTACGGCTTACGCTTCTGGTGTTCACCCAAATCGTTTTGATGAATTCTATGATGCAGTAATGGGACAATATGAAACGATCCGTGATGGAGAAGAAATTCCTGTTCCGGTGTTAGACAGACTAGCTGCTCAATACAGATAATCTAAAATAAAAAGGCCCGGTTTCCCGGGCCTTTTTTTATTTCTTAATCATTGTTCCACTGAAGCGCCAGATCTGTCGGCGATCCATAATAAACATTCACATCCATATCATACTTCGTTCCTGGAACATTGTATAAACATGATCCAGTCGATGTACAGTTGATCTCGCTAGAGAATTGCCACATAAAGTAGTTTGACCAGATTCCTGTAGGGAAGTCCGTCACACTTGATTTAAAACGTGCGTACCAAAGTTTTGATCGTTGAAACAGAGGTTGATTTTTTACTTTAGAGTTTAAAAGAGTCGTTGTTGCGTGGTTAGCGTAAACAACTGGCACTCGTCCTGTTTTTTCATAAACGTAGTTCATAAAGACAACAGCTTCATCAACACTCATAAAGTTGCTTGCGCCCGTATCTTCCAGATCCAGAACCATTAGCGTGTTTGGTTCGTCTTGTACTAATGAAAGAAAAAAGTCAGCTTGAGCAATTGTGTTTCCTCTTGTTCCCAGGTGGTAAGCCCCCCAGAGGTATCCGCGCTCCAGAGCTATTTTTTTGCGGGCCTTATATTGAGAGTCGATTTTTAATCCCATACCAGAGCGATGAATAACAGCTGCGACTTTTGTATCTTTGCTCATCTTGTCCCAGTCAATTGAATTTCCTTCATAGGCATCGATGATGATTGATGTTCCACTTTGATTCCAAGGTGAACTAAAAGCTGCACCAGTTGAAGGTGTCGTAGGAGTTGTTGTTCCTCCTCCAGATGAGCCGCCAGAACTTCCCGAGCCAGAGCTAGGAACACTTGGTCTCTTGGCTCCGAACGCATGAGAGTTTGTTGAAAAAATATTTAAGGCAATAAACAATGCGAGATAGACATGCTTCATCGTGAAGCTCCTTTGTGTAGAGGTTAGTAAAAACCAAATTCGATTGATGTCATCGAATGCAAAGAAGGCGTGCCAACTTATGCAGTCTCTACGGCAAAAAATTCTATGAACTTTAAACAAAAGGAAAAAAGATCGGAGCTGATGTGGTCTTCAAAATGAAACTGTACTCGAGAGTCGGGGACATGATGTCACTGTGTGATTTGGTAGGGAATTGCGAATGTGTTTAGAAGAGATGCAAGTCTGTGATTAGTCTCTAATATCAGAATTGCTTGATAGGAATAGATTATTTCACTATGATTTGAGCGTGGACAATATCCAAACACTTTTAAATGAATTAAAGAGGCTCTCAAAAGAGTGCAGATTGCACTCTAGGGGCCCGCGCCCTGAATTGGCCCTTATGAGAGTGGCCAATTCTCTTGAATCGCTGGTGGTTTCTCTCAATGATTCTCCCTCTGCAGATAGCCCTCTGACAGCGAGAGAAAAAGAGGTTCTTTTTCACGTTTCTCAGGGCTACACCAACAGAGAGATCGCCTCAGCCTTTAACCTCTCAGAAAAGACTATCGAGTTTCATTTGAAATCGATCTTCACAAAAACCGAGTCTTCAACCAGGACCGAAGCTGTTAGAAATGCCATTAATAACAAGT
Organism: Bacteriovorax stolpii; assembly: GCF_002872415.1. Classification (GTDB taxonomy): domain Bacteria; phylum Bdellovibrionota; class Bacteriovoracia; order Bacteriovoracales; family Bacteriovoracaceae; genus Bacteriovorax; species Bacteriovorax stolpii. The sequence continues at coordinate 3,371,221 of NZ_CP025704.1, read as the reverse complement.
GGTTAATCTTATCCTAGGGGATTCCCGAGGTGGATTCAATCCAGTCATCCTGTAAGCTAGTGTCACATCAACAGGAGGACACTATGGCAACCAAAGCTAAAAAAGACCCATCAGCTGAAATGAAATCACTACTTGGCCCTTTATGGAGTGCTTTTAGCTTAAAGAATGTATGGGAGCTGGTCGTTGATGCTTATAACGAAGTTTATTATATCGATAATGGAAAGATGATAGTGCTTGATAAGGTTTTTAAAAAGAGCACTGAACTGGATCAAGTTGTGACGAGACTCCTGGCCTTTCATCAAAAGAAAAAGAAGTCTGAAGAGCTCTCTTACTTTTTTAACCTGGATCAATACACTAAAGTCGCGATCGTTCTTCCGCCACTCGCGATTAAAGGACCAAGTATTGTTATTACTAAACTTCCGATTCAAGACCTGACGTTTGATGATCTCATTAGATTTAAAGCTCTTGATTCCGAAGGAAAAAATGTGATTGAAAAGATGCTTGCTTCCAACAAAGGATTCATTGTCGCAGGAAATATGGGATCGGGAAAAACGACGATGCTCAATTTGTTGGTAAATGGAATCCCACAGCCAAATAGAGTTGTGACTTTAGAAAGAATTCCCGACTTACTTATTAAGAGGCCTCATGTCTGCCGCATCCAATCCCAGACTCAGAAAGCTAGTGAGATGATTGATCTCATCGGCGTTGCCGAAAGAATGCGCGCTGACTACCTGGTGCTCTCTGATTGTGTAGGGCCTGAGTTGATGCCATTCATGGAAATGGTAAGAAGCAATTGCATAGGTGTTATGCTGACAACAGGTGAGAGTGTCCTTGATACAATCAAACGAATTGAAACAAAAGCGGTGGTTTCGTCAGATGGAATGAATCTGGAGGAAGTCCGATATGCGATTGCCCAGGCTTTTAAATATCTTCTATTCCAAGAAAAGACGGCTGAAGGAGTGAGGCAGGTTTCATCAATTAGTGAATTGGTTTATGAATCAGGTGAATTAAAATTAAAAGCGATTTACAAGCGATAGGGTTAAAGAAAAACGGCCCAGAGATGGGCCGTTTAGTTTAGGTAAAAATTAATCTCTAAGAACTTCACATCTGAAGTTAGAAGCGAGTGGAGTTTCAGCTCCATCCAGACTCAAAGTTCCTCTTAATTGAACAGCATTATTCTTTAGCAGGATTGTGCCGGTAAAAGATGATGTTTCAGATGATAGAGTGACTGCACCTGTGTCTACTTCTGTTGAATCAAAAGCACCTGTTAGTAAGTGTCCACCAAAGATTAATGTCAGGTCAGTTGTTCTGCCCATTCCATCATTACTTCTGTGTTCATATCTGTTTAGAAGAAGAGTTTCTTTTTCTTCATAGATCATTGTGCTTGTTTTACAAAGTGACCACTGGCTGTCGCGAGCGAATGCTGAGCTTGAAAGAACAACGAATAGACCTAGGACGATTGCTTTCATAAGAGACCCCTTTTTAAGATTTTTATGGCATTTTGCGTTTTTCATATACACTAAAGCTTTTAAAAGTTTTAATAGAATCTCTTATACAGTTTGAAATTGAGGAAGACTTACTTTTGTAAAAACTTCCGGTCGACTAGAAACAGGCTAAGAGATTGTAATTACGGAGAAGGCATGGTTGAGACGTTGAAGAAAATCCTGATCTGTGATGATCACCCTATCGTCCATACTGGAATTAAATACGCACTAAAAGAGATCTTCCCTAATGTGGGGTTTGATATCTCGTGCACGACCTCAGGCTCTGAGTCCTTATCAAAACTAGAAGCAAATCAACCTGATATTTTCTTTTTGGATTTAAGTCTTCCAGATATGACAGGATTTGATGTTTTAAAATACTTAGAAAAAAAGGATCACCATTTTAAAATTATTATTCTCACTGGAGAAAATAGTCTCCCGACCTTTTTACAACTTACAAAATTTAATATCTCGGCCATCCTCTTGAAGTCTTACAGTAATGACTCTTTTAAAAAGGCCTTTGCTCATATTGAGGCCCATGAACCTTTTATCTATTTAGATGAAGCACTAGAGCTGGATTTAAAGGCCGAAGCAGGAAAAAGGCAATTATCTTCAAAAGAATTTGAAGTCCTATGCCTGGTCGTTAAAGGTTATAGTAATAAGAAAATTGCCCACGTGTTAGAGTGTTCACCTGAGACTGTGAAATCTCACCTGGCCAGCATTGCGAGAAAAACTAATATTGATAATCGAGATGATCTCATCTCCTGGTTTTACGAAGGAAGAGAGAAGTAAACCTGAGTCCCTTGATTTTGTTGAGACTTAATCTCAATAGATCCACGCTGAATATCGATCATCATCTTCACAAGATATAGACCTATTCCATAGCCTTGACCGGAGCTTTTGATTCTATTTGTCTGAAATAAATTTTCCAGTTCAACCGGACCTAGCCCGACACCATTATCACTTACTTCAAAAATGGTTTTTTTCAGATCTTGAGTTACTTTGATATGAATGAATGACTCACTTTTCTCTGCGAATAGTGCCTTATGAGCGTTAGTCAAAAGGTTGCGCAGGATAGACGTCAACATCTCCCTGTCTGTTTGAATGTAGAGAGGAGTGGCACTTAATTGCCAGCTTACTTTTTGTTTTAACCCGGGATAAACAGTTGCAAGAGAGTCCACCAGACGCAAGAGCAATTCTTGAATGTCTATAGACTCATGATGAGTTTTAAAGTCGTTATCTTCCTGAGACTTCACCCATCTCATCATATTACTAATCAGCTCTGCCGATGATAATGAAGTGTCATTGATCACTTTGATCAGTTCTTGATTCTCCTGACCATCCTTTTTCAATGTATTTGAAAGGCGTGCCAGTTGGTGAATGTTTCCAGTAAGGTCATGTCCAACTAAAGAAAGCAGTTTATTTTGGAAATGGAATTTGTCTTGAAGGTCATGGTCTTTTTTAATCAGACCGAAAAAATGGTTTTTTTGTAAAACATAAAATATAGCACATTCAGAAATAAGAAATGTCCCGGCCGAAATCATCGTAAAACGGAAAGGAGGATTAAACGCCACACCGTAGAGATCGATTAAATAACCGCAAACCATTCCCAAAGACAAAATAAGGTAATCTCTAAAATATGTAGTTGTTTGAAAGGCCTTTGTAAAAAGAAGAATGCAGGCGGAGATAATAAGCAGGTTGCTCCATAAGTAGTGCATGAAAAAGAGAGGACCATTATTAAATTGAAGAAGGGAAAGACCATAGATTTGAAGAAAAGAAAAATTTGTGACTAACAAATCTTCGGGGATGAGATTCACACTCGTTAAAATTGTTATCGCAGAAGGAATAAAAAGAGAAAAGCTCACGAATCTTTTTTGCAAGAAGACCCATTTATCAGTTATCGAAGAGATAAAAAGAAGACTGGCCGGGCACATCAGTGCATATCCAATATAGCGAAGCCTTGAAAAGAGTATTTTATGAGAGAGAACTGAAGTTGTGTAAATATTCAAAGTAAAAAATGAGACAATAGAAAATGAAAGTAAAAGAATAAAAAGATACTGAACGGATTTTAAACTTTTATAGTTCCATGCCTTTGCAATTAAAAGCACAGAAACAATAAAGATCGTAATGTTGAGAGTTGTTAAAAACCAACTGATATAGTCACCTTTAGTTGCCTCATTTTTCTCCCCTATTATAGGGGATATTTTGGAATCACTATTTTAAATATAATTTTCCTAAAGATAAATATCTATCAAGGATAAAAAATGAAGTATGTAAGTTTGCTCGCATTGATGAGTATGGGCCTTTTTCTATTTGGTTGTGGTGGTGATAACGCATCAACGACGACTGGTGGAGGGTCTACTTCGGCTTCTGTTTACGCCTTTCAGACGGATGCCACCTTTCGACCTGGAGATTTAAAGCTGGAAGCTGCAAACTTTACAACTCTTTGCAGAGACGCTTTTTCGACTTATTCGCCGGCCGTGAGTTGCACTAATTTTTACCCTTTTCTAGGAAAGTCTTCTACGAATGGATTCAAGAGTTTTATCTCGGTCAACACTCTCAATGCCAATGCAGTCGTTAAGTTAGTTGATGGTACAACGACTATTGCAAGTTCGTTGCAGTCTCTCGTTGATAATGGCCCCAACTTAAAGGGGTCAGATACGTGGATAGGCTGGCCTGAAGCTTATTGGTACTCTGGAGTGGCCAGTGATGGAAGCGCCGGGAATAATTGTCAGGACTACGCTAATGATACAAGTTCAGCAAACGTTAATGTTGCTACAAATGGCTCTTCTTTTTCGTGGGATATGAGAGGACCAGTTTGCGATTATTATGATGATTATAAGTATGTTTGTTTATGTAATTAATTGTACGATAGAGTGATTAAGATTGTTCAATATTCTAAAGGTAAGTGTCTATAAGACTTTTAAGCCCCTCGTAATGAGGGGCTTTCTTTTTAATTCTCTGTTGTCATTCCAATCTTTTTACCTAATAATCATCATAGGTATCATATTCATGCCACCCCCCTTCAAATGGGAAAGCACTAAAGTGTTGAATACTTTTTCTCAGATCACATCAAACCTTTAATTATGGTTTAAGCAAAAGAAGGGAATGTTTTTAAGACCAAAGATTGGAGGTTCTCTATGAAGCTATCTGCACCTATTCACGTCCTTAAGGCTCAAGCTGCCGAGCTAAAAAAAGAAAAAGGGATTACCAACACTGAAGCTCTCGATTTAGTCGCAAAACGCGAAGGTTTCAATTCCTGGTCGCTTCTGCAGTCTAAAAAAGATGAGATGTTTCCTAAGTCCTACGATGAGATTTTGGATTTTTTTAATCCGGGTGACATCGTTCTTATCGGCGCACGCCCCTCAAAAGGTAAAACTGTCTTCACCATTGGTCTCTTTGTTCAGGCCATAAAAAGAAAACTAGCTCCAAATTATTTCTTCAGCTTATCAGAAGTGCATAAAGACATTGCCGGAAGAATCGCCCTATATGATGAAACCATTGGCAACATTAATGAACATTTAGGTTATATCGCTGTCGATTACTCAGATGAGATCAGTGCTGATTATATTATTGAGAGAACGAAAGGAACAATCGGAAAGAAATCGGTGATTGTCGTTGATTATCTACAGCTTCTTGATGAGAAAAGATCGAATCCTCCACTTGAAGAGCAGGTTTTAAAACTGAAGAAATTTGCAAAAGAAAAAGAATGTGTAGTGATTTTTATTTCTCAACTAAAGAGAGAAGTTGAAAGCCGAGTTGGACAGAGACCATTGCTTGAGGATGTGCGTTTGCCGAACCCTTTAGATTTGAAGTTTTTTAATAAAATTATCATGCTTCACAAGAGGGAAGAGCTTGATGGTGTTGTGGATGTGATTTTTTATCGCCCGAAAGAGTTCGAGTTTAAGGTTGGGTGGGGGAAGTCACTTCGGTTTTATTCGTTATAATTTAAGGTAAAAAGGGAGGATTTCTCCTCCCCCAAATGCTAGAACCGGTCCATTAACAATTTTAAAACAGTTGTTAGCAGTTTTAAAAACAGGATCATAAGCTCTAACATTTTCAATGCTTTGAGCATCCTTGCCTCCTAAGTCGCCTTCATTGGCGTAAGGAGCTCTCCGCTTTGATCAGATTTAAATTTGTGTTAGAATGAATCACCCCCAAATGCAGGTTTGTTAGACCTATGGGAATTTTCAATGCTTAAACCCCTCTACCATGAGGGGTTTTTTATTAAATCTTCTTTTACAATTACCTTATTGATTTTTCTCGATTGAAACTTGCGACCTAATACGATGGAGCAAAAATACAAGATTTGAAATATGGAGATGGGTCAGTAAAAAAATAATTATTCAGGTCCTGAGAATCAATTTCCTAACTTTTTCTTGAAGGTTATCATATTTGAGCTTGGCCATATTCTTTTTCAAAGCGGGTTCAAGTCTTTTGGCCAACTCGCTATTTCTTTTTGATATGACATGATGAATAGACGCTTCTAATAATAATACTTTTCCAAAGTTCATTTCTTTTTTTGCAAAAGAAGGATTCATTGAAATTAAAAAATCAACTCGGTCTCTATCTAAAAGCAAGAGAAGCTGCTTTTCATTATTAACGATAGTGGGAGATTTAGCGTCGCTGAAAAAATTATCTGCAAAAAAAGAACCACGTAGATAACCAATTCTTCCTTTTTTTATTTCATTAATTGTCGGATCATTTTTAAATTTTTTCTTTGAGTAATAGGCAAAGCCCTTTACCAAAAAATAGGGAGGTTCCACGACTGTAAGGTTATATTTTTTTGCAGCATCTTTTGAATTTAGCAGCTCACCATCTATTTGATTGTGGGTTAGTTCAATCATGCTGCGTGATAGAGGTCGCTCAACAAAGATGAGTTCATAACCAATATCATTATAAGAATCTTTTAATAATTCTTTAATTAAAAAAAGGCCGGTTGACCATTCTTCAGGCACACTGATAACCACTTTCTTTTCTGATGCTAAAATTGTTGAAGAAAAGATAGAGAAAACAAAAATGAGTATGGTAAATTTCTTTTTCACTTTTTCCTTAAGTAAAATGAGCAAGAGCTTGGTTCTCATGACTAGGAATTATTTAATCCAATAGAAGATTGGATTCGCACTGCTCTGGACGTTGTCTATTTATTAGGAGTATAGCACAATTAATCTCATGTTTAATTATAAATACATCATTACTTATGTTTCACTTTTATTTACCTTTTTTGTTCACGGTGGAGAAGTCTCCATTACCATTGATGATTTTAATTTTAATGATCAATTATTATCTGGAGAAGAAAGAAATAATGAAATTTTGAAAACTCTGACTAAACATAAAATCATAGCAGCTGGTTTTGTGACTACAAAGTATCTGAGTCTGCCAAATGCTCAGAATGGAGTTGAGGCCTGGAGTAAAGCCGGGCATCTCATTGGAAATCATACAGAAAATCATTTCAGTTATGCCAAAACAAACTTTAATGATTTCTCAAATGACGTTCTTCTGGCCGACGGTAAGCTAAAAGTTTTTAAAACTTTTCAAAAATTTTTCCGTTTTCCTTATTTAAAAGAAGGAGAGACAGAAGAGAAGAGAGATCAGTTGCGAAAGTTTTTAATCTCTCAAGGTTATAAAAATGGAGCCGTTACGATTGATGCTTCGGACTGGTATGTGAATAAGCGTATGCTGGATAAGCTTAAAGTTTATCCAGATTTTGATAAAACAAAGTTTCGCGATTTTTACTTAAAACACCTTTGGGATCGTACTCAATATTATTCAAGCCTTTCTCAGAAAACTCTTGGAAGAGATGTTAAACATACTTTGCTCCTTCATCACAACCTGACTACTGCTCTATTTTTGGATGATCTTATCGAAATGTTTAAGAGTAAGGGGTGGAAAGTCATTGATGCAACGGAAGCGTTTAATGATCCTATCTATAAATTGCAACCAAAGAATATCCCGGCCGGAGAGAGTCTTATCTGGGCGCTTGCTAAAGATAAAGGGGATAAAACTCTTCGTTATCCAGCAGAAGACGGTGAATATGAAAAAGCTGAAATGGATAAATTAGGATTGTAGCAATTTCTAATCATTAAAATCATTTTACCTGGTAGATGCGAATCAAACTGATTCCCGCAAGTCCTTGAGAGCTTGGATTACAAGAGCTAAAGTCTCAACCTTTACAAGTGACTTTATTTTTACGTGTCGTCCTTTCGGACGACAATGTTTTGTACTTATATCCTTACAATGGTTATGAACTCTTTTTTAAGGGATAATTTATGAAAATTAACAATATAATTTTAGCAACTTTAATCTTAATTTTATTTTCGTGTGGGCAAAGTTCCGGGGTAGCTCCAACAATCAGTGCAACAACGGGTGCAACAGATCCATCATGCCCAACATTTGTTAATGGTGACATGGCCTTGCCTGCCACAAGTTCGATCCTGTCAGGTACAGCCCCTACTGGATGGACAGGAGCTAACTACTCCACTGGTTTTTTGGAAGTTTATAAGGTTCACTCTAGTCAATCTTCTCCTGCAGCTGGGCAACAAGCAGCTTCCTTTGGTGGGTCGGGAGCGACATTGACTCAAGTTTTAACAGGGCTCACTGTGGGAAATCAATACACTATTTCCTTTGAGGCCGGAAGCGATCTTGTAGCTGCGGGAGTCGGGCAACTTAGTGTTAACGGAGTTGTGGTCAAGACTACTCCAACACTTCCCCAATCTTTTGCACCATTCACATCGTCAGTATTTACGGCCACCTCAACTACGGCAACAGTTGTCTTTACTGACACTGGGACTTCGCAACTTAATCTAACAGCTGTAGTGTTGAACTGTTTATAATTTTAAGCGCTAAGATTTTGTCTTCCATCTTTAGGACATGAATTTAGTGGTGAAGTTGTGGGCCAAGAAGAGTTCCAAATGTTCATTTAGAATTTTAGGCAAAAAAAAGCCCGGTGGGTTGACCGGGCCTTAATATGATCGCTTCTTACGAAGTTTTTCACCATGAATTTTGAGACGAAAACCACTCTAGAGAAGAATGGGGTGGCTGATGGGGCTCGAACCCACGACACCTAGAATCACAATCTAGTGCTCTACCGACTGAACTACAGCCACCATATTTTCGTAGGACATTTATAGGGGCATCACCCCATACAGTCAACGGAAATGTTCTCATATCTGGGGCTTATTGTAGTTTTTACCCATTAAATTTTGACTCTTTATCTTTTGTGCTATTAAATTAATTAAATGACATTATGCTTATTTAGGACGGTAAACATGAAGAATTTAAAAGGATTATCACTTTTGGCCTTAACTCTGTCAGTAGGACTGGGCTCTAGTGCAGCATTTGGTTATGGGATGGGGATTTCGACTTTCCCGCTAGCAGAAGACAAAAAAGTACTTTCAGCTGAGGTGACTGGTATCGTTTCTAACGGTGGCGGTGTTGGGCTTCAGGCAAGATACACTCAAAAACTAAACGAACTTTCATCAATTGATGCTGGTTTAGGGATTTCAGGTGGTGAGCGTTCAGCAAGACTATTTGCTGGTTACGACTACGAACTTTTCCCTGATTACGATATCCAACCTCGTACATCGATCAAAGCTTTCTTAGAAAACTCAAAAGAGTTCGGAACAAGAAGAAACATCATTGGACTTGCTCCAACTGTTTCAAAAGGTTTCAGCTTCTGGGGTAACGAAGCTTTCCCATATCTTTCACTTCCATACGGGATCAGCCTTGATGGCAAAAGAAACCGTTATGAAACAACTCTTAGTGCAAACATTGGTGTCTCTGGGGTGATCCCGGCAGAAAACCTGATCACTAACAAGCCAATCACGGCAAACGCTGAAGCCATCATTGGTCTAAAAGACAGCTTCACAGCGGTGTTCGTAGGATTTGGTTACCCGATCGAATAATTCATTATGTTTAAAATTGTTTTTAGCGATTTTGATGGGACTCTAACTTACAAAGAAGGTTTGGGTCCCATTTTTTTTGATGTTCTTTCTCACCTGGAGAAAAAACAGGTTCCTTTAGTTATCGTCACTGGCCGCTCACTTTCATGGGGGCATTTCCTTTTAACTCACTTTCCATTCTTAACTGACGTTATTGTTGAAGGTGGGGGAGCGATCGTTTCTCGCTCTGGGAAATTTATCACTGAAGAGTGCCTGATCTCTAAAGAAGAAGTAAAACGCCTGGCAGATTTTTGTGTGAGCTTTGAAAAGAAGTTCCCGAATGTTCCTCTTTCTGTGGATTCGTTCGGAAGAAAGACAGACAGAGCGATTGAGCTTCATGACCTGCAAGACGGAACACTTTTCCATCACATCGAAGACTATCTTCGCGAAGAAAAAATCAATTTCTCAACATCGAATGTTCACCTTAATTTCTGGTGTGGAGAAGTCTCTAAGTACAAAGCTGTTCAACATTACCTGGCCGCTAAAAAGACCGACGCTGAAGACTGCGTTTTCTTCGGCGACTCTCTCAATGACCAGACAATGTTTAAATCATTCAAAAACTCAGTGGGAGTGGCAAATATTTCCGCTGTCATCGATAGACTCGAGTACAAACCGACGACGATTCTTACAGGAGAAGACAACGTTGGTCCTTGGGGTGTTTTGAATTATTTGAAAAAAACACTATAAAACTTCGCAATTTTCGATTTTAAATAAGTCAGATCCTCCCTTACCTTTAAATAATGAATCAACACAACAAAGAATTAGAAGTTAAGAGCAACTGGTCTTATTTGTATCAAAAGTTTCAGCGCATAGATCCCAAGATGAGAAAGAATATTTTAATCGGCGCGAGCATGATTTTTTTAGTCGTGGGAACAGGTTTTTTGTTGGCCACAATCTCTCTGGTAAAGAGTGGAGTGAATTACTTTGATGCCAAAGTTGCTGACTTTGAAAATGCAAAGGCGCGAAAAAACACACCTGAAAATATCTAAAAAAATGTTTTGACCCTGTACCATACTACGGGGTTTATTATTGTTATATGAAAGATATAACAATCAAAAAACTAGCTGAACTTGTCGACATCAATCCAGAGACGATCCGCTTCTACCACCGCGAAGGGATTTTAAAAGAGCCTGCCAAAAGGGCCAATGGCTATCGTTATTATAACGAAGACCATGCCTTGCGCTTAAGTTTCATTAAACGTGCTAAGGACCTTGGGTTCACATTAAAAGAGATTAAGGATCTTTTTGAAATGAACCAAAAGTCCCGTGCGACCTGCGCGACGGTAAAGGTTAAGGCCGAAAACAAAATCGAAGAAATTGACCAGAAGATTGCAGACCTGATGCAAATTAAAAAATCATTGCAGGACCTCTGCCATGCCTGTGATGTGGGAAGCGCAGAAATGAAACAGTACCGGGTTATGGATTGTTTCGATGCTAGTTGCAAATGTTAAAAGGAGAAAATCATGAGAGCTCATTTATCAATCAATGTTTCCAATGTGGCCGAATCCGTAAAGTTTTATGAAAGAGTCTTTGGTGTAAAACCTCAAAAGATGACTGAGGACTATGCCAAGTTTGATTTAAAGTCTCCGGCCTTGAATTTTACTATGCAGTCAGGGGGCAATAGAGAGATCAGCAAAGTTAATCACCTTGGGATCGAAGTCGAATCTGCTGAGGCCATTACTCTTTGGGAAAATCTTCTGACGGAAAGAGGAGTACTCTCTAAAATCGAAGAAAATACGGAGTGCTGTTTTGCTAGACAAGATAAAATCTGGCTTCAAGACCCTGATGGGAACTCATGGGAGATTTTCTACGTCCATGAACAGTTGCCAATCTCATCGAAGCAATCCCTTTGCTCAACGACAAATTCTTTAGGGAAAAAGTGCTGTTAATGAAAAAACAAAAATTAAAAATTCTTTTCCTTTGTACAGGGAATTCATGCCGCTCTCAAATGGCCGAAGGGTGGGCCCGCCATTTCCACGGCGATAAATATGATTTTTACTCGGCCGGGATTGAAAAACATGGAATGAATAAAAGGGCGATTGCTGTTATGGGGGAAGCTGGAGTCGATATAACTCATCAGAGCTCTAAAACGCTTGAGGAGCTTGCTCCTATTGAATTTGACCTTGTTTATACTGTTTGTGGTCATGCGAATGAGCATTGCCCTTACTTCCCGGGGAGCTGCAAAGTTCTTCATGTGGGATTTGACGATCCTCCTAAACTTACCCTCGGAATGAGTAACGAGGAAGAAGTTTTATCGCAATACCGCCGGGTGAGAGATGAAATTCGTGAATTTGTTAAGAACCTGAAGGTAGACTAATGGCTGCACAATATATCTCTCTTGGCATACTGCTGATTTTTTCAATTCTTTCATTTGTAGATGGTGTTTATATTCATCTTCTTCATTATCGCTTACAAGAGCAGACCGCTTCTAAATACGAGCATTACTTGCATAGTTTAAGAGCTCTTTTGTTCTTTTTAATACTACTTTTTATTTATTACTTTAGGTCCTCTGGAATTTGGCTTTGGATTGGGTGTTTCTTCATTCTGTTTGATTATATTATTGAATCAATAGATATGTTTGCAGAAAAAGAGAGTCGCCAGGAACTTGGAGGATTACCTAGTTTTGAGTATTGGCTGCATGGTACTTTAGTTATGTTAAGAAGCTTATCTCTCGGACTGTGGTTTTCATCCATTTCTCTTTCAAGATTTAATTTAAACGACTCGGCAATGAAGGCTCACCTTACAGGTCTTTCTTCCTTGTTGATTGAACAGATTTTGATTTCTACTTTATGTGTTGTTGGTTTACATATTCTGCTCATTTTTAGACCAAATGCCTTAAGAGCTATTCAATGGCAATGCTGTAAAAACGAGGTAATGAAATGAGAAAATTATCTCTTCTTGATAATTACCTGACGCTATGGATTTTTATAGCGATGGCCATCGGAGTGTTGATCTCCAGGTTTATTCCGGAATTTTCAACTCAAATACAAAATATGAGTTATGGCCCGACTTCAATTCCAATTGCCATAGGTCTTATTGTCATGATGTATCCTCCACTTGCAAAGGTAAAATATGAGCAAATTGGAAGAGTTTTTAAAAATAAAAAAATTCTTTTTTTATCTTTAGTGCAGAATTGGGTGATTGGCCCGTTTCTCATGTTCTTCTTGGCCCTGATTTTTTTACAAGGTCACTCTGATTATATGCTCGGATTGATTTTAATAGGACTGGCCAGATGTATTGCCATGGTTTTGGTTTGGAATGACCTGGCCAATGGTAATCGAGAGTATTGTGCCGGACTAGTCGCTTTCAATTCCGTCTTTCAGATATTATTTTTCCCTCTCTATTCGGTCTTTTTTATTACTTTTTTGCCCGAATTTTTTGGAGAGCATGGACTGGAAGTTCATTTTTCGATGATTGAGATTGCTAAAAATGTAGGAATTTATCTTGGAGTACCTTTTATTGCAGGATTTTTGACGAGATTTTATTTTGTAAAAAACAAAGGGGAGCTATGGTATGAAGAGCATGTTGCCGCCAAAATTGGACCGCTCGCTTTAGTGGCCTTGCTTTTTACAATTGTTGTGATGTTTTCTTTAAAGGGCGATAAAATTATCGAGCTTCCCTTTGATGTGATAAGAATTTCAATTCCACTTTTAATTTATTTTGTCGCTATGTTTCTTCTCTCCTTTTTTCTAAGTAAAAAGATGGGGGCAAGTCATTCTGAGTCGACAACTCTTTCCTTTACCGCGGCCTCTAATAATTTTGAGCTTGCTATTGCAGTGGCCATTGCAACATTTGGTATCAATCATGGAGCGGCCTTTGCCGCTGTGATCGGGCCCCTTGTAGAAGTACCTATTATGTTAGGACTGGTTCATGTGGCAGGATGGTTAAAGAAGGTGCAGTTATAAACTGCACCATGAAATAGACTAGCGCTTTAATTCAGATTCGATTGCTTCTTTCAAGTCCTGATAGCTCAGTCTCATTAACATTTTTCCATTGATGAAGAATGTTGGTGTTCCTTGAACTCCCAATTGGTGACCATCGGCCATATCTTTGGCCAGGGCCGCTTTGAAAGTGATGTCTTCATACGACTTGTTGAACTCTTCGATATTAAGGTTAAGTTCTCTGGCAAACTTTTCAAAAATAGAGTTCACTGGTTCTTTCTGGTGAGACCATTCGTTTTGTCTCTCTAGCATGAAGTTGTACATTTCCCAGAATTTCCCTTGCTTCCCAGCGCCTTCAAGCGCAAGAGCTGCAAAGTGAGAGTTCCCGTGAAAAAGCATGTAGCGAGCGACAAGTTGAACATCGTTAGGATACTCAGAAATAACTTTCTGAAGAATTGGGTGAAAAGCTGCGCAACCTTCGCATTCAGGGTCAAAGAATTCAACGACTGTTACTTTCGCTGAGGCTGGGCCCTTCGTGTAGTTGCCTTCTCTTAAAAGTGTAGCTTGAGGAGGTGTTGCTGTTGTGATTTCTTCTTCTTTTTTCCCGTTAACATACCAAAGAGTAACAGCAAAAAGGATGATTGCAGCAATAGGTAGAAGAATAAATTTAATATCTTTTTTCATGAGTGTGATTTCCTTGTGTTTTTGTAAAAGAGAATAAGACAAATATGTGTAATAGTTAAACTTGTGAAGGCCATGAGTGGAATGGTGATAAATCCTAAAAACTCAATCTGTTTACTAGTGCAAGAGACTCCGCTGGTGCAGGTCTTAATCGCTTCAGGGATAATCTTGTAGTAAAGCAGGTTGTGGTAAAGAGAGATAATCCATCCAATACTGACTAATGGAATCGTGTATGAAAAAACATTTTCATCTTTTTTCAAGAATCCTACGGCCAGAAGGATACTTAGCGGAAAGATACAGATGCGCTGGTACCAGCAAAGGGTACACGGAGGCAACATCATAAAATTGCTAAAGTATATTGATCCAGCAAAGGACACGATGTTCACTAGCCACGCGAAGTATATAAGCGTGAAGTTATCTTTAAATTTCATAAAAATCCTGAGTATGTGTAGCAATAATTAAAAAAAATTAAGCTAGCGCCATGGGGGGACGATCGACCGCGGGGATAAAGTTCATTTCTTCTGTGTGGATAAGTTGAAAAAATATTTGTCTTAAAAAAGTAGGCTTAAAGAAAAAAAGATGAGGAATGGATTTAATGTCATAGGCCGTCTCTGGTGTTGTGCCACAGACAGAACACTGGCTTGAAGAAGAGTGTCTTTCTTCACAACAAAAGTATCCCTTCTCACATGAAAATGACAGCGAGAGTGAAATCACAATTGAAAGGAGTGAAGCGAGAACCAGAAGTTTCTTCATTTAGAAACTATTGTAGTATTTTTTTACGGTTAATTGAATCTTTTCTTCAATTTCAGAAGGCCTAAACGGAGTTTTTTGTTCAATCCATTCGCGAAGATCATTAGGAATTTTGGTAATAAAAAGCTTTTCTTCACCCTTGTATGGGATTTTTAGAGCGATAGCATGCAGGGCGTGACGAGGAAGCTGCATTTCTTCAAAGTCTTCTTCCGTGGCCAGATGATCTTTGAAGCGCTGGAACATTTCATAGCTTCCTAAATAGAGTTTATCTCCAATGAGAGGAATGCCATGGGCCTTGGCGTGAACACGGATCTGATGCTGGCGTCCTGTTTGCGGGCAGGCGATTCCAATGACGTAGTCATCGTTTTTTTCCAGAATATAGAAGAACGTGCGAGCATGTTTTCCTTCTAAAGAGTTTTCCGGATAAGACTGAACTAAAATGCGCTTTAGGCCTTCATCAGGATTTCCCATGCGCTCATTGGCCACAAAATAATCCTGGTGTTTAAAGTCATTTGTAATTTTCGCGATAAAAAGATAACACTTTTTAACATCATCATCTTCAAAGCGCTCCATCATCTCAGTTGCCATCTTAGGATTTTTTCCCAGCATTAAGATGCCGGATGTTTCACGGTCGATGCGGTGAAGAGAGTGAATGGTATGATTGTATTTCATTTCAAAGAAGACAGTGGCACAGTTAAATAAATGTCTTCCGGCCGGGTGAGTGGACATAAAAGCTGGCTTGGAAATAACGATTAGGTCCTGGTCTTCATAAACAATATCTGGAGTTGTCTGAAGATCCAGTTTCTTTCCTTTCCAGTACTCGTCTTCATATTGGCTCTTGTAAAACTTAATGATGATTTCATCGCGGTGATGAATAGGGCTTGAGGGTTTATGAGTGCCGGGGCGACCGACGATCTCGATTTCACCACTTTTAATTTTCTTTTTAATAATTTCACGCGAGAACGATTCTAAATAGACGCCAAGAAACTGATCCAGTCTCATGCCATCGTGCTCTTCGTCCGCCATATGGCGGACTTCGAAGAGATCATCTCGGTAAATTTTATGAATTACAGTCATTTCAAAAAAGGTGCAAAGTCTAGTAGCGTTCCTTGATCAGGAATTTTACTAACGACATCGCAGCTCCCTCAGTATAGCCAAAGCGGGTTTCTAAGTTCGACAGGACAGACTTAATTAACTTTCTATTCTCATCAGAAAGTGGTGAGTTTTGTCCAGGCCCTAGTGTTTTGGCGTATTCTGCTTCAAAGAAGACGATATTGCGAGAAATGTTTTGAATAATCTTCTTTTGCTCACTTCTATAAGACTCTTGTAGACGGTCTACTAAATCAGGGAAAACGTCAGTGTAAATCAGAGTTTTACCGCGGTTATCCAGTGAGTAGGCACCTAGTTTTGATAGAAGGTGAGAGCGGAATGTTTTTGAGTCTTCTTTTAGACCAATAGCTGCTTCAAATTCTTTAATGAAGAAGTCATCCGGGTCTACGAATTTCCCCATCGCGATGTTTTTGATTTTCTCGCCTTTGTTTAAAGCATTGATGTTTTCAATGTAGCGGCGGATGTAGTCTTCGTATGAGCGGTCATCCACAAGTCCAAGAGCACTTCTTAGCTCGCGGTCGAAGTTATTTAAGTTGTGCTCCTTAATGAGCTCCAGGTAGCGGGCCGGGTTGTGGTAATCCGCTTGAGGGGCCATGTTAAGGAAGTCGTATTCACTCTTCTTTTGAATTAAGTGCTGAAGGTACTCAAGCACTTCTACGAAAGTGACATTTTTATGAAGTGAAGAAAGCCTGAAGACGATGTGTTTAACATCGCGAGGAGAAAGACCAAACTTTCCTTCATACAAGCTGTCGTTAACGTATTCATTTACAATTTCATCAAAACCTTGTTTTAGGATTTGTTTTGATTCAACATCCAATTTCTCTGGAAGCTCCATTCCTGCAAGGTAAAGAGCTTTTTCAAGTGGGTTCAGGTTTGTAGCGATATTCGCTAGCTTTTTATCATTGTAATTTTTTGTCTGGCAAACTCTCAAACGCGACATAACGGCAAAGAAGCAAAGAGCATTTAGTGCATGAGGCGAAAAGTGAGAGCGGTCTTTAATTCCTTCCACTTGTTCAGAGTAAATTTTTTCTTCATGCCTTACATCAAGAAGATAAGGAACTGTAATGAAGTTGAATCTTCCTTTAAATGAATTGAAGTCCGGGTGCTGTTTAAAAGCAGCAAGGTGGATTTCATTTGAAGTCCCGATAAAGAAAATATCCAGTTCAGTTAAAATCCCTTGCAGGTTGATTGAACCAGTTTCCATTGTCATTAAGAGATATTTGTAAGCATCAAGTGGACGCTTAAGAAGATCGGAGTACTCAAGCACTCCACGGTTGGCCATGACAGCTTCACCTTGAAGAGAAAAAAGATTTAACGACTGAAGACTTGGCGGAAGACTTGCGAGCCTCTTGTCCATCGTGATTTGTTGCATGCGAGCATCAACATGGATTTGAGGTTCGATTGTCACAGCAGCAGTTGAGTAACGTTTGCTGATTGAAAATCTTTCAACACGGATGTGCTTTAAGACTTCCTGGTGTTTGCCTTTGTAATTTTTTAAAAGGGCATCGTAGATCATGCGGTTTCTTTTTGAGAGGTCACCGCGGTATAGATAAGATTTTCTGATTGAGGCCAGAAGTCTTTCATCGCCTTTAAGCGCTTCTTCAATAAGTTTTTGTCTGTGCTCTTTTGGAACTAATAATAGCGGGTGATCTTTTAGTTCACTTGGCATGATCGCCGAAATTTCTTTATCTTCCAGGTAGGCGAAACTTCCGTGCTGACTTTCGCGAATAGTGCTG
This sequence comes from Bacteriovorax stolpii, assembly GCF_002872415.1. Taxonomy (GTDB): domain Bacteria; phylum Bdellovibrionota; class Bacteriovoracia; order Bacteriovoracales; family Bacteriovoracaceae; genus Bacteriovorax; species Bacteriovorax stolpii. The sequence goes on along the minus strand of NZ_CP025704.1, from coordinate 3,353,643 downwards.
GTTAATCCCAGAGAGCCCTTCACATAAGTGTCCAGCGGGAAGATCCAGCTGAAAGAATAAAGTTTTCCTGATTCTGTTTCAGAGTATTCTTCCAAACCTTTGATCATCTTATTTACTAGAGATGACTTAGAAGAACCGTTAGGTCCAATAAGCAGAATGAACTTGTTGTTAAATCCTTCTTCGCTGAAGTTCACCAGGTTTTGGTAAAGCGCCTGTTGCACTTTTACTTGTCCATGAACAGCAGGAGAGTCCGGGTGCTTCATTCCAAAAAGTTTAAATGATCCATCGCTGTTAACACCGTAGTGGTTAAGCATGTCACGGATATATTCATACGTTGGACGACATTCTAGTTTTGCATTTTTTTCGAAAACGTCCATGTAGTCAGAAAATGAAAGTGTTTCTAAATTTGCATCGCTTTGTTCAGAAGCTTGATTAATCCAATCTTGATAACTCATAAGTGTATTTCCTTTGAGGGCATTGTTAGTTATATTGTAATCTCTTATGAAAAATTTCAAAAGGTTCATTGTTCCAGTAGCTCTTTGTGCCGTCTTAATCGGTGCTGGAATTGCTGTTTTTATGAAAGGAGTTCCAAAAAGCGATAAACCTGATTATTTTGTTCAAGAAAAAGCTGGTTTAAATCGCCTTATTCAAAACTCTTCAGAGATTCATCGCATGTGGATTGAAGGGGAAGAGTCTCGCGAATGGAGCCTGATGAAGGCCGACTGCTTGAAGTATCTGGAAGTGAATCAAAAGTTTGATGAATCACTTTTGCGCTGTAACCCGATTCTGCTTCAGTGCCACGCTTTGTTCTCAAAAAATCTCAATTACAAAATCATAAACCTGGAAGAAGTTAAAAATCTTCCTTACCGCTATCTCACGAAGTCCAATAGTTCTTATGGAGGACTTCGCGAAGTCGGTGTGGCGATGACGATTGAAGATCCGGCGACAAAAAGAAAACTGGATATTTTTTTAGAAGACCAGTGCCAGGAAGTTTATTTAGAGCAGAGAGCTTACGCTTACGGTGAGCAGGTTCAGGAAAAAGATGCGGAAGACTACCGCTTTGATAATTTCAACCGTCATATTTATTTCGATACACACTTGGTGACCAATGGAGAAATCAATCAATGGATTCGTTTTGGAAATCCTGATTTTACTCGTGGACTAAGAGAAAAAAAGGGAGATGACCTCTTTCTTCCTGCGGTGGATTTAACGTTTAATCAGATGGAGAACTACTGCTCTTTTAAGGGCAGACAAGTCATGCTTGCTCATATCTTTGATGCAGCTACATTTCTTCCAATGGATTTGGGAGATAAAATCCCAAAGAGAAACCTGCGCTCGCCTTATTATTGGACGAAAAAAGCAAGTGAGTACAAGTCAGACTGCAATTTGATTTACTCTAAAGATTGCTTAAGTAAAAAGGCCTATAGCTTAAATTCCACTGAGCCAAGCTGGTCGGGGCTGCGCGATTCAATGGGTGGAGTGTTCGAAGCATTTAGAAATCCGATTGACCCCGACAGCAATTTGAAGGCTTCATCATTTTATTTTGATTCAAAATCTTCATGGCATAAATTAGGTTTTCGCGCCGGATGGGACGGAGAAGGGTTTGACTTGAGAAATTTTGATTTCAGAGGACTTAATCCTTTTGTTGCTGTTGAGAAATTCCAGGTAGGCTTTCGTTGCATGCGCGAGGTGATGCAATGAAAATCCTAAACCTCCTTATGCTCGTTCTGCTTTTTTCATGCGTAAAAAATAATGAAAAAATGAGTGTCGCTGAAATGGATTTAAGGCTTTCAGAAGAGTGGATTTATACCACTGCGCTGGGTGGACTTAAGAATTCTGGCGAAGTGATTTTAAGACCTCCTGGTTTTGAACAACTGGTAGTTTCAGTTACTCTGCCGGCAAAAGGCGGACTCAACCAAATACGCCAGTGTCTCTATTATACGGTTCCTTATAAAGAAATCGCCGGTAGTTTAAAAGTGATGGAGCTAAAGAATCTGGAAGGCTGTCCGGAGACAGCAGAAAGAGGAGAAAAGCTTCTTGAACTTCAAGGTCTCTCAAACCTGGCCGTTAGTTTTACGCGCTTTAAGCTGACTTTGGAGTTTGATTACCAGAAAGAAAAAAAGAAAATTGAAATCCCAATGCCTAACATTGAGTCAGGCCTGGTTCATGAAAAATACAAGGCCCTATCTGAAAGAAGTATGATTAGCGGATTAAAATTTCTTCGCTTAAACGACGACAGTTTTGATTTTGGTAGCAATAGATATTTAGGAAAGATCTCAGACCGCTTTAGCCGAGGGACGGCCATCAGATGCCATCAGGTGAATAAAAACTGCGAGACAGTGGGGGAAAACCGCTGTGGCGACTGCCGCTACGGTTGGTATGAAGTTGTCGATTTCCAGTGTCCACAAGGTGGATCAAAATTCTGTGGTCAAAATCACTGCGGAGAAAAAAATGAACCAGCTTGCCCGCGCGGGGTAAAAGTCGTGCCAGAGGAAGAGGCGGGGATTTGCCAAAGTGACTTAGAGCCGGTGCTTAACGCCGATAAAATCTTAGTCTGCCAGTGAGTTAATGAAATTAGGTGGAAGTCTTTCCATCACTTCATTGATGTCTGCACCCATTGTATGAACAATCACAAATGAAGTGAGTGGCCTTTCCGGATTCGCAGCTAGCGGGTCTTTTAGCGCCGCTTTTCTGGCGCGAAGGATGGCCAGGACATAGTCGCTTACTAAAAATTTATCCATTGAAAGAAGCTTATCGATGTTTTTATCTGAAAGCCCAATCAGTGCGACGCCATCGTGGATGACGTAAGGAGTGATATTTGATTTAGCGATAATGTTGTCTTCGTTTAGGTCGACAACTGAGCTGTTTAGGAATTTCTGAGGGTATTTCTCAAAAGAGATTTCTTGTTGATCAGCGATAATGAAGTCTTCGATTGAAAGGTTAACAATGTCGATTCCTTTACCAGTTAAAGAATCTAAAACGGCCATGTTTTGAGCTTTTGAAGCATTGGCCTTCAATAAGTGACCAGTGTGCACGATAAAAACGTTTTCATTTGTTTTATCGACAATGGCTTCTCTCGCTTCAATTTTATTTGTTAGGTAAAGCGGAAAAGGAACGCTGTGGTTTTTCACCACTCCAGTGCTTGCTGAAGAAATCGAAACGCTGTTTTTTTTCTGTGAGCTTGAACAAGAAGCCACTACCAGCATTGCGAGGATGAGAAGGAACTGGAATTTAAATTTTGTCATTAGAAGCTCTTTACCTTAGTCAGTTTTGTATAAGCTTTTGTCAGTGCATCTGCCAGTTGATCATAGTACTCAAGAGGTGAGTTCAGGCAAAGACTGATGCGAACAACACCGCGACCGACATCGTCTTCAACGCCCATGGCGCGTAGAACTTTAGAAGTCACTGGCATATTGTCAGAGCAGGCAGAAGAAGTGGTGACAAAGATGTCTTGAGACTCAAGCTCAATTTGCACCGCTTGTCCGTGAATTCCTGGGTATGAAATGTATGTAGTCGAAGCAAGTCTTGGAGCTTTTTCCCCGATGATAACGACATTTGGGAAAGCTTTTTTCATCTTAGCTTCGAACTCAAGTCTTTTTTCAGCAAGAGCATTAAGATTATTTAAAACACTGTCGATTGCTGTTAGAGCAACAGCAAGAGTTTCGTTTCCAAGATAGTTCTGAGTTCCACCGCGGTGACCTTTTTCCTGGCCTCCACCGATGATTAAGGGCTTTAGAGTTGTCGCGTCTTTTACTAAAAGAATCCCTGTTCCCGTCATCGCTCCCAGCTTGTGGCCAGAGCATACAGCGTAATCGAAGTTTGATTCTTTGAAGTTAAAGCGCGTTTTACCGATGAACTGAGTTGTATCGCACAGGAAAGGGATGTTGTTAGACTTACAAAGATCGTTGATTTCTTTGTATGGCTGAATAACACCAGTTTCGTTGTTTGCGGCCATGATCGAAACCATAGCGATATTAGATTTTTCCTCAGCAATCCACTTTTTAAGTGTCTCAAGTTCAACCACACCATCTTTAGTGACTGGAAGAACTTTTACATTGTAGCCTTTTTCAGAAGCGTAGTAGTTAGCTGTATTGATGATGGCAGAGTGCTCGATTCCAGAAATGATGATCGTTTTTTTCGTGTTTTTGTCACAGCCTAAAACGCTGTGGAAAACAGTTGAGATCCCTTCAGTGGCCCCAGAGTTAAAAATCACTTGGTCATAATCAGCGCCTAATACCTTAGCGCAAACCGCCCTCGCATTCTCCATCCCCATAAGTGTTTTAGCACCAAGGTGATGGATAGCATTTGGGTTAGCAAATGGTCCTTTTTCAAGTCTCTTTAAAAGATACTCTTTTACTGGAGGAGAAAGGGGGGCACTGCCGTTATAGTCTGCGTAAATCATATGTCCTTCTTTTATTTAATAGCGAGCATTCTATCGAGCGCCTTCATAGAAGAGTGCGCGATATCTTCTGGTACACTAATAATATTTATCGGCTTATTCTCTTTGATCGCACGGAAACTGGCAAGTAACCAACGCGGTCTTACGCGGTACATAGTTGTGCAAAGACATTGATAAGGCGATAGCGAAACAATTTTTTTATCTGGGAACTGGGCGGCCAGGCGGTTAACCAGGTTGATCTCGGTTCCTACGGCGAACTTACTTCCTGCTGGAGACTTGGCGATTTTATCGATGATGTACGAAGTTGACCCGTTATCATCACTTGCTGCCACAACATCAAATGGACACTCTGGGTGAACGATGACAGTCATTTCCGGGTCTTTTTTCTTAATCGCTAAGACCTGATCTTTAGTGAATCCCTGGTGAACTGAACAGAAGCCGTACCATAGGATGACTTTTGCTTTGTCGATTTGTTCACTCGTTAATCCACCGTTAAGCATGTTTGGATTATAGATCACCATGTCTTCAAGCGGAATACCCATTTTGAAACAAGTGTTGCGCCCTAAGTGCTGGTCAGGGAAGAAAAGCAGCTTCTCACCTTGTGAGAGCGCCCATGAGATAATTTTTTCTGCGTTTGATGACGTACAAATACTTCCGCCGTTATCGCCAACGAAAGCTTTCAGTGTCGCCGCACAGTTGATGTACGTTACCGGAACAACTTTTTCTTTCGTCGATTTCTGGATGAAGTTCCATGCGCGGTCGATTTCAGATCTTCTTGCCATGTCGGCCATCGAGCATCCGGCCTTTAAGTCGGGAAGGATGACTTTCTGGTTTTTCGACGTCAGCATGTCCGCTGTTTCGGCCATAAAGTGTACACCACAGAAAATGATGTATTCTTTATCCAGCTTAGCAGCTTCGCGCGCCAGTTGAAGCGAGTCACCTGTGATGTCTGCGAACTCGATCACGTCGTCTTGTTGGTAGTGGTGACCAAGCACCACAACCTTGTCTTTTAATTCTTCTTTAAGCTTTCTTAGTTCAACTAAAACGTCAGCATCTGAAAGCTCTGCTTCCGTGATGGTTGGTTTGTAGCTGTCTTCTTGCTCTTCAGAAAATAAATCTAACATTTCTTTTTCCTTATGCCTTAACAGGGAATCCAGCTTCCTGCCATGCCATGATTCCACCTTCAAGATTGTTTAGGTCGCTAAAGCCTTTTGAAAGAAGGAACATGCATGCGTTCATACTTCTTTTTCCGCTTCTACACTGAACAACGATCGGGGCATTTTTATCCGTTAACACAGTTTCGTATTTTTCCTGGAAAGTAGAAAGTGGGATAAGAGTTGCGCCCTCAATGTGCGCTTCATTCCACTCTTCTTGCTCGCGGCAGTCGATGAAAACGAAGTTTTCTTTGTTATCTAATTTGCTTTTTAATTCTTGTACGTCGATTTCTTTAATCATGGTTAATCCTGTAATTAGAACTTAGCTACTAAAGCAGTTGTTAAAAGTGTGTCTGTTTTAGTTGTTGTTCCTGGTGCTGGTAGATGATCATATCTTAGCAGGAATGCCGTCTTAATTGAAAACATAGTTGAAAGAGCGGCAGAAACTGAAAGTTCTGTATTGATTTGGTAATCTTTACTTTCCTTAAGGTTTGGAATGTACTCAAGGAAGTATTTTGTAGAAACAGTTTCAGTCCATTTCTTTTCTGTCTCAGTGTAAGCTCTTAAAGAATTTTTATAGATGTGAGAGCCGTTGTTTAGTTTCTCGTTGACGTAGCGGTAACCAGCTTCCACAAACCAGTAGAAGTTTTCAACTTTGTAGATGTTGTACTTTCCACCGATGTCATTGTTGTGGCGAAGTTCGTAACCAGCAAATTTGTCGCTTTCCAATCCTTCTTCAACAAACAGAGAGAATTTTTCGTTAAGTTCGCGCTCGTAACGAAGGCTTCCCAGGATATAACGCGCACTTTCATCGTTATTGCTGTAAGTGTTTAGGAAGCGGGCCTTGAACTTTAAAATGTTCGCGTCAAATTTTAGACCGTTTTCTTGTTTTAAGTTATAGGTCTGAGACTTTGTGTTACCATTGGCAACGGCGATCCCTGCTTCAGATTCATTGGTAAAATCAGCGGCGAATGCCGAAGTCATGAGCATTGCAGAAAGAAGGAAAACGAGACATTTCATCTATAACCTCACTGTTAAAAATGGTTAAAAAATAGACCCCCTGTAAATCCCTCATACACCCAAAAATGTCTAGTGAAATAGGTGCTTGCCCATCAATAGCTTTTGATGCAATCTCTAAATAAATAACTAATAATTGGTTGAGGATAAAATTATGCTAAAAGAGTTTAAAGAATTTGCGGTCAAAGGAAACGTGGTTGATTTGGCGGTAGGGGTCATTATCGGAGCGGCTTTCGGGACCATCGTAAAATCCCTGGTTGATGACATCATCATGCCACCGATCGGAGCTCTTCTAGGAAATGTGGATTTCTCAAACCTATTTTTAGTAGTGAAGGAAGGGGCGAAAGCACCTGCACCTTACGCCACTCTTGCTGATGCCAATGCGGCCGGTGCAGTTTTAATTAAATACGGAGCATTCGCCAATACTGTGGTGAGTTTCCTGATTGTTTCATTCTCAGTTTTCGCTCTGGTTAGCCAGCTTCAAAAACTTAAAAAAGCAGAACCACCAGCGCCGCCAGCTGGTCCGTCTGATGAAGTTAAGCTTTTATCTGAAATTCGCGATCTACTTAAAAAGTAATTAAAGGCTTGAATCAAGCAAGCTTTCTTTGAATTCTAAAACCAACAACTGGTTTGTGCTTTCGTTAAGGGGAGTCAGCCCAGTTGTGTGGTTTGATTTCCCGGCAATTTGAAAATCATTATCGTAAACCAGCGCCAGTCTTTTATTGTCAATTAACGCTAGGCCTTCAATCTTTTCAAAGTTGTTAAACGGAGTTGTCTTTAAATCAGCAACCATGGTTTTTTTCACCATCTGGTCTGATTCACCCAAAGTGATCTTATAAATGTACTTCTGGCTTTGTTCTCCCACTTTTCCATTTTGTTCTAAGACCAGAAAGTTTTTAGCATCAAGAGCGATGGCATCGCCAATTTTGTCGTTGCCTTTGGCAAAAAGGTAGAAATATTCGGCCGAGGTCTTCATCGTTTCAAGGTCAACTTCCACAATTCTTGAAAACTCGCCATCTTTAGATGTTTCTTTTGGAAGTGGGCTTTGCAGGAATCCGTAAAGTTTAGTCCCCACGCGGGCCACGGCTTCAAATCCGCGGTTTGGTTTTCTTTCACCATACATTCTTGGCAACTCTTGGCCTGGCGTCAAACGTCTGGTCATCTTGCCTTCAACATTGAAGTGAACCAGAGAAGGGGCGTACTCATCTGAAAGCCACCATCCACCCTCACCATCAGTTGTGATCCCTTCCGTGTCCAAACCTTGTGGATCAACTGAGTAATAAAGACCGAAAACGTCCGTTGGGTTTTCTTCAAGCCTGCTGTTTGGAAGTCCAGTCAAAGGAGCGCCGTCTTTCTTTTTAAGTTTGATTTCAGCGGCAACTGAAAGGTCTTTGGTTTCCTTCGTGGCCTTTAAAACAACAATCGTCGGGCTGTATTCTGGAAGCAGGAAAGGTCTGTCGGTGCCTTCCGGCTCACCATTGGGCCCCCTGTCAGTGACAGTCTGGAAATAAAGTGAGCCTTCTTGTTCGTGATCAAAAACCAGACCTGAAAAGCCACCAAGTTTGATTTTTTGTCCCGACATCGTCGTTCCGATCACCGGAGAGTTGGGCATATTATAAAGAGTGAAACTAGAAATTGATTGCGCTTTTTGAGTTCCCGAAGTGCTCGCACATCCGGCAAGCAAAAGAGCGACGAGAGAAGAAGCAAGTGAGATTGATTTCATTTTTTTCTCGATAAAAAGTTTGTCTATTTACGATATACCCATCGGTGGTTTTTTAAAAGCAGGTTAATTTTTATCGCCCCTACAATTTTTGATAGGGGCATTTTTTCTTTGACAACTCCTAACAAGTCCAACAAACTTTTAAATGAGTATAAAAAACAGGAGTGATTCATGGAAGTTATCACAATCGGTAATAACAAGGGTGGCGTTGGTAAGACAATGCAATGCTATCAGTTATCTTGTTACCTAGCTAATAAAGGTCATAAAGTTCTAGTTATTGACCTCGATTCACAAGCAAACCTAAGTTCAACTTTTGGGGTGCAAATTCAAAGAACATTAGTTCCAGAATGGTTAATCGGTGACGTTGGTATTAACGACGTAATCGTGAAGCCGGAAATGTCAGGCAAGCTGTACAAAAATATCAGATTGATTCCTGCCAGCCGCCACCTTTCTAACCTTTCAAAGCTTCTGATCCTTTCAGAAGGTGAGATTAGAAAAGAAGCGGGAAGAAAAGAGCGTCTACTTAGAAAGAGACTTCAGGATGCGAATCTTGATTTTGATTATGTAATCATCGACACTCCACCAATGCTTGGAGATGAGTTGATCATGTCTTTAGTGGCTTCAAACCGCGTTCTTATCCCTACTCAGGCACAAGATTATTCAATCGACGGTCTGGAAGAGTTAATGGACACGTTTGAGATTATCAAAGAAACAGAAAACCCATCTTTAGAGTTTTCTATTATTCCATCTATGGTTAACCCGAGAAGAAAAATCGAGCAGGCCAGAATGGAAGAGTTGTCACAGTCCTTCAACATCACCCCAATGGTAAGAAACATGGTTCAGCTTCAAGAGTCGATCTCTACAAGAAGACCAGTTTGTGTTATGGGAGCGAAGTCTGCTGGCCGTCGTGACTACGAAGAACTTTGGAAATCATTAAACTTATAATTGATTGACAGTTAATTTACATAAGGATGTGGAGAATTATATATGTCTAAGACATTTGCTGCGCGTGTATCTAAAAAAGAAAGAAACACCATCGACCTTGCAGAAAAAGTAGGTCGCGAAATATTTAAAGTTTCAGATGATCGTCTACTTCAGGGAGCTAAGCTTACTGAAATCCAGATGAAGGAAATTGTTGTTAAGGAACAGGTAAGAACCAAGTTCAACGACGATTCAATCAAAGATTTAGCTAAAAACATCGAACTAAACGGTCTTATTCAACCGCTTGTTCTTCACCAGGACAAAAACGGCCGTTATAGACTGATTTGTGGTGAGAGACGTTACCGCGCTCTTACTTTCAACAAGGCCGTTTCAGCTCCATGCTTTGTTCTTGAAAACAAGACTGAAGAAGAGTTAATGGCGATCCAGTTCTCTGAGAACTCGGCCCGCGAAGAACTTCACTACGTTGATAAAGCTGACGGTATCCTGAACTATCAAATTGCGACAGAAGCAAGCGAGAGAAAAATCCAGGCGGCGCTTGGGATTTCTAAGTCAGAAGTTCACCGTTCACTGCTTATCGCGAAGATGCCAAAGTTCATTAAGGAAGCTGCTAAGAGATACGACATTGAAAAATACGTTCTTCTTGAGTGGGATGCTCTTCCAAAAGGATCACTAAAATCTGATGTAGAAAAAAAGATCCTGGCCGGAGACATCACTAAAAGAGCTGAACTTGCACGCATTATCAATGCAGGTGGATTAGTGAAAGCTGGAAAGAAAACTCCGCTTAAAGCAGCTCTGCCAAAAGGTGTAAGTGCCAATGCTTTCTTAAAAGCGATGTCATCAAAAACGAAAGATTTAAATCTTGATAAAAAAACTCAAGAACTTTTAAGAACTTTAGTTGAAGAAACTAAAGAGATGATGGATCAATAATCAAAACAAAATCAGGGGGTTTCGGCCCCCTTTTTTTATGCCATTTTTCTAAATAAAGTTCCCTCGGTTCTCCTCCGAAAAGCTAATAGTTTTCTGTAGGTAGGAGAGTCTAATGAAATCCGTCTTAATGTTGTTTCTTTTAGCGCTGACATATTCAGTTCGCGCGGAAATTAAAACTGTAAAATACGAGCAAGGATTATCGCTGAAATTCAGTGATCAAAACTGGCAGTATCAATACATCAAAGAATTGAGATCAATCACTCCCCATATTTTTGAAAACAAAAAAGACAAAGAATTAAAAGTTGTCGTTCAAAAAGAAACACATCAGGAATCCCATTACAAAAAGCAATCACTGGTGAGTGATAAATGTGCTGCTGCCAACAAATTCTACAAAGAATCGATGCAGGGATCGGCACAGAATATGAAAATCAAAGGTCAGGATGTCTGCCTGATTAAGATGGTAAAACAAGATAAGAACAGTTATCAGATTATTTATCCGGTTCACTTTGCCAAAGGGTCTTACGATCTTATTTCGTTTGCCTGGTATGGCGACGAAGGAAAACTTGAAGCAGTCAAAGAACTAGTAGGAGACAACCTATGAAAACATCTGCTTTCATTTTAATTTTGTCTCTTCTTTCTCCCACTCTTCGAGCTGAAGATTACCCCAACTTCTTTTTTGGTTACGGAGGAGGTGGTGCTTATCCTGGCCTAGGCGTTGGCATGGGGGGAGGCATAGGTGGCGTAGGTGGCAGTTACCAGTTTCAGGGCGACAACAACCAATCAGTTCCTGTGTTTGATAATGGTTTAAGTGGAAATGGTGTTCAGTATAAAAATGTTAAAGTGAATGCCAAGTGTCCGCTTTTAACGTCAATGAATAATGACGATGCAGACTTACTGTCTGACTTGAAGAGTTTTTTAAGCACGGCCTCTAAAAATCCTAAATGTTCATTAAAACAGGATGCAATGGCCGATGCCATGGGAAGAAACCAGCTGACGATGTTAGAGACGATGCTTAATGGATCTGATTCTAACAATCCTTATGCGGGAATGGGTGTTTCAACTGCCAGCGTGAAATGTTATTCAAAAAACGTAGAACTCATTGGGCAGAGAAACCTCGCTTATTATTATGCTGAAAAAAAGATGACCCAGGGATCGACAAATCCTTTTTCAAGTTGTCTTACTGATTCATCGGCCACGGCCACGACAGGATCTACATACACTTATCCATACACGACAACGGAGACAGAAACTAAAGAGATGACTCTGGAAGAAAGAAGAGAGTGTATTTCTAAAAAATACGAAAGTATGGTGGAAGAAAACCAGATGATTTGCCGTGAGAGCATTGCTCCTCAGGCAGTACAAAAACAAATCAATAAAGGACTGGCGGGAATTGAGCAAATTCTCAACCAGGCCATCGCCAACCAGGAAGACTGTGGATTTAAATCACAGGATCTCTTTAAGGTGACAATGAACACTTTTCTAAAAACGAAAGCGCTTTCAGTTGTTGGACCTTGGGGGGCCGTGGCCGGTTTTGGTGCTGACCTGGTATCAAATCTCTTGGATAAACTTTTCCCGAGTGATGCTCAGAAAGCGACTGCTTTAATGGAAGAGATTTTAAGTGAAGAAACTTTTGAGCAAAATGCGTGTTTATACTTTAACGTTCAGCAAAAAATGTACTGTGAAGACAAGCCGGTTGAAATCGCTACACCAAATCCTGGATGCCAGAGTATTCCGGTGAGTTCAGATTTATTATCGTTGATTCAAAAGTATCGCGACATTAAAAAAGTAACGGACACTATTCCTTCGAATTTGAAGCCAGGTATGAATATTGCCATGATGAATACGCCTGGAATGAATAATATGCCGGGAATGCCTGGAGTTCCGTCAACTCCTGCTATTTCGCCGGAGTTGGAGTCAGCTATTTTAGATCATATTGAAGACCTCTCGAAATACGCGGTTTCTAATGAAGAAGAATTGCGCGAAAGAGTGAAGTCTCTTCCAAAAATGCAGCAATCAAGAGAGCAGGCTAAAATTAATAAGTTCATTGGCAAAATGAAAGACTATCAAAACTATGACCCTGCCAATGACCCAAGCGGAAAGATGGGAAGTCAGCTTCTAAGTGAGATCGTGGAATTTTTTAGTAGCAAAGACCCAACAGTTGAACTTGATCTCTCAATGTTCATCGTCAGGACAACTCCAGGAACAAAACTGGAAAACATCAAACAAAAGAGTATCGCCCGCACCATTGAACAACTGATGGCCGTTAAAGACGAAGCTTCAGTTCAAAATGAATCAAGTAGAGCGATGGCCCGTTTCAATAAATACAAAAACGGGATGGCGATGCTGGCGAGAAAGAAATTTGAAGAACGCTTAGAAAAGCAGTTTAAAGAATTCGAAACTCAGGTGAAATTTGTTTCAGGTAAAGATAGAGGTGTCGTCAACGACCCGGTTGCCGAAGGACAGCTGCGCAACCTGGTTCGCCACTGTACTCTACTACAGGAAGTTTACGACCCTGGATTAGAAGGAAAGATGCCGAGAGTGTGTCAGAAGCTTACTTGCGACAACAACAAGCTCGACTACTTTAAACCATCGGCCAACAAAGCAAACTTCTCAGAGTTTAAAAAGAATTACTGTGACAAGAGCCTGAGCTTCCAGAAAATCGAAAACAGCTATATTAAAGAGCTCAAAGATCAGTCTGGTGCGAAGATTTGTGGTGTTAAAGCAGAGAGCTTCTTCTAAGTCCTAAACCATTATATCCCATAGAACTGACCAAATTTTAGACAGTTCTATGGGAGCAAAATTGTCGGCCATCCCTCGAGAAACTCTCTTTTCAATAGATTAAGCCCCAATCAGATACAATTTACCTATCCAACTCTTTTGGCACAGGCCTTGCGATAATTAATGGTAAGAAACATTAAAAGAGGCTCAACCTTATGAAAACTATGACGACAGCAACTTTGAAGAACTTACACAGGTGTTTAACTTTTAAACACTCACTATGTGCACTGTTCGCTTTTGCTGCTTTTCAAGTAAACGCTGCAGACACTAATAAGATGTCGAGAAAACCAGCGGCCGTTGAGGAAGAAGTCCTGACTGTTCCGTTATATGAAGATAGTTTTTTTACTAACGATAATATATTCGCTGAAGATGATGCCGGAGTTATGAAAGATATGAAGGCATCTATGAACGCTTGGGAAAAGACGGAAGAGTATGTTCGTCTTTGGGACCTTGAATCGACAGGGATGTACACAACTCCAACAGCTTCACAAAAAGGGAAATACATCAGTAAGAAGATTCTTCGTTATGCTGATAAGAGATTATCAGGTGAAATGAAAAAAGCTGATGAAGGCTCAACTCTACACAGAATGAGCAAAGTAGAAAAAAACCTTCGCCCAAATGCTTCAGTAAACGTTTCTAAAAACTTTGGTTTTAAATTTAAGGCCCGCGTCCTTCAAGGTAAGGCCATCATGGAAGTAAAAAACCCATGGGTTGAATGTTCGGCCCAACTTGGTGCCAACGGTAAAGCAAAATTAATTACACGCAAAGAGTTTAAATCTTTAGGCTTGGCGTCAGGAGCAGAGTACTCTGTGAACGATTCAGAAATGCTAACTTACATTGACCAGCAAATTACTGACAATGTGAAGGCCCGTCTTTCAAATACATCAGGAAATGACGCGGACTCAAGGCTGGAAATGACAGCTAGCTTCCCATTTAATCTTTAATTCATCCTGACCTCTGGCATTCTTAGAAATCCGAGAGTAAACTCGAGGGCACTTATTTCTATGAATCGGAGGTCCTTAAATGAGTTTATTCGACGCTGCTCTTTTTCAAGATGCTATTAAGCAACTTGAAGACGCTGCAAAGATCATGGGTCTAGACCCAAACGTAGCTGAAAGATTAAAATACCCAAAACGTGCATTACAAGTTTCTGTGCCTATTCGTCTTGACGATGGAACAGTTAAAACGTTCATCGGATACAGAGTTCAGCACAACTTATCTCTAGGTCCTGGTAAAGGTGGAATTCGTTATCATCCAGGTGTAGACCTTTCTGAAACTGCAGGGCTAGCAATGCTTATGACATTTAAGTGTGCCCTTGTTGGTCTTCCATACGGTGGAGCAAAAGGTGGTATCTGTGTTGATCCAACACAACTTTCTCGTCAAGAGCTTCAAGCGCTAACTCGTCGTTACGCTACAGAAATTAACATGATCATCGGGCCACACGTAGACATTCCAGCTCCAGATATCGGAACTGATGGACAGACTATGGGTTGGTTCATGGACACATACTCTCAAATCAAAGGATACACTGACGGTGCAGTCGTTACTGGTAAGCCAATTGAAATCGGGGGCTCTAAAGGACGTGCTGAATCGACAGGTAAAGGGGTTGCATTCTGTGTAAACTTCGCTGCTGAAAAGATCGGTATGACAATCAACCAAAACACAACTGTAGCGATCCACGGATTCGGTAAAGTTGCTATCCCTGCTGCAAACGATCTTCGCGCTCAAGGTGCAAAAATCGTAGCTGTTTCTGACGTTTCTGGTGGTGTTTACGACGCTAACGGATTAGACATTGAAAAATGTGAGAAATGGGTAAAAGAAAATAAAGTTCTAAAAGGTATGCCAGGAACAAAACACATCACTAACGACGAGCTATTCGCTCTTAACGTTGATGTTCTTATCCCTGCAGCTATCGACGGTGTTATCACAAAAGACAACGCTCACGTCGTAAAAGCAAAAATCATCGCTGAAGGTGCTAACGGACCTTTAACAAAAGAAGCGATCGATATCGTAACAGAAAAAGGTGCATTCCTTATCCCAGACGTTCTATGTAACGCTGGTGGGGTAATCGTATCTTACTTTGAATGGGTACAAGGTCTTCAGTCATTCTTCTGGGATTTAGACGAAGTTAACAAGCGTCTACACTCAATCATGAAAGATGCTTTTGAGAACGTTTACTCTGTTTCAAAAGAGTATAACTGTAACATGAAGTCAGCGGCCCTAGTTGCAGCTATCAGACGTCTTGAAAAAGCTATGAAGCTTAGAGGGCTATGGCCGTCATAGTCTTTCAAAGGCTTTACGATCTTACTTAGGTATCAAAACAAAAAGGGCCATCTTTGGATGGCCCTTTTTTTTGCTGTAAAATCTTCACAAACTCACATCTGATTTTTATTTATGATAGTTTGCCTAAAAATTTTTTTAGGAGTCATTATATGAAATCATTCATCCTTGCTATCGCTCTTGCTTTCAGTACAGCTTCATTCGCCAACGATTCTATCGAAGCTTCAAATGCTTCAGAACTAAAAATCCTGGATTTGGTTATCGGTGTTCAACAAACATACTCAGTGACATCAGAACTTCAGGCAAAGGTCGTAGAGATCCTGGCAGGCGACGGGATGAACGCAACTCGTATGATTTTAGTTCTAAATACAGGTTACCAGGATTCAAAAGTTTTTGAACTTGATGAGATGATGTATGAAGTAAAGAGAATCGTTTTCCTGGCAAAAGACGTTATCGTTATTAACTACGTTCAGGACAGTTTTGACGACGCTGAAGCGATGAACCCAATCCAAGTAAAAAAATCAATTACTATCAAAGTTTTAAGAAACGCTGATGGGACACTTGCTGACAAGATTGAAATCGTAAGATAATTTTTTTCTTCATAGGGGAAATTGCGATATAATTTCCCCTATGAAGACTATAATCACATTTTGTATTCTCCTTCTTTCCTTAAACAGCTTTGCCGCTGTCTTAAAACATGAAACTTCCAAAGCACGCTACGATGAATACCCTTTCCGCGAAGTCTGCGAGAAATTAGGCGCTAAAAATTTTGAACTCATTGAGGCCAAATCCATGAGTGAGATTGATTGCATGGGGAAGGTCTATCAGGCGATTGATTTTTGCCTTAATAAGTTTCCGCTGGATAAAACTCTCTCGCGTGCGATCGTTGATGAAAAAACCAAGATGGTTAAGTGTGAGCACAGTGAAAGTGTGATGATTTCTGTTTCATGTGATGAGCGTGATTTGAAATACTGTTTTGACCCTAAAAAAGGCTGTGACGAATTAAAGAAAATCTACGCCAACAGGCTAGATGTCGCTCACTTTTCGATGCTGGAAAAAAATATAAACTGTTATTTCGCTAAAAAAATTGGAGAGAGTTTCAATGAAGATCCTTAGTTTAATTTGCTCACTGTGCTTTTCTGTAAGTGTTTATGCTAGTGGCTTTCTTCCAATCGCCAATATTGTAAAAATTAGTGGCCATGCTTTTATTGATAAAGAGGAAATCGCTATAGGAGCAGAAGTTGCTAAGGGAATGACGATTACAATCCCTAAAAAAGGAGATTACATTGTCGTTAAATTTCAAAACGGTCATATGGTCAGATTCACAGAAGCTACTGTAATGATCGAAGAGCTGACAGAAAAAACAAGCCTGATTAATTTGTTAAAGGGACAGGTTCATACGCTGGTAAAAAAACTCACTCCAGATGAGACGTTTAAAATTAAAACTAAGTATGCCTCTTTTGGAGTGCGCGGAACTAAGTTCGGTGTAAGTCTGGATGAAGAAAAGAAAAAAGCTTATCTTTGTGTTTGTGAAGGAGTCGTACAGGCTACAAAGGGAAAGCTTAGTGCTAATGTAAGTAAAAATGAAGACCTTTGGGTTGGTGCCCAGACGAAGAAGTTAGAAGTGAAACCTTCAACTGAGCAAATGTTTAATATGACCAACCAGGTGATTGAAGAACTAGAGCGTTTGTAGCTTAAAGTTTTTCCCGATATATTTTGGGTTTAACATGTTTTCAGTAGAGAAGATCTGGTCTAACTGCTCTTGAGTCAGAAGTTTATTTTCTAAGACAACTTCACTCACAGTTTTACCAGTCTTCGCACATTCTTTTCCAATCAGGTCACACTTTTCGTGTCCTAGAATCGGGTCTAAGAAAGTCACGATGGCGATACTGTTCATAACGTTGTTCTTACAGATATCCGGGTTCGCGGTGATCCCATCGATACATTTATATTTTAGATTGTATGAAGCATTTTCTAAAAGGTTGATTGATTCAAACAAAGAAGAAGCAATCACTGGCTCCATCACGTTTAACTGTAGCTGTCCGGCCTCTGATGCCATAGTAACTGTTAAGTCGTTTCCGATAACTTTGAAACAAACCTGGTTTACAACTTCCGGGATAACCGGGTTGACCTTGGCAGGCATGATGCTTGATCCTGCTTGAAGTTCTGGAAGGTTGATTTCTTTTAATCCTGCACGAGGGCCACTTGAAAGCAGGCGAAGGTCGTTGCAGATTTTAGAAAGTTTCACGGCCGTTCTTTTTAGAGCGCCAGAGATCATAACATAAGCTCCACAGTCAGATGTGGCTTCAATAAGGTCTTCTGAAACTGTGTATTCAAGTCCGGTGATTTCTGCCAGTTTTTTTACGGCCACTCGAGAGTATCCCTCTGGAGCGTTAATACCAGTACCAATTGCAGTGGCCCCTAAGTTCACTTCAAGAATTAAATCTTTTAGTTTTGAGATCAGTTTCACTTCTTCTTTTAGGAGAGTGGCATAAGCATTGAACTCTTGCCCTAATGACATGGGAACAGCATCTTGAAGTTGAGTACGGCCCATTTTTAAAATAGGCTTAAACTCTTCTGCTTTGTGAGCAAATGAAGAGCAAAGAGACTCGAGTGCTTCAATCAATAGAGTGATATGTCTATAAAGGGCAATCCTGAAAGCCGTTGGATAAGCATCGTTTGTCGATTGGCATTTATTGACGTGATCATTCGGGTGAATGATGTGGTAACTTCCTTTTTTCTCACCTAAAAGTTCAAGGGCAAGGTTAGCGATAACTTCATTGGCGTTCATGTTGACAGAAGTTCCAGCTCCACCTTGGTAGATATCCGAAGGAAATTGATCCATGCAGCGGCCGTGAATAATAATTTCATCACAAGCGCGTGCGATGATCTCTGCAACTTTTGCATCGATTGTTCCGATTTCACCGTTTGCTAAAGCGCAGGCCTTTTTAGTGATCGCCAGAGATTTAACCATGATGTGGTTGTGGCCGATTTGGCTGTCGGAAATTTTAAAGTTCTCAATTGCACGTTGAGTGTGAATCCCATAATAGGCATCCGCTGGCACTGCCAGGTCTCCTAGAAGGTCATGTTCAATTCTCACGTCTTTTTGTGAACTCATAGCGTATTCCTTAATTCCCATGCCTTTCAAAAATTGATTTTTTCAGGCATTTTTTCTATTAAATTTTGGTAATTAAGAATGATCTGCCTGAGCTTCTTTTGCAAGGGGGAGCGCAGGAGATTTTTATGAACATGAGAACGAAAAGTATTTACCCGTACGGGGGAGTTTTGTGTCCGGTGGATATCTTTGGCTACGCTTCAAACGGGATTCCAGGCATCGAAATAGTAGGGTTGGGAAAACATTCCCGAGGAGTGAAAGAAAAATTTATTTATCTCTCACGCGAGAGGAAACTCAAGTTCCCGTTAAAGCGTTTTGTTTTGTGCATAGAAGGCGAAGTTGAAGGAAAAAAGTTTAAAGAAGAAGAGTATAGGTACTTAGAGCTGCCTTTGCTTTTGATGCTCTGGAGCCTGACTGGACATTTGCCATTGGGGCACCTGGAGGACTGTTTTGCAGCAGGGAAAATTTCAGTGGAAGGCGAAGTTTCACCGCTTGTTCTGACTTCTACGGTGCAAGAGTTTTTGCGTGACATGTTTAGATTAGAAGACAATCAAATGCTCAAAATTATCGCGCCCGGTAACGTGCAAGTCTTAGATGACCAATATCATCTTCCAATAGAGGGGCTTTTTGAGTCTTTGAGCAGGAATTGAACATAGACAAGCTAAGAGCATTCTCGCTAAGATTTCCTTAGCGAGGTATCTATGAAAACATTAGCACTTTTATTTTTCACATTGTTCACGACATCTTCATTTGCCGGCGTGGTGAATTTAGGAGTAGGTGAAACAATCACTATCCAGGCCAACACGCAAACAGTTGTGACATGTGGGCTTGATGGCAGTAAATGCGCAACTCCAATTAAAAATCTCAAAAGCCAGCTGGATTACTGTAAAACATCTCAGAGCAACTCGGTAGAGGATTGCTTGGTTGAGTACTGGCCGAAGTTTAAAAGAGGGTATGCAAGCTGTGTGGATGAAGCCTTTCAGACGTGCTTAAACTTCTGTAAAAGTGACCCATTTGGCCTGGATTGCCTGGAGCTTTGTAAGTAAGTCTTAAATCGACAGCGAAGTCAGTAACTCGACTTCGCTGACGTCAAACTCATTCTTCTTTCTTAAACAGTCAGCAAGTGGAGCAAGTGAAACTTTGCCGTTAACATAAACGGTCGCGCTGGCGTTTTGTCCGCTGGTAATGGCCTTAACCGCTGAATGCCCCATTTGCGAAGCAATCAAGCGGTCTGTTGGCGTCGGGTTTCCACCGCGCTGAATGTGACCGAGGATACAGACGTGAGCGTCTAGATGGAATTGGTCTTTTAAATTTTTTTGAATTGTGTAGCCGATACCCGCTTCTTCACCTTCTGCTGCGATAATAATTGATGAAGTTTTTCCACGTTTAATCCCACGGTCGATATCTCCGGCAATTTTTTGGTAATCAATAGTCGCTGTTGGAAGAACTACGTTCTCTGCTCCAGTGCAGATACCAACTTTAAGAGCGATGGCCGGTGATTTTCTTCCCATTACTTCGACAATAAAAGTACGGGCGTGAGAATTAGCGGTGTCTCTGATTTTATCCACAGCTTCCACTGCGTTTTGAACAGCAGTATCAAATCCTATTGTATAATCTGTTCCACTAATATCGTTATCAATGGTTCCTGGAATCCCTACGACAACGATGCCGTGTTCCTGGTGAAGTGCCATGGCGCCGTTAAATGATCCATCACCGCCGATGACAATCAGGGCGTCAATCTGTCGTTTCTTTAAGATATCTGCTGCTTTTTTTCTTCCTTCAGGAGTTCTGAACTCTTTTGAGCGCGATGTCTGAAGAATCGTTCCACCGTGCTGAAGAATATTTCCTACAGAAGAGACATTGAGTTCTCTGATATTGTTTTCGAGTAAACCTTCATATCCTTTTTGAATACCGTACACGCCTAGGCCTTCTCCAATTGCCGTTCTGACGACAGCTCTGATTGCGCAGTTCATGCCCGGGCTATCGCCACCACTGCAAAGAACACCGATATTTTTAATAGAAGACTTGCTCATAAACTTAATCCTTACTTAAAAACGCTCACACCTTCAAAAAGAGGAGCTTGTGGAACACCCATGATATTTAGGACAGTCGGGGCCACGTTTCTTAGGGCCATCGGCCCTTCATTTAATTCTATTGTCTCATTTTTTAATTTAGGATCAACAACAATAAATGGGACTACTGCTTCTGTGTGAGAAGTGTGGACATCGCCATTTTCGTACATCATTTGATCTGAGTTTCCGTGATCAGCTGTCACCAACATCGTGACGCCTTCTTTCGCGCACGTTGCAGTCAATTTGCCCATTACCACATCCAGGGCCTCGATGGCCTTAATAGCGGCTTCGAAGTTTCCAGTGTGCCCGACCATATCAGAGTTGGCGAAATTAACTACATAAAAGTCGTACGAGTGATCGCGAAGAGCTTCTTCCAACCTATCGCAAACAAGATAAGCGCTCATCTCAGGTTTTAAATCATAAGTCGCCACATCTTTTGGAGATGAAATAAGAACCTGGTCTTCACCTTTAAATGGATGTTTGTCACCGCCATTAAAGAAAAATGTTACATGGGCGTATTTTTCTGTCTCAGCAATTTTAAATTGTCTCTTTCCTAAACTTGAAAGGTACTCGCAGAGAGTCCCGCTAAGTTTTTCTTTATCAAAAAGAATAGGAAGGTTAACCCAGTCTTGCACATATGGAGTCATACACAAGAAATACCCGGGGCGAACAGGTACAGAAAAATCAGTAAACTTTGGATCTGTCAGGGCCAGCGTGATTTGAATCGCACGGTCTGGACGGAAATTAAAAAATAAAACAGCATCGTCTTTGGTCATCGCCAGAGACTTATCAAACATCACTGGATTGACGAATTCATCGTAGCGTCCTGCTGCGTATTCGCTTTGCAGGTATTCAAGAGGGGAGAAGCTTGTAAAAAGATCCTTTCCCATAAAACATTTATAACAGTGTTCGATTTTATTCCATCTGCGGTCGCGGTCCATTCCGATTGAGCGCCCTTGCATAGAAGCGAACTTCAGCCCCGGGATATGCATAGCTTCTTCAACATACTTCACACCTACATCACGTGCAGTGTCTCGTCCGTCAGTAAAAGCGTGTAGGCACATTTCAATTTTGTGTTCGTGGAAAATTTTAGCCAAGGCCTTCAGGTGATTGATGTGCGAGTGAACGCCACCGTCTGAGAGGAGACCCATCAAGTGAATACGATTCGAGTGTGTCTTGGCATATTTAATAATGTTTTTGATTTCTTCCATATCTTTAAGCGTATCGTTTTCAATCGCTTCGTTGATACGAACAAGGTCTTGGCGAACTGAGCGACCAGCGCCCAGGTTCATGTGGCCAACTTCAGAGTTGCCGGCAACACCTTTAGGAAGACCAACCAGAGTTCCACCTGGTTCAATTGTGGTCATTGGGTAGTTGGCCATTAAAGCATCAATGTTTGGCTTACGAGCGTGTTTGATAGCGTTTTTTAAATCCTTCGGATTGATTCCAAAACCATCGAGGATACAAAGAAGAACGCGATTACTTAAACCGTGGATTGATTTCATTTGTTTTCACCTTTTGATAATAGTCAGAAAGTATGACAGCACTAGCGACGGAAACGTTTAAGCTTTCAACGTGGTCAGTACCAGGGATTTTAATAGTTGTACCTACAGCAAGAAGGTCTTTACTTAAACCTTCAGCTTCCTCTCCAAAAACGATCACAACTTTCTTTTCCCATTTCACATCGTAAAGGCTCGCCTTGGCGTGTGAAGAGGTTGTGATAATTTGGAATTTATTTTTTGCCAGAAGGGCCAGTGCCTTCTTAAAGTCTTTGGCTTCAAAAATATCGACGAATTCAGATCCACCTTCAGACGTTCTGATGGAAGAAGCAGAATCAGCGACTTTTTTATCGGGAACAATGATTCCTGTTGCTCCAAAATGAGCGGCATTTCTTAAGATGGCCCCAATGTTGTGTGGGTTGGATACATTTTCCAAAGCGATGATGACTGCATTTTCCGGTTTTAATGAAAGATAGGCCTCAAGTGACTTTGATGGGGCCTCTTTAATCAACATGCAGATATCTTCATGGTGAGTGGCCTTGGTCATTTTCTCCAGTTCTGCGCGCTCAACAATGTGGTAGGCCTTTTTGTTTTGAGCGCAGTATTTAGTGACGTGAGGAAACTTTTTCATCATTTCCTTAGTCAAAAATAGTTGAATAATATCCTGAGGACGTTTTTTGAAAACGGCCAGGCAGGCGTTTTCTCCGTAAATCCTCATTTCTTTTGTCATTAGTCCGTTGATTTTTTTGGCCATTTGCTCTTTTCTTTTTATCTTTTTTGTTAGCTCTTTTGATTCCCAAGTTTACGCCCCTATGGTATCAATTTTAGTACGTATGGGTCAAAGCAATTTAGAACAGACAATCACCGGATATTTAGCCCCGGAGGGCTTCGAGACGGACTTAAAAACCGAACTCGGGCTAATGGGTATTGAAATCCTCTCGCAACATGGCAGATTAATGCTCTGTAAGGGAGAGGCGCAAGACGTGGTCTTTGCTCAGGATACGTGGCTCAACGTCGAAATCCTGCCGTATACCTCCATTTCTCATGCCGCAGAACTTCTAAAGGCCCGCGCCCGCAGATGGAGTCACTTTTCACTCAATAATCACCGCAGAGCTGAATTAATTCTGGATAAAGTGCCTAGGGCGAAAATAAAGCGCTATGACTTCCTGGAAGAGATTCCCAAGACTCCGATTGGAGTTTTCTCACTTCTTTCCGATGCAGAAATCATCATTTCTCCTGAGACAACTTGTCCGTTACCTTTTGGTGAAATCCATTTCAATGAAGATAAAGTGAACCCTCCCTCACGCGCTTACTTAAAGCTTTGGGAGCTCTTCACGCTGTATGGTTATAAACCAGCTCCAGGAATGAAGACGATTGACGTTGGCAGTTGTCCAGGTGGATGGACTTGGGTGTTGCAGACAGTGGGGACAAATGTCGTGAGTGTTGATAAAGCTCCTCTTGCCCCGAAGATCGCGGCCCTTCCCAATATTGAATTTAAACAAGAAAGTGCGTTTGGTTTAAGACCACAGCATGTAGGAAAACTAGATTGGTTTTTCTCTGATATTATTTGTTACCCGGATAAACTTTTAGAACTGGTCAATCGCTGGCGTGAGTCGGGACTTGTCGACAACTTTGCATGTACGATTAAGTTCCAACAACCGACGGACTTTGAGACGATGTTTAAGTTTAAAGCTATTCCAAATTCTCGCGTTGTTCATCTTTCATGTAATAAACACGAAGTGACGTGGATTCATACTAAGGAGCCCATTAAATGAAGAACTTTCACAAGAATCTAAACATTGCTTTTATCGGAGGCCTTGTTGGTCTTGCTGCCATGACATGGCTTGGGCCAAAAATGATTGGAGTGCTTTTAACTCCACCTGTGAGTTTTGGTGTTAACTGTGAACCGGCCACTCAGTACTCTATGCAAAAACTTATCCTGGCCCAAATTATCGGGTTAGTGATTGGTGTACTTTTAACTTTCTTTATCCGCTACAAACTTTTTGGCGGAAAAGCGCAGACGAATGCACCAACTGCTTAATGTGATCAAAGAGCGCATTCCTCAAAATGGGGAATGCGCCAGGCTTTTTCATGGAAGAGGAAAAAAATGGGAAGGGCTTGAGCATCTTTCCATTGATTTTTTCCCACCGACGATCTTAATCACTACCTACAAAGAAATTGAATCAGATGAGAAATCGGCCCTGGTCGATCTTTTACTTTCTATTCCTGAAATTTCATTTGAGTCAATTGTTTTACAAAAGCGCCATTTAAAAAATGACAACGTGGAAGTTTTAAAAGGGGAAATGCCCGCTGAAGCTTTTGCTGTGGAAAAAGCAGAGAAATACTCACTCAATTTAAAAAAACCTCAGAACACAGGATTTTTTCTGGATATGGGATTGGGAAGAGAGTGGTTGAGACAACACTCGCAAAATAAACGAGTGCTCAATCTTTTTTCTTATACCTGCTCGCTCTCTGTCGCCGCTTTTAAGGGGCAAGCTCAGGCCGTGGCCAATGTGGATATGAGCCAGCCGGCACTTAATGTGGGTGAGAAAAATCACCGTTTAAACGGCATTGAGATCGACGGCAGAAAGACTAAATTCTTCCACTACGATATTATGAAATCGTTGGGAGTCATCTCTAAAAGAGGCCCTTACGATATTGTGATTATTGATCCGCCGACAAATCAGGGTCTGAGTTTTAAAGTGGAAAGAGACTATCATAAAATTATCCGCCGCCTGCCGGAAATGGTCAGCGAGGATGCAGTTATCATGGCCTGTTTGAATTCGCCTTATTTAGGCAGCGATTTTCTTTTAAACGCTTTTAAAGAACATGCACCAGAGTTTATTTTTCAAGAGAAAATGTACGCCAGCTTCAGCGATATGGAAGTGAACCCGGAAGAAGGATTAAAAATTCTCTTTTTTAAGCGCCAAGCTTAGTAATAAGTCCCAATCGTATCCCAATTAGCATCTTCCGGAATGTCTTTAGACTTTAGCGTATCCAGCGACGTAACGATTCTGTTTACATAATCAGCTTCAAAGAATTTCTCCAGAACATCCTGGGCCCTTTCTTTAACTTTAGGGTCAGCGATTTTATTCTTGATTCCACCGGCAATCGGGTAATCAAAATCATCAGGGACTTTAAAGTTTGGAGAAGGAAGCTTAATAAAAATTGAATAAGCAGAAAACCCGTAGTGGTGGTAGACCATACTTTGCTCGATCATCATGGCCAGGTCTTCTCGGGGAGTTGAGTACCCATAAAGATTAGCAGCGACATCGTGTTTAAATTCATCAACTACAGTGTAGGCCTTGGTGTTGATTTCTTCACTAGTGGCCTTTTCACCTTGATAAAGGATTCCTCCCATCTTTAAGAGAAGTTTCGATGCAAGAGGGGACTTGAGCTTTTGAGAAACAATCTGCTCTTGATCCCAGCGCTCATTTGTCAGGTCGTAATAAGTTTTTGTTTTGTCAAAAGTTGCAGAGTTGTAATAGCTCTTTGGAAAGAAATCGTTGGCGTGAGCAAGCTCGTGATAAAGAAGTCTTGCTAAAACCGGCCCCATTGTTTCTTCCGTGCGGTATTTGGCCGAGCTGTTTCTATAAAGAGACTTTCCGTTTTTATAATAATCTGAGCTTTCAAGAAATTGCAGGCTGATACCATAATCTTCGCGGTAATCTTTCTTTTTAATGAGGGCCTTCTCTTCAGGTGTCTTCCAGAAGTATGAACTGCTTAAGTAGATCGCGCCACTTCCGTAGTGATAAAAACTCGGAACGATTCTTTCTGAAATAACAATGGCATTAACGGCCCCAAACATTTGCAATGACTCTTTTGGCATTTGATTAAGGATGTTGCGGAAAGTTTGCAGGTAAGAAGCTTGTGAAGACATTGTTCTATTAAGGATATCATTAACTGAAATAGTATCTTTCCCAACTCCTAATAAAGGAGAGAGTTCAACTTTACATGAGTCTTTATCTGAAGTTGCAAAAGCACATTTTTTAATGTTCTCGGCATTGATCTGATTGGGATTATAAAGAGTGACCTCTTCCGGATGTTGGAAGAGCTCATCATTTGATGATAAGGCCTCTGAGTTGTGATCGGCTGGGATGGATGATTTTTTAGAGCATCCATAAAAGCTGATTAATCCTAAAAGAAGAAGTGGTAGTAATGATATTTTCATGTGGCTTTAATTTGCAAAATGAACACCATGTTTACTGCTTTATAAAAAGCATCATTATATAGGTCTAAAAATATCATCAATAAATTTATTAACCTCATGAAACCTAAGAAAAGACCCAAATCTTTGATTAAACATCACTAGCTAAAATATAGACATCCTCCTCTGTAATCCCCTGAATAGTGTCTAAAAAATTGACTAATTTTTAGACAGGTGTTTGTAGAATGTTCACACAGCATACACCCCCCTTAGCTAACCCCTGTAAATCCATAGGCTGCTGTTTGGCATGACAGTTGCTCTAATATAAACCAAACGGTTTCTAAGAAACTATACTCAATACGCCTTTAGGGAGGACGTTATGAAAAAATTATTATTATCTATGATCGTTTTAGCTTCATTAGTTTCATGTGGAAAGGACAACAAGGTTTCGTCTACAAATTCAACGTTGAATTATTCGAACCCATACCTTTCAGGTAACACTCAAGCTCAAACTTATGCGCAGACATTGATTGCGCAAATTAACAGCTACTCATCTAACTTTGGTAACGGGGTTATCTCATCTGGATCAAGCAACCAAACTTGTGACACGAAATGGGGTATCTTCTACTACTGTTACACTTCAAGCTCTGGATCTTCTGGAACGACTACAACTTGGAACTCAATCGTGGCTTCAACTCCAACGATTACTTACCAATATAGTAATGGTGTGACAGTAAGACACTCAGACGTTAACATTGCTTCTAAGCAATCTGAGCTAATCTCTATCCTGAACGCAGCGACAAACGTACAAGTTCAAGCGATGTCAGGTGGAAACGTATATTACATCACAGTGAGCGGTGCTTACTATGTAATCGACACAAGATACCCGATCCAAGCTAACCCATCTGGTGTTCAGTCTTCTTCTGGAACTAGATACTTTGTTAGAGCGATCTAATCGGATATCAGACCAAATCACTACAAAATAAAAAATAGGGGACCCGAAAGGGTCCTCTCTTTTTTTTTATGCGGTTTGATTTATAATAAAAGAACTTCAAATTAATTAAATCAAGGATGGTTTAACGTGGCTCAATTCAAAACAGATCTCAAAGATATTCACTTCAACCTTTTTAATATGCTTAAAATCCAAAACAACGGTGTTGGTGAAAACGACATGAAGGATATTATCAATGAATGCAACAAGTTCATTGAAAAAGAAGTCTACCCAAGCAGAACAATTGGGGACCACGAAGGGGTAAAGCTTGCTAACGGAAAAGTAACAGCACCTCAATCTTTCAAAGAAGGGATGAAAAAATATTACGAAAATGGATGGCACGCGATTGGATACCCGGAAGAAATCGGTGGTATGCCAGTTCCTCACACTGTATCGCTTGTTTGTCAGTCGATTATGAACGGGGCCAATGTTTCATTCTCTATGTATCCAGGACTTTCTCGCGGGGCCATGGATGTAATCCTAAAAGTTGGAACTCAAGAACAAAAAGATACATATGTACCAAACATGATCTCTGGATTATGGGGTGGGACAATGTGTTTAACTGAGCCGGGAGCGGGAAGTGATGTAGGTGCAGTTATCACGACAGCAACTCCAAATGGAAACGGCACTTATAAAATGAAAGGGATTAAAATCTTCATCTCTTCAGGAGATAACGATTTTTATGAAAATATCATCCATTTGGTTCTGGCAAAAACTCCAGGGGCCCCTGCGGGAACGAAAGGTCTTTCATTGTTTATCGTTCCAAAAATTCGCCTTGATGGAACTCCAAACGATGTTGTGTGTACAAAAATCGAAGAAAAAATGGGGATCCATGGACAAGCGACTTGTGAGATGACTTTCGGAGCTCAAGGTAACTGTGAAGGTTACTTAATTGGTAAAGAGTTCGAAGGGATGGTCAACATGTTCATTCTTATGAACGAAGCTAGACTTCTTTGTGGTGTTCAAGGTGAAGCGCAAGCAAACCTGGTTTATATGTTAACTGAACAATACGCTCGCGAGAGATCGCAATTTGGAAAAGAAATTGTAAATCACCCGGATGTTAAAAGAACTCTTTTAAAAATGAGATCGATGGCGCGTTCAATGAGAAGCTTGATTCTTTATACAGGGGATCAGTTCGACCGCGCTCACCACGGCGATAAAGCAGCTGAAGATGAAATTGCATTCCTAACTCCAATCTGTAAATCATACTGCTCTGATGAGGGGTTCCAGGTAGCTGTTGATGCTATCCAGACTCACGGTGGATATGGATTCTGTTCAGAGTATGGAATCGAGCAATTTGCTCGCGATCTAAAAATTGCTTCAATCTACGAAGGGACAAACGCTATCCAGGCGATGGACTTCGTGATGAGAAAAATTTTAAAAGACAACGCTAAAACGTTTATGGGAATCGGAGCAAAAATCCAGAAGACGATGGCACGCCCAGAAGCTCAAGAGTTTGCTGATGAACTAGCGGCACTAGGAAAGAATCTGCAAAAAGCGCAAGAGATCCTGGCGCAGTTTGGAGCTCTGGCGAAGGCCAATAAGTTCGACACCATTCTTTTCCATTCAATGAACTTCTTAAATTTCTCTGCGAACTTAATTGGCGCATGGCTACTTCTTGAAGGTGCATGCGAAGCAGTGATTGCAGCAAAAACAGCTCAATCTCAGGAAGATAAGGATTATTACCAGAGTAAAAAAGTCGACTTTAGATTTTATGTCCAGCAACAACTGGTTAAAAATGCGGGTATTGCGCAGTCAATCCTGAATTTCAAAGAGGACTTATCTCAATTGAATGTTTGATCCACTTAGTGTTACACTAGTGAGGATTATACTTTTAAAAATTGAGCGCTAAATGGACATTCAAAAACTAAGTGAAGAGATTAAACTCTTCTCGTCATCTACTCATGGCAGTAGTGACTATGACAAAGATGAATACTTTGTCATGAGTGAAGACCGCAAGGAATTTGCTCCTCTTAAATACATTCAAAAAAAATTGCCCGAATGCAAAGACATCCACTCGCTTCTGCGAGTGGGCTTTGTTTATGACTCTTATGAGCTCTCAAGCAATGAACACTTCTCTATCTGGTACGAAAAGCAGTTCTCTAAAAAACTGCTGCGTAAAGATGCTAAGAAGATTTCCATCGTTTATGTTCCCAACAACAAAATGATTCTCGATCAAATTGGAATCGTTAACCGCGCTTATGAAGTGCTGGCAGCGGAACAAATCCTTCTTAATGGAAAAAATCTTCCAACTCAATTAGGTGAGTGGTATGCCAAGTGTATCTTCGGCCTAAAACAAGTGAAGTCCACATCACAAAGAGGTTTTGACTTCGTGATGGAAGATGGAAAAAGAGTTGAGATTCAAGTGGAGTGGAGTGACGCTTCTTCTCCAAAAGGTGTAAAAATCAAAAAGACTCTAGTGGAGCTCTCTGATTACTGCATTATCATTTACGTTGCTAAAAACTTTATGATCAGAGAAGTCTGTTTCCTTGATTCAGAATTTATCTCGAGAAAGTTTTCAAATAAAGGACACACGATCTTCTTAAAAGACTCTGACGTGTCTTCATACTTCTTCTCAAAGTCGTCAAAACACTTTGATAAGATCATTAACCCGATTACTTTTTTAAAGTACGCTTCGCCAAATCTGGCGATGAAGCTTTCAGAAAAACTGAGCGGTTAGACACGCATTTCACCAAAAGAAAATTCATTGTGTTCATTTCTTAAATCAATTAGATTTAAGGGATGAACACAACAAAATACAGCTTATTCTCTCTTATTATCGGTCTCACTCTTTTTTCTCAAGTCGCAAAGTCTGATGAACTTTGCTCATTTGAGTTAAAAGGCAAGAGTGCTAACTTCACCATGTGTGAGAGTAAAAAATCGCACTCTAAATTAAAATCCGTTTTCATTACGCAATTAAGTCACGCTTTAATGATTCCTTCTGAGTTTGAAGCGATCATTAAAAGAGACAATCCAATTTATAGACCAGATCATAAAGGCTACCGCATGGGGCTTGCCAACCTTCAATGGTTGAATGCCAGAGAAGCACTTGAGCGAGTCAAGACATTTGCTGCAGATTCCAGTTTTACAGTAACTGAATCTAAAGCATGGAGTGACCAAGAAAAAGATCTTCAAGAAGGAATTTCGGCCCGCAAAGATTTTCCAGCGTGGAGAAAGAAATTCAATGCTGTTGTTGATAAAATGATTCAAGACTTCTCTAAAAAAGAAAACATCACTTTCACTAAAACTCAGATCGCTGGTAATCCCATTTTGAGAGACATCTTATCAACAGAGTATTGGAGTGAGAAAAATCAATGGAAAGTGGAGTGGGTTAAAATCCCAAAAGGGAAAAATATTTTAGGATCTAATAAGCTTCAGCCTGGCCATTTCCCTGATGAAACTGAATTTACTTACGAAAATAAAGCAGAATTTCAACTCATGGCCTCTCCCATCACTCAGATGCAATGGATGCAGATCATGGGATCAAATCCTTCTCGCTTCAAACAAAGATCGTATTGCCCTGAGAGTGTCCCGTTTTTAGGTTCGGCGGAAATTTGTCCTGACAACCCAGTTGAAAATATTTCGGCCAATGATGTTTTAGATTTTATAACGATTTTATCCCTCACTTATCCAGAGTTAAAAACAAGGCTACCAGATCAAAACGAGTGGGAGTTTGCAGCGAGGGCCCAGGCGAGCACGATCTTCTGGTTTGGATCAAACTTCGATGATGTGGCAAAAAACTGCTGGGAAGAAGTAGGCGCAAAACAACAAACTCATCCGGTGAAATCAAAACCTAGAAATCCATTTGGGCTTTCAGATACATGTGGAAACGTTTGGCAGTTAACGAAGAATAAAAATGAATATCTGCTTAAAGGTGGAAGCTGGACAGGGGGGCCGCGCATTTTAAGGCCTGCAACTAAGACGAAGATTGCGGCGGATGGAAGGTTTATTAATGTTGGATTTCGTTTAATTAAAAAATAAAAAAGGCCGCATTCCGCGGCCTTTTTTATTTTATCTAGTACAATTCATACTTAAGTAATCGACACTCAAGACTCCCGTTAAAAAACGTCTTTCTCTCAGATGTCCCAAGCGAGATCTCTTTTCTTAAAAGCGGATTCGATGTGAAAACATAAGCTCTGAATCCTTTGAAGTTGTGCTTTAAGTTTTCACCATAAGACTTATAAAGCCCTTTTAGCTCATCTTCTTCACCCATACGCTCTCCGTAAGGAGGGTTACAGATAACGATTCCCGGAGGATCATCCATCGGAGTGATTTTGGTAGCGTCGCGCTTGTTGAGAGTCACGATCTGCTGGTCAATCATAGCGTTGTGAAGGTGGATACGAGTTGTTTCCATCGCACGCTCTGAAATATCAAAACCAAAAAATTGTCTTGTTTGAAGTTCGTTTAAAGCAGCAAGAGAGTGGTTGTAAATCGCTTGTGCTCTTTCATCAAAAAGGCGTTGTGCTTTTCTGTCGGCCTGAAACCAGGGGTGCTTGATGAAATCAAAAACCGGAACACGCTTTTCAATATACTGTCTGATTTTTAAATAAGTCGGAGCCACTTTTGCTCTGATAAGAATCGCTTCAATCAGAAGTGTTCCTGTTCCGCACATTGAATCAGTGAAGATATCTTTTTCTGGATCAAAGTCTGTCGACATGATGATCGAAGCGGCCAGGTTTTCTCTTAGTGGTGCTTTTAGTGACTCTTCTCTGTAGCCGCGGTTAGAGATTGGGTCACCACACATATCAACCAGAATGCGGGCGTTGAATTGAGGCGTTCCTGGTTTTCTTTCGACTCGTAAAAGGAAAGTGATATCTGGTCTTCCCGTATCAACACTTGGTCTTTCGCCGTATTTCTCTCTGAAGTTATCAGCGATAGCGTCTTTTAGAAGTTGTGAGAAGATCATTGAGTTGTTGAAGCTCTCTTTAGCGTCGCGATCAAAAAGTGTGTTGATTTTAAACGTCTGTTGAACGTTAAAAACCTTATCCCACCACTTCTCTTTAGCAAGAGAGTAGAGGTCTTTTTCAGTTGAGATTGTGTAAACTTGAAGCTCTTTAAAAACTCTTGAAGCGACTCTTGAATTTAAAAGAACATCCAGTGCTTGTTCCGTTTCTGCTTTAAAAGCAACTCCGCCTTTTTCCACTTCAATACGAGTGATGCCAAGATCTCTGATTTCTTTTTCTAAAAGATGCTCAACTTCTCTCGGGCATGAAGCAAAGAATGTCGACTGGTCGAATTCTTTTGTTCCATCAGCATTTACTTTTGCTCTTGGTGTACTTTTAACGTCGCTGAACTGTTTAGGATCTTTTTGATCCCTGCGGTCTCTGCGATCACCGCGATTGTTGCCACGGTAACCTTCGCCTTCGCGTTTTTTGAATCCATCTTTTTTTGGTGGAACTTTAGCCATGATTTATATTTCCTGTTTTCTCATTTCAAAATAATTTAATGCGCGCACAAGCAGGTCTCTGTAGGAATTTTCCATCAGAGGGTTGAGGTTTCTTTCTTTAAATCTTTTGATTCTCCATAAAGAGATCGAAAGGAGTCCAAGAATAATGGACTGGTCTAAGAATTTCTTTTCAACAATTGAAAGCGCTCTGACTGATTCATACCCCATAAGGTATGAGTTTACTAGTGGTGTTATGACCATTCCTTTTTCCAGGCACGTTCCGGAAATCGAAATCCCCAGATCGAGGATGTATTCACCGATGCCGGCCTGCTCGAAGTCCAGTACAGTGCTGATTTTATTGTTATCAAAAAGCGTGTTGTCGTAGTAGAGGTCCCCGTGGATGATACCGGTCTCAAAACCGGCATTCA
This sequence comes from Bacteriovorax stolpii, assembly GCF_002872415.1. Lineage (GTDB taxonomy): Bacteria > Bdellovibrionota > Bacteriovoracia > Bacteriovoracales > Bacteriovoracaceae > Bacteriovorax > Bacteriovorax stolpii. Next base: position 3,320,788 of record NZ_CP025704.1, on the reverse strand, counting down.
TAAACCCTTCCAGGTGGTCGGGGAAAAGACTAAGAAAACCGGCCTTGAAGTCAGCCGGGCAGCTTGGGGACTTGATGTAGTCTAATATTTCTTTAGGGCCATAGCCCACAGACTCATGGGGTCTAAGTGAATTCATTTTCTCTTGGTCATGTTTTAAAACATGAAGCTCAGCAATAGCTCTTCCCACTTCTTGGCAAGTGTAGTCAGAAGGCCCTGGAGGAATCCCTTGGACAAAGGGATAAAGCACTCCGAAATACGGACCGTAATTGTAAATGAATTCCCCTGAAGTCAGAGGGAAAGGTTTTAGTGAGTAAGGGTAACCACACTCTTTTAAATACACTAAAATAGCTTGCTCATCAGCAAGCTGTTGTTGATTTTTGTCATTGGAGATTTTGAGCAGAACTGTTTCGTTCTCCAAATCAACGCGGTAGTTAGAATTAGAAATTCCCAGCGAAAGTGGAGTGCACTTTTTCACCTTTGACCGACCGTAGAGCTTCAATATTTCTTCTGCCTCTGCGAGGCTGATTTGTGTATAACTTGCCATGCTTAAATTACCTTGTGAGCTTCTCTCTGGAATGCTATAGTGAGCCTGTTTAATTTTATTACAAAATCAAAAAACCACTAGGGGGAATTATGGCCTTTACGGATTACAAAGTAAAAGATATGTCACTGGCTGACTGGGGACGTAAGGAAATCGAAATCGCAGAAACAGAAATGCCAGGATTAATGGCCCTACGTGCGGAATTTGGAAAATCAAAGCCTCTAAAAGGCGCAAAAATTGCTGGATGTCTTCACATGACAATCCAAACTGCAGTACTAATCGAAACTCTTGTTGAACTTGGCGCAGAGGTTCGTTGGTCATCTTGTAACATCTTCTCTACTCAAGACCAGGCCGCTGCTGCTATTGCTGCTGCAGGGATTCCTGTTTTTGCTTGGAAAGGAATGAACGAAAAAGAATTCGACTGGTGTATTGAGCAAACTCTTAAGTGGCCAGATGGATCAGGACTAAACATGATTCTTGATGACGGTGGTGACTTAACTGTTATGGTTCACAGCAAATACCCTGAGCTAATCGCTAACATCAAAGGTCTATCTGAAGAAACAACAACAGGTGTTCATAGACTTTACGATATGATGAAAAAAGGCGAACTAAAAATGCCTGCTATCAACATCAACGATTCAACAACTAAATCAAAATTCGACAACCTTTACGGATGCCGTGAGTCTCTAGTTGACTCTGTTAAGAGAGCAACAGACGTAATGGTTGCTGGTAAAGTGTGTGTTGTTGCTGGATACGGTGACGTAGGTAAGGGATCTGCTGGATCATTCCGCGGTCTTGGTGGACGTGTAATCGTAACTGAAATCGATCCTATCTGTGCTCTTCAAGCAGCGATGGAAGGATACCAGGTTATGAAAATGGAAGACGCTGTAAAGCTAGGAGACATTTTCGTAACAGCTACAGGATGTCGTGACGTAATCACTGGCAAGCACATGGAGCAAATGAAAGATGGGGCCATCGTTGCTAACATCGGTCACTTTGACCTTGAAATCGAAGTTGCTTACCTAAATAAGACAGCTAAAAAAATTAACATTAAGCCTCAAGTAGACCAATACGTAATGCCTTCAGGAAAGAAACTTATCGTTCTTGCAGAAGGACGTCTGGTTAACCTTGGATGTGGTACAGGTCACCCTTCATTCGTAATGTCTAACTCGTTCACAAACCAAGTTATGGCACAAATGGAGCTATGGGCGAACCACAAGAACTACGAAAACAAAGTTTACGTACTTCCAAAACACCTTGATGAAAAAGTAGCTCGTCTTCACCTTGAAAAAATCGGGGTAAAACTAGATACATTAACATCTGCTCAATCAGAGTACCTAGGTGTTAAAGTTGAAGGTCCATACAAACCAGACCACTACAGATACTAATTTATGAAAATAGCAATCGGCTCAGATCACGCAGCTTATGAAATGAAGGAAATGGTAAAACATTTCCTTCAGAGCAAACAGTTCGATGTCATCGACTGCGGCACATATTCGTCTGAGAGGGCCGATTATCCTGAATACGCTAAGAAGGTAAGTCACGAAGTGATTTCTCAGGGTATTCAGGGGATTTTGCTTTGTGGATCAGGAATTGGCGTCTCAATCGTCGCCAACCGTTTCAAAGGTGTACGTGCAGCTCTTTGCCGAACTCCAATGGACGCGGAAATGGCCCGCAAGCACAACGACGCCAACGTTCTTTGCTTAGGCGCTCGTTTCACCACAGAAGAAGAAACAAAAAAGATCATCGAAGCTTGGTTTGCCAATTCATTTGAAGGCGGCAGACACTCAGACCGTTTAAAGTTATTTGAAGATTTGGGAGAGAGCTGTTGAAACTTTTTGAAAAGGTGATGTACCCGGTTCTGGTACTCCTTATTTTCTTTTACATGTACCACGCTAGAAACAATCCAATGTATTTTGAAAGCGAGCTGGCAGTTGAAGGTGGACCATTACAATGGTTAATCATTTCAACGTTACTGTTTGCTTCAGTGATGTGTTTTTACCGCGCTAGCATCCTGAAACCTTTTAGAGGGGGAGTGTTTGCGGCCTGTAGTGTGTTTACTGGAATTGTTTTTTTAGCTTTCGCTTTAGATGAGATGTCTTGGGGACAAATTATTTTTCACTACCCGACACCTGAATTCATCAGAGTGAGAAACGCATTGGGGGAGATGAACATCCGCCATTTAGTTATCGCTGGTTTTGAAATCACCGACATCATTTTCACTCTAGGGATTAAAATCCTGGCGACACTTTATTTTATCGTGCTGCCATTTTTCTACTCTCGCTTAGAGCAGATTAAGAATTTCGTAAATCGTTTTGCGATCCCTCTGCCTCGTTATACGCAGACGGGAGCTTATGCTGTGGCAGCGATTCTTATGAGCTTTATTCCTTCAGCTCTTCGCTACATTGTTTTCGAACTTGTTTTCTACTGGATTCTGGTTCTGATGATGTACAACCCGCTTAACGACGAAGTTTTTTCAAGAAAAAGCCTGGTTCGTTAATTCAATTGATTCAATAGTTTTTTCAGGCGCAGCCTGAACATTACACTGAAGGCCTCAAGCACGATGCCTAAGTTCATTTTAGATTTTCCGTAAACTCTCTCTGAAAAGACGATGGGGATTTCGACAATATCGTATCCCATGGCATGCACTTTATAGGTCATTTCAAATTGAAAGACATAACCTTTAGAGATGATGTTATCGAAGTTGATTTTTTCCAGAGCTTCGCGCTTAAAACATTTAAAGCCTCCGGAGATGTCGCGGATTTTAAGACCGGTAAAAAGGCGCAGAATAAAACCAGCGCTCAGTGAAATAAGCAGTCGATACCATGGCCAGTCTTTGGTCCTGATGTCGTTGCCGCTGTAGCGTGAGCCAATAGCGAGGGCAGTCCCATCATAGAGCGCAGTAATTAAGCGTCCTAGGTCTTTTGGGTCGTGAGAGAAGTCACAATCCATTTGAGCAATGAACTTAAATTTCTTAAGAAGGGCCCACTTGAAGCCCTCGACATAAGCTGTTCCCAGACCCAGTTTTCCGGCCCTTTTAATCAGGAAGAGGTTGGGGTGCTTGGTCTTAAGCGCTTCTACTACTAAGGCGGTTTTATCGGGCGAATTATCATCGATAATCAGGACTGAAATGTCCGGATAAAGTGCAAATAAACGCTCTATCATCGAATCCACATTGAGGGCTTCGTTGTAAGTTGGGATGATGACCAGAGACTGATTAATCACTTCTATTTGCCTTCAGCATCGACTTCTAAAAGTCTTCTTCCCGAAGTTTGGTATCTCATCGAGATAATCTCAAATAGAGGAGTGCTATTATCTTTTCTGATCTGGTTAGCTTGTTGGGCACGGGCCTCTGCTTTTTGAGCGAACTCAAGAATTTTTGAATTAGGAGCAGCTTTAGTAGCGCCTGGTTTTAATTTTGCCAGAATATCTTCAGCTCCATTCCCACCTTCACTTTTTCTTCCCGCTGTCCCCAGCCCATTTCCACCTGAGAAGTCGACAATATTTGATCCTTTAGGACCAACTGAAGCTAGTTTTAAACCAGCACCAGATGCACCTTGAAGTTTTGCCATGGCCGCGTTTGTCGCTGAAGCGCTCGGTTGATTCTGGGCCATTAAAGCGGCCACATTCGCCGGCACACCTTTAGAGGCGATAGCATCGGCAATTCCTTTTTGATCTTTGGTTAAAGGAGAGTTATCCAGAGGAATCTTGCTCGCCAATTCTCTTAAACCTTTTTTAGCAATGGCCATTGTTGAATCGTATGATGATGAGTTGACTGTTCCACCTACAAGTTCTCCACGAGCAAGTGAGCGGATGGATTTATAAGGTGAACTTGAGTAACCAAGCCCCCCTAACTCCAGTGCCCCTTCACCTTGAACTTCAAGATAATTGTCAAAACACGTATTGGTTTTTTCGCAGTTACAGCTGGGATCGATGGCCAGTGTATCTGTGGTACAAGCTACGCGGTATGAACTCGCGGCCAGTGATTTTTTATGCAGACCTTTTGCACAGTAAGTAGGATCATTTTCAGTTGATGGTTGTGAACAGTAACAAAGGTTATCAGTGATTGGGTTACAATCTCCTTTATTTGGAAGCATATCTGCAATCTTTCTTGTCTTTTCTGCATATTCTTTGTTGGCCGAAACTTCACTTTGGTAAAAACCACCTAGAAGGGTAGCTGCACCCATTTTGATAAGTAGGTTTTTATCCCAGGCAAAGTTTCCAAGGCTCGCATTAGTCGCGTAACAAGCAGCTCCTCCCCACCATCCGGCGGCCTGGATTTGAGCAAGTTTCGCTCGAGAGTCGTGGCTTTTAGCGGCCTTTAATAAATAATCTTTTTGAGCTGTATCGCCGTTACCAATATCTTCGCCCAGCTCTTTTGTTTTCACCGCTTGCATTGCCGTGGCAATCCCTTCTGTCGCAGTAGGGATGAATTTGCAGTAGTCGTTTGCTTTTGAGTCTACTTTATCAGGAGTTTCACCTTTGTCTTTGGCCGCCTTAGCAGCGTCGTTTTCTTTTTTGAGAGCAGCTTCACCTTTAGAGATCGTGCCCAAGCTGTCTCCGGCAATAGCTCCAAACATTGCATAGGCCTGGGCGACGGCCTTAACCATATTCGGGTCCACTCCTAAGAATTTGTGTTTTCCTTCATTACCATTACAAACTGAGGCCATGTCCCCACTACAATTTTTCTTCAAGACGTCGTTTGAGAGACCTTGGTGCAGGTATTGCTGACTCAGTTGTACTTCCTGGTCAGTAAGGTTTGTCGTGTTGATATTGTTTTGGCCAGGTCCGAGCGCGCGGATTTCCTGAACAGGCTTATTGGCATTTTTCTTTTCAACTTGCTCGCGCGAAGCTTTTGCATTTTCTAAAAGTTGAGCATTGTTGCTTGTTTCAGTCGCTGTTGTCACTCCGGTTGCTGTCGAGATGGTCGCAGCCGTCGTATTGGTCGTCGTCTGGGCCATGGCCGAAACAGGGCCAAGAGTGAGTAGGGAAATAAGGGCCAAATTTAATGTTTTCATAAGAGTATTTTACCTTAGGGTCTTTCTTTAATCGCTGGGCAAAAAGGTTTCGGTTTATCCCTCTTATAAAAACAGGATGTTAGGTCACTAAAAGCAAGCTTCTTAGGCACAGGTAAGTGCCTTGTTTTGTAGGCTTTTGGTGCGTTGACGTGGGAGGTTTTGGTTGGTACAAATTTGGTTATGATGACAAAAAACAATGACCAAAAAGACGCTCACGAAAATGATTTATCTCACTCGATGGTTCACTATCTTTTAACGATCCATAAATTAAAAGAAAACAGAGGATTTGCTCGCGTGACAGACATTGCAAAGGATCTGGACCTTACAAAAGGATCAGTTTCTACAATGCTGAACAATCTAAAAAAGAAGGGTCTAATCCAGGAAGAAGACGAATGTAAATTTGTTGTTCTAACTGAACTTGGTCACGAAGAAGTTCACCGCATTCTTTCTTCAAGAACATTATTGTTTTATTTCCTAAGAGATTTCGTAGGCGTAGATGAAAAAACTGCAGAATACGATTCTTGTCAGATGGAACACTTAATGAGTCCACAAACCAGCGAACGTTTCTTCAACTTCATGAAGACGCTTGCCTGTACATGTGAAGATCTTGATAAAAAAGGACAACTACCGAAGTCTTTCCAATTCAAGACAACTCTTGACCTGTGCTCATACAACACAGCAGACGAGTTCATTCACAATCAAAAAGGCGACAGCCATTTACCAACTGATAAGTAGTTTAGTTATTACACTACTTGTGAATCCAGTCTTTGCAGAGGAAGACCTGGCCAGCTTTTGCTTTGAGCAAAAAGTCAGTCTTTCCGAGGCTAAAAACTCATTGGAATTCCTTCTTTTGCCTAGAGAGAAGGTTTTTATGCGTTCCGGTGATAATTGTCTCGATGTAGTGACATCGCCCGATAGATCAAAATTATTGGAGAAATTCCTGAGCAAGCGTTACACTTTGGTAAGTGAAACCAGCGAAGCGACAGCCTTGAATTCCGCAAAGACCGAAGAGCATTGCCAACTGGAAATGAAAACGACGAGAGTGAAGAAAGTCGATTCAATCAATGTCAGAGTGGGAAGAACCAACGATGTACAAGCTTCCAACCGCGATTTAAGAGAGACATCAACCGCTCAAATTCTTCTCGGGATGGGAAAACCAGGATCGCTGGACCTCGAAGGAAAAGCTTTATTTGTCGAATGCAGACAGGGAGCAAGTGGGATTTATCAGTTGATCTTTTCATTCACAGAATTAAACAGAACGAAGGTCACTTCTGAAGTGAGTTTGAGAAAAAACGAACCTCTCAGCATTGCTCAAATTGTGACTGACCTTAATAGTAAAAGTAAAACACTAGGCTTGCCTGAGACAATTATCCAGGAAGCTGAAGGTAAAGATAGTACGACATTTGAATTGCAAATTAAGTAGGAGATACACATGAATATTCTTTTAAACAAATTCACCACACCGTTTGAAACAGTTCCTTTCAATGAAATTAAGCCGGAAGATTTCCTTCCAGCAGTAAAAGAAGCGATCGCAGCAGCTAAAAGTAGAATTGCAGATATTAAAAACAATAAAGAAACTGAAACGTTTGAAAACGTAGTAGAAGCGCTGGAAAACGCGGGACCGGAAGTTGATCTGATCTCAGGGATTTTCTTCAATCTTCACTCGGCAGAAACAAATGATAAAATCCAGGCGATCGCTAAAGATTTTTCACCACTTCTAACTGAGTACGGAAACGATATCAGCCTGGATGCAGACCTGTTTAAGAAAATTAAAAAAGTCTGGGACCACAAAGAAAACTTCAATCTTTCAGCTGAACAAAAAATGCTGCTAGAAAAAAGCTATAAAAGTTTTGTAAGAAACGGAGCTCTTCTCAACGATGCTCAAAAGGAAAGACTGAGAGAAATTTCAACTAAACTTTCAACTCTAGGGCTAAAGTTTGGCGATCACATCCTGAAAGAAACAAACGACTTCGTAATGCTGATTGAAGACAAAAAAGATCTTGAAGGCCTGAGTGAAGATGTAATCGAAGCGGCAGCAATGACAGCAAAAGAAAAAGGACATGAAGGCAAATGGGCCTTTACACTTCAATATCCAAGTGTGATTCCTTTTTTAACTTACGCTAAAAACCGCGAGCTTCGCCATAAATTGTGGCTGGCAAACTCGACAAAAGGTTTTAAAGACGGCGAAACAGACAACAAGGAAATCATTAAAGAGATCGCAACTCTAAGACACCAGAAAGCAAACCTGCTTGGTTATGAATCTCATGCACATTTCATTCTTGAAGAGAGAATGGCCTCTAACCCAAAAACAGTTTTTGAATTCTTAGATAACATTGTTAACCATGCAACTCCTGCAGCAGTTAAAGAAACTGAAGAGCTAAGAGCTTACGCTAAAAAACTTGATGGTATCGAAGAACTTCAAAAGTGGGATACAGCTTATTACGCTGAAAAATTAAAGAACGAGAAGTTTCAGGTAAACGATGAAATGCTTCGTCCTTACTTCAAACTTGAGAATGTTATTGATGGGGTATTTAAAGTAGCCAAGAACCTTTATGGTCTAAAATTTGAGCAACGTTTTGACATCCCTGTTTATCACGAAGATGTAAAAACGTATGAAGTTTTGGATGAAAATGGCAAGCACATTTCTGTGTTCTATGCTGATTTCCACCCGAGAGCGGGAAAGAGAAACGGGGCGTGGATGACGTCTTTTAGAGGTCAAAAAATCGATCACGGTGTGAACGTTCGTCCACATGTGGCCATCGTTTGTAACTTCACAAAACCAACTCCAACAAAACCTTCTCTTCTAGGATTTGATGAAGTTGTAACACTATTCCACGAGTTTGGTCACGCTCTACACGGTATGCTGGCAAACACTCGTTACGAAACTCTCTCTGGAACAAACGTTTACTGGGATTTCGTAGAGCTTCCATCACAGATCATGGAAAACTGGGCATATGAAAAAGAGTGCCTGGATCTTTTTGCTGAACACTACGAAACAAAAGAAAAAATCCCTGCGGATTTGATCAAAAAAATTAAAGACTCTTCAAGCTTCCTTGAAGGACGTGCAACGCTAAGACAAGTAAGTTTTGCAACAATCGATATGGCATGGCACTCAGCTAACCCAGATCAAGTTAAAGACATTGAAGCTTTTGAAACAAAAATGACCAACAAGATGGATTTCCTTCCAGCAGTAAAAGGAACAAGCATTTCAACAGCGTTCTCTCACATTTTTGCAGGTGGATACTCAGCAGGGTACTACTCATACAAGTGGGCCGAAGTTTTGGATGCTGATGCTTTTGAATTTTTCAAAGAAAAAGGGATCTTCAACCGTGATGTCGCTAATAAGTTTAAGGACAATGTCCTTTCAAAAGGTGGAAGCGAGCATCCGATGAACCTTTATGTGGCCTTCAGAGGAAAACAACCAAACCCAGACGCTCTTTTAAGAAGAGCTGGTCTATTGGCAAAATAGGAGTTTTAAATGATTGCATCAGGGATGATTTTAAAGTGCATTCTCTTGGCCAAGTTTCAGGTAGATGTCGTGGAAACACCGATTTCTGAGTACGAAATGGCCACGATGAACAAGGTTCATAATGGCGTTGCCTTTGAAGCTACTGTTCTTGAGGGCCGATTAAACTCGGTCTCAATTGAAGACCCGTCAACTTCCGCAAAAACGATGAGTTATTCGATGAAGGACTACACTCAAAGAAGCCTCTCGACTAAGTTGGATGTTTTAAACACTCATTCGTCTGTTGACTGTGAAATTATTTGAGCCACCCTAATTAAATTTTACCTTAAAGAAGGCCCGCTAAGCGGGCCTTCTTTTTATTGGCATCCCCAATGGAAGTTGAGGTAAACTTAAGATTCAATTAATAGATAAAATGACACAAAAGTGATAAATGAAGTCGCTAACTTAGTGGTGTATTTTACGTTTTGGGGACACTGTGGATTCTGAGCGCATTCAGAGCGGCGTTACTTCGACATTTTTGCAAAATTATTTTGTGAAGCTTGTTGCTTTCGTGGCGCTCTATTTAATTTTTGCTCGCGTTGGTGTTTCACTGGCAACGATTAATGAGGTGACTTCTCCTGTGTGGCCGGCAACAGGTGTGGCCATGTCCGTTTTGTTTCTTTTCGGTCTTCGTTTCTGGCCCTTCGTTTTCATCGGTGCTTTTATCATCAATTCACTTTCAAGCCTGTCGTTTATATCGATTCTTAGTATCGCCACTGGAAATACACTGGAAGCACTTGTCGGTGCAGTAGTGCTCTTTTTTTTTAGTCAAAAGAAATACCAGACTGAAACTCACTCACGAACACTCGCAATTGTTTTAGCTTCAATTATTGGAGCTTCTATCAGTTCAATGGTGGGAACCCTGACTCTGGTTTTATCAGGAGCTTCACCAGGAGAAATGTTTGATCAGGTTTGGTTGACTTGGTGGACAGGAGACTCTCTTGGAGGCATCGTGGTTCTGCCTCTGGTATTTTCTTTCGTCAAAAATTCTTTTAGCTTGCAGGATGAAGTTCACGAAGCTCCAGGCATTCTTATGAGCCTGGCCCTGATCTTTGGTGGAGTGCTTTTGTGCTGGCTGCTTTTTTTTCAGGTTGAAGGGGCACCTTACTTATTTTTTATTTTTCCATACATGCTTTGGTGTGCAGCTCAGGCAGGAGAGCGTGGTAGTTCTCTGGCCACGATTCTGATTTCCTTTATCGGCGTGCTCGCTGTTAAGTTTGGCTATGGAGTGTTCTTACATGGAACGACTAATACAAACTTAATTAACTTACAGGTATTCCTGGCCAGCGTAGGGATCAGTTCATTGATGATGACTGATTTAAAGCGCATCTCTTCATTAAAGCAGCCAGGATTGGTCCTTCTGTTTAGCTGGATTTTCGCCAGCCTTTTATTCTTGGGATTCTTTTTTAAAAACAGCCGCGACTCTGATGATTATTTGAAAACCATTGTCGAAGGTGTGGAGCCATTACTTGAATCAAAAATGAATAACTACTTTTTTGCTCTTCAAAGTGGCGCGAGTTTATTTACCGCCAGCGATAAAGTGACACAAGAAGAGTGGAGTAGTTTTTTAGAATACAATCAATTTCAAAAACAACTTCCGGCACTAAGAGGGCTAGGTGTTGTTTTCCGCCTTCCTAAAACTGAGATTGAATCCTTTATTAAGAAAAATGAACTGAGAAAAGGACAGGATTTCGAGTACCATGCTTTTCCTGGCGTTTCACCGGAAGAAGCTTCCCAAAACGCACTTCTTTCTGAAGCGTATCTGGTAACTTATATTGAACCTTTTGGCGGCAATCGTTTAAAGGCAGGTCTTGACCTGGCGACTGAAGAACAACGTCGCATGGCCGCCGAATACGCCCGTGATACAGGAGAGCCGGCAATTACAGGAAGAATAAAACTCATTGATGATCCTGATGGACAGCCGGCGATGCTGGCCTACTATCCCTTTTATGGAAGAGGAGAAATACCTAAAACTGTAGCAGAAAGAAGAGAGAGACTGATTGGGTGGACGTATGCTCCTGTAATGACAGACCAATTCTTCAGTACTGTTTTTCAGCAAGGTAATTTAAAAGAGATCAGTTTTAAAGTCTCAGAAGATTCGTTAGGGAAAAGCACTTTAATTACGGCGACTCCAGGGTATGACAAACTTCCAGGGTCTAATGAGATTATTAAAAAAGTTCGTTTTGGTAATCATGATTTTGTTTTTCAATTTAAGGGGACAGCCGCTTTTTATGCCAGCCGTGATTCATTTTCATCTCGCGTAGGCGCAGTGGCAGCGATTATTAGTTTACTGTTAGGAACATTAATCGTTTCTCTGCAGGCCATGAAAAAGCGTGCGATCAATTTTGCCAGTCAGACAACTGAAGAACTCAAGGCCAGTGAAGAGCTTTGGAAGTTCGCTTTGGAAGGAGCTGGAGATGCTGTCTGGGATTGGGATATTGATACGGGGAAAGTTCATTTCAGCAGGAGACTCAATAGTCTTTTGGGGTACGAAGAAGGTGAATTAGATAGTGCTGAAATAGACTGGCCAACGACAGTGCATCCTGAAGATCTTCCTCGTGTAAGAGCAAACCTGGCAGCACACTTTAATGGCGAGCAGAGCTTTATTACTGAATGCCGCCTCCTTTGTAAAAATGGTAATTATAAATGGGTTCTTGCACGGGGAATGATGATCCATAATAAGGCCGGTGATAAACCTCATCGCATGGTCGGAACGATTTCAGATATCTCATCACAAAAAGATTACGAATATGAAATCCAAAGACAAAGGGCCAAGGCACATTCTATTTTTGAAGGATCAAGTGATGCCCTGATGCTTTTAACAATGGATGGACGTTTCTTTGATTGTAACTCTCGCACGTTGAAACTTTTTGGTTTTGAGAAAAAAGCAGAGTTTCTTTCTTTGCACCCGTCTGATCTTTCCCCTGAATTTCAGCCTAATGGAGGTGATTCAGAGACTATGGCCAACAACCACATGAGAAAGGCCTTTAACGATGGTTATAGTCATTTTGAATGGGTGCACTGTCGCAAGAATGGAAAGAGTTTTCCGGCCGAAGTTCTTCTCACTGCTTTTTCTTATGACGGAAGGACTGTTCTTCAGGCCTGTGTTCGCGATATCAGTGAAAGAAAACATGCAGAAGCTATTTTAAGCAGCCAAAGAGAAAAACTTGTGGCCTCTGCCAAGATGTCTTCGCTGGGGGAAATGGCAGGAGGGATTGCTCACGAGATCAATAACCCTCTAACAATTATCATTGGGAAAACATCGCTTTTAAAACGTAGAATTGAAGGCACTGACAATGCTTTAAGCAATAACTTTAAATACAACCATTCAATTGCCGAAGAACTAACCAATATTCAAAACACGGCCAAGAGAATCGGATCTATTATTCGCGGGCTGAGATCGTTTTCAAGAAATGCTGAAAACGATCAAATGGAGCGCATCCATGTGCCGGGACTCATTGATGAAACCTTGGATTTCTCACGCGAGCGATTCAAATTCCATGCAATCAATTTAAAAGTGAATATGGATGAAGGTGACTCGCTTTACATTAACGGAAGAGCGGCTGAGCTTTTACAGGTTTTGGTAAACCTGCTCAATAATGCTTACGACGCCGTCGAGCCATTAAAAGAAAAATGGGTTGAAATTAATGTCGGTCATGATGATGGCGTTTGCAAAATCAGCGTGACTGATAGTGGTGATGGAATTGATCCGGAAGTATTGGACAAAATCATGATGCCATTTTTTACAACAAAAGAAGTAGGGAAGGGAACAGGGCTTGGTCTTTCTATTTCAAAAGGGATTATTGAAAACCACCGCGGCAGGTTTTATTACGACACCGCTTCTGCCCACACTTCATTTGTGATTGAACTGCCTCTTACTTAAGCTGGCGAGCGACCAGTGCCTGGTAAGCTTCTTCGTATTCAGTAATAATTCTTTTAATAATCGTCTGAACATCTTCGATGGCGTGAGTAAACTCAATTGAAGGTCCGGCAACCCAGACTGTTTTATAAGTGGCCGCGAAGGCTGCTTTTTCTACTGCTTTCATTCCACGGTAGTAAGTCAGCATCTTGGCATATTTTTTAAGCTGCTTGTTGTGATTCAGGAAAGATTCAACGAAGTTTTGTTCAGTCCCGATTTCTTTCACATAAGGAGTGTTGATAACTGAACACGGGCTTCCTGAAATTTTTGTCGTCATAACGATATCCATCGCTCCAAAATCAACGACGGCTTTTTTGTATTCAGCTGATACTGGAGATTCTTTAGTGGCGATAAAGGGAGATCCAATCGAAACACCTTCACTTCCTAAGGCCATGACAGAAAGAAGACCTGCTCCTGTTCCTACACCACCAGCGGAGATCACCGGGAGCTTCGTTGCTTTCATCAACATTGGAACCAGGATTGAAGGAGAAATATTTCCAGCGTGTCCGCCGGCCCCGGAATTAACAGCAATTAAAGCATCAGCTCCAAGGGATTCGACTTTTTTAGCGTATTCAACATCGACCACGTCACAAAGAATTTTTACTCCCAGCGGTTTTAATCTTTTGATGGTTTCTTCTGGAGAACCAAGAGAAGTGATGATGAAGGCCGGTGGGTATTTTTCTAAAACAGCTAAGTGTTCTGCCAGGTGAACATTTGACTTATTTACTATGAGATTAATTCCAAATTTACCATTGCACTCTTTGTGGAGTTCGACCATTCCTGCTTCAAAATCGGCCGGGGTTCGGTAGTTTAAAGAGGGGATACAACCAATGAATCCGTTCTTATAGGCTTCAGCTAACATTTTGTTATTAGACACTAAAAACATCGGCGCCAGGATGATTGGGTACTTAATATCAAAAGTTTTTGTTAGCCAGGTTGAGATCATGGTTCTCTCCGTCAAAATTGTGAAATCTTTCTTTGATTAATTGTAAGAAGTAAGAAGATAAAATTCCAGAAAATTAGACAAATCATACCAAAAGGAACAAACTTTTTGTTAATCACGGATGATTACCACTAAAGGAATAGGTTGTTTATGATGAAAGGTTTTAAATCGCTCTCTCTGGCAGTAGCAATGATTGCTATCCCAGCAGTGTCTCCACTCGCTACAGAAAATACAAAAAGCGTCTACATTACTATCGATTCAGATGCTCTAGCTTTCTCTGAAAAAACTTTCGGAAGAAGAGTTGAATCTATCGAGACAAAAGACGGAATTAGCGTCTTAAAAATCGATGAAGAGTCGATTCCTTGGCTTTCACTTCTTATGCACAGAAACTTCAACCGTTGTGGTGGATTCATGGTTCACGACGATAAGGAAGAAGCTCTTGAGCAATTAGATTCTCAAGATGGAGCTCAGCTCTTTGCTAAGAATAATATGTTCGCGGACTATACTATCAATCAGGAAAACTTAGTTAAGCCTCTGGTGAACGAAGTAAAAGCTGATAACATCCTGGCAACGATCACTAAACTTTCTTCGTTTAAGAATCGTTACTACAAGGGTGAATTCGGAAAGCAATCAGCAACATGGATCAAAGATTACTGGAGTGGTTTAGTCAAGAATCGCACTGACGCGACAGTAGAATTTTTTCCACACTCTCAGTGGGATCAGCCTTCAGTTATTTTGACTCTAAAAGGCGCGTCAGATGAGACGATTGTTGTTGGTGGTCACCAGGATTCAATCAACGGATCATTTGGTGGTGCGACTTCAACGGCCCCAGGAGCAGATGATAACGCGTCAGGAATCGCGACGATTTCAGAAGTTATCCGCATCCTTGCTGATAGTTCTTACCAGCCACAAAAAACGATCAAATTTATGGCCTATGCAGCTGAAGAAGTTGGTCTCTTGGGATCAAAAGAAATTTCAAGAAGCTTCAAGCAGAAAAACGTCAATGTCATTGGAGTTATGCAACTTGATATGACGAATTTCCAGGGAACAAAAGATCTCGATATCGTTATGATGAGAGACTACACCAACGACCAACAGAACAACTTTGTTGGATCAATCATTGACCGTTACGTCCCTGGTGTGAAGTGGGGATTTGATAAGTGTGGATACGGCTGTTCAGACCACGCTTCTTGGCATTCTCAAGGTTATCCGGCATCAATGCCATTTGAAGCGAAGATGAATGACATGAACCATAACATCCATACAGCAAGAGACACTCTGGCCGCATCAAATGGAAACGCTAACCATGCTGCAAAGTTTGCGAAAATGGCCGTCGCGTACATCGTTGAATTAGACCGATAGAAAGCAAGATGATATAATCAGTCGTGAAACACTAAAAAGGAATTTTTATTGAGCACGACTGATTTTCCCGCCCTTCCCGATTACCAAGGTATCCGCGACCTCTTAGATACCGAAAGAAAGACCCTAATTAAAATTCATTCTTTTTCCGAAAGCGATGATTATCTTCGAACTGTTGAAGATGCAGGCATTGTTTTAAATTTCGTTGAAAAAACTCAAAGCGCTCTTTGGAATGTTTTTAAGCAGTACCCTTCGCTGGTGAGCATTTTCAACACTGAGTATGTAAACTTTTTTGAATTTCTTCAAAGAGAGAATATTATTTCGCTCGTCTTTATTGACGACTGTCTGATGCCGGAAAAAGAAATTTTCTATTTCGGTCAGGATGGGGGACTCACTCCGGCAGTTCTTGAACTTCACTACGCTGTATTAAAGAAGTGGGTTGAAGGAAAAGAAACAAATCACGTTGAAACTCAAAAGAGTTTCAAAGAAAACTTCAATGCAGAATTAAAATCAAGCCAACTTGCCTGTCAGTGTGTGGCCTGTCTTGCTGATTACAGAACCCGTGTACGCGAAGTCGTTTACGATGAGTGCGTGGCCGCAATCAATGATACAAAAGCGAAGATTGAAGAGCAGATTGCTCTGAATAAAGAAAGCGCTATCTCTGATATCACAACAATCTATCAGAACCTTTTAAGAACTCTGGATAAAAAATTTCAGCAGGTGCAGTTCAGGCTAAAGAAGTCTTCTCTCAATCGTCTTGAATCGCAAATTAAGGCCCTTCAAGATGAGACATTCACTTACCCAAGCCCGCTGGCAAAAGAGCACGCTAATAACTTAATTCTTTTTTTCCACCGCATTCTATCAGAAGAAGGGCATTCACCAGAACTGGTGAGTGACGAAGAATTCACGCGCTTTTTCAAGCAGCTCTCTAGCAACATCTGGAGACATGAAAAATACCTGGTTGTTGAATTTAAAAAACTAATCAAATCGATCCTGGTGTTGAAGAGAAAAGATATCTCTTCAAATATTCTTCAGGAGTATTTAGGACAGTTCTGGCTGCACTCACACGCCAGAAAAATCCCAAGAAAGATCATCTATCACATGGGGCCTACCAACTCTGGTAAGACCTACCATGCGATCCAGGCACTGGCCGCTTCTCGCAAGGGATGTTACCTGGCGCCACTGAGACTTCTTGCGGCTGAGTTATACGATACTCTTAATGGTAAAGGAGTGAAGACCACTCTTTTAACTGGTGAAGAAGTTATCGAAATTGAAGATGCCACTCACTATTCATCGACGATTGAAATGGCCAAGCTGAACGAAGAGTTCTCATGTGCGGTTATTGATGAAATTCAGATGATCACTGATAAACAAAGAGGCTGGGCATGGACCCGTGCTCTGGTCAACCTTCACGCATATGAAGTTCACGTTTGTGGTGATGGTTCGGTTCTTGACTTGGTAAAACAGATCACAGAACTTTGCGGTGATGAGTTAGAAGTAAAAAATTATGAGCGTATGACAAAACTTGAAGTTGAAGAAAAGCCTATCGTGCTCTCTCAGCTGCAAAAGAGTGATGCATTGATTGTTTTCTCAAGAAGAAATGCGCTTAAGTACAAATACGATCTGGAACAGGTTGGTTTTAAAGTATCTATTATCTACGGAATGCTTTCTCCTGAAGTTCGCCGTGAGCAGGCCCGCAAGTTTGATAAAGGGATCACGGACGTTATCGTTAGTACTGATGCCATCTCAATGGGGATGAACCTTCCGATTAAGAGAATTGTTTTTACCACTCTTACAAAACACATTAACTCACAAGAGCACCCAATCACAGTGAGTGAGATTAAGCAGATTGCCGGTCGTGCCGGACGCTTTCAGCGTTTCCCGGTAGGAAAGGTTACATGTCTGCAGAAAGTAGAAGATGGATTAACAGAAATTCAGGATGCACTGGATTCAGTGCTGGAACAACAAACTCAAAGTATGGTTGGTCCCGATCTGGATATCTTCACGAAAGTTAACAATGCTCTTTCATCTCACAATCTCCCAATCCTTAGGCTTTCAGAGTTCTTGAGACTCTTTAACACGATGATCTTCACGAAACCATTCTACTGTGTCGATCTGAAAGAGATGATTGAACTTGCTGAAACGGTAGAAGATATCGATAGCAATCATACACTTTCATCAGCAGAGATTTTTGGATTTGCCTGTGCTCCTGTTAACTTAGGTCTTCTGGAGCATGTTCAGTATTATGTTTGGATCTTAAAAAAATTCGTTACGAACGAAATTATTAAGAACGAACACATCAATCACGCTTCAAATGAGATTGATTATCTTGAAACGACAATTAAGTGCGTGGAGCTCTATCAATGGCTTGCTCGCCACTTCAACAATAAGAATTTTGAGTTTGATGAGACAGATCTTCTGGAAAATAAACTTCTGGCCATCGACAAACTTAATACACTTCTTTCTGACAAGATCACGCCAACTTGCTCAAGCTGTGGGGTCAAACTTCCAGAAAACGCTAAGTTTGCTATTTGTGAAGACTGCTTCCAGCAGAGGCGCTTCACGAGACGTCCATTCCAGGGTAGAAGAGGGTCGCCTCCAGGTGGAAAACCGGGAGAGAGACAATCAAACCTGGCTTCGGCAGTGGGCTCAACGAAGAGCAACTTCCGTCAGGGGAAACCTTCTAAGAAGAGAAAGTTTCAAGGTAAACCAAAAAGATAGTTTATGCATTACCGCGATTTTGCCAGACAGGTACTAGAAGGGGAGAATTTAGAAGATAAATTACTTTCTTCAAAAGACATTATTCTGACTGAGCATCTTCAAGATTATGAATTACCGCAAAACCCAGGGCGCACCAAGCGCCTGGAGTTCAATAACGAGCAGGTTAAATTCCCTCGAAGCGCAAGTTTTCATCTGGAAGATAAGAGAGGACTTGCCTTACACTTTTTTGCCAACCACGAGCTTCTGGCAATCGAAATGATGGCCGCGGCCCTTTTGGTTTATCCGGATACTGGAAAAGAAATGATCCAGTTTAAAAAGGGATTAATTAAAACCATCCAAGATGAACAAAAGCATTTAAAGATGTATCTTGCGCGTATGAAAGAATTTGGAATCGAGCTAGGGGATTTTCCTCTCAATGACTTTTTCTGGCGCTCAATGGAGAAACTTAAAACTCCTTCGCACTTTTATTCGGCGATGGCGATGACTTTTGAATCGGCCAACTTAGATTTCGCTCAGTTTTATGAGCAGAGCTTTAAGGCCGTAGAAGATTTTAAGACAGCAGAGATTATGCGTGTGGTTTTAGAAGATGAAATCTCTCATGTGGCCCTCGGTGCTCACTGGTTAAATCAGTGGAGAGGAAACCAGGATCTATGGAACTATTATCGCACGCATCTGCCGGGAGTGATGACTCCTGCCCGCGCTAAGGGCATTCAATTTGATAAAGAGATTAGAAAGAAAGCGGGCCTTGACGACGCTTTTATCCAGTCGCTGGATGAATTTAGAGATGAATTTAAAGTCACTAACCGCAAGAACTGGTAATGAAAACCTATAAAGTCGACCTGGATTATGAAGCCTCTCTTTTTGATCCTCGATACGATGAAGGATCAGCTGCTTCATTAAAAGTGATCAGAGAGTTTGAATATGTTTTTTTTCTGATTAATCAGGAAGCCTGTCACTTAAAAAATATCAAACAATACGATGATAATTACCTCAAACATTTAAAGTCTCTGGGATTTAGTATCCCGTCGTTTGCTCCTGATGAAAAGGCATTCACCTATTGGTGGAGTCATCGCCATGAGCGAGAATTAGAAAAAGAATTAAATTCTAAACTCACGTCAGTTGAAATCGCAAAAGAAAGAGGATGGGGTTTTTGGCAGGGAAAGATAGCAGAGAGTGTGGAGGATGTTCTTTCTCATTTAAAAACACACCCGAATATTAAACATTGGATCATCAAGCGTCCGCATAGTTTTAGCGGTATTGGGCATTATTATTTTTCCGCTGATCAGGTTAATGTTGAAACATTAAAAAAAATCCTGGTTGAAAAAGTTTTATTGGAACCTGTTTATCAAAGAGTTTTTGATATCGGTACAACATTTATCATCCACAATGGAGAAATTAAACGCCAGTTTATGGTAGAGAATTTTAATTCACAGAGTGGTGGATTTAAAGGTGGAGCAGGCGCGTCCAATGTGGATAAATTCAAAAAATATATTCAGGAAAAGTATCACTTTTCTTTGAATGAACTGGAAAAAATCACTCTGGAGATTGCTCGCGTTTATTTGAACAAAGGCGCTCTTTTTAATGTGCAGATCGACTCATTTGTTTACCAGGAAGAAGGACGGTTGAAACTCTATCCATTAGTTGAAGTCAATTATCGCAAAACGATGGGGCTAGTTATACAGTCACTTGCTGACAAATATTCTGAAGCCCATCATGTTGAATGGAAAGTGCTTTCTTCCAAAGAAGTGACTAATGAGATGGACTCCTGGATAAAAGTTTCGCCTGAAGGAAATCATTTTAGAAGTTTTTACAAAGCTTTTTAGACAATACCGACTTTACTGAAAGCTTCATCGACATGAGAAGGAGCTGACTTATCAATGTATTTAAAAATCAAGATAACTTCTGTACCTCTGCTGGATTCTTCTGTCGATGACTGAATACTAACTTCACCATCAAAGGATTCCATATAAGATTTCATTAAACGCATTCCAAATCCTGTTCCCTTTTCATTGTCTGTCCCTTCCGTGCTCTCGATGTGACCATTTTGAATGAACTGGGTTTGATCCATTTTTTTCATCCCAATACCACTGTCTTTGATAGAGACATACACTCGCTCAGGGCAATGATGAAGCTTAATGATGACTTTTGAGTTGCGGTAGCTAAATTTAATAGCATTGGAAAGAGAGTTGTTGAGAACCTGATTAAAAATAGCGACGGGGTCTCCCCAAACTCTCACATGTTCTAGTTCCAAATCCCACTCTGTTGAGAATTCGATATTTTTAGCTTTTGCCCGCTCTTCAAAGAGATCAATTGATTCTTTGATGAGTGGAATAATGGCCACAGGCTCATTTTTGACATTGATTTTCCCATCTCCGGCCTGAATCCAGCATTTCACTCTGCTTAGAAGGAGTTTACTCTGGTTGAGCGATTTTTGCACACGGTCCAATCGTGAATGTGATTTAGGGTCAAGGAGTGGGCTGATTTTTTTAATCGCCTCAATACTATGTTCAGCAACAAAAAAGTGATTTGCCAGGTCGTGGCTGATTGTTCTCATGGCCTGTTTTAAAACTTCATTTTGTTTTTTTCTCATTTCAGCTTCGACAAGATCGCGCTGAATTTTTCTCATTTTGAAATAAGCAGCAATAGAGCTGACGATCATTTCAAAAACAACTGGCAAGGCCATGATGGCCGGATCATAAATTTTACGGGCAGGATAAAGATTAAAAATGGCCGTGATTGCGTAAATCATGACCGGCATCCATGAGAGAATGACAAGAATGGCCAGATTTCTATTGGTTTTCAATCCTAAGAAAGTCAAATAAACCATCGAGAGCAACATTGTAAGCTGTATAGACTGCTTAATGTTATAGAAGTACCCAATCTGTTGATTGTCATACATAACCAGCATACTGATGCCAATAAAGACGGTGCCTAAAATTTGGTTAAGCTTCAGGAGCCATTTATGATTTTTTAAATCTAAAAGAGTGTAAGTGAAATAGACTAATGAAAGATGAAGTGTGGCCGTAAAAAACCAGTTGGCATAAAAACTTGCACCAACAGGAATTGGATTATCAAAAAAATACCCGGCAACACCTGATGAGCAATAAAAGGCCATGGCGCACGACCAGGCAAAAATCATGTAGTAAACAGGGTTTTTATTCCTGAAAGAAAAGAACACAACAACCTGAACGATTGTCATCATGAAGATAAAACCAAAGAATCCATAAGCAATGATTCTTGCAACCTCCATCTCAAATTTAAATTCAGATGAAGTTTTTAAATCAATGGCAAGGTGAACAAACTTAGGCGATTGAATTTTGATGTAAATAGATTCTTCCGGCCGGGCAACGGGAATTTTCATCAATGGAGAATTGGTATAGATATTCAGGTTATCATTGCCAATGACATTTCCTCCAGCTGCAAGCCATTCAACTTTTGAGTTTTTGAATGAATAAAAGTCAGCGCGGTCAATAAAGCGGGAGCCAACAAATAAGTAACGGTTTTTGACTGCCTTAGTGAATGTTACTTTTGCAAGTATCATTTTGGTTGATTCGTGAACTTTTATCGTGTCGTATCCATAATACGATCTTGGGCTTTGATCCCACTTCGCAATCCAATCTGCTTCAGTTAAATGTGAATTTAATTCTTTGATCTCGATTGATTGAATTTCAGAGTTGGTAGAAAATGCACGTCCTTCCTGGAAACCTCCAAGAAAGATAAATAAAAAAAGAATGAAAAGACCCGTGACTTTCATGGGTCTTTTTTCGGAAAAAAAAATTAAATATGTACTTAATTCATATATTTTTGATAGAGGGAAACTGTCAGGCTTCCTGCTTCTTCGAGGGAGCGGGCATAGATGACGATTCCATCTTCATGTCCATGCATACAAAAGACACCTGAGTCTTTGTTTTTAATACATGCTTGAGTTGCATGGGCCATCTCAACTGTTCCGTAAGGAATACTTTCACAAGTAAAATCCGACTTATCTTCAATCATTTTTTTCCAAATCTCGTTGGAATGAATGTGAAAGACGGCTGTGATATTAGGGTTGGCCGCGTAGATAGCAGCGTGGGTAAGAGCTTCGCTGGAAGCCTCAATCGCTCCCATCATTTGAATCTTTAGTTGGTCGATTTGATAATCGAGAACGCGGGTGTACTGAAGGCCGTTGAGGTCAGCGTATTTTCCAGTTTGTGTACCAGTGATGACGAATTGGGGGTGTGTGTTTGAGTGATAACAGGAATAGTCTCGAAGTGTAGACATGTTTCCGAAACCGATATGCACTTCAGGATACTCACCAATCAAGTTCATTTGGTAGAGTTTTTTTCTCCAGTATTCGAGGGCCTCATATTCATCAGCCAAAAGCGCCCCGCACTGGGAAAAATTTGACCGGTCGTACTTGATAACTCCATCATCTATGACTTTCATGAAAATCCTTTATAATTGTCTATATGCTTGAAAAACTTATCACAAATTTTAAGAAGAGTCTCCCTGAGCCACTACGCAAAAAATTAGGCGTGGCAGAAGAGGATGAACAGGTCGAAGAGCAGGAAGAAGAAGTCGAGGAGTCGGAAGCCGAATCCGAAGCATCCCCTGAAGAAGACAAGAAAAAGAAGCAGATAAGCATGATTATCAGGGTCGTGATTATCCTGGTTTTGGGATACTTGGCCCTGGATGAATTTGTTTTAAAGCCAAATTCTTCTGAGCCATCAGTCGAAGAACTTTTAGCAGCTGCG
Source organism: Bacteriovorax stolpii (assembly GCF_002872415.1). GTDB lineage: Bacteria > Bdellovibrionota > Bacteriovoracia > Bacteriovoracales > Bacteriovoracaceae > Bacteriovorax > Bacteriovorax stolpii. The sequence continues at coordinate 3,298,049 of NZ_CP025704.1, read as the reverse complement.
CCAAAAAAACCAAGAAGACCGAAAAAAACAGAGGCGGCTCAACCTACTGAAGCAACAGCACCGGCCGAGGGGACTCCTCCGGCAGAGGGAGCAGTGGCCGCGGCAGATACTAATGCCAGTGCAACAGAAGGGGCTCCCATTGAAAATATCAATATTGCTCCAAAAGAGGAGAGCACATCTTCTTCATCATTAGATGTTCCAACATCAAATGATGTTGTTGTTGATTCAAAACCTGTTGAGACAGGAGTGGATCAAAAGCTGGATCAGTTAGTGAATAATTTTGAAAGCACAACTGAGACTCCATCGACCGGACAAATGGAAGAAGTAAAAGTTCCTTCGATGGGAGGAGCTGATTCTGAAAAACAAGAAACTTCCATGGCCTCAAAGATTGTGGATGATGTGGCGGTTGAAACTGCACCACCTGCTTATGATCAAATCGGCCGCGGGCTCGTTTACAATTGCAAAGATAAATACTGGGCCTGTGTGGATAAGCCGGCCTATGTTACATGTAACAAAAACATGAAGTGGAATAAGTCTAAGGGCAATTCTGCTGAATGTGTGGTCCAGGCAATCTATGGCTCAGATGAAGATTGTGCGAAAGTACAGAAGTACAATGTGAGCACGAGCCAGGCAACGGCTTTCTGCCAGAATTAAGCAGCGTCTTTCTTGAAATCTCCAGCGATAACCTGAAGAGTGAAGGTGTCTTCGTTTTTATTTTGCTCTTTCATCATGCTGGAGATGAATTTCTCAACTAACATCGGGTCAAATTGAGTTCCGGCAAATTCACGAAGTTCAGCGAAAGCAACTTCAAAAGGAAGTCCTTTGCGGTATGGTCTGGTCGATGTCATGGCATCGAATGTGTCAGCGATTAGAATGATTCTTGAAAAAAGCGGGATGTCTTCACCTTTAAGCCCTTCCGGGTATCCACGTCCATCGAAACGCTCGTGGTGGTATTTTGCATTGATCGCCATCTTCTCAAAAATAGGGAAGTCTTGAAGAATCTCGTATGACTTCGACGGGTGAAGCTTCATTTCTAAGAATTCTTCATCAGTTAAGCGCGAAGGTTTTTTTAAAACAGCATCAGGCACACCGATTTTTCCAATATCATGGAAAAGGGCCGAGACTTCTAGTTCATATAGTTCGTCTTCTGAAAGTCCCATTTCTTTTCCTGCGGAAATACAGAAATAGGCCACGCGAAGTGAGTGTCCCCATGTGTAGTCATCTTTACAACGAAGAGCACTTAATAAAGTTTTGATTGAAAGTTCGAAGAATTCTTTTTTGATAGATTTGATGGAAGGAGTAGATTTGATAGCATCTTCAATTGCACGTGAACGTGACAGCGCTTCTGCTTCGGCCTTAAGCTTTAGCTCACGCTTCTCTTTTAAAGCCGACAATTGAATTACATTGCTTTTCTTCGTCATTACTAGTTCCAGGTTCCCATCAAAAAAGGACTACCACTTTCATTTAGTATCGGTGAGAAAAGCCTGGGACTTTAGCAAGAAAGCTAATTTGACCAAAATACGCGGAGATATAAAATCTAAGGCTTCCGGCATCCGCCCTAAAAAGTAGGCAGAACATTTTTAAATATCGCTTTTTCCAGCCTTATTTTAAAATGTTAGAGATCAATGCCTAAGGAGAATAAATGCGAGAAATGGAATGCGTGCGCCAGAATCCGGCGACAGATGAGTATATTAAGAAACTTTTGAAAGAGGCAGACCTCTCGCCAAAATTCATTACTTGGGAAGATTCGCGAGTCTCAGCAAACTCGCCATTGCTTTTAATTGTAGATGAAGATCATATTGATGCTTTGATTGATGTTTGCCAAGAGCGCGATTTAAAGTTAGTGGTGGCCTTAAATACAAGAAGAGAATTTAAACTAGTGTCTCAGTTAAAAGATCACTTTGATAAAATTTTTGGTTTTATCGATTTGTCTCAAGAAATTAATTACAACACACCTTTACTTAAAAACTATATCAATATGAATTTCTCTGCTCATGCTGTGAAGCTTGATCAGCTGGCTTCGGATTTAGAAAAAGTTTATGAGTTTACGAGAAGTGAGCTGACTCGCGTGAAGGACTTGCACGACCGCTTAGTTAAGGTCAGAGTCGATAGCTTAAAAGGAGTGACAGTCACCAGTAAGTTTATGGCCGGAGAAAAAAGTGGTGGAGAATTTTTTGATATGATACAAACTGATCAGAACTTTCTCTTTATTCAAGCGGGGAGTGATAGTTATATTCTCTCATCTTTAATTCTCTCAGAACTTGAAGTCTTAAAAAACTCAACTCCCACGACAGCGGTTAAAGCTCAAAGTGAGCACTTTGAGAAAATGATCAATCACCATGCAAAGGAAAACAATGCAGAACTTAGTTACTGCATTATTAATATCGACCTGAAAACTCTTCAAGTTGATTGCCAGTTTAAAGGCAACGGCTCTCTTTTCTATCAGGGAGAGTTAATTGATTTCTCTGAGCCTGTGAAGTTAAAACTTAAGCCGGCCGAAAAGTTTTATCTCCTTTCAAGCGGAGCACTTAAAAATTTAAAAGAGCTTAATCCAAAGCTGTCCTTAAAGAGCTTCTATAAAGACAATAATGATAAAAACACTCGCGACCTAATTAATGAGTTTTTCTTTGAAGTTTCGCGAAACAAAGCAGGGAACTTTTTGATTTATGATGCCCTGATGAGTGTGATTGAAGTAGATCAGAAGACCCTTTATCAAATTTAGTGATCATCGCAGAAAAAAGAAAGGCTCCCGTAGGAGCCTTTCTTTTTTAAACAGATTTAAATGCTTGCTCTAAATCATCAATTAAGTCTTGAACGTGTTCAATCCCAACTGACAATCTGATCAAGTTGTCCGAAAGACCAATCGACTCGCGAACTTTCTTTGGAACAGAAGCGTGAGTCATGATCGCCGGGTGTTCAATTAAGCTCTCAACTCCACCTAAACTCTCAGCAAGGGCAAAAAGCTTAACAGTCGATAAGAACTTCTTTGATTTCTTGATGTCACCTTTTAAGAAGAAAGTGATCATCCCACCAAAACCAAGCATCTGCTTTTTAGCGATTGCGTGTTGAGGGTGAGATTTAAGGCCTGGGTACACTACGCGCTCAACCTTAGGGTGTTTTTCTAAGTACTGAGCTACGGCCATAGCGTTCTTTTCATGAGCGGCCATACGAATCGCCAGAGTTTTTACTCCACGAAGAACCAGCCAAGAATCAAACGGAGACTGAGAAGGTCCGATTGAGTTTTGCAGGCGGAAAAGTTCTTTTCTGTAATGGTCGTCGTTTAACATAATACATCCACCAACAACATCGCTGTGTCCGTTGATATATTTTGTCATTGAGTGAAGTACGAAATCAGCTCCAAGAACTAGCGGGTTTTGGAAGATTGGGCTCATGAAAGTGTTATCAACAACAACTAAAGCTTTCGCTTTTTTTGCCATTGCAGATACCGCCTGAATATCAGTGATTTTTAGAAGCGGGTTTGTTGGAGTTTCAAGCCAGATCATTGCTGGTTTGAAGTCTTTAATTTCTTTTTCAAGCTTCTTTAGGTCAGTTGTATCAACGAATCTGAAGTTGTGAGTGTGATTAAATACAGTTGTAAAAAGTCTGTATGTTCCACCGTAAACATCGTCACCGCAGATAATGTTTGATCCAGGAGGAAGTAAGTGCATCATCAGCATTTCAGCAGAAAGACCTGAAGCTGTTACACAACAGTGTTTCGCTTGCTCAAGTGAAGCAAGACATTCTTCAAGGCGTGTACGAGTAGGGTTATGAGAACGAGTGTACTCATAACCTTTGTGAACGCCTGGAGACTCCTGAACGTATGTCGAAGTCTGGAAAATAGGAGGCATAATCGCGCCTGTTTCTTTATCCGGCTCTCCGCCAACGTGGATGGTTCTTGTGGCAATATCGTGAAGTGTAGCTTTGGTTTTTTTAGGTGTAGCTTTTTTAGTCATGTCTTTCTCTCTTAAATATTTTCTATCTAGATATTTTCTCTTTTGGCAATAAAGTTCAGGATATCAATGTTTGTCAGAAGGTTTTTAAGCTTCCCGTTTTCTGTGATCAGCACCACTTCTTTCTTTAGAAGAGAGTCTTGAACGTTTGCCAGAAGGTCATTGATATCAACCACTCTAAAGCCTTTGTTATAGGCAAGACTTACGTTGTCTGTCAGTTTGAATTCACCTGTATAAAGTGGCTTTAGTAAGCTCGTTTCACTGACGACACCTTTGATGATGTCTCCTTGAATAACCGGAAGCTGAGAAACATTTTTTTGTTCCATTAGTTTTACAGCATCCCCAATTGTTGCATGGTCAGTGATTGAGATCACTTCGTTCTTATCTTTACCAAGATCTTTTAGAAGATCCCCGATAATAACGTTGAAAGAAGAATCGATGTAGCCTTTGCTCATCATCCACTCATCGTTATAGATTTTTGAAGCGTATCTGTTTCCTGAATCAGGTAGAACAACCAGGATCTTTTTTGGCTCTTTTAGAGTCTTTGCGTATTTGATTGCTCCCACAACAGCTGCACCACCAGATCCACCAGTGTAAATTCCTTCTTGTTTTAAAAGAGCGCGAGTCATCAGGAATGATTCTTTGTCACCAACAACGACCCAGTCATCAATCACTTTGAAATCGTAGTTTTCTGGAATGAAGTCTTCTCCAATTCCTTCGATGACGTATGAACGAGCACCACTTAGATCCCCTGTGCGGGCAAACTGAGCAACGATTGATCCTTCAACGTCAACACCAACAGTTTTAAGATTTGGCATTTTAGTTTTAAGGTACATTGAAACACCTGTGATTGTTCCACCAGTACCAACTCCGGCCATATAAACATCGAAGTCACCTTTAGTTTGTTCGAAAATTTCCGGTCCAGTTGTCGCCACGTGAGTTTCGCGGTTCCAAAGGTTGTCGTATTGGTTTACGTAGTACGAGTTTGGAATTGTTTCAGCAAGGCGCTTTGAAACTGAGTAGTAAGATCTTGGATCTTCCGGCTCAACATCAGTAGGGCATACAACAACTTTAGCTCCGAAAGCTTTTAGGTTATTTACTTTTTCAATAGACTGCTTGTCGGCCATAACGAAGATACACTTGTACCCGTTAACAGCGGCCCACATCGCAAGTCCTACACCAGTGTTTCCTGATGTTCCTTCAATGATTGTTCCACCTGGTTTTAGTTTTCCGGCAGCGATCGCGCGGTCCATGATAAAACCACCAATACGGTCTTTACTTGATCCACCTGGATTCATGAACTCTAGTTTTACATAGATTTCTGACTCTACGCCTGTTGTCACTTTGTTAAGTTTTACAATCGGTGTCCATCCAATGGCATCTAAGATGTTTTTCTTAGCTCCTGTCATCATAATATTTTCTCCTTTAAATTACTTCCTTGATCTCATAAGCCGAAGCTAGCGTCGATAATCTTGCGATAACCGAATACACCGCTTCTTTCATTGTGTGGTCCTGAGCTTCTTTGACAACTTCGCTCATGCAAAGTTTTCTAAAAACCATCCCACGGCTGTTTAAATTTCCAATATTGTCTTTTTCACCGTTAATTCTCATGAACCCGCCAATTGACTGGCAATTGATAAGGTAGATGGTGATCTCGGCCGGTTTGTCATCGTACTTAATAATTGTCTCAACACCTTCTTGAACCAGAAGGGAAGTGAACTTGATTGAGTTTTTACCCACATCCATTTTGTTGCGGGTTTTGCGGTTCATGTTGATGATTTCTTCACCAGAAGACACAACTGAAATTCCCATTCCGTATGTCCCTTGAGAAGCTTTCACGAAAACTTTTGATCCCGGAGGAAGTTCTGCAATGATTCCATCAACCGCAGCACCAAGTGTGTCTAATCCACTTTTTTCTTCGAAGTCGACATGGTCAACTCCCACGAATCTCGCCTGGATTAAATTCGGGTCAATCCCGAAGTGTGCGCAGAATTCATCCGCCACTTGTTTGTAATATTTGAAGTGAGTGTTTTTTTGTCTTCTAAACCATCCGATCTTCGGAGTTGGATTGATGAGAGTCTTAACTTCGTTCCAGTTAACTGGAAGCGGATTAGACTGATCGTTATTGCAGATAACGAAATCACATTTTTTTGTCAGGCCGTGGATCTCACCGTTTTCTAATTTTGCTTTTTCAATTGTCAGTGATGTTCCGTTTTGTGAAACCAGAGAAAGAGAGTTACTACCTTCAAAAGGCGCTTCATCAAAAGTTAGAAAGATGACCTCGTAACCAGAGTCTCTCACTAGTTGAGCAAGTTTAGTCAGGTGATCAAGGTAGAAAAGATTTTTCGTGTGAGACTCAGGAATGATTCCTACAATCTTTGCTTCCGGTGCAATTTTAGAAATAGTATTTTTCACAATCACAGCAGCATCAGCAAAATCGGCCGCACAGAGATTGTTGAATCCGGCCGGGTACATGTTGTGATCAACGGGAGCGTATTTGGTTTTACTCTCTCTTACGTCGACGCTTGAATAAAAAGGGATTGGTAAACCTTGCTTTTTATCGTGCAGGTATTGATTAACGACTTCGTAATTATTGAAAATAAAATTTTCAAATTCTTCTTTAGTGCTGATTTTGAATGCCATGAAACCTTCAGTGATATCAGGCCTTAAATTGTAAGGCCAGGCCCTTAACGTGCTCCAATGGAGAAGGACTATTTATTTCATGGAATTTTAGTACGTTTGTGAAGTTTTTACTAGCAAACTCGGAAAGCTTAGCCTCGCGAGTCACCATACCTGACTTTAGTTTTGAAAGTGGAGCATTTCCTGCGGGTTCCCAGGCATTCAAATACGGCGTTAGGCACTTATTGATAACTAGAAATAAGTCATCGTGAATAAAGTGTCCTGCCTGATCCTTTAGCCCCTGTGCTTCATTAATTTTCTGTTGCTCAACCGAAGTGACCAGAAACCAGTTGGAGAATGTCTCATTCTTTAACTCTTCCTGGAATTCCAGGGCGTGAAGGAAGGAGTCGCGGCTTCTGTAAAGAGCAAGGACAGCGTCAATGAACTCGCGAACAAATTCGGCACCCGTCACATCTTCGAGGTAACTTAAAAGTTTGTTTACACCAGTGGAGATAATCTTAGTGAAGATTCCCTGGCTTTTTGACGACCCACCGTGAATGCTCTTTCCGAGATACTCAAAGATTTCCAGGAATGATTTATCAAAGAAGTTTTTAATCTTCTCAGAAGACTCGAGGAAGTCGATAAAGTGTTTTCCCGGAGGAGTATCGAGGATAATCGTATCGTAGAGATTTTTTTTAATTTGATACTGCACTTCAATGATCGACATGATCTCATTCATTCCACCGTAAGGGCGAGAAAGGGTTTTAATGATTGTCGATTCAAATTCAGCTTCCAGCCCTTTTTCCACAGCAATACGCTTTAAAGTCGCTCCCGGCGACATCAGCATAGCATCGAAGGACTTATTTTTATCCTGTCCGAAAAGATCCAGGGTAATTGTGTTGATTACGCCATCATCTGTGTCCGGGAGGTTTAAAATTTGTTTTAATCTTTTGGCCGGGTCAATCGTGATGAGTAAAACTTTTCTTCCTTCTTCTGCCAGCGCAAGTGCCCTGGCCGTGGCCACCGTGGTTTTTCCCACGCCACCAGTTCCACAGAAGAGTTCAACTTTTTTCTGAGGGATATTGATCATAGAAAGGCCCCCATGTGAGGAGCGAGTTCTTCAATCACACCCACTTGCTCACTCTCATCAATATGTGGCAGAGACTTGATGTTTCCAATGATCTCTTTTTCCAGCTCAATTTTATTTTTTAAAAAATCTGGGAGGTCTTTTTCATCAATCTGATTGTCTTTTAAGTATTTCAGGTAGGAATCATTGACCATCAGTTCGACATTTAAATCAGGTCCATTACTGTTGGCCAGTTCATTCTGCAGGTCGCGGGCTTCATTGATAGCGAGCTCTGTGGCCAGGGAAACAATCAATGTTTTTAAGTGTCCTGGACGGCTTAAGAATGTGTGCATTTTCTCAATGTCTTTAACGATGAGACCTGCTCTAAAAATCTTTTTAAAGTTCGATGAAGACTCAAACATCGTCAGTGCGTGCCCTGAAGCCGGGGAGTCGAGAACGATTACTAGGTCAGGATTTTTATCTAATTCATCCAGGATATGTCCCAGGAGAATCATGTGGCCAAGGCCGGGGATCATTTGAAAAAGCGATTTGAAAAAATGCGTTTTCATAATCCATGAAGCGATGGTTTTTGAGTTTAGTTTTCTTCCGATATAAATTTCAGCTGAAGTATTGAGGTCGATATCTAAAACCGGAAGTGCGAGCTTTTTCCAAAGCGTTCTTTCCGGTTCCTGATAAAATGAATTGTATTTTACGTTATGACCAGTGCTCTCAAGATGTTTGGTCATTGCCATGGCCAGAGACGTTTTTCCTACGCCGCCTTTACCTGTCAAAATATAGAGTCGTTTAGGCGGAACTTTCATATTAATTGAAAGTGTACATTCCAAGGATCAGAAGTTTCATATATGAACCTTCCAGATCTGGACCGTTTTCTTGTCTAACATCAAAGGGGTCGTGGTAGTGAGCGATAACACCTACTGTGGCCTGGCTATTAAGTCTTAATTCAACTCCAGCACCAAGGTTCATCCCGAAGACCAGCTGTTCGCGTGTCTTGGTTAAAACGCCATTAATGTTTCTTGTCGCTGTCGGCTCATAAAAACCGAATCCACCAAGAACGAAAGGTGAGAAGGCATCAAATTGGAAACCCTTCCCTTTAATTGAAAGTGCGAGTCCTTTAATCGTAACGTCGCGGTTTAGGTATTTGTGCTTTGACCAGTGAAGGTTGGCCATAAAGTCAAAAGAGTAGCTGGCAGAGTAGTTGTAATAAAGATCAGGAGTGATCTTATCCGTCCCATGATCGTGGAAATCAGAGCGAAGAAACGTCTGACCTACACCGATACCAATCGAGTGTTTATTGATCTCATCTGGGATGCGAGAGTCACTAGCAGAAGGAATGTTGTTGTTAACTTTTTTGGCGCTTTCTTCGCCGGTAAGCACATGGATGTTTGGCTTAATTTGTTTTTCTTGGGCCTGGGCGGGAGAAACAAAAACACCCGCCATAAAGACGGGTGTCATAAGAACTATTTTTAAAATGTTGTTTAGCATTAAGTACCTTTAGTTTAAGAGGGAACTAATGCTTAAATTTTAGTTTAAAGTAGTTGTAGTTTCAATAGCAGAGTTTTCATTGTTCATGAAAGGTGCTTTGAACTCAGAAACTTCACCACCAAGCTTCTTTTCTAGAGCTTTGATGTGTCCTGTGAAAGTTCCTTCTTCTGAGCGGATTACACGCTTAAGAAGTTCAACATCTCCAGCTCTTGTTGATTTTTTCTCTTGATCAAAAAGAAGTTGGATTTGAGTGATGTAAGTGATGTCATTCTTAGTTTTGTTGTCGATAACTTGGATTTCGTTACCTTCACGAATGATCTGTGCGATCTCTTCTAGAGTCACGTAACAGCTCTGGTGAGTGTCATAAAGTTTTCTGTTTTGGTAACGCTTAATGATTCTTACGTCGCTCATACTAATTTCCCCTATTTTATCGAGAACCTTTTTAATTGGTTCTCAGAATATTGGTTTTAAGGCTTTATGCCGTAAACTTTCTATCACAAAAAAAAAGCACAGAATCTCGGTTTCGCAATATTAAGTACTTTTTTCACTAAACCTTTAGACTACCTTTTTTTCTTTTGAAAATCGGGTACTTAGGTGCATTCCAAACGAAATGGTGCCCTCCTAAGGCTTAGCGAGCCAAGAAATAACAACATTGATTTGATGCTGTCAAACATTTCCCAAACAATTTTTGCTGTTCTTTTTAAATTTTTTTAATAATGCAATTAAATCAAGTATTAGGAGTGATGCGAAAAAATGGCCGCTTTGCTTCCAAATCCTAGTTTTATTTAAAGCTCATGGGGGCAGAAGTCGATGAAGTTTCGAGGGAGATTATTTCCTCGACTGCGATGGATATCAGCCTATGCGCACTTTAAAATTTTCACTTCTAGCAATTCTTTTAACATTCATTTCATGTTCACAGATGACGTATTCTCCTAAGGGCGAAGCGTATAAAGAAATTAAATTTAATCCCACTGCAGAACTTGGAATTAAGAATGGCGAGCTAAAAGAGATGGTGGAAAGTGCTCTTAAAGTTGGAGGAAAAGCTCCAGAGTATCTGGCCACTGATTTATTCATCAAAGGCAACGATGCTTCGATTCGCGGAGATTTTCAAACCGCGGGAATTATCTTTAGAGCAGTCAGTGAACTGCAGCCTGATGATCTTTATGTAAAAAGAAAGCTGGCCTATGAGCTGATTCGTTCAGCAAAAGAGCCGGACTTAAAAGAAGCAGAAAAAATCCTGGAAACAGTTTTTAAAAAAACAGACTCTAAGGATGAAACAGTCGGTCTTATTTTAGGAAGTGTTCATTCTTCATTGGAAAAAACCAAAGAGGCCCGCGCTGTTTATCAGCGTCTCTTAGCAGTTAATCCCAATTCAGAAGAGGCGTGTTTATACCTTACTCGTTCTTATGTGGCAGATAAAATGTTTAAGGAAGCGCACTCGCTTTTAAGCAGCTGTGAAAAACGCTCACCTGATAGTCCAGTCTTTTCATTTTTCCGCGGAAGAATGGAGTACGACAGAGGAAACAAAGCTGTTGCTCAAACTCACTTTGAAAAATCATTAAAAATTGATCCAACATATTCGCAAGCAGCGATGGCAATTGGCGCTCTTTATGAAGAAAAAGAGCAGTTTGCTAAAGCGCTTAAAGTTTATAAGAAGTTTGTGGATAATGAAGAAAACGCCGGCAACACTCAGGTGCTCTCGCGCATGGTGACGGTGATGTTCTCAATGGAAAAAACAGCTGAGGTTCTGCCTTATGCTGAGACATTAGTTTCTTTAGACAATACAGACCTGAACTTAAAGGTTCGTCTGGGATTACTGTACTCAGATATGGAACGCTATGATGAAGCGGCTAAACTTTTTAAAGATGTTTTAGAAGTTGTGCCTGAATCGGATAAAGTTCTTTATTATCTTGGGGCCCTTCACCAGCAAACAAATCAGCCGGCAGAAGCGATGATGTACTTCAAGCGCATCGGTTCAACCAGCCCACTATTTGGAGACGCCGGACTTCAAGTTGGGCAGATCATGGGCGTGCGTGCCCGCGAAGAATTTGTTCAAGGAAAATCTGATTCAATGCAGGCCTTTAATCAATTTATTGATGGAAGGGTAAAAGAAAATCCGGAAATGACAATGGAGCTTAAAATGCTTCAGGCAAGTTTCTTTGAAGACACTTTCCAATACAAAAATGCGATTATAACTCTTGCATCTTTAAAAGAGCACAAGAATTTTACTGAAAGCCACAGCTACTACCTGGCTTCGATCATGGAAAAAGACGGACAGTATAATGAAGCTAGAAAACTGGTGCAGGTGATTGTAGACAAAGATCCAAACAATGCTCACGCACTTAACTTCTTAGGTTACTCATATCTAGAAAGAAACGAAAAAATGGATGTGGCCTTCGAATATATTTCGAAAGCAGTTTCATTAAGACCGGATGACGGGTATATTAGAGACTCACTTGCATGGTATTTTTACCAGACAGGAAAATATCACGAAGCTTTAGCAGAAGCGAGAAAGGCCATCGAGTTAGTCAAAGGTGATCCCACGATCACGAAGCACCTCGGAATGATTTATCAGCGTCTGCATAATTATGATAAAGCAAAAATGTACCTGACTGAGGCGCTAAAGAGTGCTCAGGCAAAAGCAGAGAGAGAAGACGTATTAAGACTCTTAGAAGATGTGGAGAAAAGCAGATTACCGGCCTCTATTCCGTAGGGCTTGGCTGTTTATTATTTCTTCTAGCTTCTTGTGCGACAGAAACTCCAAAATCAGCGGCTGATTTTCAAACCGAGTTCCAAAAAATTTGTGTAGAAGGAAGTGGAAACGGCCGCATCGAGCTTTTATCAACTAAACATATTTTTTCTTACGAATCCCAAATTTCACGAAAAGAAAACAGGTTCGATTTAGTGTTAGATTTTCCTGTCATCGGGGAGAGAGAGCTTGCGTTATCTCTCGATCCTGAGTTTGTGAATCGCACGATTAAAAATTCTGAGATTACTGAGCTTTTAAAAGATCAATTGGGCGAGCGAACTGACAAGGCCAAAATAGCCAAGAGCATTGAAGAGTTCTTTGTTTTTGCTTCTGATTTCATGCGCTTCAAAGCAGCGAAGGTTTATCCTAAACATTTTTCGGCCAGCTTTTCTGACAATCATTTCATCATGGAGCGCACTACACCTTCATATAGATTTGTTGTTGATAACTCGGTATCTAATCAAAAATTCTATGAGAGAGTCGTCTTTAAAATCTTCGTAAAAGACCTCTCAAATGATCCCATTTTGACACTGTTTTTAGTTCCAAAAGAATGCGACATGTAAGTATTGTGACGCATTAAAAAAAAATCCCAAAAAAAATGACAAATGCAGAGAATCATAGATATAAATAAAAGTCCGACCATTTTATTTTGTTAATCGAGGATTTTTAAATGAAAATGCGAAACATCTTATTGGCCCTGTCTGTTGCTGCAGCGACTGTATTAACTGGCTGTGCAAAAAAACAAGACGCGAGTGAACGCGTTCTTAACATCGTGAGCCCTGCTGAAATTAAAGGTTACGATCCGATTATGTCGGACGATCTTTATTCTGGTAGAGAGATCGCAAAAATCTATGAAGGCTTACTAGCATATCATTACCTAAAAATGCCGTATGAGCTAATTCCTAACCTTGCTGAAGCAATGCCGGAAGTTTCAAAAGATGGTATCACTTACACTTTCAAAATTAGAAAAGGCGTTCTATTCCAAGACGACGCTGCTTTCCCTAACGGAAAAGGTAGAGAAGTTGAAGCATCTGACTTCGTTTACTCAATCAAGCGTCTTGCTGATTCAAAAAACCAAGCAAGCGGATGGTGGATCCTTGATGGAAAACTAAAAGGTCTAAACGAGTGGCGCGATAAAAACGCTAATCTTCCAGTGACTAACTACGATGAAGAAGTTGAAGGTCTAAAGGCTCTTGATAAATACACACTTCAATTCAAACTAGCGAAGCCATTCCCGCAATTCCTATACTCTTTAGCAATGGGATTTACTTCAGTCGTTTCTAAAGAAGTTGTAGCGAAGTACGGAAAAGAGTTCATCAACCACCCGGTTGGAACTGGACCATACGTTCTTCCAAAGTTCGACCAAGGTAAACGTATCGTTTATACAAAGAACCCAACTTTCAGAGAAAAACTATACCCAAGTGACGCTTCTCCAGAATACCAAAACCTTCTAGGAGATGCTGGAAAGAAACTTCCACTTGTTGATAAAGTTATTGTACACGTAATGGTTGAATCTCAGCCAGCATGGTTAAAGTTCAACAAAGGTGAAATTGATTACTTTGGTGTTCCAAAAGACAACTTCGCAACAGCGGTTAAAGACAACAAGATCTCAGGTGAGCTTGCAGATAAAGGAATCGTTCTTACGATCTCTCCACAGCTTGACGTTACTTACACAAGCTTTAACTACGACAACAAGCTTTTCCACAACACGAACCTAAGAAGAGCTATGTACCTTGCTTACGATGAAGCAAAGGCAAACGAACTGTTCTACAACAATACAGCTTTCCCTGCTCAATCAATCGTTCCTCCTGGAATTGCTGGTAACGACCCAGCTTACAAAAACCAGTGGAAAGGACCAAACATTGAACTAGCGAAGAAGACTCTTGCAGCAGCAGGATACCCAGAAGGGAAAGGTCTTCCAGAAATCGTTTACGATATCCCAGATTCGACAACATCTCGTCAGATGGGTGAATACTTCCAAAAGCAAATGGAGCAAATCGGAATCAAGATCAAGATCTCTGCTTCTCCATGGCCAGAATTCCAAGCTAAGCTTAAGAAGAGATCGGGACAAATGTTTGGTATCGCATGGGGAGCAGATTACCCAGATGCAGAAAACTTCCTACAACTTTTCTACGGACCAAACTCAGCACCAGGTGCTAACAGCTCTAACTACAACGATCCAAAGTTCAACAAGGAATTCGAGCAAGCTGTTATGATGCAAGATTCTCCAGCGAGAACTGCTCTATACGTAAAGCTAAACAAGTACATTGCTGAAGAAGCAGTAAGCTTATTCGGTGTTCACCGTCAGGCGTACACTCTTCAACAATCATGGTTAAGAAACTACCGTGCATCTGATCTTCACCACGACAACGTTCAGTACCTGAACCTTGATACGGCTAAAAAAGAAGAGATGGCTAAAAAGTTTTAATCTCAAATAGGTTTATAAGAAATGAATTTGTACTCTTACATTCTACGCAGGCTCCTCTATGTCGTCCCAGTACTACTGGGAGTCTGCTTAATTATCTTTGTTATCTTTAACGTTGTTGCTCCAGACCCAGCGTTCATCCTTTTAGGAAAACACGCGACTCACGAGCAAATTGCCCAACTTCACCACGAGCTTGGAATGGACCGCCCTTTTTGGGAGCAGTACCTTTCAATCGTGAGATCAGCTTTCACATTTGACTTTGGTTACTCATGGTCATCTAAGCAGCAGATTTGGGAAATGATTAAGGCCGGAGCAGGACCGTCACTGTCGATTACTATTCCACTTTTCATCATCGTTAACATCGTATCGATTTCAACAGCACTACTTGTTTCTTTCTATCGCGGAAAGATGTTGGATAAGACAGTTCTTATCCTTTCTATTGCGATGATGAGTATTCCAAGCTTAGCGTACATCCTTTTTGGTCAGTGGTATTTCGCTTACACTCTAGGATGGTTTGAAATCTCAGGATACGAAGCAGGGTTTCCTAATTTCATTCCTTATACAATCCTTCCAGTTCTTCTTTACATTGCAATCAGCTGGGGACCAGACACAAGGTTCTATCGTTCAGTTATTCTGGACGAAGTTTATCAGGACTATGTTCGTACCGCGCGTGCTAAAGGCGTGGGCGAACTAAGCATCATGTTCAAGCACGTATTAAAGAACGCGATGATCCCGATTTTAACTTATGTAATTATCCAGATTCCTTTCCTTATCCTAGGGCTCTTACTTGCTGAAGCTTTCTTCAGTATTCCAGGATTAGGCGGGATTACAATTAAAGCAATCAATACGAGTGATTTCCCGGTCATTAAAGCTATGACGATCTTAAGTGCGGTAGGGTTTATCATTTTCGGTGTTATCACAGACGTTCTATACACTGTGGTTGACCCGCGTATGAGATTGAAATAGGACGAGAAGAATGACGACAGATACTAAAACTATTGCACTAGAAGTTCCGGCTACGAAAAATAAAGCATCAAAGTCTCTGTGGCAGCATGCTTTCTCTACAATCGTTAAAGACAAGCTTGCTCTTGTTTCTTTGATCATTGTTGGGTTTTACTTTTTGATCGCTCTTTTAACTTTCCTTGGCGTTATCGCCAGCAACTGGGGAGTTGAAGTAGGTCCTTCATACGCACCACCAAGTGCAGAATACATTTTCGGAACAGATATTTTTGGAAGAAGCGTTTTCTTAAAGATGGTTAAAGGGGCGGAGACGGCCGTTGCCATCGGTTTAGCGACTTCTTTCATCGCTTTATTTATCGGAACAACCCTTGGAGCTCTTGCTGGTTATTTCGGTGGGATCGTTGATGAAATCATCGTTTGGTTTTACACAACATTCTCATCAATCCCATTCATCATGCTTCTGGTTGCCATCGCTTTCATCATGGGGAAAGGAACGTCGACAGTATTTATCTCTCTCGGGGTTACGAGTTGGGTTGGTCTGTGCCGTATCGTCCGTGGTGAAGTTATGAAGCACAAAGACCGTGAGTACTCTCAAGCGGCAAACGCTTTAGGTGCTGGTCACACAAGAAAAATTTTCAAGCATATTTTACCGAACATCACTCACGTTCTTATCATCAACTTCTCGCTGACTTTTGAGGCGGCGATTAAGTCTGAAGTTATTCTTTCTTACCTGGGTCTTGGAGTTCAAGGACGTCCAAGCTGGGGAACAATGATTGATGACTCGAAACTGGAGCTTGCTCGTGGAGTGTGGTGGCAGTTAGGTGCTGCGACTCTGGCAATGTTCTTTATCGTTCTTGCTTTTAACATTCTTGGAGACGCTCTTCGTGATGCTCTCGATCCAAAATTGAAAGGGAAATAAAATGACTGAAAAAGTCTTAGAAGTAAAAGATCTGGTCGTTGAGTTTAAGACTGACCGTGGAACGATTAAAGCGGTTAATGGTGTAAACTTTGACGTTTTCAAAGGGAAAACTGTAGGGATCGTAGGAGAGTCTGGATCAGGTAAATCTGTTTCTGCTCTGGCGATCATGGGACTTATCCCAAATCCTCCAGGGCGCGTGGCAAGTGGACAAATTCTTTTTAAAGGAAAGAGTTTAGTTAACATGGACGCCTCTGAAATGAGAAAAATCCGCGGTAACAAAATCGCGATGATTTTCCAGGAGCCAATGACTTCACTTAATCCGGTATTCACTATCGGAAACCAGATCGAAGAAGTGATTGAACTTCACCAGCCTCAATTATCTAAAAAAGAAAGAGAAGCAAAAGCTGTTGATATGCTACGCCTGGTGGGAATTCCTTCTCCTGAAAAGAGAGTTAAAGAATACCCTCACCAACTTTCAGGGGGGATGAGACAAAGGGTTATGATCGCCATCGCGCTTTCATGTGAGCCTGATGTTCTTATCGCCGATGAGCCGACAACTGCTCTGGACGTAACAATCCAGGCACAAATTCTTGAGCTAATGAAAAAACTGCAGAAAGAACTGGGAATGGGGATCATCCTGATCACTCACGATCTTGGTGTCGTTGCTGAAACATGTGACACTGTTGCAGTTATGTACTGTGGTCAGATCGTTGAGACGGCCGACGTCAAAACACTCTTTAATCACCCGAGACATCCATATACAAGAGGATTGATGAACTCGATTCCTTCTTTTGACTCTACTAAGAGTCAGAGAAAAGAAAGACTTCAAACAATCGAAGGAATGGTTCCATCTCTGTTTGATTTACCTGCAGGATGTAATTTCCAGGATCGTTGTTCAAGTGTAACTGAACACTGTCGTGGGTCTCAAGGTGAACCAACACTAAGAGACATGGAAGCAGGCCACTTAGCGGCTTGTTTTAACCCTCTAAAGCAATTTGAAGGTAAAGGTCTATGAGCGAATATTTATTAGAAGTAAAAAATTTAACGAAAGTTTTCCCAATCAAGGGTGGGCTTTTAGGGCGTGAAGTTGGGGCCGTGAGAGCGGTTAATGACATCAGCTTTAAAATTAAAAAAGGTGAAACTCTTGGTCTAGTAGGGGAGTCTGGGTGTGGAAAGACAACTCTGGGAAGATCAATTCTAAGATTGATTGAGCCAACTTCGGGTGAAATCATTTTCGATGGAAAGAACATCGAAAAAGCATCTCCAGCTGAAATGAGAGCGATCAGAAGAAAAATGCAAATCATTTTCCAAGACCCATACGCTTCTTTAAATCCGCGTATGACGATTGGAGATATTCTTGCTGAGCCAATGGATATCCATGAGCTACACACTGATAAAGCAGCAAGAAAAGCTCGTCTTCTTCAACTACTTGCTCAAGTTCAACTTCCAGCAGACGCTCTTAATAAGTACCCACACGAATTCTCAGGTGGACAGAGACAACGTATCTGTATTGCTCGCGCTCTTGCTGTTGAACCAGAGTTCATCGTTTGTGATGAACCTGTTTCTGCTCTGGACGTTTCGGTACAAGCTCAGGTTGTAAACCTGCTAATGGATCTTCAAAAAGAACTAGGTCTAACATACCTCTTCATCGCTCACGATCTTAAAGTTGTTGAGTATATTTCGAACCGTGTAGCGGTAATGTATTTAGGAAACATGGTAGAAGTTGCTGAGTCTAGCGAACTATATGGGGATGCAAAGCACCCTTATACTAAAGCATTATTCTCGGCCATTCCTCATCCTAGTACGGATAAGAGACCAGATCGCATTATCCTTGAAGGAGACATCCCAAGCCCGATGAATCCACCACAAGGATGTCATTTCAACCCAAGATGTTGGAATGCCACGGATGTTTGTCGTCAAACTTTTCCAAGTGTGACTCAACATTCAGGGACGCATATGTACCGTTGCTACAATCCGATTAGTAAGTAAAAGTTCATTTAGTTTAATAGGTCTAATCCAATAGAACTACAGTCTAAAGCCTCAGGTATTCTGGGGCTTTTTTTTGTCTAAATTATGTCAATTATTTTCATTTTGTTCCGAAAAGATTGAGAGGGAAAACCCTCTAAATTTAAGGAAAAAATGAACTTCAACTTTAAACTCATCAGAAACGAAATGCTCGCACCTGGAGATATTTTTTGGCAGAAAAAATCTGGTCAAAACTTACTGGTTTCTAAAAAAGGTGACGTCATTAATTTCGAGTTGATTAAAAAACTCGAGGCCGCCGAGCAGACACTCACGATTGAAAATTTAATCGACCCACACGTTCGTCATGAGTTCGAGGCCATCTACGAAAAATATTGTTCTGAAGTTTTAATGAGAGACAAGATCAAGTGGCGTGAACAGTTAATTGAACTTCTTAGAGTTGAATTCATCGAAAAAGAAAAAGAACAGTTCGAACTTAATATGCTGGCATGGAAGTTCTTCTCAAAGTTTTCAAATGAAGAGGCCATGGCCTTCATGGAAAGAGATAGTGAACTGTTTAAGAGACACTTGAGTGTGGCCAGCTCCTATGCATTCTGCGCTTTTCTTCTGGGCTATTACGAATCTGATTTCCTTTCCAGACTCTTCTCTTCAACTCTGGAGAGTTTGATGCATTTAGGGGAAAGCGTAAACGTCATGAGCTTAAAAGAGAAACTGGACTACCTATCATTCCAGGAAAGTTTTCTTCCGGAAGACTTTGAAGTGATGAGAGAAATCGCCACAGATGAAATGTTAAATAAGAGTGTCTTATTTGAAAAATATGATGGCTCAGGAATTCGCAATATCAACTCTCGCGAAATGAATGATCTGGAAATTGTAATGGTGGCCTTAAACAGTTCTTACGGCTTTAAAAAGTGCCTTGATAAGAATGTGCTTTTGGCAATTGATTGCGGCGATTTTAAATGCGAAGGCAAGACCCAGAGGCTTTTAAAACGCGTGCTAATGAAAAAGGAAAGAACGGCAGATGTAGCCGCTTAAGAGGAATAAGAATTTGAATCAAAACTCTAAAATGAAGATCTTAGTGACACCGGAGCTTATGAGCTCACCGGTGGCGCATTTCTTTTTAGAGATGGGAGTAGAGTTAGAGCAAAAATACACTGAAGGTCACAATTATCTTTTTGCTATCAATAACGCTTGCCCGGAAGTGACTCATCTTCCACGACTACAGACTAAGGCCGACCTGGATGCAAAATTTCTGACTCATGTGAGAAGTTACATCAGTGAAGGATTGTTTGCGACAGAGGCCGGTAAAAAACTTCTGACGTCTTACTTCACTGAAGCTGTCGACTTCGATTTGGTTGACCGCTACTCAAAAGATTTAAAAAACATTTACTCGGTAAAGATTCATGAGTATCTCAACGTGGGATACTTTGTGGACTCAATCGTGGTTGAAGCCTATAAAGCGAAATTTGATATCAATGCTCTTCGCGATTATATGCACACGGCACTTAAGTTTGCTTTCAAGAAAGTTGAAGCAAGCCAGGAGAGAATGCCTATTGATCTCTCTTACTCTCATAACGGAGAGGCCTTCACTGTTCAGATTTCTATGGAAGTGGAGTTCTTTGGTGGCAAGAGTGAGTTTAAAGAGGTGTTAGATCTTCTCACTAAAGATACAAACTATTTCGATGTGACGTACTTTGATAAGAAAAAGAAGCTCACTCTTTCGATGTTGATGTTTAAAGACAAGAGCTTTAAAGGAATGAAGTCATACTTCTTTACGGAAGTGGCCAAAAAGGCCGCCAGTTCTGAAGTTGCAGAGTCACCGGCAGAACTTCATTCAGGGCTTGCGTCTCAAGAACCAGTTCGTTACGAAGCACCTAAGGGTGGAAATGAGCAGTCGAAGAAGCTGGCCGTTGCCAGAAAATTTGCTATTTTTATTAAAAACTACCGCAATAACGAAGAACGTCCAAAGCCACTTGAAAGGCTTGAGCTCATTGACGTTGAATACTACTTAACATTTTATCCGAAACAAGAAGCAGTCAAAGAAGTTGATGATGAAATTAAAAATTTTGTTTTCCGCTTGATTAAAGATGACCAGCTCTTTAGCGGAATTACAGATTACGTTCAGAAGATTGCCAACTCAAAACTCGATCCACAAGTTCAGGAAATCCAGAGAATTCTTGCAGAGAAATCTCTAAGCGATATTGAAGAAATCCTGATGATTCACGGGAAAGGAAGTGAGAAAGAAGGCGTCGACCGTGTCAAAGGTTGGGTTGATACTTCAGACAATGAAGCGATTAGAGTGTCTGGAAAAGATGTCGCTGTCGCCAACAATGAGAAGTGGGAAGTTAAGCGCTCTCAAATTAATGAAAAGATCCAGGATGAAGTCATCCGTATCAACTCTGAAGGACGCAATGTCATTCAGGAAGATATTATCCGTGTTGTTGCTAAGGAACTTGATGCTAAAGAAAACGATGTTAAGACTGTTGTAAGTGGCATCGTTGAAGAAGCTGTATCTTCTGAGCTGGTAAAAAACCAGAAACTGGAAGAAGCTTTTGCGCTCAAAATCTTAGGCAATCAGACACCAGATGAAGTAAGAGAAAAGCTTGAAGCTCAAATTGCCAGAATGAAAAAAGTTATCGAGCAGATGAAAAATGAAATCATCCGCTTCCAGAATGAGAAGACCCTCCAGGGAATCGAAGGCAACCTGGCAGCACCTTCTCAGGAGAACCCTGAACTTGGGAAACTAAAATCCGCGCTCGGCAAAGCTGTTGAAGTGGCCAAGGCAAAAGATAAGATTATTGAAAAATATAAAAACGATGCCGAAATCAATCTTCGCGCTAAAGACATGAAGATCACCGCTCTTGAAGACCGCATTGAAGAGATTAAGTCGGAATTTGCCCGCAGCCGTGAATTTGCCAATGAAGAAAAGCTTCAGATCCTGCAAGCGGAAAATAAGAGCTTGAAGGGCAGACTTGAGCTGGCCAATAAAAAGGTCAATATCATCAATGAAAATATTGAAAATCGCGAAAGCGAAACGACAGAAAAGCACGAAAGAGAGATTGAGAGCTTGCGTTCAAACATGCAGATGGCCCAATCGGTAATCGAGCGCTTCAAGCAAGATAAGTTGGAAATGGAATCTCGCTTCCAGGAAGAGCGCGAAGCAAACCGTAAACTCAAAGAAGAAAATTCGGCAGCTGGTTCAAACTCAGCAATGAAGTCCGAGCTTGCCGAACGAGAGGCCCAGATTGCCATCCTACAGAGCGATAGAAAGGCTTCAGAGGATAAGTACAAGCTTCTTTCTATCGAGCTTAAAAAGACCGAGCAAAAGCTTAAATACGTCACCAGCCAGCTGGAATCGTCTAACAAGAAGGGCGGATCAGGCCAAAAGAGTGCGGACGCCTACGCAAAACAGCTCGAGCAGGCCAACTCTCGCCTAAGTGAAGCAAACAACGAAGTGGCCGAAAAACGTAAAGAAATCGTTAAACTTAAACAAGAAAACACGTTAATGAGCTCTAAAATCGCTGAACTTGAGAAAAAACTCGGCGTTGCCAAAAAAGCTTCATAATTTTTTTATTTTTCACTTGTCAGCCTCAACATTTTTGAGTAAAAATAGTGTCTCAAATCGACGCCCTGCTGGTGAAATTGGCAGACACGCCAGACTTAGGATCTGGTGCGCAAGCGTGGGGGTTCAAGTCCCTCGCAGGGCACCATTTGAACATTCAAAAAATAAAATGACCCAACTCGATTGGGTTTTTTTGTGCCCAAAATCCTGGATTCTTATTTCGTCTTATAGTTTTGTCCAATGGTGCGAAAGATAGCATCGGCGATAATTTCGTTTCCTTTGCTATTAATATGGCAGCAGTCATCTGTGTAAATGGTTTCTTTGATGGGTTTAAAGACCATTGCCAGGTCATAGACTCCAAGCTTTGATGCTTCTTTTCTCAAGGCCAGGAAGTCGGCAACACTACTGGCGAAGAGGTCATTGATGACAGTTGCTTGCTCCTGACTGCTAAAAGTTTTTGATTCGGGATTGTATTGGCTTGGTTGGACAAAAAAGAATCCGGGTTTATTGTGTAGTTTTAAAATCGCTTGCTGCATCTGAGTGTATTTTTTCCAGTTGCCTACAAGGATTTGCTGAATTTCATCGGCGCTGTTCATGCGATTATAAAAAGAAGTTTTGGGGTTAGAGAGGTCTTGGGATTCTTTATAAACTTCTTTAAGAAGGATGTTGCGATAAAGAATCATAATGGCACTCTTACTCAAAATGGGATGCATTCTGATACTTTCTGCTTTTGCTTTTTGTTCAAAGACATCATTGATTCTTCCGTTGGATTCATCATCGTAGAGAAATTCACTGAAGGTTGGATAGTTCATCGGGTAAGCGCCACTTGTTCTCGACCAAACTTCATTCCACCCATCGAGTTGAATAACCATGTCGATATCTTCAATAAAATAAGAAGAGGCTATGTATTGCTGAGGTTGTTTGTAGCCGGGAATCGCCAGGTTCATGAAACGTATATATTTATCTTTTAGGGCGGGGACATGCTCTTTTAATTTATCAGTCAGACGTTCATTGGCCACGATATGGCGAACGAACTGATCAGCAACGGAGCCGCCAAGGACAGCGATAATAAAAGTCCTGTCATCTTTTGCCAGCGGATAGTCTTCGCTGGAGCTAAAGCCGTAATTGTTCCCGTATCGGGTGACGTATCCAAAAAAAGGTGAGCGTTTAAAGTTGCCATGCCATTCTTGGATCCGTTTGTATTCGGCCGGATTTTCCTGTTGATAACTCTGTTGAAGAAGATCGCGTCTGTAATTGTGGACATAAAATTGGCTGGCGAGTTCCAATGAAGCAGTGACGACAAAGGCAATGAATAGAACGTAACCAATCCACGACAATATTTTCTTTTTCATAAATAAAATTAAAGCATGGCGACTTTTTCTCTACAAGTTTGATGTTATACTTTGTGAATAAATATTTTAAGGAGAAGTCATGATTCCTGTGAGTGTAAACTTTTTCGCAGTCATTACGTGCAGTGTTTTGTCATTAGTCCTAGGATTTCTCTGGATGACTAAGCTCTTTGGCGTTCCTTACAGAAAATATATGTACGGGGTTAAAGACCAAGGGAGTGCTGGCAAAAAACAGCAGATAACTTCTTTTGTCATTTATATTCTGGTGTCTTTAATTACGGCCTACGTCTTTGGACTGATGGTCTTTTTTACAAAATCTTTAAGTGATGGCTCACTAGAAGTAGGAGTGTTGGCAACTCTTCTGGTGTGGGCAGGTTTTTTTCTTCCTTTTGCCGTCAACAAAGCAGTCTGGCAGTTTAAAAACTGGATTGTCGTCGCTATTGATGCAAGTTATGAGCTGGTAAGGCTCATGATGATGCTTTTCATTTTTTGGTACTGGAATTAAACTTCTCTTCAAAATCTAATTGAGGAGAGAATGTGGTTAAAGAATTTTTTTCGTTTCTTAAAGCTTACGGAGTTATTGGTCTGGCCATCGCAGTGATCATTGGCGGAAAATTAAATGAGCTCATTGGAAGTTTAGTCAATGATCTTATGATGCCACTTATTTTTAAGCCGGCACTTAAAGCTGCTAACGTTACAAATGTCAGGGATCTTCAATATGAAGGGATTTTCTACGGCAAAGTTATTGGCTCTGCCGCAGACTTTTTTATCGTTGCACTTGTCGTCTTTTTGATCGCCAAGTTTGTTCTTAGAGAAGAGACTGTCACAAAAAAATGATTTTTAATTTGGACGCTTCAGCCAACCTCGGCGATAAACCCAGATGAAGATACCAATAGAAATAGCGGCCATACTTCCTAAAACCAGGAAGTATCCTTTTTCGTGGTGAAGTTCTGGCATGTAATCAAAATTCATTCCGTAAACTCCTGCCAGGAAATTGAGTGGTAAGAAGAAAATCGAAAACACTGTCAGGACGCGCATGACTTCATTGGTTTTTTGGGCGGAAAGAGAGATGTGCAGATTGAGAAGGCCTGTGACATTTTCCAAAACGTCTTCAGTGTAAAAGAGATTGCGCTCGATACTTTCGCGCAGACCTTGAAAATCCCTCCAGACAAAATCCGGCCTGCTTTGAAGAGAGGCGAGGATATCGAGAGAGAACTTAAGAACTTTTCTAATGGCCGAAGCTTTTCTCTTTAAGAAGTAACCTTCGCGGACAATGTTGTCACTTTTACTTGTTTCAAAAATACTTTCTTCAAATATCTCCACTCTGTTTTCTAAAGCAGAAAGAGGAGCATCGAAAGTCATCATGGAAGAGGTGATGATGCTCTTGATAACGTCTTTTAACGTGTAGTTTTTTTCAACAGCTTCGTGACGGAGCTCCTCTAAAAAGGGGTGATCCATACGGTGAATGGTTATAAGTGAGTCGTTACTTATAAGGAGAGTGATCTTCGTTGTCAGGTCCTGAATGTTGGCTGCATCTGTCTTTGAATAATCAATCGTTCGCAGATATATAACCGCGGCAGACTCAAGTAATTCGTACTTAGGTAGATGCTCAGGGTTCAGGGCGTTCAGCAAAACGCGATTCGGTATATTTAACTCTTGCGAAAGATGATTCAAATCGCTTTTTTTAGGAGTCGTTAGATCAACCCAACGAATGTTCTGTAACTGTGTCTCAAATTTCTTCATAATTTTATCTTAAGATGATCAAGGAACGCAAAATTTAAGGTTTTCCTAAATTGACCAATAACCTTTCTTACTATCATAATCAGAATCTATGGAACACACTAGTATTTTAGACATTAAATCAGATCCCGTTTACCAAGAACTTTTGACAAACTACCCGGAAGTTTCTCCTGAAGCAGTAGAGACGATCCTCCAGTTTCACAAAGTTTCATCTCTCATTAACATGAGACGAGAAGCCACTCTGTCTGAGTTTGGTCTTACTCCTGGACGCTTTCAGCTCCTCATGCTTTTAAAGAGACAAGAGCCAGTACATGCTCTTTCTCCTTCTGAGCTAGCGAAGAGAACAGGCGTCACGAGAGGAACAATGACTCAATTCATTGATGCTATCGAAAAAGATGGTTTTGTGAAAAGAGTTGAAGATCCGAAAGACAGAAGAGGTATGTTGGTTGAGTTAACTCAGGTTGGTGAAGACAAGTTGAAACAAGTATTGCCGATTCACATTTCGCGTATGGAGCATTATACGCGTGTACTTAACAGTGATGAACGCAAGATGATGATTCACATCATGACCAAGATGGTTAGCACATTCGACGCCGCAGCTCAGGATGAACTAACCATCAAGCATCAAGCTTAAGAATTATTCGATAACGATCTGGCCGTCTTGAACAACAAGGTATCCAGAAACCGCGTCGCCATCTTTAAGGCTACATGAAGCGTCTACGAATTCAGTAGTAGATGCTTCAGATTCGCTTAGTGGGCAAACCATGCTTGCTCTGTAATCAGTATAATTGATCTTAAATGAGCAATCGAACATGTTCTGGTCGATGCGAACTTTTTTGTATTCAGTTACTTTTCCAATAAATTGAGCTTCTGGATTACATGCCAGTGCAGATCCTGCGCTAAATAAAAAGCCAATAGCCAAAACTAAGTTCTTCATACTTCACTCCCAATTAAAAATACTAATGACAGCCTTGTAGCAGGGTCCTCGGCCAGCTTCAAGTTAAGATTCGATTGTGTGTAGAAACCACCCTATCTAAAAGTTTAACCTCCTTGCTTCCAAGCTCCATTTTTATGCTTTTTGAGTAAGTAAAATTCTACTTGGATTATTGATAATTTTTATTGATAGATCTGTGGTCTAACCAATTATAATTAATCCTTTTTTAGTGGTGTTGTTGTGGCGATATTCGCAACTGGCAAAAAGCTCCTTTTGACACTTTTTTAGACACGTTTTGACATCAGTGTTTAAAATATAATCACGTCTTTACTTAGACGAGAACTTGATGCCAAGGACTTAAGGTTGTTTTGAACTTGGCACCGGAAGTGCTTTAGATAAGGACAGAATCAGGTTTAAGAAAAAAAAACCAAACAACGATCGCAACACACAGGAGTATCTATGAAGAAGTTTTTAGCAGTAACAGCACTTTTAACTCTTACGACAACATCAGCTTTTGCTGCAACATCAGGTTCATTACTACTTCAAGGTATAGTTGCTCAAAAGGTAGCTATCGTTGTCACTCCAGTAGCAGTAGCATCTGCCCTGGATCTTGCGACAACTCAATCTGACCTAAAAGTAGCTACAGTTAATGAGCAATCGAACTCAAAAACTGGTTATAAAGTAACGATCACTTCTGCAAACTTAGGGAAACTTAAGAGAACAGACGGTGCTGAAGTTTTCTCATACACACTTAAGTATGCTGGATCATCAGTAGGTCTTTCAACTGCAGCAGGTTCAACTTTTACAAACTCTTCAGCTGCAGCTGTTAACGTGAATAAAGACCTGAACATTTCATACACAGGTGTTGCTGCTGAATCAATGGTAGAAGGTACATACGCTGATACAGTTACTTTCAACATCGCTGCTAACTAATTTTCCAAAAATAACGAAGGCCCGCTCATGGATGGCGGGCCTTTTTTTTTGCTTAAAAGTCAGGGAAGATGAAAACTATAATTTCCAGCCTGCTATTTTCAATTCTTTTTTCCCTTCCGGCCCTTTCTGCGGTGACAGGATCATCTCTTTTACAGGGAAAAGTTTCTTCGAGAGTTTCCATTGAAGTCTTTCCAGAAACGATTGCAGGGGCCCTGGATCTTTCGACTACCCAGACTGATTTAAAAGTGGCGAGCTATAGAGAGAAATCAAATGCTATTTTGTCTGGTTATCGGGTGAGGATTTCCAGTGCGAATCTGGGGAAACTTAAGCGTGTTGAGGGGGCAGAGGTTTTTGCTTACTCGCTTAAGTACGATGGAACGACATTGAATCTTTCAACATCATCGGGAACGACGTACGAGCGCTGGCACATCTTTCCAGTGAGCCTGCTGCGGAATTTGACGATCTCCTACACAGGCAAACCGGCCGAACAAATGGTCACCGGTACCTATACCGACACCATAACCTTTGAAATTGCAGCTAGATAGATAATCTTCAAATACCCGCTCAAGAAGCTCAGGTATTGTGCCGATAAGTCTCATATGAAGACTTATTTAGCATTCGTTGTTTTCTCTTTTTCTTCTGTGGCCTTTGCTGATGGAAGCGCAAGATTAGTCCTTAGGGCCTATGTCCCTCCGGCGATTAATACGACCATAAGTCAAACCCAACTTAGTTCTTCAAAAAGCTTAGTGACTTTTACCAGCCAAATGAATTCCAGGTATTTAAGTAACGAACAAAAATTTGAAGTTGAAGGCCTTGATCAGTCAGGATTAGAGGCGAACTTAAAGAGAATTGCAGGCAATGACCGCAGTATTCAGTACGAACTTCTGGTGAAACACTTAAAAGATACAATGCCAGTACACAAACCAATTTTCCTCAAAATATCTGCAAATTAGTTTTGTAGTAATTCCATTTAACCGCTAAAATTAAAGGAACTTTTAAAAGGCGGTTTCAAGGAATGAAGCGCAACATTTTATTCATCCTTACAAGTTTACTGATTTCATTTAATACTTATGCATTTAAGTTTTCTCCAATGTCGACTTCTATCGGAGTAAAAGAGAAAACGAATTCAACTTTATTTTATCTGGAAAATGATTCTGATCAGCCGATTGCGGTCACTGCATCTGTGATGAAAAGAGAAATGAATGCTGAAGGTGTTGAGACCAACAAAAAAATCGACAACGAAATTACAGTTTATCCATCGCAGTTGATTATTCCACCAAACGAAAAGCGTTCGGTGAAAGTGACGTGGGTTGGAAAGACTGCGCCTGTTAAAGAAGAAGCTTACCGCTTGATCGCAGAACAGCTTCCAATTGAACTTGATAAAAATAAAAAGCAAAAGGCCAGTATTAAAGTTCTGCTTCGCTATGTAGCAGCACTTTATGTTGAGCCAGAAGGACTTTCTTCTGATGTTTCTTTAAAGAAAATGGAAGTGGATGAGAAGAAGGTTTCATTAACAATGAATAATGCAGGTAAAAAGCACCAAGTGCTTTCGAACCTGGTCATCAAGTTTAGCGGTAAAAAAGATATCACGATTGAAGGCGAAGAACTTAAAGGCATGATCGGAGAAAATGTCCTGGCAGAAAGCGAGCGCATTTTTCATTTTCAGAAAAGTGGCAAGTTCAAAGATGTTCAGTCTACAGATAAGGTGAAAATTAGTTTTGATAAAGATTAATTTAAAACCTATTTTTTTATCGACCCTGGTTCTGTTAGGTCCGCTTTATAAAGCAGAGGCTCAGTCTCAATCTCAATCTACAGATGAACTTTTCAAAAAAGTTTTTGGGAAAGCGAGCGAAGAAAAAAAGACTCCGGTTGATGTGTCGCTGGGAGATTTTTTCATTGGAGAAGTTTCGGTCACCCTTCAGGGAGATAAAATTATTTCTATCTCAGGTGGGGAGTTAAGAAAACTTCTGATTGATAAAATCCGCGAAGACAAAATTATGAAGTATCCCGTCAGCGACGGTGATGTCAGTCCGGATAAACTGCCTTTTAAAGTGCAGTATCATCCGTCAGAGTTAAGACTTTCGGTTCAGATTCCTCCAGCAGATTTGCGCCCGACAGATGCTAACGTCTACGACGATTTAATTCCTTATTATTCACGCAAGGCGATTGAGCCAGCACCTTTTTCGCTGGGGCTAAACTATAAGTTAGAGCAGACTTTTAATCATAACACTAATCAGACGGATTCATTTACAGCACAAACAGATGCGTTTATGAACATCCAGAAAGTGGCCCTGGAAAACCGCATGACTTATCTCTCGACGAGAGACAGACAGTGGGGAAGACAGGGAACACGCGCGATCTTTGATCGACCTAACCGCATGCAAAGAATTGAAGCGGGGGATGTGAACTATCCCATTATTGGTTATCAGCAGGCCTACTCTCTTGGAGGACTTTCTTTCTACCGAGACTTCTCACTGAATCCTTACCGTGTTGTAACGCCAACGTCCTCTTTTGAGTTCCAAGTCGATAGCCGTTCATTGGTTAAAACTTACGTGAATAACATTTTACTTAAGTCTGAGTACATGAGTGCCGGCCGTTACTCCGTAAAAGATATTCCACTGAACAACGGGCTTAACCGCATTGTGGTTGAAGTGACTGATGAATTTGGAGTCACCAGAACTTTCACTTTTAATGAATCAGGCTCTTTGGATTTATTAGCAAAAGGTGTAAGTCGATACGCACTAGCGACTGGGTATCCATCTTCGGAAGTTGACGGAAATTTAAAATATAACGAAGACAATGGGGCCTTTGCTTCTGGTTTTTACCAGCATGGGCTTTATAAACATTGGACTGTTTCTGCTTATGCTCAGGGAAATAAAAAGTACACAATGCTGGGAACTAACCATATTCTGTCTTCTGCCTATGGTAACTGGTCATTTGATGTGGCCGGAACAAAAAACGATTTCAATAACGGTTATGTCACTCAGGCCACTTATCAGCTCAATTTATTCGGAGCCTATTGGTATGACTCGCATACTTTAACGACTAAGGTTGAATACCGTTCGCCTTTTTTTAATGAGGCCGGTGAGAATTTTAAAAATCGTTTTGATGTTACTGTCACAGCTTCTTATAGCGTGCCTCTCTTTGAACGCTTCAATGTGGCATTAGGTGGAAGTTATCAAAATCCAACTCTTGCTGAAAATGCACGCTTGGCCTTTAACGGAAGTTTAACAACCAAGATTTTTGAATCGAGCTCACTGACCGCCTATGCCGGAAGAAGCAGAGATGAATTCAGAACCTGGTCTAATCAGATTTACTTTTTCTTTAACATGACGTTTGGTGAGAGTTCGACATTTGCCTCGGCCTTTTATGAAAAAGAATCGCAGACAAAACGTTTAACGGTTATCAGAGACACCGGGAAAAAATTCAACGACCTTAAAGTTTCAGCTTCTGCCGATGACAATAACTCTTCTAAAAATGCTTCTCTTGATCTGCAATACAACACGGTTCTGGCCGATTTAGGGGCGAGACAAGAGGTGATGAAAAATAATGGCCAGGCTGAAGGCTACAAAACCAGTGTGCGTCTTTTAAGTGCTTTTGCTTTTGTTCACAATGGCGATGATTCGGCCTTCTCAATTGCCCGACCGATTTCAAACAGCTTTGTTATTTTTAAGCCAAATAAAGAATGGAGTGGACAGAAGTTCGGAGTCCAGACGGCTGGAGGAGTTAACGACACGACGACAGGGCTTTTTGGCGAATCGTTGGTTTCAAGTTTAGCACCTTATCAATACCGAAGACTTCAACTTGACCCAAGCAATCTGGATCCGGGATATATTCTAGGTCAAGAGAGTTTTGTGGTTTATCCACGAAGAGACAGCGGACATTTATTTGTCATTGGAAAAGCTGGGCTTCTGGTTTTAAAGGGAAGAATTGTTGATCAGAATAAAAATCCACTGGCGCTTAAAGTTGGATTTTTTACTTCGGCCCAGACACAAAAAAGCACGCCATTTTTTACTGACCGTGAAGGAGAATTTTTTATCGAAGGAGTTGAGCCAGGTTTAGGAACCATTCAGCTTGATGATGATAATTTTTCACCAGCACAGATTGATATGACAGGGAAGAAGCAGGGAATGGTGGATACCGGTGATATTATCCTGCCGGATGGAGGAAGCGAGTTATGAAAATGAAATCAATAGCGGCCTTACTCTTTGCCTTTAGCCTCTTTCCATTAAGCAATGCTTTTGCAGATTGTGATTACAATTTAACTGTTCCGACATTTGCTTATGGAGTTGGGGACACTAACCCAATTGTTTCCGGGACTGTTCAGGTTAGTAGAGGTCAGGGTGGTAACAGTTCAAACTGTAATAATTTCTTTCTCGCTTTTACTAAAGGCTGGGCGGGAAACTACAACCGTCGCGGATACAATATTACGACCTGGGTTGGGTACTTGTATTACAACTTTTATAAAAATAATAACGCCACTGGGGTATTGAAAGAACCAAGTGATATCTCTTCTACCAATGAAGTCATCTTCGATACACTTTCAAAAGGTTCATCAAAAAACCTGAATTATTATTTTTCACTTTCACCAATTGATGCTAGTTCTCCTCCTAGCGCCGGGACTTATTACGATGTTGTCCAGGTCCAACTTTACTCGGGGACGTATACAAATATTGTTTCTTATGAAGGCTATCGCGACCTTTACGTTTATCTAAATGTCGCCAAGTTCATTTCACTATCAATGGTCGACACTGGTGGAACTTATGATGGCAATCAGACTTCAAAAACACTGGACTTTGGAGAACTAGAGCAAGGCGAACAATTGGGCTTTGATGTCCGCATTGTCAGTAACTCTGGTTATATTCTGAAAGTGTCTTCAAGTAACAACGGACTTCTAAAGCGCGTAGGTGGTACCGGAGTAAAGTCGCAAATCGGTTATGACTTCTACGCCAATAACTCTATTAAGACTTTAACCTCTTCGGCAGCTTCTCCAGTAACCATTGCCAGTGGCACTGGAAAAACTCCTTCAGGGGGCGCTTTGGTGCCGATTAAGGTCGCTATTAAGACTGTCGATGATAAAGACCCGGGAACCTATCAGGATTACGTCACTTTATCTGTCATTAGCAATGACTAATCGCCACAGAGACTGATTTCCCCTTTTTAGAACGCCTAAAATTGTCTAGAATAGAAGGCGTCTCTCTAAGAAGGAATTTATGTCTAAAAAAATCTGTTTAACTGGGGTCAAACCGACGGGGATGCCTCACCTGGGAAATTACATTGGAGCTATCAAGCCAGCTATTGAGATGGCGAACTCTGGTGAATACGATTCATACTATTTCATCGCTGACTACCATTCGTTGATTGGCGTTCACGATGCAAAACTTTTAAGAAATTATATTTATGAAGTGGCTGCCACATGGCTGGCCATGGGTCTTGATCCAAAAAAAGTCACTCTTTATAAACAAAGTGATGTTCCGGAAATCCTGGAATTAAACTGGATTGTGAACTGCTTTACCAGCAAAGGCTTAATGAACAGGGCCCACGCTTATAAAGCAATGGTTCAGGCCAACGAAGAAGAACAGCGCGATAAAGATGCTGGCGTAAACATGGGGTTATTTTCTTATCCTGTGCTCATGGCCTGCGATATTATGATTTTAAATGCAGATGTTGTTCCTGTTGGGGCAGATCAACTTCAGCACATAGAGATTGCCCGTGATATCGCGCACTCATTTAACAGCAATTACGTTCCAGGTTATGAAAAAATCAGAAAGAACTTAGACCACGAAAAAAATACGAAGTCGCTGGCCGAGTTCATCAGAACAAATGACAAAACAAAAGACGTCGCTTTCTTAAATCCACCAAAGGCCATCGTTGCAGAAGGAAACAAGCTGCTGGTGGGGCTTGATGGAAGAAAGATGAGTAAGAGTTACAATAACCACATCCCACTTTTTTCTACGGAAAAAGAGCTGCAAAAATTAATAAACAGAATCACTACGGACTCAAGCGGACCAACTGAACCCAAGAACCCGGACGATTCGTTGATTTTTGATTTCTATCAGACATTTGCTACTAAAGAGCAGACTGAAGACTTAAGAGCAAGATACCTGCGTGGTATCGGATGGGGAGAAGCAAAGGCCGATCTTTTAAATGTACTTAACAACACTTTGAAAGGACCTCGCGATATTTATAATGAACTGATGGCCGATACGAAAAAGATCGATGCAATTCTGGAAGAAGGTGCACAGAGAGTTCGTCCAAAGTCGCGTGAACTTATCCGCAATATTAAAAACACAATTGGTGTTAACTAAGGAATGTTGGCTCTATGAAATTACTAGGATGGTTTTTACTTTTGTCATTATCACAAGCACATGCTCAACAAGTGATTGAGAGTGCTCCTTTAAGTATTACGGAAGAAGGAACGAGAAAGATCATTGAGCGCGCTGACGGCGACAAAGACGCTAAGCCAGCTGAAATTCCTCATGGTGTTGAAGTCGTCGCTCCTCCAGCGGCAGAGGCCCTGGTCATACCAAACGATGACGTCGTTAACCCACCAGTTGAGAAGAAGACAGCTAAATCAAAAAAGAAATCAAAGTTGATTTCGAAAGAAGCTAATAAAGATGCGGCTAAAACAGTTGAGCCATCGGAAGCGATTCCTGCAATTGCACCGATTGAGTCAGCTTCAGTTGTTAAAAAAGAAGCTCCGGTCAACCCAATAGATGGGCAGTTACAACTTGGGCCATCAACAGAGGCACCTGTTCAAGTCCAAACTCAAACACCAACAGCTGCTCCAGTGGTTAAAGACGGTGAGATCAGGCTTGATGATAATAAAAAAGCACCAACTTTTGAGAATGATGTGATTGCCATTGCAGTTTATGACAACACGTTAAGGCGCTACTTACAATTCTCATTCGGTTACTTGAATTCTAACTACGAAAAGTTTCACCCGTCTTTAGATAATGGGTCAATGCTGACATCATTTCGTTTTGTTGGTGATATGACGACAAAGATTCAGACCGGGTTTGCTGTTGAGATTATCAGCGACAGAAGTAATCAAAACATTCCTGATGTTATCCGCGCGCTTCAGTACCGTTTATTTGCTGATTACCATGCGCCTCTTTTTGAAAAGGGAACGCTTAAGACAGATTGGATTGGAAGCATGGCCTTCTCAATTGGGGACTACGGTGTGAGAAGACGCTACCTGAATTCTCAAGGGCAGGAATTGAGCACTAAAATCAAGGAAGGGACTCTTGTTGGGCTTATTCCTGGGGCAGGGATTAGAATTTATTTAGTCGGTAAGTCGAGCTTTGACTTAATGGTTGAATACCATTTATATTTCGGAAAACCCCAGACTTACATCGGTGGATTGGCCTTTAACCCACGATTAAGCTTCGAATTCTAATCTTTTTTACACATTGGGCTAGTCGTATCGTTATTTATGACGTATGAAGCCTATAACATTTTAACGTTTCTCCCTTCGATGTTGCTTTTTTTGCGTCTAGTGGTTCAGGTTTCATTTCAAGCAATTAAGATCGGTGGAACCACATTCAGACGAGGTATTAAGTGACATTTCAAGAATTGCCACTACGTGAATCTTTAATTAGAGCGATCACGGAGAGGGGCTATGTAGAGCCAACAGAAATCCAGGCTCAAGCTATTCCAGCACTTGCAACAACAGAAACAGACTTTGTAGGACAAGCGCAAACAGGTACAGGTAAAACTGCTGCCTTCTCACTTCCACTATTAAACAAGATCGACTTCACTAACCGCGATGTTCAAGCACTAATCTTAACTCCAACTCGCGAGTTAGCTAACCAGATTACTGAAGAAATTAAAAAATTCTCTACGTACGAAAAAGTAAAAACACTTGCTGTTTACGGTGGTGTTTCTCTTGAAGGACAAATCAGAGGATTAAGAAAAGATCGCCCACAAATCGTAGTAGGAACTCCAGGACGTGTTCTGGATCTTATCGATCGTGGAGTTTTAATTCTAGACAACGCTAAATACGCTGTCCTGGATGAAGCTGATGAAATGCTGGATATGGGATTCATCGACGACGTAAAACAAATTCTTTCTAACCTTGGTGAAGACAGAAAAACTTGGATGTTCTCGGCAACTATGCCAGCTCCAATCCTTTCTCTAATTAAAACTTACCTAAAAGATCCTCTTGTTGTTAAAGTTCAAAAGAAAACTTTATCTAACGAGTCTATCGATCAAAAGCACTACGTTGTTCGCCACAACAACATGAGCGAAGCTATCTGCAGAATCCTTGATTCTCTGGAAGACTACTACGGAATGATTTTCTGCCGTACAAAAGTAGATGCTAAAACTCTTGCTGACGAACTAAACGCTCGTGGTTATCCATCAGACTCACTTCACGGTGATATGTCACAACAACAACGTGACATCACAATGAAGAACTTCAAACTTAAAAAGATCAACATGCTGGTTTGTACAGACGTTGCCGCTCGCGGAATTGACGTAGACAACCTTACTCACGTAATCAACTTCGGTCTTCCACAGGATATCGAGTCTTACGTTCACCGTATCGGCCGTACAGGTCGCGCGGGAATGAAAGGAACTGCCATCACCCTTGTTGAGCCGTCAGAAAGATACAGACTTCGCATGGTAGAAAACAATACGAAAGCTCGTATTGTTCAGGCCACTCTTCCAACTCCAGCGGAGTTAAAGGAAGTCATGGTTAGAAAAGAACTTAAGAAGTTCGATAATGTTATCGAAAATCTTGATAAACTCTCTACAGATCCTGTGTTTACTGAAAAGTTCAGTGAGCTTTCAAAAGAAGATTTATTGAAAGTTATGTACAACCATATCTTCAAATCTCAAATCTCTCGTTACGATCATTCACCATCACTTGAAATCCAGGAAAGACGTCCTGAAAACAGAGACCGTCAGAACCGTGAGTTCAATGACAGAGGAAATGATAGAGGCAACGACAGAGGAAGCAGAGACCAGGGACGTCCAAACCACTCTGGCAACATGAGATTCTTCGTTAACATCGGTAAAGACCACGGCCTGACTCTTAAATCACTTCTGGGATCAATCTCAGATATGGTTAAAGTAGAAGAGCGCCTGATCAGAAACGTAGACATGAAAGAAACATTTTCTTTTTTAGAAGTTCCTGAGCAATATGGTGAAGTTTTATTAAAAGTTAACACTCCGATGATCATCGACCGCACTGTGCGTTTCGAGCTTACTCGCTCGGCACCAATGAGCCGTCCACACTTCGGTGGTGGAGACCGCGATCGTCGTCCAAGCTTTAGAAGTGGAAGCAACCACAGAAATGGAGACAGAAACGGCAACAGATCTGAAAGATCTTTCCGTTCTTAATCTTTTCTACTTATAATAAAGGCATCTAATTCATAGCGCTCCCTTATGGGGGCGCTTTTTATTTTCCCTGAGGCCTTTATGTCTAACAAAAAAACGTTGATCTTTACAGGTGGGGGCTCTGGCGGCCATGTTATGCCGGCGCTGACTATTATTAAAAAAATCAATGAAGATGCTCGTTACGATGTTCACTATATCGGTGGTATTGCCAGCATCGAACGCGAACTGGTTCAGGATTACAAGCTTACTTATCATCCCATCCGCACCGGAAAACTAAGACGCTATCTTTCTCTGGAAAATATGAAAGACATTATCCGCGTGTTTTTAGGGCTAGTGGATTCTTTTAAACTGCTTTGGAAATTTGATAGAAAAAATACTTTAGTTTTTTCAACTGGTGGATTCGTTTCTGTACCGGTGGTTTTGGCCGCAAGACTTCAAGGGAAAAAATCTTTTATTCACGAGCAAACGAGCCGCGTAGGTTTGGCCAATAAAATCTGTTCGATCTTCGCCAACCGTGTGTTCATTAGTTTTGAAGATTCATATAAATACTTCGATGAAAACAAAACCTACTTCTCTGGTTATCCGCTAAGAGAAGAGTGTTACACCGATGAGATCAAGCCGATAAAAATCAACGGCAGAGTGATCAATGAAACTTCAAAGCCGATTATGTTTGTTACTGGTGGTGGAAATGGAGCTCAGTTAATCAATAAGCTTATTGAAAAGAATTTCGCTTTTTTAACTGAGAAATATCTGATTGTTCACCAGACAGGGAAGGCCTTCTTTAATGACTACAGCACAAAGCTAAAGCACCCTGATTACATCGCAGTTCCTTTTATCGGAACAGAGATGATTGACCTCTTTAAACTGGCCACAGTGACTATTTCCCGCTCTGGAGCTGGGACGGTGTGCGAATTGATCGCAGTCGGAAAAAAATCGATTTATATTCCTTTGAAGATCGCTCAAAAGAACGAGCAGTTCTTTAATGCCTTAGAGGCCCATAAAAAACTCGGGTCTATCATTATTGAAGAAAAAGAACTGACGGATGCGAGCTTTCTTCAGGCGTTATCGGATATTGGGGATCACAATCCAATGACGAAAGTGCAGAAGCAAAATGGGCTTCAGTTTTTAGTCGAAGAAATCGAAAAAGCTTTTTAGCCGATTCTTAAAATATACCCACGCGATTTAATCGTGCGGATGTATTTAGAAAAAGGCATCAGTTTCTTTCTAAGATTAGAAAGGTGAGTATCAATGTTCTGGTTTTGAACGTGGATGTTCGGCCAAAGAAGGTTCGTGATGTACTCGCGAGAGAAAACCTTATTTGGGTTTTTTGCCAGAAGGTGGATAAGTTTGAATTCAATTGGCGTAAGCTGGATTTTTTCTTCTCCAATTTCTGCCATTTGCATTTCACAGTGAAGTTTAAAGCCATCAAAGGCAATGATTTCTGATTCATTCGCCTGAGCTTGCTTCGTGTTGATCTTATTCTTAATACGCGCTACCAGCTCTCTTAGAGAGACAGGCTTAACGATAAAATCGTCTGCACCAAGGTTGAGACCTTTAATGATTGATTCTTCTGAAGGGTCACCACTTAAGAAAATAACAGGAAGGTCTGGATGAGATGTTTTAAATTTTTCATAGAGTTCAAATCCATTCATCGTCGGCATATGCAGATCGAGAAGGATAAGATCTGTTTCGGTTTTTCCAAGGAAACTTAGAAGGTCTACTGGATTCTGGATGAGTTCAAGATTGAATGTTGGTGATAATAATTCGTTATAACTTTTTAAGTTATCTTTCACATCGTCCACGATCGTTACGTGCATTTTTCTCTCCATAAATATCCCTGTTGCTCCTCTTAGTATAAGTTTACAACAATTCCTTTTAAATAAGCTTAGACGAAATTGCTCAGATCTTGAGATAAGATTTATATCTATATGTTTTTATTGTGTCAAGTAGGATTGTTTATAGGTATTTTCTATCAAAAATGGCGCAGTTTTGGGGCGCCCTTGGGGTAAGGGCGCGATAATATTATGTATTCCAAAGCTACTGGCCAAGTAAACCCTTAGTTAGACCTTCGTCTAGAGGGTTAATAAACCACATATTCAGGATGGCATGAGAGAAAGCAGCATCGCCGGCCTTTGGGAAGCTTTTCCCAGCAAGTGTTAGCACTACACCGTCAGGAAGGAAGGTAAAGACCATTCTTTCGCCTTTTTTAATGTCGGTGAAGTTGTTGTTGAAAGCTTCAAAGGTAGGGAGCATGTTTTTGTATGTTTCTTTATTAGCGCCTTCAAAAGCTTCTTTATAAGTTTTTTTAAGATCTTTTGCGTCTACGTCGCGGACAAATTGCATAGTGATTTGTTTCGGCTCATTTGTCCCCAGGAATGCCCCTGAGTTTGTAGTTTTTGCCGTCAGGTAAAGGGCCCCGTAATAAACTTTGATTTTTAAGAATGTCGCTTTTCTGATTCCCACTCCGTTAAGCACTAATTCTTTTCCTGCAACAGTGACTTTGTCGTCAAAGGCAATTGAGTCAACAGTCAGGGCGTGCGCGCTTACAGAAAACAGGGTTACTAGTCCTAGAACTAAACTTCTCATTTCAACTTTCCTTGTTAGAGTTTCTTAAACAATTCTGCTTCACTCACAAGGGCATTGTAAAGTTTGGAAAAAGGCAAAAAAAAAGGCCTGCGATTTACGCAGGCCTTTGTGATCTTTTGTTAAAAAAAGAAACTATCCTCTAACAACAGAGCGCTTGTTTTGAGCAAGTTCTTTCTTTCTGATGCGGATTGAAGTTGGAGTGACTTCTACCCATTCATCGTTGTCGATCCAGTCTAGTGCCCATTCAAGAGTTCTTGGAGCGATAGGTGGAAGAGTGATGTTTTCGTCTTTACCTGCAGTACGAACTGAAGATAAGTGCTTTTCACGAACAGCGTTTACGTTTGTATCGTTTGGACGAGTGTGTTCACCGATAACTTGTCCTTCGTATGTTGGTTCCCCTGGAACTACGAATTGTCTACCAACACTTAGAAGGTTGAATAGTGCATACGGAGTCATTTTTCCAAGACGGTCAGAGATGATCGCACCGTTTTGACGAGCCAGCATTTCTCCGACGAATGGACGGTATCCCAGGAATTCAGAAGACATTAAACCAGCACCTCTTGTGTCTGTTAAGAACACACCACGGTAACCAATTAATCCTCTTGAAGGAATGATGAACTCAACTCTTGTTCTATCTTCTCCAAGGGGCATCATGTTTTCCATGATCCCTTTTCTGATAGATAGTTTTTCAGTGATTGGGCCAGTTGCATCTGAAGGAATATCTAGAACGACTTTTTCAAATGGCTCTAATTTAGTTCCATCTTCAGCAGTTTGGAAAAGAACTTGAGGACGACCAACCATGAACTCGAATCCCTTACGACGAAGTTCTTCGAATACGATTGCTAGCTGAAGTTCACCTCTTCCTTTTAGGATGTAAACTTTTGGATCGTCAGTTGGTTCATATTGAAGAGCAACGTTTGTTCTAACAGAGTCTTCTAAGAACTCTTCTAATTTTCTAGAAGTTAAGTATTCACCTTCTTGTCCTGATAGAGGAGAAGTTGAAACTGATACCTGAACCCCTACAGTTGGTGGCTCAACAGTGATACGTGGAAGTGGTTCGATCTTAGTTGTCGAAACAACCGTGTCACCGATTTTCGCGTTCGTAATACCGGCAATTGTAACGATCTCACCAGCGCGAGCTTCATCAACGTCGATGTTTCTTAGAGCTGAGAACTCTTGAATCGCTGTGATTTTGTATGACTTATTTTTTCCTTCAATGTCACAAAGTGTGTAGTTACCGTTTTTCTTGATAATACCTCTTTGAATTCTTCCGATAACTAATGGCCCCAGGTAGTTTGAGTATCCAAGGTTTGTTACAAGAAGCTGAAGATCTTCACCTTGAGCAACTTGTGGTTCTGGATAGAAATCAGAAACCATGAAATCTAAAATAGGGTGAACGTCAGTTCTAACTACTTTTGGATCGTGAGTTGCCCATCCAGATCTAGCAGAAGCGTAAAGGATAGGTACATCAAGATCGAAATCAGTGATATTTAATTGATCAGCCATTTCCAGGAAAAGGTTTTCAATATCATTTTTAACTTCTTCAATTCTTTCATCTGGTCTGTCGATTTTGTTGATAACAACAGAAATCTTGATTCCTCTCTCCATTGCTTTTTGAAGAACGAAACGAGTTTGAGGAAGAGGTCCTTCAGAAGCGTCTACTAGAAGTAGAACCCCATCAACCATCATAAGTGATCTTTCAACTTCTCCACCGAAGTCGGCGTGGCCTGGAGTATCCAGAAGGTTAATTTTTGTGTCTTTCCAAATGAACGCACAGTTTTTAGCCGTGATTGTGATCCCGCGTTCTTTTTCGATATCGCCTGAGTCCATTACACGTTCAGCAACCTGCTCGCGCTCGTCGAATGTATTTGATTGCTTTAAAAGACAATCAACCATTGTTGTTTTACCGTGGTCAACGTGAGCTACGACGGCAATGTTTTTTAGTTTTGAGTAATTCTTAGACATAGAAGGCTAATCCTTGGTTTATGGCATGGTCAAAATTTATAATGAATTTTGGGAGACTTTAGCATAAGATGGCCCCTATAGCGAGAACACAATGATACAGGCCAAAAATTTATCCAAACATTTCGGTGCACAAGAGTTATTCAGCAATGTCAGTTTTCAATTAGGACCAAGAGAAAGAGTCGGTCTGGTTGGAAGAAATGGCTCGGGTAAATCGACGCTTTTTAAACTAATTCTCGGAGAGTTATCTGCTGATGGGGGAGAAATTTCTATCCCAAAGGGGTATAGACTCGGTGCCCTTGAACAACATATTCACTTTACCAAGCCTACTGTCCTGGAAGAATGCACTCAGGTTTTAAACCCTGAAGATTTCAAAGAACACGAGGCCGAAAAAATTCTTTTTGGTCTGGGGTTTTCGGAGCCCGACCTCGCCCGTGACCCCAAGAGCTTTTCAGGTGGTTATCAAATCAGGATCAACCTGACGAAGGTGCTTTTGCAGTCGCCAGATCTTCTGCTTTTGGATGAGCCTACCAACTACCTCGATATCGTCAGTATGAGATGGCTTAAGAGCTTTTTAAAGAATTTCCCAGGGGAAATCATGCTCATCACCCACGACCGCGAGTTTATGGATGATGTTGTGACTCACACAATGGGGCTTCACCGCCAGCAGTTAAAGAAAATCAAGGGCGATACCGCTAAATTTTATGAACAGATTCTTCAAGACGAAGAAATGTACGAAAAGACGCGCGAAAATTTAGATAAAAAACGCAAGGAAATGGAAGCTTTTATCGAGAGATTTAAAGCGAAGGCTTCTAAAGCAGCTCAGGCGCAATCGAGAGTGAAAGCGCTGGAGAAAATGAGTTCAATGGACAAGCTTGCTGATGTTGATTCATTGGGCTTTAAGTTCCGTTTTGTGGAGTGTCCGGGGAAACAAATCGCCGAAGTCAAACACCTGAGTTTTCACTATGAAGGAAAAGAGGAAAATCTTTTTCACAACCTGAGTTTTCCGATTAACCGCGAAGATAGAATCGGGATCATTGGGAAAAACGGAAAAGGAAAATCGACATTACTAAACATTATCGGCGGATACTTAACTCCAGTCACTGGAAAAGTGAGCTTTCACCCTTCAGCACAGATTGGCCATTTTGGTCAGACCAATATCAATCGCCTGAATATGGAAAACACGATTGCTGAAGAAATTCAGCAGGAAAATAATGATCTTTCAATTTCAAGTGTCCGCAATATTTGTGGGACGATGATGTTTGAAGGGGACCTGGCAAAAAAGAAAATCAAAGTTCTTTCCGGGGGAGAAAGGGCCCGCGTTTTATTGGGAAAAATCCTGGCAAAACCGGCAAACCTCCTGCTTCTGGATGAGCCTACCAACCACTTGGATATGGAATCGATTGAGTCTTTAACCGAAGAGATTGGAAACTTTCCTGGTGCTGTTGTGATTGTTACCCACAGTGAAATCATGCTTAAGAACCTGGCGACTAAACTGGTTATTTTCCATAATGGGAACGCCGAGTTTTTTAACGGAACATACGACGATTTCTTAGAAAAAATCGGTTGGGAAAGCGAAGAGACAAAACCAAAAGTTGAGACCAAAAAGCTTTCTGAAAAAGAGATTAAACAAAAAAGGGCCGAGCTGACTATTGAGCGCGCTAAACAAACGAAGCCGATCAAAGAAGAAATTGAGCGCCTGGAAGGTGAGATCACTAAAAACGAAGACCTGCTTAAGCGCATCAATAACGAGTTGGAAAAGGCTACGCTTGCCAACGATACGGCCAAGTTGACTGACTACGCCCATGCGGTCGGAAAACTTAACCACATGATTGATGAGCTCTTTGAAAAGCTGACCAACTCCAATGAAAATCTAGAATTTATCCAGGCTAAATACGATAAAGAGTTAGACGCTTTGTCGTAACACGCGTGGCGTAAGGCTTTTTGCACTTACATTTACACAGAGCGCATTGAGAGTTTTTCTCATGAGCCTTATTAGGTTGTTTTCCCTTCCTGAGAGTGCTATTTTTACCGCACTTTTTAGGATTACTTTTTCGAGGGAAAACCCGATGTTAAATGACAATTTTACCTATGCTTTTTCAACAGAAGCACAAAACGAAATTTACGATTTCATTAAGAACCTTCATCAGTACGATCGCATCGAAGACGCTAAGACGTTAGAGAGTGACGATTGCCCAACTTTTTTAAAAGAAGTTGAAGAGATCAGAAACGAACTGGAAAACGGAAAGCGCATCGTTATCGTTAGACCATTTGTTGATCTTCACAATAAGTATACAATTCAAGAACAAAGAACGATCAGCTGGCTTTTAGGAAACGTCCTGGGTGAGCCTCTAGTACAAAACGAAGCTGGTGATAAAGTTATTTGTGTTTTTGATCGCGACCGTCACAACACCATGGTGAAAGGAGCTCGTTACCACCAGACTCGCGAAGGTGGAACAATCCATACTGACAACGTGAACGTTCCATACCACTGGGAATACCTGGTTCTTTCTTGTATTGCTCCGGCAATGGCAGGTGGAGAGAACATTCTGGTTAACGCCCTGACAGTTCACAAAATCCTAAAAGAAAAACACCCGGATGTTTTAGCGATCCTGGAAAAGAATTTTATCTGGGAACAACGTGGAGTGGCCGATGCTACTTACGAAGCTCCGATCCTGACTTACAATAAAAAAGGCGAACCAATGTTCCGCCACCTTCGTCCATACATGGAATCAGCTCACAGAAAAACGAATAACCCGTTAACTGAAGAGCAAATGTACGCTATTGATACTCTGGACTCGGTAATTGAGCACTCAGACAATCAATACCGTCACACTTTTAAAGCAGGAGAAATCCTCCTAACTTACGATTCGCAAGTGCTTCACGGAAGAACATGTTTCTCGGACTCTCAAGATGCCGTGACGATTTTTGATTACAAAAAAGATCATAACAAACCATTAAAGCGCACGATGGACCGTCTATGGGCAAAAAAGAGAGGTAACC
The DNA here is from genome assembly GCF_002872415.1 of Bacteriovorax stolpii. Taxonomy (GTDB): domain Bacteria; phylum Bdellovibrionota; class Bacteriovoracia; order Bacteriovoracales; family Bacteriovoracaceae; genus Bacteriovorax; species Bacteriovorax stolpii. Next base: position 3,254,464 of record NZ_CP025704.1, on the reverse strand, counting down.
TGTGTCTAGTTTAACTGCTCTGATTTTGGCCGCAGGATACGGCTCTCGTATTGCTGATGTAACAACAAACCCAAAGTCGCTTTTAACAATTAAAGAAAAAGCACTAATGGACTGGCACTTCGATAGCCTTGCTGCTGTTGGAGTTAAAGACGTTGTTGTGGTGACTGGATATAAACGCGAAGTCCTTGAAGAATACCTGCAAAAATTTAAAAGCAACTTCAATTTAGCTTTCGCCGTTAACGATGATTACAAAGTAAAAGGCAACACCTATTCACTTTTTTTTGGTCTGGAAAAAGTAGAGACAGACTTTCTTCTTTTTGATGCCGACCTGATTTATGAAACACAAATCCTAAGAGCTTTCGTTGAAGACACAAACCCTAACCAGATTCTGGTTGGTGAGAGTTCAATCGATGATATCGAATGCGCGAAGACGATGATCGATAAAGACGGTTTTGTCCGCATGACGATCGACAAGCGTGCCGTGAGCGCAGAAGAGCGTGAAAAGTACACTTTCGCAGGTGAAGCCATCGGCATCCTGAAATTTTCTAAAGAGTACAGAGACGATATGTTCAACGAGTGCAAGAAGTTCCTTGCTGATGAAAAGAACGTTTCTAAAAACTGGGAGCACGTGATGAACGAGTTCCTGCATACGCACGATATGTCAGTTCACCAGTCAGTAAGTGACAAGTGGGTTGAGATCGATAACCGTGAAGATTATGAGCGCGCGAAAAAACTTTTTGGAGAAGTGTAGTGACTTGGCTTGCAGAATATAGAAGTTCATTAAAAAACGTGCATGCAGAAGAATTTCTGGATGTTTACTTTTTCAGACCGATTGCTTTTGTGATCGTTAAACTTTTATACCCGCTGCCACTGACTCCGAATAATTATTCATTTGCTTCGTTTGTCTCGGGTTTTACTGCGGCCTGGTTTTTTTATAAAGCAGAGTTTCAATGGGGAGCTTTCTTTTTCTTCCTTTTTGCTGTCCTAGACTGCTGTGATGGCATGCAGGCGAGAATGAAAAAGAACGGTTCTGAGTTTGGCCGCTTTATTGATGGTTTGGTGGATTACACTTCAAACATTGCTTGTTACATCGGACTTGGTTTTGGTGTGGCGAAGGCGATGCCAATGATGGGGTCAATCCCGACTGTGTACCTGGTGATTGCTGCCGGATTAAGTAAGGCGCTTCACTCAATCATCTACGATCACTACCTGATGGAATACCTTTCATACGACCGCGGAGACGGCGGTTTTGTTCAAAGAGAAGTTGAAGAGCTTCGTCAGAAGCTTGCAGTAGCAAAGGCCAATCCAAAAGAATCAAAAATTCGCCTTTTTATGCTGACGACATATTTAGGTTTCAGCACTCTTCAAGCTGGCAACGAAGGGCGCTCCTTAAAGTTTGAATGCAAAAATTATATTGAGAAGAATTACCGTGCCATTCAGTTATGGGGTCTTATCGGGCCGGCATGGCATATCGCTTTCCTTATTTTTGCACTTTTATTCGACAGGCCTGAATGGCTTTTTGGTTACGCTATTATTTTTGGCAACACCTGGCTGGTGATCATGTTGATCTATCAACAAAAGATTTACCACCGCCTGGAGAGTGCTCAAGCATGATCGCACTTATCCTAGGTCTCGCTATTGGTTTTTTAATGTGTATTCCGGTAGGCCCAATCAACGTTTGGGTGGTGAATACCTTACTTAAACATAATTTCCGTTCTGCTTTTTCGATTGCCTTGGGTGGTTCAGTGATGGACTTCACTTATTTTATGATCATCCTGACTGGGCTCTCATTGTTTTCTTTTACTCCAAAGATGACGATGTTTTTTAAAGTGGCAGGTGTGATTTTTCTTTTTGCTTTTGGACTAAAAGAAATCCTTAGTCCGAGCCAGAGTTTTGAGGAAGATGAAGACACAAAGAAAAAGATTCCGAGAGCATCGAGTTTCTTTTTACTGGGAGTTTTAATTTATACATCAAACCCGACATTGATTGCGACTATGTCAGGGCTGGCGGCCATTATTAAATCGTGGCACGCTTTTGATTTTAACTATTTTAATTATTTTTTCCTGTCGCTAGGAATTGCTGTCGGTTCGGCGAGCTGGTTCTTTCTTTTGTTAAAGATGGTTCAGCGCTACCAAAACCGCATCCCGCAGAAGTTTTTCCATCACTTCAGCCGCACCTCAGGTGTATTGATTGTGATGTTTAGTTTATTTATGGCATTTAAAGTTTATAAGGAAGTGTACCTATGAAAAAGTCAACGCAACTAAGACAAATGCTTCAGTCTAATGAGCTGGAGTTTTTAATGGAAGCCCACAACGGGATTTCTGCAATCATCGCTCAGGAAGCGGGTTTTAAGGGGATCTGGGGATCGGGTTTATCAATCTCTGCCTCACTTGGGGTAAGAGATAACAACGAAGCTTCATGGACTCAGGTTCTGGACGTTGTTGAATACATGAGTGATGCTACGAAGATTCCTATCCTGCTTGATGGTGATACTGGATACGGGAACTTCAACAACATGAGAAGACTTGTTATGAAACTTGAGCAACGTGGAGTTGCCGGGGTTTGTATCGAAGATAAAATCTTCCCAAAAACAAACTCATTTTTAAGGACAGAGGCGCAACCTCTTGCCGATATCGAAGAGTTCTGTGGGAAAATCAAAGCTGGTCAAGACACTAAACTTGACGATGATTTCAACATCATCGCTCGCGTAGAAGCTCTGATCGCTGGATGGGGATTACAAGAAGCAGTTAAAAGAGCAGACGCTTACAGAAAAGCGGGAGCTAACGCCATTCTAATGCACTCAAAAATTTCAAAGCCAGACGAAATTCTAGCTTTCATGAAAGAATGGGGTGAGAGATCAAAAGAATGTCCAGTTGTCATCGTTCCAACTAAATACTACGCAACTCCGACAAACGTCTTCAGAGAAGCTGGTGTTTCAACTGTTATCTGGGCCAACCACCAAATGAGAATGGCCGTAACAGCGATGCAACAAGTAACTAAGACAATCTTTGAAGAGCAATCTTTAATGAACGTTGAAGATAAAATCGTATCAGTTGCAGAACTTTTCCGTCTGCAAAACGATAAGGAACTTGAAGCAGCTGAGAAGAGATACTTAACAGTAGCAGACGCTGACGCTCCAAGAGTTGTTCTTCTGGCGGCATCACGTGGTGCTGAACTAAAAGAATTAACTGAAGACCGTCCAAAGGTTTTGATCGATATCAATGGAAAACCGTTAATTGAGCAATCAATCAACAACTTCTACGCTCACGACATTAAAGATATCGCGATTGTTACAGGGTATAAAAAAGAAGCTTTCAAATTCCCAAACATCAAGTACGTGAACAATGAAAACTTTGAATCGACTTCAGAGCTTGCTTCATTGTTTTTAGCGAGCAAGCAAATTGCAGATAACACAATCATCTCTTACGGTGACATCCTTTATAGAAAATACATCCTTTCTCGTTTATTAGAAGAAAAAGGAGATATTACGATTGTCGTTGATGCCACAATTAACAACCGTACCGCTGATTACAAAGGTGACTTTGTTCTTTGCTCTAGAAACCACAGCACTAACTACAATGAAGCTCCTGCTGAACTTCAAGGAATCAAGTTTGGAACTGCAAGCGAAAACAAAGACGCAAGCGGTGAGTGGATTGGTCTTGTGAAGACAAATAAAGTTGGATCTGAAGTTTTATCAAAGGCCCTTACAGAGCTTTCAACAACTCCAGACTTCAATAAACTGAAACTTCCAGATTTAATGAACCACCTTCTATCTAAGAAAGTTAAAATCAATGTTATGTACATTGATGGACACTGGATGGATGTTGATAGCTACGCTGACGTTTCAAAAGGACAAAAATTCTAAGGATAATTTATGATTACAGCTGATAAATTTTTAATTCCGGCACGCGAACTTGGTTTTAACTTCTTTACGGGGACACCATGTTCATACTTAAAGCCATTCATTAACTACGTTATCGACACAGACGGATTTGATTTCGTCGACAGTGTCAACGAAGGTGATGCAATCGCTATCGCGGCAGGAGCAACAGTTGGTGGGAAACGCGCGGTTGTTATGTTCCAGAACTCAGGTTTAGGAAATGCAGTTAACCCGATTACGTCACTAACTTATACGTTTAACATTCCAGTTATGATCATCACGACTCTTCGTGGAGAGCCGGGCGGCCCTGCTGATGAACCTCAACACGAACTGATGGGGCAAATCACAACGGCAATGCTTGAGACGATGAGACTTAAGTGGGCCTTCTTCCCGCAAACGGAAGAAGAAGTAGCTCCTGCGCTAAAAGCAGCTGACGAATACATGAAAAAACACAATCAACCATTCGTGTTTGTCATGAGAAAAGATGACATCGCTGAATACAAACTTCAAAAGAAGCCAGCGGCTTCTAAAAAAGATTTCAGCATCACTCACACTGATCATTTTGAACTTGATTATAAAGCACGTACGACGAGAACTCCGGTTCTTGAAGTGCTTCAAAAATCAGTTGCGCTTTCCGCCGCAGTGATTGCGACAACTGGTAAAACAGGAAGAGAGTTCTATGAAGTAGGGGATCAAAAGAACCAGCTTTATATGGTGGGTTCTATGGGGTGTGCACTGGCGTTTGGGCTGGGCCTTGCCATGGTTAAGCCTAAACTTAAAGTTATCGTTCTTGACGGTGATGGAGCGCTTTTAATGAGAACTGGATCAATGGCCACAGCGGGAGCTTACAAGCCAAAGAACTTAGTTCACATCCTGATTGATAACGAAGCTCACGACTCAACTGGTGGACAGGGGACTGTGACGGGTGGAGTTTCATTCGGAACAATCGCAGCTGGATTTGGTTACGATAAAATCTACTCAACTGACCGCTTGGAGAAATTCTCTGAGATCGTTGAAGAGGTAAAAAAGAACGATGTAGTGACATTCGTTCATATGAAAACTCAAAAAGGTTCTCCTGAGAAATTGGGAAGACCTAAAGTGACTCCTGCTGAAGTGTCTGTGAGATTTGCGGAGTTTGTGCAGTCTAAATAGCGCCTGACCAAAATATTGTTTTAATCTGATACAGATCATGTAGAAAAGGCCGAAAAAGGGCGATGATGATTATGTAGAAAGAAGAAACAAAGGAGGCAATATGAGAAAACGCCAAAAGTTTCGTTTCTCTAGGACTAGGACGGACTAGAAACTTTCTTGAATGTGTATCACGAATCCAAGGAGGTAAAATGAGAATGTCTAGACTACGGCATAGCTTCTCGAGATCTAGGACCTTGACCTCGTCATGAAAAAGCGGGTTTTTAGGTTTGCACTCAATGCTCTGGTGCTTGTTGCAAGCAAAAGCGTTTAGCAGATTATCCAGAGGTAAAGTCCACTAAGAACTCAAAGATTAACTAAAACTAAGAAAAAGGCCCTCGTTTGAGGGCCTTTTTTATTGCAGGAAAATTACTTTGTGATTTCGTTGCAGCATCCGTAAAGAACTGTATTACCAGTTGTGTACATGATGTGTTTTTCGTAAATGTTATCGCTCATTCCATCATTACATTCACCAGTAACGATTGTCGCTTTTGCATTTTTAGTTTCAACTACGAAGGCGAAGTCTGGAGCTAGACCTTGAGCATCTACACGTGAGATGATTTCTTCTTTAGTTGTTGTTTCATCGGCCATAAATTCATTGAAAGTGACAGTGTTTCCTTCAATCTTTAGATCCCAGAATGGCTCAGTTCCGCTACATGAATAATCAGCGGCCATTGCAGATAGAGATAAAAGCATAGACATTAAAGCGATTGTTTTTTTCATAAAGACTCCTAAGGTATTGGTTGAGATAGTCTTACCAAAAATAGGGATTTGTCTCTATAAGGCCTGTAAAATTGATCTGTTTAAAGCAGTTCGGACCAGGTCATTCCCAGGGAAAGGGAGCGGTAAAGGGCTGAATTCCTGCTTTTTCCCAAAAGAGTGCTGTCGCTATAGTTCAGGTTAAGGCTCATATCTTTCTGAAAATTCCAGGCCGGAGAGAGGGAGACTTCCCAAAATTGGGAGGCGATGAGGGTCTGATTTTTATATTTCTTTTTGGCCAGGTAATTCCATTGTAGAGTGGATGAAAGGTCAATTTCACTGCTTAATGAATGGGTATAAGTCCCGGCAGCAGAAAAAGCATAAGTTGAATCGAGATATTTTTGTTTTGGAAGATATTGAGGAGACAGACTTGCCTTAAAATCTCCACGGGCCATGACTACCGGAAGATCAATTTTATAGAAACCTGTTCCGCGGATATCAGTGCGAAGGTTTTTTTGTGAATTAAAATTGTTTTCTCCAAAAGGAATAGTGAGTTTAATCCCGGTAAAAATCCGAGGTGTCCACGAATTGTAACTATAATTTGTTACGGCTTCATAAAAAACACCAATACCAAAGTCTCCTAGACCTGAATCAGTTTCATTTTTTCCCAGACGTTTGGCCTCTTTTTGAATGAAAGAAAGGCTTGTATTGCCCTGGAAGCGGTCAGTGAAGAGTCTTTTGTATTCGATGGAGCTGGTGATAGTTTGATCTTTGTTGCCATCGTCGTCCATTAAGGCCTGGCCATCGTTATTGGTTTGCCCGAGATCTTTTCGTAAAAGAGTAGAAAAAGTCCATTCCTGCAAATGATCAGCAATCATGAGGGACGCTGCAGACTGGCCGCCACCACAGCATGAGGCGGAGTAAGCATTGCTTGAAAGAAGAATCAGGATTAAAGCACTATAGATTTTTGCCATGATGAGATCACCTGATTGTTTTCTAAAACTTCAATATGTAAAACCCAAAGTCCCGGCATGATAAAGGCAAGTTCTGAAAATTCATAACTTACTGAAGAAAGCGGGGTGATAACAATGGGAGAAGAACCATGCCCCATATCCGGCATCCAGATGTAGGCGTTTAGAGTTTGAGTTGTTTTTAAAGGAGAGTTAAGTGTGATTTCAAAAATCCCCAGTTCACTTAGTGAAGGAGGGACATTCCATTTTAAAGAAAATGAATTCTCTGCTCCAGGAAGCTGCTCTTCCAGAAGGATGCTCCCGGCGATTTCTTTTGTTTTTTCCAGCTTGTTAAAGAGGGGAGATTTCCCGCATGAAGCTAGAGTGAAAAATGCAGCGAAGAAGATTATCTTAAAATAATGCATCCGAGTGACCTTGTTTCTTTCTCAGTGATGGCCAGGTTGTTGGCAAGTTCAGTGAGAGCATTTTTTAAATAGAGTTTTTTAGCACTGTAGGGATTGGTTCTTTCAGTCACTCCACCGCTATAGAGCACTTCATTGCTTTCGTTCAGGATGAAGGTTTGAGGTGTGCGGTTCGCTTTCAGAAAATCGGCCATCTTTAAATCACTGTCGTCGATAATTGGAAATTCGGCCTTGTAGTTTTGTCTGATTTCTTCAATGTCTTTAGCAGTTGCATTTCTTACCGAGTGAACCCCAATGAATTCGATCTCTGGAAAAGTTTTGGCCATTTCGTTGATGTAGGGGATGTTCTGTTGAGTGCAGGGACAAGTTTTGCTCAAGAACACTAGCACCTTTGTTTTTTTATCCGTGTTTAAGTTTTTTTCTTTTCCGGAAGGATAAGAAGTGAGAGTCGGCATCGTGGCCGCAGAAACTCCTAGCGAAAAGCATGCGAATAAAAAAAGAAAGATGCTCTTCATAGATTAAAGCTCAACCTTCATTCTATTTTCTTCTACGATTTGTTTTTTATCATTTAAAAGTTGAAGGCGAAGAAACCAATCTCCCTTCATTCCACCCATGAAGTAGATTTTTTCAATTAAATAATCATCAGGAGAGACCGGGGTGATAACTACCGGACGAGAACCGTGCTCGTGTCCCCCGGCCATCACCATCCAGGGAATGACGTTAAGAGAGTAATTGCTGTTATTTTTTAATGTGATAGTGGCACTCGTGTATTGATTAAAAACCGGTGTGTTTTGCCATTCTACTTTGGCGCAAACATTATTTTGAGAAAAAGAAATTTCACCTTGTTCACAGGCATAGGCTTTGATATTAAAAAAGGCACAAGCTAAAAGAAGTGTAGCAATTTTCATAGTGGTCTCCGGTAAAAGATAATCCGGTTATAGCTAAAAAATGGACCCTTGTAACTGCAACATATTGGTGCAGTCTGGACGATAAAAGAATGCAAACCTTACCTAACCAATTGAGAAAATGGCTCTTCCCATTGGGAAGCCAGCTTAATGAGAATTTATTGAGGGCCTCTCTCATTATTTCTCTGCGCTGGGTAATTCTTCTGGTGGAGTTTATTACTGCAGTGGCCTATGGTTTTATGGGCAAGCTCCTGTGGATAAACTATGCTTATATTGTCCTAAGTATTGTCCTGATGGTGGTTTTTAACACTGTCGTGACTATCACTCTTAAGGGGAAAGAAAAGGTTAGTTCGAGCTTTCTTGCCTTCCAACTTTTTTTCGATCTACTTCAGCTTTTCATCTTCCTGAAGCTCGTGATGTCGAAGGCCAATCCATTAATTGAAATTTTTTACCTGCCGCTTATTGTGTCTATTATTGCTTTGCCGTTTGTCTGGAATTTTATCTATTCACTGGCCGTTGTTGCTGTTGTGGGAAGCTTTTATCTTTCATCAGGGGCCGATCACCATAACTACCATCACTTTTATTCTCATCTTTTTACGATGGGACTGATTTGTTTCACTTTGAATCTTTTGATGAGCTTCATCAGGCATTTTCAGAAACGTTTAGAAACACTTCAGAATTATAAACAGCGAATGGACCACTTGAAAGTTGTTGGAGCAATGACTTCAGGTTTTTGTCATCAGATGGCAACTCCACTTAATACGATTAAGCTTCGTCTCGATCGCATGAACCGTCATCAAGCTTATTCGCAGGATGATTTGAATTCGGCCTTAATGGCCTTGGGGCAATGTGAAGTGGCCTTGCGTGATTTATCAGAGATGCGTGCAGAAAAAACTATGGGAATGAGAGAGAGAATTGAGCTTAAGAGCTTTTGCCAAAGCTTGATTGCAAATTCGTACCCTGAGATGAAGTTGCTCATTGATGAAAGAGCTCAGTCGGTATCTTGTCATCCGCAGCTACTCACTCAAACTCTCTTGGATCTTTTTGATAACGCTTTTGATGCTTCAAAAGACCAAGTACAGCTTACTATTTATCAGGACAATGAGTTCGTTCATTTTGAAGTGATCAATAGAGAGGCCGTTATCTCTCACGATGTTTTATCAAAATTAGGGGAGCCGTTTAACAGCACAAAAGAGCAAGGTGCAGGTCTTGGTCTTTTTAATGCTTTTAACTCTGCATTAGTAATGAATGGGACATTCAAAATTTTTAATAAGAATGAAAATGTCCATGCTCTTTTATCCTTGCCAGTTATCCTGGAAGAGGTGCAAACGTGAAAATCCTTTTGATTGATGACGATGACAATTTTGTAAGTTCTTTAGTATTAGAATTCCAAGACAGAAGTATTGATGTTGTGGGATTTTCTCGCTTCAGCGATATTCCACAAAATCTGATTTTAGATTCTACTCACGCCATTGTTGACCTGAGATTAAAAGGTGAAAACGGACTCAATATTTTGGTGGAGTTAAGAGAGTTAAATCCTGCTATGAAAATGGTTATGCTCACTGGGTTTGGAACGATTTCCACAGCAGTTGAGGCCATGCGCTTAGGGGCGATTAACTACCTCTCTAAACCAGTTTCTTTTGATGTTCTTCTGCACACTCTGCAAAATGCACAAAGCGATGAAGTGGCACTTTCTGAGTCGGAAATGACACTTGCCGAAAAAGAGCGCGAGTATATTGAATATGTACTAGTTAAGTGTGACGGAAACATTTCCAAGGCGGCAAAAATCCTGGGTCTTCACCGCCAAAGCCTCCAGCGTATGCTCAAGAAATACCCCTTCCACAGAGGCGAATAAAAGGTTAATATGCCTCACATTTTACTTTTCACCCAAGGCAAACATGAAAACTGTTAAGCGCAATATTTTATTAAATCCAGGTCCGGCAACAACAACTGATACGGTTAAAAACGCGATGGTTGTTCCAGATATTTGTCCAAGAGAATTGGAGTTTGGTGAACTGACTCTTTCTGTGAGAGACGATTTAATTAAAGTGGCCCGCGGTGAAAAAAACCACACATGTGTTCTTTTAACGTCGTCAGGAACGGGTGGTGTTGAAGCTTGTTTAACATCTGTTATTCCGATGGATAAAAAAGTCCTGATCGTTAATAACGGAGCTTACGGAGAGCGTATGCAGGCGATCTGTGATGCTTATGGAATTGCTCACGTTGATTACAATATCCCAGCTGGAAAACCAGTTGATTTAGCTGAACTAGAAAAAATGATTCAAGCTCACCAGAAAGATTTATCTCACGTTGCTTTCATTCACCATGAAACAACTGTAGGGATTTTAAATCCATTAAAAGAGATTTGTAGTCTTGCTCACAAGTATAAATTGGAAAACATTGTCGATGCCATGAGCTCGTTTGCAGGAATGGACATCGATGTAGAAAGAGATGAAGTGGATTACCTGGTTTCCTCTTCAAATAAATGTATCCAAGGAATGGCGGGAATCAGTTTTGTCATCGCTAGACTTGAGAATCTTAAAAAGACATCGTCGATCAAAAGAAATTTTTATTTCAACCTGATGGCGAACTACGAATACTTAAATAAGAACAAACAATTCCTTTTTACTCCTCCAGTGCAGACGCTGTACGCTTTAAGACAAGCAGTGACTGAGTATTTCCAGGAAGGAGCAGAAAACCGTTTTGCCCGTTACGCTTCAATGTATGAAGTGATGAAAAAACGAGTGAAGGAACTAGGGTTTGAATTCTTAGTTGAAGAAAAGCACCACGCTAAACTTCTGACGGCCATCTTAGACCCGAAGAGCCCGAATTATTCATTCAATGAAATGCACGACTACCTTTTTGAGCGTGGCTTTACTATCTATCCAGGTAAAGTAGGAAGCATCAACACTTTCAGACTCTCGAATATTGGCGCGATTTATCCTGCCGATATCGAGGCATTTCTAAAAGTGTTCGAAGAATACTTAAGGCTAAAAAAGATCATCTAAATCGAGAGCGGCGAACAGAGGACATTTTTAGGATTACAGTTGTGGGCTTACACCAACAGCGATAACCATAACGATAAGACATAGAATGATAATGTCGAGCTTACTAATTTTGTTCCAGATCATAAAAACTCCCGAGACTAATTAATAATGAATCGCGAGTTTTTATATTTTTTATTGAGGATTGCCAACACCATCTGAAATTTTTATTGGTTTCTTAATAATTGACCCCCATTCCTGGCCTAAGTAGCCGAAAACCATCCAGTAGATTCTATCGCCCATGCCGCCTAGCGAGAAGTTGGCGTGGTAAATGATAAAAACCGGAAGGTGGGAAAGGAGAAAGAGGGCCATGGTCTGGCGGTCGATATCGTCTTCTTTAAGGCCCTTTAGCACCCCGACGATCATTAAGAGGTAGGCAATAATCGAGAGAATGAGCAGTGGGTAGCCACCGATAACTCCGGCCGACACGAAGAGGTTGTGCGGGTCCTTAAAAGAGTTGTAACTTTCGACTTCGATCCCTTCTTTAGCGCCGCTAAAAAACTTATAAAGGAGACCGTGGCCGAAGTAAGGGCTTTGTTCAAACATTGTCCAACCACGAAACACTTCGTCCATTCTGGTTGAGACCCCATCTTGAGCAGGTCTTAGTCCAAAACCAGTTTTTCCGGTTGTCACTTCATACATAAATTGCGAAGTCGGGGCACCCACTAGAAGAATAGAAATCAAAAGGCATGAAAGGAAAGTGAACTTAAATAAGCGCACTGATCTTTTTTTCGATCCGTAGATAAGAATCCCTACAAAACCAGTGATCACAATAGTTCCGAAGGCCGCTTTGGTTGAAGTGGCAAGAACGGCGAGAGTGATAATGAAGAGTCCCAAGATTTTTAAAAGCGTGTTGTTTTTAAGCGTCCAAGGTTTGTCCTGGAAGATCTTAGGAAAAAAGAAAATAAAAGAAGCTGTGCTTGCAGTTACCATGTGTGGGATGTGCTTAAAAAATCCAACGAAGCGTCCGCCACGAAACATGAAAGGAAAAAGGATCGGTAGAAAAAGCACACTGGTAATAACTAAAAAGGTGCTGGCCTTATTCATCCAATCGCAGAATTTTCTTAAAGGAAAAACGGCGGGGACAATCACGCCGTAAATCAGGATAAGCATAATGGCCATACCGAGACCACCGAGCTGAACGAGTACTGATTGAGTGACGTTTACCAGAGTGATTTGAAAAAGTGTCTGAATGGTTAAAATGGCAATCAAGGTCCAGATAAAAACTTTATAAAACTTAGACAGAGGAAAGTTACTACGGTTTTTTAACCAGTAATAAATCAGGATGAGAGCAATGACGACCTGAAGTCCGAAGTTAATAAAAGGGTGAAGACCGTATTGAAAAATAAAAGGAGGGATCGAGTAAGGAACGATCTGCATCCATTTAAAAGAAAGTTTTGAAACAAAGATCAGGACAATGAGCGTAATACAACAAAAGTCGATGATCTTTGGAACGGAAAACTTAGGCTCAATCATTTAATTTATCTTTAATAACAACGGCAGTTAAAAGAGCAGTCAGTACAACTGAAACGATCGAAATAATTCGAAATGAGTCATTGCTGATAAGTGGGCTTTTGTTTTTAATTAAGACAATGTCATTTGAATTTAGAGTGTAATCATTTTTTGCACCGGCCTTTAACACTTCTTCAAGATTCACATTTAAGCTTTTCTTTTCTTCACCGTTAGGAGCAATGACATTTTGCTGATCATTTCCGATGACGATGTTTTCCAAGTCGGCTTCATTGTTTGTTCCACCCGCAAGAGAAAGTAGGGTTGTGAGTTTCATATTGGCCGGCACGTGATAGAGGCCTGCATTCTTTACGGCACCAAGAAGACGAATAGGAATCAATTCCTGATTAGGATAGGATTCGAAGACAAATTCAGAAGGAGAGCTGAGGTTGTATTTTGAAGCTTTGCCCGATTCAGACGTTGCGGCAAATGTTTGATTAACTAAAATACTGTACGTAAAAAGACAGATAATCAGGCGTCTCATTATATTTCCCTCTCTAAAACTAAAATAAGGATATTCTCTTTATGATAGCAGAATTATTTTTAAATAAAAAATTATATAGCCTTTAGAGATTAGAATATTCGACGATAAGATATTTAATTCAGGATAATTATGAACCCAAACGAAGAGATTACACTACATCAAGTCTTGCAGATTTTTACCAGAAGATGGAAGTATCTCCTGATGCTTGCTCTGTTATTTACTCTCGCTGCACTGGTGAAGCACAAGTATTTTCCAATGTATCCTGGAACGGGGAAGCTCATTATTAAAGACGTTCGAAACAGTCAACTACAGTTGGTGCTTAGCTCTGTGGCCGGAGGAAATGAAGTGTCTCCTGATGCCAAAGGTGATGATGTTGTTGATCGTGCAGAAACAGTTCTTGATACTCACGAATTTTATGTGGCACTTGCTAATAGATTGATCCAAATTAAAAATGAACAAAACTCTCTTCCTCTAAAAAATTTTTTTAAAAAATTTGAAGGAAAAGAAACTGATCCGGAATTTCCTCACGATGTAGGAAATGCTCTCTCAGGAATTCTTTCTTTTAATAGCGGCAAAGGGGGTGTGTTAACGATTAATGCAAAAACTTATAATCGCGAACTCTCAGTCATTATTCTCAATGCTGCACTTGAAGAAGCGCAGAAAAATCTTATTGACCGCGAGCTTGAAGATTTAAACCGCGCCGAAAATTATTTTAACGAAGAAATTAAAAATGCCCGCACAAAACTGGATTTGATTGAAAACTCTACAGTGCGCAAACTGCAGAAGAATCAAATCCTGTCTGTGGATTTAGAAAAGGGTGATAGCTCGAAATATATCAGTGAGCTAAAAAAGAACATCAATGACACTAAGATTGCCATCTCTAACAACACCAGTAAGATTGAGGCGTTGGTAGAGAGGATAAAAAAGAATGGTTCACGCGACCTGGGTGTTATCAGCAAGTTTAATGAATCATCGCAAATTAAAATGCTGGAAGATGAAAACAAAGACCTGCAAATTCAGCTGCAAACTTACCAGACGTACCTGAAAACCTATGAAAATCAGAAGACGGGTCTGGTTCCAATGCAGTACGAAATTCAAAAAATGAACGCTAACCATGACTTTGAATACAAAATGTTCGCGTCTCTTAATGACAGTTTGGCGAGAATTGGTTTACAAAAGACATATGTGAAGAACAAAGTAGACATCCTGGAGAGAGAAAGACTTTCAAAGGTGCGCTCGAGTCCTTCGCTAATAATAATGATTCTTATTTCTTTGATGCTTTCACAGGTCATTGGGATGTTTAGCATTTATGTCTACGAACTCTTTAAACCTCAAAAACTTTGAAGAACTCTCGCAGTCCATTTTGCGTGAGTACGATGACATTTCCGAGAAATTCCATGCCTTCCAGGCTAACAACCGACTTGATTGTGTCAGTGGTTGCGGAAAGTGCTGTTTTAAGCCCGATATTTATTGCTCACCAATAGAACTTCTTCCTCTGGCCCTTGAACTTTTAAGAAGAGGAGAGGCGCAGGCCGTTTATGATAAATGCCTAGAGAGCAAAGAGGAGAGATGCCCTTTTCTTCATGTGAATAACGCTGAAAAATTCCAGGGCAAATGCACGGAGTATGCTTTCCGTCCGCTCGTTTGCCGCACCTTCGGTGTTTCAGCAAGACATGGGAAGAAAAACAATATCGAATACTCTGTTTGTAAAACACTTAAGGAAGAAAAGGCCACCGCCTTCCAGTCGCTGGTGGATAGCAATTATCCACATACACAAAAAGATCTCCCATACATTGATAGCGCCAAACACCGCCTGACAACACTCGACCCACGCTTCCTTGAAGAAGAACACACCATCAAAAAATCGTTGAAAATTATTCTGGAAAAAGTTCTGCTATACGCTTCGTACGCTGAGTAATTAGCGCGCGGCCCTGATGAGAGCTTCACCTGAAATGCGAAGAGTGTCGTCTGCACCAAAAGCTTCAGTCTTTACTGTGAAGATAGGTTTTCCCTCTTTTTGAGCGATCACTTCCAGTCTGTAGGTTAATACATCATCGACATAAACTGGGGCGTGGAATTTAAATGTCTGGCTTAAATAGATCGTACCGGCACCCGGGAATTCATTGGCAAAAATTTTAGAAAAGTGTGAAGCTGCCACCATCCCATGAGCAATTCTCCCTTTGAAACCTTGGGCCCTTGCTGCTTCATCATCAAAATGAACCGGATTAAAGTCGCCAGAAAAATCAGCAAATTTTTGAATATGAGCTGAGGTTATGGTAAGTTTTTCAGTATGAATATCTCCAGTTTTCACATTGGACTCCTTTAAGGTTTTGATAAGGGTATTTTAGTTAATGAAATTGATTTTGGCATTGTCTTTTTTCCTGATAAGTTTTTGCGCTTTTTCTTATGAGAAGGAATTTGTCATCACCGATATCTTAAGTGATGACGTCGTTAAAGTGCATAGACTGGCCAGTGATGTCCTGGTTGAACCAGGGGATTTGCTTCTGGTTTATTCTCATGAAAGTAAAAATATTTTAGGTTATGCGCGCGCCGAAGTGATGAATATTGGCCCTGATCAATTTACGGCTACTATTATTACCCACAATAAAAGCGGGATTATCCGTCCAGAAAATTACTTGAGAAAAATCGACATCACTAAAACCAAAAATGAAGATATGCCAGCACGCTTTGATCTTGTTTTTCGCGAAAATAGAAAGGCTGCTGCCAAATACCGCCCGCTGGCCTATGCAGGTATCGCTCAGGGATTTACTGCCTCAAACCTAATTAAAAAAGAGTTTTTACTTGGACCTTCAATTTTGGGCTACGGTATTACTTCAGGATGGCAGGTCAACACTAACTTAGTTTCGACAATGTTTAAAATTTTAAACGTTTCGTTTAAGAACACACTCTTTAGAAATGATGATTATGAGTTAGCTATTGAAAATGGTTTTCAATATTATCATGAAAAAACGAGAGGCGCTTATCAATTAACATTCTATCTTGATACGGTGTCGAACTCTAATTTTAATTCGTATTTTAAGCTGCGCGCTTTTACCCAAAAACCTGAAGATGAGTATCTCTATAACTCAGAAGAGTACCGCAAGAGTTTAAACTTAGAATTCACGCTCTCTTATGGTTATTTGTTCAATAATTGGAACCGACTGCTTTTTGGTCCAAAGATCGACGTTAACAAGAAGAATGTCGGAGGTGTAATAGGTTATTACATTATCGATAGAGAATTCCACACAATGATTGGTGTCTCGGCCAATGACTTCTCTAGCTTTAAAGTTGGAAAAGAAGGCTACTTATTTAACCTTGATTTCTGGTGGCGCTTTTAGAGTTTGATTTCGCTGAAATCGCGCGCTTTTGGGTGATCACCTAAAACCACATCATCTTGTCTCACTAGTTGAGTAGTCTTCATGCCAGCCTCTCTCGCTGCATCCAATTCTTCTTTGATATCAGAAAGAAAGAGAATGTCTGAAGCCTGGATTTTAAGTTCAGCAATGATGTTTTTATACGAGTTCACTTCGCGCTTGTGACCTACGGCCGTATCAAAGTGATGACTGAAAAAAGGACGAAGGTTTCCTTCTGTTGAGAAACCAAAAATAAGATGCTGGGCCTTCACTGAACCTGATGAGTACACACCAAGTCCAAGACCATTTTCCTTCCACTTTTTAAGGGCAGGAAGGACGTCTGAGTACACGTGACCCTTAATGGCCCCACTAGCGTATCCCTCTTCCCAAATTTCTCCCTGAAGGGATTTTAGAGCAGGGTGCTTGCGGTCTTCTTTGATCCACTGAAGGAGAAGATCGCCCGCTTGTTCGTCGTTAATTGTCTGTTGGTTTTCTTCTAACGCCGTTTTCTTCGTTAAGTTTAAAGCTTCTTGTACTTCTTTTTTTGAAGCATGCTTTTGAATGTACTCTTTCATTCTTTCTTGAGAGAAAGGAAAAAGGACATCGTGAACAAAACTAATGGCAGTGGTTGTGCCTTCAACGTCAGTTAGAATGAATTTCATGGATTGTAGCTCGCATCGACACCTGAGTTTGTATAGTGCGGAACCCATCCTTCAATGTTGGAGAAGATGCGGATTGCTTTTACAAAGTATTTCGGGTGCAGGTCAAACCAGTGACGGAAGTTCTTAGGTACCGACATGAAATCCCCAGCATTACAAGTCACAGCGATCACTTCATCGTTGTCTAAATGAAACCAGAAGATCCCTTCACCATCGACAAAGAATCTAATCTCGTCGTCTGAGTGGCGGTGTTCTTTCATGAATTTTTCTCTGATGGCCTGAAGGTTTGGAGTCGCTGGAGTGACGTTGATAACGTCAGCTGTCGGGTACCCGTATTTTTCCATGAAGGGCTTTAACTCGTGGGCGTAAGCTGCCAGGATCGTCTCTTGATCAGCATCGTCGGCAAGCTTTGTGTTCGCTTCCCATTTTTCGATCATAATCTTATGAGCGTTTAAATATTCTTTGATTTTTGGAAAATCAGTAATTGTTTCGTTGGTTTTTGCCAGGAATAACTTTGCCATGATTATCCAATCCTTTTGTTAGAGTTCAGATAGTATTTAAAAATATATTCAAAAACTTCCAGGTGTCTTTTGGCCTCTTCAACACTGTCACCCCAAACATAAATTCCGTGACCGCGAAGAAGCAGCCCGTAGCTATTAGGTTGAGAAAGAATCGCAGGCTTTACTTCTTCTGCCAGTGACCTGATATCTTGGGTGTTGTCGAAAACCGGGATGTTGATTTCCAGTTCGTGAGTTTTGATTCCTTTAAATCCTTTTAGAAGTTCAAGGTTCTTGATTGTCGCAAATTGTTTTCCAGGGAAAAGATCGGCAAAAAGAAGTGAATCTAAAATATGGCTGTGAAGAACACAGTTAGCTTTTGTAATTTGGTAAATTGTCAGGTGAATATCAGTTTCATCAGAAGATTTTCTTCCTGAAGCTTTGTAGTCTTCGTGCATTTCGCGTGTTTGATAATAAAGTGGAAGAAAGTTGTCCTCAGTAAATTTACTTTTATCAATTCCTGATTCTGAAACCAGAGCGATATCCGGGTTAGTCTTTGATCTTAGAGAGTAATTCCCTGATGTGGCCGGATTGTGTCCCAAACTGTTCATAACACGAACAAGGGCCGCTAGTTTTTTTGATTCTTCGTAATCTTGAGCACTGATGATAAATGACACGTGTGAACCCTTTTTTGAGAGGAGAACATTAATTTATCGCTATATACAAAATTGGGCTTTTTTTGGCCAATACAATGTAGTAAAGATTGTTAAGATTAGTTAATTTTTATCTTGAAGGACGCGCCTATGAAGCCACTAAATAACACTGTTGAGCAGTTTACTGAATCCATCTTTTCCACCATGACAAAAATGGCCATGGAAAATAAGGCAATTAACCTCTCTCAGGGCTTTCCTGACTTCGATGGGCCTTCTTGGGTAAGTGATTTGGCCGTTAAAGCTCTTAAAGAAGCTAAAAACCAATATGCCCCTTCAATGGGTGTTTTATCTCTCAGAGAAGCCATTGCTCACAATTACGCGCGTTTTTATAACTACCAAGTAAATCCTCTTAGTGAGGTTGTTGTTACTAACGGAGCAACTGAAGCCATTTTCTGTGCTTGTTTAGCACTTTTAAATCCAGGTGACGAAGTTGTGGTGCTGGAGCCTTTTTATGATTCTTATTTAGCATCTATAAAGCTTTCTGGAGCTAAGGCCATTCCTGTGACTTTAAAGGCGCCGGACTTCCACTTTGATATCGAAGAGCTAAAGGCCGCTATCTCAGATAAAACTAAACTTTTAATCGTCAATAATCCTCACAACCCAACGGGGAAGGTGTTTACGGCCGAAGAAATTAAGATCATCGGCGACCTGGCAAAAAAGCACGACTTCTACCTGCTTTCAGATGAAGTTTATGAGTTCTTAACTTTTGATGTTGCTCACAAACCGACTGCGACCTATGAAGATTTAAAAGAGAGAACTATTACCATCTCTTCGACAGGTAAGACTTTTGGTCTAACTGGATGGAAGATTGGTTGGGCGATTGGGCCAGCAGCTTTAATTAAAGCAATTCACAATGTTCACCAGTTCTCAACATTCTGCGTGGCCCATCCATTACAAGTGGCGATGGCAGAAGCGCTGATGAAAATGGATGAGTACTTAGTAGACTTTAGAGCTGATTATAAGAAGAAAAAAGAGCTTCTGGTTACTGGGTTAAAAGAGCTTGGCTTCAATGTCCTGAGTCCAAAGGGGACATATTTTGCGATGGCACTTCTACCTGAAGGTGAAAATGATATTGATTACTGTAAAAAATTAATTGTAGAAAAGAAGGTCGCAACAATTCCAACATCGGCCTTTTATATCAAGTCAGATGAAGGATCGCGTATGATCAGATTCTGTTTTGCCAAGAAAGATGAAACGCTTTTAGGCGCATTGGAAAACTTAAAGCACTAAAATAAAAAGGCCCTCTTTCGAGGGCCTTTTTATTTCTATTCAAATGAGCAGCTTACATCATAAGTTCTGGCAACGACTTCACCGTAATCAAGAACCAGTTCACCCGTTCCAGAGTTTTGGTCGTAGTTTAAAATGATCACAGAGTATTGAGCTTGTGGGTCTACAACGTGCAGTTGAAGTACAGGTCCTTCTCCCCAGTATCCAACAACTTGTTGTTTAGAGATCTTTGCCTCTGTTCCATCTACCGCAATAGTGATGTCGCCAATAAGAGGGTTCCCAACGACGTGTCCAGTTGATCCACTGATTTGAATATCAGTTTGATCCATTAGAGTTGTGACTTTAGCATCACAGAAAAAACCACCTGAAGCAAATGAGTTCAGAGAGAAAAGCAGAGCAGATAGAGCGATAGTTGATTTCATATATAACTCCTTAGTTAAATTTCTCTTGAGCAATCAGCAGAAATCACACTGTTTACCTTGCCATTTTTTAATTCAAGTTGAACTGTACAGTTCCACCTTGAGGCGTCTGTTTGATTTTCGCTGCAGCTCTTTGTTTGGTATTTACTGTAAACAATATAGTTGGCCAGTCGGTACTCCTGGCATTTCACTCCAGGAAGTTTTTGGTAAAGGTCATAGGCTTCTTGACCAGAGATACTCTGGAATTCACCGGCCATTAATGAGCCTGAAATTGAAAGCGCAAGTAAACCGAAACCGATTAGTTTTTTCATAAATTCTCCCGCAATTGGGAGGACTATACCATGGTGGAAAATTTGGTGGGGGAAGGTTGTATTTTCTTCAGGCTAAACAAAAAAAGGCCCTCTTTCGAGGGCCCTTTTCATCAAAATTGTGCAGATTACTCCGCGATGAAGATCTTCTTCATGATGTTCCCAGACCATACTCTGAATCTTTCGATATAAGAGTAAGCCGCTGGAATAACAACAAGAGTAAGAAGTGTCGAAGAGATCAACCCTCCGATAACTGCGATCCCCATTGACGTTCTTTGCTTAGAGGCTTCGTTTAACCCGATTGCAAGAGGTAACATACCACCAATAAGGGCAAATGACGTCATAAGGATAGGGCGTAGTCTTGCTTTACCAGAAGCGATGATAGCTTCAGCTAAAGTTTTTCCACCTTCAACTTGTTGGTGAGCATAGTCCACCAGAAGAATTGAGTTTTTAGTAGCAACACCTAAAAGCATGATACATCCGATCATTGAAAATAGATCCAGTGATGCTCCCGTGATAGCTAGAGCGTAGAAAGCTCCACACATTGCCAGCGGAAGAACGAGCATGATCGTAAACGGAGTCACAAACGATTCGTATAGAGAAGCGAGTACGAAGTAAATGAACATAATCCCCAGACCTGCGGCCACAACCATGTTAACCATTAGTTCCTGGAAGTTTTCAGCTTGTCCTACGAATTGGTATCTCATGTTCGACGGCATTTTGATTTCCGTCTGCATGATTTTGTTAATATCAGCAATCGCCCCCCCCATACCTGGACCATTTGGAGCTACGTCAGCTGAAAGCTGAATATAACGACCGCGGTCCTGACGGTTGATGTTTGCTGGTCCCGTTGTATCAAGCGGTTTAGCTACAGCATTTAAGCGAATAAGAGAGTTGTTGATGTTTGGAACGTAAATACTATTGAAAGCACCTTTGATATCACGTTGGTCTTCTTTCATACGCACGCGGATATCATACTCTTCTCCAAGCTCTCTAAAGACAGCAGGAGTCGCACCTTCTACTTGAGTTCTTAGTTCAGCTCCCAGTAGAGTTGTTGAAACCCCAAGTCTTTCAGCCTTATTTCTATCCGGGATAACCTGGAATTCAGGTTTCCCTGCACGGCTCGAACTTACAACATCAAGAAGAGCAGGGTGATGCTTGATTTTTTCCATTAACATTTCAGAGTATTTTTCAATCTCTTTCATGTCATCACCAACGATGTTGACGTTGAATGGACGTTGTCCACCACCAACTGCATCGAAGTCTTTTACAACAGGGTTTGCGTAAGAAAATGTTTTCAGTTGTTCACGTACATTGGCCTTAACGTCAGATGTTCTTACACCTGGTCTTTGCTTAGAAGGAATTAATGTGACGAAGATATCAGCTTTTTCTGGCTGACCATTTTTATCACCGACAGTTAGAAGTGTAGAAGCAACTTCTTTGTTCTTGCGAACAGCTTCATCAACTTGTTTTGCAACTGTGTTCATCCCATCCAAACTTGTCCCTGGTTTTAGGTCAACTGAAACCATGAATTCACCCGCATCCTGAGGAGGAAGGAATGTTTTCGGAACGTATTTAAGAGCAGCGAAGCTGGCAATGAAGATAAAGAAAGACAGGATAAGAACGATAAATGGTCTCTTTAAAGTAAACTTTAAAACACCAACGTATATATCTTCTAACCATGTCTGGAAATCGTTGAACTTGTCTAGGAGAACACCAACAGTGTTATCCCAGATTCCTTTTCTTTCTCTTTTTACACCTGGTTCATGATGTTGGATTTTTCCAGCGAAGTAAGCTGAAAGCATTGGTGCCATCGTCAGGGCATCAAAAAGGGAAATGATCATGGCAAAACAGACTGTCAGACCGAACTCTTTAAAGAACTGACCAACAACCCCGTCCAGGAATGAGATCGGAGCAAATACGGCGATAACAGTTAGTGTTGTCGCGATAACGGCGAGAGTTACCTCGGTCGTCCCTTCAATTGAAGCTTTGACCGGATCGGCCCCCATCTCTATATGTCGGAAGATATTTTCTCGAACTACGATGGCATCATCGATCAAGAGACCTACGGCCAGAGATAGAGCAAGAAGAGTCATGATGTTAACGGTAAAGCCTGCTGCCGCTAGTAGAATGAAGGCACCTAATAACGAGTTCGGTAGAGCAAGACCGGTAATGATTGTCGATCTTAGAGAGCCAAGGAAGAAGAATACTACGATGATCGTCAGGATGATCCCGATGATGATCGTTTCATAAACGTCGTATACGTTGGCATCAATCTGCTTAGAACCATCGCGAACAATTTGTAAGCTCAGAGGTTGATTCTGCTCTTTTAAGTTCTTGTTGATTTTTTCAAGCTGCTTCTTAATCGCTTTCGCGACACCGATCGTGTTTGACCCAGACTGCTTATACACGTTTAGGATAACTGAGTTTGTCCCGTTGTAATAAGCGTAGGTTTTTCTTTCTTCAAGGGAATCTTTTACAATACCAACATCTTTAACCGTGATCGGAACGTCGTTACCTAAGAAGTTAACGATAGTAGATTCGATTTCGTTGATGGTCTTGTACTCACCTAGTGTTCTAAACACTGAGTCTTTGCTCGAGCCAGAGATTTTACCTGCCGGAATGTTTTGCCCTGAAATCTTCAGGCGCTCAGAAACTTGAGAAGCTGAAATTTCGCGCGCTTTAAGTTTGTTGCGGTCAAGTTCAACTTTGATTTCTCTTTTGCGTCCCCCGAAAATTTCAACCAGACCAACCTGGTTGACTTGTTCGAACATCGGCTTGATTTTTTTATCTACGTATTGGAACAGTTGACCATCAGGAAGGTTTGAAGCAACCGAGATTGTCACAATTGGCTGATCGGCTGGGTCGATTTTTCTAATGACCGGCTCATCAATATCGGTAGGTAGTTTTTTTCTTGCCGCAGAAACTTTATCGCGAACCTGCTGTTCAGCGTACTTAATGTCTACGTCGAGGTTGAACTCGGCGATGATGATTGAAACAGCTTCAAGGTTTTGTGAAGAAAGCTTTTTTAGTCCTGGAACGTTTGAAAGCTCTTCTTCATAAATTTTTGAAACAAGTGTCTCAACTTCTTCCGGCCCCGCACCAGGATAAGTTGTAGTAACAGTAACGATCGGGAACGTTACGTTGGGAAAGAGGTCAACAGGAAGCTTGTTTAAAGACAGCCATCCTACGACCAGAATCACCGTCACGATACACGTAATGAAGACGGGTCTTTTGATTGATAACGAAGCCAAATTCACTTGGCACCTCCAGCACTAAAAATTTTTAATTGGGCATAAATGTTAAGTAGGTCTGTTTCAGTCTGGATTCTAAGAATTTCTGCTGAAGCGTTGTCGACTTCGAAACTTAATACCTGGAATGTTGTTGTTCTACCGTTATTTAAACGGTTTCTTTCATTCGTAGACTTTGTTCTTTGAGCATCAGAAATTTTTTCAGCCAGGTCTAGTTTCACTTTTGCATCAGCAAACTTAGTTAATAGATCGTTCCATTCTCTGTCTTGATCAAAAACTTTTCTTTGGTAGTTGTATTCAGCTGCAATTTGTTCTTTTTTGTAACCATCGATCGCTGAGCTTGTTGTTCCAAAATCTAATGGAGTGTTGAATCTCACTCCAATCGCACTTGTCGTGTGGTTTGTCTTAAAAGAGTTTGAAATAGCATCTGCACGTTCAGGATCTCTGCCGTTAAAAGCGTATGATCCGTAAATTTCAAAAGTAGGTCTGTTTCTCTCAATCGCCAGAGCCGCGTTTGCTTTAGCAAGGTTTTGTTGCTCAAGAGCAGCAAGAGTGTCTGCACGAAATTCTGCTTTTGCAGGAGGATTCAGCCCTTTTAGGTTTTTGCTGTCAACAGCTTCTAGTTCTTCAGTGACTTCACTGCTGTCAATTCCTCTTAGAGAGTTGAATGATCTCTCAAGAAGGTTTTGCTGTTGAAGAGCGCTGTTTAGTTCGTATTCACGAAGCTTGAAGTTTGAATCGGCCTGAAGGAAGTCAGATCTTTCAGCAAGACCATTACTTAAACGTCTTTGGTTCCATGATCTGATTTGTTGAGCGCGGGCTAGAATATCTTTTTGTACCTGAATAACTTTTCTTGTTTGAGAAAGAGACCAGTAGATAGACTCTGCATTTGTCAGCGTTGTTTGAACGTTAAAGTCTGCAAGGTGCTTTGAAGCTTTGGCCTGAGAATCAATCAGGTCAGCTTGTGCCTTGTTTTCTTTTCCGTTCCAGTTTCTCCAAAGAGACTGCGATAGTTCAAGCTTGGCAATACCATCGTTGAAATCGGCAAGAGGAACAAATGTCTGTCCCGCATTGTAGATTTTTGTGTGGTAAAGCGTGTAGCTTAACTGTCCTTTAAGACCAAAGTTGAAATTCTGCGCAAGACCTGCTGTCACATATTGAGTGTCTGTGCGGTCTCCCTGTGTTGAAGTGTTGGCCACAGGTTTTTTGTCCACCATCATTTGTCCCTGAGCAAAGATGCTCGGGCGGAAAATCAGGCGCCCTTCTTCTTCGCGGGCCTTGGTTCCTTCTGCCACTAACTTGTTAGCAACTACACCTTGGTTTTTTTCCTCTACTTGCCTTAAGTAGTCAGCGAGGGATAGAGGAGCAGTGTAACCTAAGCTCGGCACAAGCAAAATTGCCGCGAGTAGGGACTGCAGACGATTGCGGTTCATAAATCATAGCTCCTGAGTTTTAATACCATCAAAGACAATGGTGATAAGATTATTGATAAATTGGGTTCTGTATTCTTCGTTTTTTAAAGTTCGTTGATAGTATTTCTCACCGACATGATCAACTCTAAGAGTGGTTGTCAGCGAGTGAAAAACAAAAGACGTAATCTGGTGAGCGTCCACGTCTTTTCTCACGATGCCTTTTTTCTGAGCGTCGAGAAAGAAGGCGTGAAAAAGTGTGTAGACCTTTAAGAAAGTCGATTCAAAAATATCCTGAATAAGTGGATTTTCGATTTCAATTTCACGGCAAATCATTTTTGTCACGTGACTGTTATCTAGCCCATCTTTAATAAAGTCTTCAGCAAAGAGTTTAATTCGAAGTTTAATCTCTTCAACTGATTCAGCTTTTGTAAGAATTTTTTCTGATTTTTTTAAGCGTTCTTCACCGTAGTGAAAAAAACATTCGCGATAGAGGCCCTCTTTTCCGCCAAAGTGATACTTGATAGCACTGACGTTAGCCCCAGCTCCCTCACAAATATCTCTGACAGAAGTTCCTTCGTATCCTTTTTCACAAAATTGCTTTTTCGCCTCATCGAGAATGAGGTCTTTGGTTTTTTCAGAGGGAACAGGTTTCCTTCCGAAAATAAAACAGCCGGCGGCCTTGTCTTTGCTCATGGAATTCCTTTATTACGCGCGTCAAACAATCGTTTGAAATGTTAACACGATCGTTTAAAAAAATAAAACGATTGTTTTAATGCGTAATAAGAACCCTGCAATAATCAGGCTTTATGATGCTTAAGGGCAATGGAATTGATACAGTACCTAAGCCCAGTTGGGGGAGGTCCGTCGTTAAAAACGTGGCCCAAATGGGAGTCGCACTTAGCACATCTAACTTCGATTCTAGTCATGCCGTGAGTGTGATCTTCTAAGAGTTTTACGTTTGAAGTTTTCAAAACGTCATAGAAAGAAGGCCATCCACTTCCCGAATCAAACTTTGTCTTAGAGTCGAAGAGCTCAGCACCACAAGCACCACAGTGATAAACACCTGGCTCGTAGAATGAGTTGTATTTTCCAGAGAAAGGACGCTCAGTTCCACACATTCTTAGGATCTGGAATTCATCACTTGATAGTTTATCTTTCCACTCTTCGTTGTTTTCTGGTTTTTTGTTGCTCATATGCTCTCTCCAGATTTTTGTCTGATATTTTTATAAATTTTGATTCCGGCAAGCAGGATTAAAATAAAACCGACTAAAGCAACTATTCCATAAACCATATTCATTACGCTTTTTAAAATAACTAAAAAGACGATAGCGAATAAAAAAATGGTAGAAATTTCGTTAATAACTCTCAATGCCATTGGAGAGAATGCGATAAGATCATGTTGCTGTTGTTTGAAAATCTTGTGCAGGAAAAAGTGGTAGCCATAAAGTCCCACTACAAAGAGAAGTTTTAGCATAAGCCACGGATGCTGAGTGATTGGCATCCACTGCGAAAGAAGAGAGCCGCCGAAAATAAAAACGGCGAAGGCCGATGGCCAGGTGATGCCATACCAAAGTCTTCTTTGCATGATTTTAAATTGTTTTTGTAAAATGCTTTTCTCTGGCTCTGGTTTTGCTCCCGCTTCGGCGAAATAAACAAAAAGCCTCGGCATGTAGAAGAGTCCAGCAAACCAGGTGACGACAGAAATAATATGTAGTGATTTAAAAATTAGGTAGTTCATTCAAGTGAATTTTAGGATAGATTGCTGACTATGAATAGAGTGTTTTACATTTTTCGCCACGGAGAAACAGACTGGAACAAAGAGCGTCGCTGCCAAGGGCACACCAATACGCCACTTAACCAGAATGGCATCCAGCAAGCTATGGAATTAGCTGAGCGTATGCTCCATGTTCCTTTGGACATCGTGGTAACAAGCGACTTGGAGCGTGCGTTGACTACTGGGAAAACAGTGGCCGAAAAGAAGTCGGTGCCACTCGTGATTGATGCCCGCCTGCGTGAAATGAGTTATGGAGAGGCCGAAGGAATGCTCTTTGAAGATGCTATCAGCTCTTTTGGTCCGGAGCTTTGGCAGAAACTCATGTCGTTTAAGAAAGAAAATGACCATGTGGGATTTCCGGGAGGAGAGACCAGACAGATTGCTCGTGAGAGATTTTTAGCAGTTCTTCATCATTTAATTGAAACCACTTCACACCAGGCCATTGGTATCAGCACTCATGGAGGAGCCCTTAGAAATGCCCTTCATAGTTTCTTGCCGGAAGATCAGCCAATGCTGGCCATTCCCAATTGTGTTTTATACCGTCTGGTTTACGATAGTGCAGAAAAAAGGTTTATCGCTGAAGCCGAACCCTTTAATTGTCTATTGACCGAAAAAGTCTGAGAAACTTTTATTCATGTAAAACCTGACACCAAGCTGAGCTGTTAATGTACTCTTGCTGTCACTCATTGGAAACTGGATAACCGAAGCATAGAGGTCCCATGTTTTTCCGCCGAAGATATCGATGTTGGCCCCATAAAAAATATTAGAGCTACTTTTGTCATCTTCAATTCCATAACTTGTTTTGGCCGCAGATAAAGAGGAAGCGCTCATCGAATTGGCAAAACTTTGTTTGTAGCTGTTAATCGCGTATCCAATTTTTAAGCTGAGATGATTGTTTAAAAAAACATTCAGGTCCAGACCAAAAGTTTTTCCTTTGTGGACAATCTGGTTAGCCGCTCCATCATGATTTATATCAGCATCGAAAGAATAATTTCTATAGAAGACTCCGACTTCGACATAACTCATCTTTGATCCGAAAGCGATTCCATAAGTCGGGCCTTTTGGGTTGGCATTAAGAGAGTCAAGTTTATCACTCTTAAATCTACCAATCCCATAATCAGTGCGAAAATATGTTTTCGAATCTGAGGCCAGAAGAGTTTGAGTAAAAGAAATGAGTAGAAAAAACAAAATTATTTTTTTCATAGTATTCAACTTCTCGAGCCTAAGTAAAAAAACCATTAATATTCTCAAGAGAATCTAAAGATTTCGGCAAATAGTGCCATCAAATTTTATTGAATAGTGAATCTGCTACTATAGAAGTTGAGTAAGCATGTTTATACTTACAAGGTAGTTTGGTAGTGAAACATTTTATTAAATATTTTTTTGTAACCATTATTGTTTGTCTGATGTTTGGATGCAAACAAGATAAAGCTGTACCAACATCATCAAGTCAATCTTACTTGATAAAACCAGGCGATATCCTCGCAGTAAATATGACTTCTGATTCACTTCTGCACTTTGATTCCAACGGCGTCTATAAAGGAGTGCTTTACGATGTGGACAATATTGGTGAATCTCTTTATGGGATTGCCTGGAAGTCGGATACCAAAGAAATTATTTTCACTGTCAATGGAGCGCCAAGAGTAGGGGCCATCTCTGTTGTTGATGGCACTTATAGAAATCTTATTACTGATGCCAACCTGACCGGAACGTTGAGGGGATTAACTCAAATTTCAGGTGGAGATATTTTGGTTATTGAGACAGCAAACGTCGAGCGCTTTACAACAAATGGAGTGAGAAGAACATCTGTCTCTGGTGTGACGTGGCCGAATACTTTTGGTGGGACGGCGGCTCCCGAGCAGATTGAAACGACGGCCAATGGAGAGTTGATTCTTTGTGGATCGGCCAATGTTAACCGCTTTACGACAAATGCAGTCCGAGTTGGAGCAGCGGTTGTTTCTGCGATTGCCGGAACGACTGCCGCAAATGGTTGTATTGAAATGAATAACGGCTCAATTGCCGTTGCTTTCAGCGGAACAACGGATACGATCCGATCGGTGGGATCGGGGATGACTCAGGCATCGATAGCAACCATGTACTCAGACCTTGCCGTTTTAGCTTCACCTCGATGGTTGACGAAAACCCTGAGTGGCAATTTGCTTACCGTCGATTCAGCTTTTAACCAAATAGTTGAGATTACACCGGCCGGAACTTTTGTGCGGACGTTGGGCGGAGGGGTCCTGGGGACGCCGAATGCAGTTTTTTCCGTACCAAATTACTAGGTTTTTTAAAAAACCATTTTCGTTCTAAGATATATCCAGCGAGGTATTTTTTATGACTTTTAAAACATTACTCTTATCTATGACTCTAATGAGCGCGATTCCTGCCTATTCGGCAACGAAAAATCTTTGTGATGACATGATCGCAAGTGGGAAGTCATCAGAAGAATCGATTAAGAAGTGTTTAGCTAAATTAGGTGAGTCAGATACTTATAAAGAAAACCAACAAAAGAAAAAATGGCAGGAAGAGGCCGATGCTGCAAAATCATCAGAGGAAGCTGCGAGAAAAGCTAATATTGAATCTAAAAAATTCACAGCGCTTGAACTTGATGAAGCAGGATTTGGTAAAGCATTTTATGCTATTAGAGTTGACTACGGTAATCCAAGAAAGCCAAAAGAAAAAAGAATCACTGAAGGGGATGCTCTTTGTAAGTATCTTGGATATGAAAAATCACTTAAGAGTATTGTTTCAGCTGAAATCATGCCTCAGAACGCCAACAAAAACGGTCTGATCGTAGATACAAACTTTTTAGGTGTTGTTTCTAAAGAGCCTGAGCTTTACGTAGATAAAGACGAAAAATACACAGTGAGAAGATATATGGAAATCACTTGTGCAAAAGTTAAGTCTAAAGATGTGACAGGAACAGCAGAAGAGCTTTCTAAAGTGACAGAAGACCTCATTGTATTAAACCAGGAATTGAATACACCAAAGAAAGATGAAACAGCAGGTGTAAACGATGGCCCAAGAAAACCGGCCGGAAAAACGGAAAACGGATATAAGAGACCAGATTGGGCGACTCAATCGCCTTCACAAAGTGTTGCAAAATAATTCTTAATAAAAGGCCCGCTTAGAGCGGGCTTTTTTTTTTGCTTTTTTTAAAAAACGTACGCACAGCGCGAACACGCATTTTCCCAATGAAAACTCTTTTTTGCGTACAGGTTTTACTCATCTCGTTATAAGAATTCTAATAATTCACCTTGAACCAAAGCGATCCTCCTCCTAAAATCTTCTCATAAACTTTAACCCGAAAAGGAGTTCTTAATGAAAGCAAGTCTTACACTTGTCGCTATCGCTATGACTGTTCTATTAACCAGCTGTTCAAGCTTTAAAGCTGAAAGAGTTGACGGAGCTAAGGGAGATGAGAAGGCCCTGACAATCACTGATAAATGGGTTCTGAAAGATACAGAAAACGCAGTTAAGGATATCCTTGAGCAAATCCAAAAACACAAAGGTTTCCAAAGATATCTTGGTGAAACAAAAAGAAAACCAAAGATCTTCATCATGGAAGTTCAAAACGAAACTTCTGAGCCATATTTCCCAATCGCTGACATGAACGATGAACTTCTTAACGAGTTCTCTGCTTCAGGTGAGTACACAATCATCGATAACCAAGGTCGCGATAAAATCTTAAAAGAAGTGAAGTACCAGGCAGAAGGTATGGTTGATCCAGCTCAAATGGTTCAAATCGGAAAACAAACAGGTGCTGACCTTATCATCCTTGGTGCAGTTCGTATGAACCCAGAATCAAGAGATGGAAGAACAATTAAGCAATACACAGTTAACATGAGAATGACGAACCTTAAAACTTCTGAAGAAGTTCTTCGCGTACGTTCAAAAGCACAAAAATACTCTGAGCAAGCTAAGTCTGGTTGGTAATCAATGAAAAAATTGAATGCACTTTTAGTATTTTCACTTGTTCTTTTGGCAGGCTGTTCGAGTAACCAGAAAGCGATTTTAAAGTACCGCGAAATGGTCCAAAAGAAAGATTACAAGTCTGCTCTTGAAATGATGAAGGGTGATTCGATTTATAAAGATGAACAATCAAGGCTGTTAAAGTTTTTGGAACTGGGTACTCTTCACTTATACAGTGGAGAGTATTACCAGGCCCTGCAATACTTTGACCGCGCTCGCGACTTATCAGACAAACTTTTCACCGTCTCTATTTCTAAAAAAATTGCTGGAACCATTGGTAATGAAGCCTCGGACAATTACTATGGGGAAGGGTATGAGCGTTCACTGATTCGTTACTACACCATTCTTGCTCACTACAATCTGTATGAGAAAGGGGTGTATGAAGCGTACACAGATGAAGAGCGCGACGATAAAGGTAAAGTTTTAAAGTCGACACCTATGCCGGAAGTTGTGCTTGATGACTCTAAAAAAAGATTTCACCTGACGGCTGCAAAGTCTGTTCTTCTTGAGTGGAACTCAATTCTTGAAGACATGAAGAAAACGACTGCTGGTGAAGTGACTTACAAAGACGATTTATTAGCGAAGTTTGTAGGAGCTGTTTTACACGAGAAAGCAGATTCAACGTCTGACCGCCAGATCGCTTTAAACCTTTACAAAGAATCAAAAAATACAGTTTTCAGGTATTACAACAGCTACCAAAGTTTTAATACGAAGTACGCTGACTTCAACAAAGACTATAAAAAACTTTCGAGTCTGGACACAAAAGCTGTGCAATCTGGTTATGTGAACTCAACACCTCTAAGCCTTGCAGTCACGAGTTATGCTGACGAGCAGGTGAAGGAGTGGGGAACAAAAGACAAGGACAACGTATATCTTGTTTGGCATGAAGGCACTATTTCTCCAAAGGAAATCAAAAAATATGATTTTCCTATCGGGCTGACGGCCGTCACTGTTAAGAGTAATGAGAAAATGGACTTCGTTGGTTTTGCCAAGCAAGCATTGGCCATCTCTGATATGGCAGACCCCAAAGTTGAATTTGAAATGCCGGTTATTCCATACCGTCCTAATAATGAAGACTTTAAGATGATCGTAAAAAAAGGCGGAAAGACTGTTTTTGAAAAGCCGGCCCTGTTGATGGACCCTCTTTCCGAAATGGCCTTTTACACTCTTGATTCAAAAGCGGTCTCTGACTTGGCCAAGGCGGGAGCGAGGGTTGTGGCCAAGCACTTAACTGCGCTTGGAGCTTCTTTTGCTACTTACAAAGGACTTAAAGATAAGATGGGAGATGGAATTGCGATGTTGTCGGGAGTTGGGGCCTACAACCTGGCCGCTCGTGGGATTGCAGAGTCGGAAAAAGCAGACCTGCGTTCATGGCTGACATTACCGAATCAGGTGAGAATGAACTCGTTCAAGCTTTCTCCTGGTGAGTATGAGCTCTACACTTTCAATGGGGTCACAAAAGCAGAGACTTTAGTAGGAAGATTTAATGTAGCAGGCGATGAAAAAGTGGCCTTAAAAACTTTCTTCTAGTCCAATGAAAGAACTTCATTTGACTAACATTCACATCATTTCAAGTATAATTGCTATCTGTGCCCTCATTCCACTTTTTGCCATTAAAAAAGGTGGGAGAGGGCACATCTTTTTGGGATATGCTTACACACTCTTCTCATTCATCACTATTGGGGTGATTCTGACCGGCTACGGATTTTTTTATACCGGACGCTACCTGAATGAAGGGGTCTTACCTTTTTCAACAGGAAGGCTCTCTGTCCTGGTTGAAGCGGTTTTATACCTAACCCAGCTTCTGGTAGGAGTTTTATTCATTCAAAAAGGCAATTGGCCAGCTCGCTTTAAAACTCAAAAAACATTCATGGGGCTTAACCTGGCGGGCATTATTGCCGCCCTTCTTTTGATTTATAATCTCTATCTTGAAAAGAGTACTTTGAGTGCCGCTTTCTGCGGTGTCGTTCTTTTGAATCATGTTGTGCTTTTTATCTTTGGTATCTTTATTTTTGAAATGATCAGAAAAAATCCAGAGAGAAAAGAAGAAGGGTTAACTATCATTCACTCTAGTCAGATAACGAGCAGTGCGATTCTCTTTGTTTTTATGGGAATTGCAGGAACATTGGGGAATTTAATTTTTGGGATGGATCTTAAGTTTAATATGAAAACAACTCTAGTTTTTCCAATGTTGGATGTGTTGATGATTTGGTGGTTTGCGAAAAGGCATCCGCAATTTTTAGAAAGAGAAAAGTAGCCTGAGCTAAACCCAGGCCACCATTTAAAAACAATTAGAAACTTTCTTGCATTCTTTTTTCAACAGATTCTTTTACCTGCTTAATCATCCCAGCGTCACCTGACATTTCTTTTTCCAGCATTGTCATCATGTTGGCTTGAAGTTTATCCAAATTTTTTCTTGGAACTGAAAGAACGATAAAACACTTGTATGGGTTCTGCTCGTTTTCACCTTCTACTTTAAACCAAGTTTTGTCGATCATCTCAGCTCCAACAATCATGTTCTTGCTTTGAGTTTCGATCATTTTGTTGAATTCAGTATTTGTGTTTGTTACGGCCATTGCTCCGGCCTGTTTAACCACTTCGCTTACTTGCTCAGAGATTTCTGCAGAAGCTCTTGTTCTTGCCATGTTGTAGCAGTTTGGAACCAGGTCAGCTTTACCAACAGAGGCTTGAGTGACGAAGTAAGCATTGTTTGGCTTGTCTTCATCGTCATTATAGTGGTCTCTTAGTTTTTCGATTTTGTATCCACCATCCATTGTCCAGAATGGTCTTGTGCTTTCGCCTGAAGATGTCAGGGCAAGCTCTTTACCATCATACTTTTTTTGAGCAGAAGAGCACGAAGCAAGTAGTGCCATCGCTGCTACGATTAGTACCTTTGAGTTCATAGGATTCTCCTTTAAAATTTCAAATCACTAAGATATTCAACACTGAAATCAGAAAAAAATAAACCAAAACTTATACTTTTCACATGCAGCTTGCGTACAGTTTAAAGCGTAAAACTCAACTATAATGGCCTTGCCATCTAGCATCAGTATTGAAGTATTTGCTAAACGAACTTATGCTTTAGGGGATCTAACAATCAGAAGAACGCATAAAGAGAGGAAATATGAAATTAGTTACAGGACTATCTGCTCTTATTTTAACGGCCACGGCACTCGGAAGCGCTTATGCAGGTGACTGCGACCGCGACCAGCTAATGAAAGGTTACACACCGTCATCTAATATGATCTTTGGTATCGGGATCAGCACTGATAAAGATAAATTGAAAGGCAAAGAAGAGGCTAAGCAGCGCGCTTACCAGGACATTGTTTCTCAGTTGCGCTCGAACGTAGAATCGTCGATGTCTCTTGATGAAACAGACAAGTCGACTGCCTATAAAGGTATTATTAACGTATCAACTAACGTTGATAAGGTGATGGGGATCAAGTTTTTTAAAGAGGCAAAAGATTCCAACAACACGACTTGTATGGCCTACACATTTGACGTCTCTGCTGCCCTGGTGGATGCAGAAGGCTTTATGAAAGTTCTGGATAAAAAATTAGAGGACGTCATGGCCGCGCAGAGAAAGAAAGACTTTGTTGAAGTGGTAAGACGCTATGACATTGCTAAAAAAGACTTAGAGGCCAATGAGTGGGCGATCCTTCGTGCTGATATGTACAAAACTTACTTAAATAAGCCAGGAGCTTCTTGGTGGGAAAAATTTAAGACAGCTGAAGTTGACCTGGATAAAACTTACGATGAAGCAAAACGCAGCATCGTTTTCTTTATCGATGAATTCCCTAAGTATGATGAAGTGGCCCTGGATGCAGAATCAATGTTAGGTGGAAAAGGGTTTACAGCTCAAGTCGGTGGAACAAAACCTAAGTCAGGGATTGAGATTGTTTTTAAAGAAGCGGGAATTCCAAGAAAAACCAAAACAGCTCTAGGTTTTACGATTGTTTATAAATTTGGAGTGATTGTTAAAGATATCGCCACAGGAAGAACTCTTGGAACAAACAAGGGAGCTACTGTTCAAGGTTTCTCAACAACAGATAGTGAAGACGATGCCATGGCCTCGGCTTCAAAACAAATGTCTCTAAACGTTTTAGACGCTATTAAAACAGCGATCCCAGGACTTATTCAGGAATAAATTATGAAAAAATATTTGTTATTAGCTCTACTGACTAGTTTTTCACTACACGCTCAGACATTAGAAACGCATATTAATGACAGTGTAAAACCTCTGGGGAAAATGCTGGAAGGAAAACGCGGCAAGGTTGTGCTTGGGACTTTTAAGAGTGCAAAAGCAACAGATACGTGCGCTCCAAGTAAAGCAGTGAATTCAAAAATTAATGCCGCCCTGGCACGTGCAGGTGTTAAAACCACGCTTTCAACACGAGCTGTGGGAATGGATGCTGATCAGGCCGAAATCTCTCGTGTGACTAAGCTTTCAGGTGGATCTTATATTGTGCTTGGAACTTATGAGCTTTCAGGGACAAAATTTAAACTGGACTGTGCAGTGTATGATCACAACGGAGCAAGCATTGGTGCTTGTGAAGAAGTGACTGCAGCAACATTAAGCCAGGAAGTAGCAGATTCAATCAACTGTCCAAAAGAAGAAAAACCGGCAGTTGAAACTCCAAAAACAGAAGCATCAAAAGCTGAAGTGGAAGGGGGAGATCTTCAGGTTAAGAAAATTGATGACTATATTTGTTCTATTATTCACAAAGAGTACGACTTGAAGAGGTTAGTGACGAACCTTTACGAGAAAAAATACTACTCACTTGAAGATCTTAAAGGTGTGAGAAAGAACACTGTTGAAGACGCTCTTGATGTGAGAAAAGAGTATTGCGTGACTCTTGGGAACTTTGTGGTCTGTACGGACTACTGGGATGGCTCTGGGGCACAGGTTTTTCTTGGAGATACAACAGCATTGGGAGCGACAAAAATCCTAAGCTGGAAGCACCCGAATAAGTCGCAAGTTAAAGACGCGGCGAGATGCCTGAAGAAAGATGACAATTGGTGGAATCCATAAAATAAAGAGGGCCCGTTTCCGGGCCCTTTTTTTTATTTTGATGCTTTAAGAAGTTTGAAACCTTTTAAGAATGAAACCATTTCCTGAGCAGCGTTTGTTGGGTTTGGTTGAATATCAACATTCAGCTTACATGTCCCACCTTTTGGACCGCTTCCGAAAATTTTCTTCTCTTTACAAACAACAGTCGCATTACAAGTTTTGAAGTTACAGTTTAATTCAGGACCAGGCATTGTTTGGTATACAAGATCGCCTCTTTCGATAGCAGCAGTAATACCAGCAACGCACTCATTGAACTTATTTTTATTCTTGTATGTTGGGCAAAGGTAATCAAATGCTACAGTCTTAAAATCTTCAATTGATGAATCAACAGTGATTGATTTGACAGAAGGGAAGGCAAGAAGTGACTTCGCCATGGCCGTTTCACAACGTCCATCAGTATTGTTGTCATAGTTACAGAAGAACTTATAGAAGTTCACTCCGCCTTCTTTAAACTGTCCCCAGTACGAAGAGTAATAGTATTGAGAAGGCTTCATTCTGTAACATAGACCAAGTTTACATGATTGGTCTTCGTTGAAACTGAATGTGTTTGTCAGAACATAGTTTTCTGGAGTGTAGTTTTCTTCTTTGTACCATCTTCCGTCTGATTCAATTCTTTCAAAAAGTGAGCTCGTCAGTGATCCTGAAACCGGGATTTCAAGATACTTGCTTAGGTCTGGAGCGATTGAGAATCCACTGCTGCAGCTGTTAACTGTAACATAAGCCGTTTTTAAGAAATTCCCTTTAAGAGCTCTAAGTTTCTTTTCATAAGCACTTGGAGTAAGAGCAGCGTCTGTTTTTCCAAGTTTGATGGCCCATGGAGAAGAGTGTCCATAGAAATCAAGGCTGGCAATTTTTGTGAATTGTTTAAGCTCGCTAAAAAGAACTTCTGGAGTGAAAGTGTCATTGATGAATTTAATAACAGGAATGTTGAAGTCGTTAAAAACTTCAGCGTCTTCGCGTCCTCTTACTTCTGGACTTGAAATGATAACAACCTGCTGATTCGGGTAAAGCTCTTTATACTTATGAGCGCGAGCAACACCTGTCTGAAAGAATTGGTTTGAATCTTCTTTTACACCAGAGCCAACAACGATAATGTGAGTGACTTTTTCTGTGTCTAAAACACTGTCTTGGTAAAGACCAACTCTAGTTTCACCACGGTATAGACCTGCTTCGGCGTTGAAGGCGATAAGCCCCATGGCCACAATTGATAAAAAACGCATAGTTTGCCCCTTTAATAGTTTGCTGTATTTGGGGGAGAAGTCTCAAAAGGGGTAAACTACGTCAATTGAGCGTGTAAATTGTTCACACTATTCTTCGGAGTCTTCAGCTTCGAGCTTAGACACATCTAGTGCGCGGGCTTCACCAACAATTTTAGTGAGTAAGTATTCCGGAATCATGCCGGATTGATCAAGGATGATCGTGCGGTCTTTGAGGATAACTAATGTAGGAATTGAACGAATGTTGAAGTCCTGGGCCAGTTCAATTTCTGTCTCAGTATTCACTTTTCCAAAAAAAACATCGGGGTTCTTTTTGGCAACAGCTTCGAAGATTGGGCCAAAGATCTTACAAGGCTCACACCAGCTTGCCCAGAAATCTAAAATGACAATTTCATTCTTATCCAGAACTTCATCAATATTTTGCACTGTAACGATTTTTGATCCCATAGCCTATAGTGTAAAAAGGAAAACACCCATAGTCAAAAGGGCTGCAAGATTATTTTGGTAGGCAAGTTGTTTTTTCTGTTTCAGAATTTACGGAATGTAAAACATAAATCAAAGGATGATCTATGAAAGCAATGCTAACGCTAATGATGGCACTTATCTCGTCGAATGTTTTTGCTGGCACAACTTGCCCAAATCTTGAAGGCCGCTACCCAAAATGTAAATCAGAGATCAGAGACATTCGTGGTGAGTATATTGTTGAGCAATATATGAAAGACGATGTGAACTTCTATCAGATTCACTACATTGATGATGATACGGATGAAAACAGAACTGATGCTATCCGCACAGACGGAAAGCTGGAGTCGAGAAAAGAAAAACTTCCACGTGTAGGAATCAAAGTAAGAATCGACTCTAAATCAAGATGCGAAACTGATGCTGTTGTTTCAGATGCGGATGTTTATTTTATGGGAGCAAAAGTTGGGCAATTTGTGGCCAAAATTTACAGAGAAGGTGGCACACTTTATTCAAACCTAGATGGTAAGTATCTCGGCAAGCCGCTTAGTAAGCGTATTGTCTGCACACAGGAATAATGATTACAATCCGGTTGGAAGTGAGACTTTAAAGGTCGACCCTTTACCCAGTTCACTTTCAACTTCAATTGTTCCCTGATGAGCATCGATGATTTGCTTGGAAATATAAAGTCCCAGACCTAATCCACTAATATTTGTGCTTGAGATCGCTCTTTCAAATCTTTCAAAAATCTTTGTCTGCATATCTTTAGGGATGCCCATTCCTTTATCTTGAATCATAAGGATCGCTTTGCCTGCTTCGTGTTTAACGATAGCATGAATGGGCTGATTAGCTCCGTATTTGATGGCATTGGAAAGAAGATTCACTGTCACCTGTTCGATGCGGTAGCGGTCGCAGTAAACCATCACTGAGTCTTCTAAATCGAACGTCAGCTCACATTTAGAGAATTGAATTTCTTCGCTAAAGCGCTCCAGTACTTCACGCACTAGTTTTGACAGATTCACTTCTTCAAAGTGATATGTCAGTTTACCTCTGGCAATTCTGGTGACATCCAACAAGTCTTCTATGAGTAGAGTGAGGCGGTCGACTTGATTGCTTGAATTTACCAGCGCCTTCATTAGTTTTTCAGGTGGAGGTGTCAGACCTCTTTCAGGATTAACTCCTCTAAGCATCATCTGTAGCTGCATTTTAAGTGAGGTGATTGGTGTTTTAAGTTCATGTGAAGCAATTGACACGAATTCATCACGGGCGCGGATGGCATCTTGTGAAGAGCTGTAAAGAAGTGCATTTTCAATGGCAATGCCTGCGCGTCTGCCCAGGTCTTCGGCCAGGGCGAGGTCCTGGGCCGAGAAATTCGGTTTATTTTTCCCTGCGATAAAGGCCAGTGATCCTCTGACTTTTCCACGGGCCTTAATAGGAACAATCATGCTTGAGTTTGAACCCAACTCCATCAGCAGTTCATATTGTCTTTGATCTTTAATCATGCTTTTTAATTGAGAATCGAGGATTTGAGGATTGTAGTAAGAGGTTTCAGTGGTCACAGAAACCACACGCTTATCAGGCGGGTATTTTTCTAAATACTCTTCCAGAAGAACTTGTTTATTTTTATCAACGTGGGCCCCGGTGGCCCTTTCAAATTCACCTTTTTCATTAATAATCGAGATCGTGCACCAATCTCCCAAAGCCGTTACTGAAAGATCGGCGAGGAGTTTAAGTGTCTCATGATAATCGAGTGAAGCAGAAAGAAGTGTACTGACTTTTGCCAGAAAAATTTCTCTGGCCGTCGAAAGTTCGCGCTCTTTTAAAACGGCTTCTTCTTTGATCATTCTCAAGATTTCTTCTTCTTGTTTTTTCTTTTCTGTGATGTCTTCAGAAACCCCCAGAAGATACTGAGCTTCACCGTTTGGGCCGTAGAGGGGAATTTTTTTTGTATGCAGAATCCTGGTGCCCTGATTTCTGGTTTGAATCATTTCTTCTTTGATATCGACAACCCTTTTAGCGGCCAGGACATCGCGGTCTTTGGAAATAAAAAATTCAGCCTGTTCTTTAGGAAAAAAATCAAAATCACTTTTACCAATGAGTTCTGAGCGCGAAAAACCAAGAAGTTCTTCACCTGCCTTATTGAAACGGATAAAGCGCAGGTCTTTAGCGTCTTTTACAAAAACCATTAGCGGAATGTTTTCTAAGAGTGAGCTTAAGTATTCAGTTGAGCGCTCAAGCTCTTCAGAGTGAGCGGACATACTGGAGTAACGGGCGTGAATTTTTCCCATAAGAAAGCTGGTGCTAATACCCATGAAAGAAAAAATTAAAATTTCTAATGTCGACGCGTAAGAAACAAGTTTAAAACTAAAGGCCGGAGGAATAAGAAAGTAGACGGCCAGGAGTCCACAAAAAATTGTAGCGATATAACCAGGCCGTGAGCCTCGGCGCCAGGCCGTTATAAAGATGGCCGGGTAGAAGAAGAGCCATTCGCGACTGTTGTTAATGGATTCAAGGCTGTATTGCAGAAAGAGGGCAATCAAGGGGAGGGTGATGGCCAGTAGAGCATCTTTAAAAACTTTATTTGTAAGCAGCTTTTTCATTATGCCTCACTCTGATTATCCAGTAGCGAGGGTAGCTTTCTAAAGATTTAATGACAAGAAAATGACTCGAGGCAAATCAAAAAAAATTCTTTAATTACTAACTCCGTTTCGACAGTTTGTGCTAAGCTTTTTCTTTATAATAATCAGAATATTTTGGGAAAATTTTTTGGGCAAAAGTCATCCACTAGAAAATCTTTTTAACATTTGGAAGAACATTTCCATTTCAGTGAAATTATATTTTGTCGTGGGTATTATGGCCACGCTGGTTATTATCGAACTTTTTACTTTGCATTTTGCAATGGGGAACCTTTCGGCCGTTCGCGCTTTTGTTGGTGGTGAAGCCAGCTGGTCTAAGGCGCAAAAAAATGCTGTTTATCGCTTTCAGCGTTTTGCTCTGACAAATAATGAAGCAGACTACCGAGCTTTTCATGAAGCTTTAAAAATACCAGATGGTGATCGTGCTGCGAGACTGGAGCTGGAGAAACCAAACCCGAACATGGAAAAAGTTCTGGCGGGATTTGTTCAAGGGCGTATCCATCCTGATGATTTTCCTTCTGTCGTCAATATGCTCAAGCGTTTCAATCAAGTCAGCTATATTGCTAAAGCTGTATCGGCCTGGAAAGAAGGCGATGCTCTCTTGGTGAAATTGAGAAACACTGTTGATGAGTATTATGGATTGGTGCTGGAAGGTAGCACTAATCAGGTCAGAATGCAGAAGTGCCTTGATGAAGTTGTTCATATCAATAATGAACTTACAAGAATTGAAGAAATATTTTCATCAACATTGGGCGAAGGCTCACGCTGGATGGAGAGACTTATTTTTATGATCCTGGTGATCCTGGTTATCACTGTGGAAAGTATTGGTCTGACTCTGACTTTCTTTACCAGTAAAGCGATCTCTAAAGGTTTATCAAATCTCAATGACATCACGACAGAGTTTGGACGAGGGAATTTTGAACGTCGCCTGGTTGTTGATTCAAGCGATGAGTTGGGACAGTTGAATCAATCTGTAAACCGCATGGGCGATCTTCTCCAGAAATCATATTCAGACTTGAGGCTTTCGCACAAGGACCTTGAATTAAAAGTGCAGGAGAGAACTGCTGCTTTGGAAGCAATTGCGACTCAAAATAGTGAGCTATATAAGGAGGCAAAGACCGCAGTTAAAATGCGCGATGATTTTCTTTCTATTGCCTCTCATGAGCTACGCACTCCATTGACTGCGCTTAACCTGCAAATTTATTTACTGGAAAAATCGGTCAGCGAAGAAGAGGGACCGATGGATAAAGAGCAGGTGAGAAAGCTCACTGCACGTTCAATGACTCTGGTAAAAAAACTTGCCACACTTCAAGGCGTACTAATGGATCTTGCACAGATCAGAGTAGGCAAGCTGGAAATAAAAAAAGAACAGGTCGATCTGGCAGTACTAGTTAACGATTGCATTGCTCAGCTTGCAAGTCAGGCCATTCGCAGTGGTAGTGAATTAGTTTTAGAGCGTTCGGAAATAACCGTTGGAGAGATGGATCCAATCAGAATGTCTCAAGTTGTTACTAATCTCCTTACTAATGCGATGAAGTACGGAGAGAGAAAGCCTGTTAGAGTAAAAGTATTTAAAGAAAACAGTAATGCTGTTGTCGTTGTCCAAGATGAAGGTCTTGGTGTCCCATTAGAAAAACAAGAGCAAATCTTCGAGCGTTTCGAAAGAGCGAGTGATGATCCTGGAGTATCAGGATTAGGTTTAGGACTTTATATTTCTAAACAAATAGTAGAAGCACACAATGGAAAAATATTTATAGAAAGTGCTGCAGGAAAAGGGTCTTCATTTATAATGAAATTTCCTTTACATCAAAATGTGTAGTCTATGTACATGTAGTTTGACATACTTCATATTTGCGGTACGATGAATCATTATGACAACTAAAAAGAAAATCACAAAAAAGAACACAAAGGTCGTAAGGGAAACACTTGGCTCTTACATTAAGAAAACTCGTCTGGCCAGAGGATACTCTCAGTCTGAGCTGGCAGCTGAACTTGGATACACAAGCCCACAGTTTATTTCTGATTGGGAAAGAGGTGTTTCAAGTCCGCCAGTAAAAAGACTCCATGAACTCTCTGAAGTCCTCAATGTGAAAGTAGACATGCTATTTAACCTATTAGTCACTCTTGCAACTGAACAGTTAGTGAATAATCTTTCTAAAGAATTTAAAAA
Source organism: Bacteriovorax stolpii (assembly GCF_002872415.1). Taxonomy (GTDB): domain Bacteria; phylum Bdellovibrionota; class Bacteriovoracia; order Bacteriovoracales; family Bacteriovoracaceae; genus Bacteriovorax; species Bacteriovorax stolpii. Next base: position 3,212,245 of record NZ_CP025704.1, on the reverse strand, counting down.
AGTAAAAAAAGCGTCTTAATCATTTCATCGATCACTCTCTGGTAGAAATGCCGGAGAGTGGCTACAGCTCAATTCCCAAAGAAAAACTGACAATCAATGCCACTAAAACGAAAGCAGCAATTCCAGCTAGCAGATACTCTTTTTGTTTTAAGAAAAGAACAGCTGTAAGAAAAACGCGCGTGATAGGAAGCGATATTAAAATGGCCAATCCAAGGTAAGAGATAAGCACTCCCCATGAATTTGTTGTCCATGCATTTGAGAGTGTCTCAGAGAGTGTAGACGAGTGATATGTTTTAAGGGCCAAAAGAGAGTCTGGTTGAGTTACTGATTGAGAGATCCAGCCTACCAGCATAAATAACCCGGCCACTAAAACACCCAGTCTCAGGAATTTTGAAATTTTAAGTTCCAGTGATTCTAATTGATCCATCTGTTCCATTATTTCATCCCTTTCATTAACATTTGAACGGCAACAATTGTTAGAACGACAACAAAGATCTTTCTAATAATAGCTGCAGGCATTTTAGGCATCAAGCGCGCTCCAAAATAAGAGCCAACAATAATCCCGACAGAAACCGGACAAGCGATCTCTGGACGAATGTCTCCGCGAAGAAAGTAAGCCCCTGCACTGGCCGTTGCAGTTACCCCGATCATAAAGTTTGAAGTTGCAGAAGAAACTTTCATTGGAAGTTTCATCGCACCATCCATCGCCATCACTTTAAAGATACCACTTCCGATACCTAAAAGAGCAGAGAGGATGCCTGCAATAAACATCGCCCCTAGACCAACTGGAACTTGAGCAACTTTATAAAGAATAAGCTCGCCATTTTTTTCAGTGTATTGTCCGGCAAGTTTTAATTTTTGTGACCAAGGGTGATCAAATTCAGCACGGTGATCTTCTTTTTTCCTCAACATCATGACGGCCGAGAAAAAAAGAAACCCTCCGAAGAGAATAAAAAGAAAAGATGAGTTTACCGATTTTGCCAGAAGGAATCCAACAATCGCTCCGCACACGGTTCCAACTTCCAGCAACACCGCCAAACGAAGATTGGTCAAATGATCTTTTAAGAAACTCGCAGCAGCTCCCGATGACGTGGCCACAATTGAAATCAAACTCGCTGCAATGGCGTATCGGATATCGATACCGAGAAAAAGTGTTAAAACTGGAACGACAATAATACCACCACCAAGTCCTAAGAGTGATCCTAGAAGTCCTGCGAAGATGGAAATAAAAAATAGTAGTATGGAGTACATAATAAAGTCATTCTAGTCCTCTCACCCGGCCATGACAAGAATGCGAGGTTACTAATAACTGATTAATTTTCTTATTATCTTTAATTATTTCTTAAATTGTATATGAGGATTCATGCCCCTAGTGTTTGAGTGTGTCGACAATAATTCCTGTCGAAGATGAATAACAAGGAGGCGAGGTATGATGAAGAGTCCAAAAGGTGTTTGGGATGCAGATGACTGCGCACTTATCTTAATTGATTATCAACCAGAAATGTTCAGTGGATTAGGTTCTGCTTATCCCAAAGAGATTGAGCTTAATGTTTGCACGATTGCAAAAGCAGCTGTTGCCTTTAATATTCCTATCATCCTCAGCACAGTTGCTGTAAGGATGGGAGTGAATAAACCAACCATTCAATCACTCAGAGATATTCTTCAAGGTGTTGTTGAGATTGACCGCACATCAATGGATGCATGGGAAGACAAGGCGTTTGTAGATGCAGTGAAGGCCACTGGAAAAAAACGTTTAGTGTTCTGTGCTCTTTATACAGAAATCTGCTTAACCTATCCGGTAGTGGATGCAATCGCCGATGGGTTTGAAGTTTGTTTTGTCGCCGATGCAGTGGCCGGGCAATCACTAATTGAACATAACACGGCCATCTCGCGCTTGATTGCAGCAGGAGCTGTTCCCAATACAACCTCAGCAATGATCGGTGAATGGTTTAGAGACTGGAGTTCACCTTTAGCAAGTGATGGAAGGGAGATTCTTATTTCTTATTATGAAAAGAAAGCAAACTTTCATATAAATGAATATCATTCAAGTTCTAAAGGAGAGGTATTTAAAGAAGTTCATTGATGCAGCGTTTTGATACGATGCCCATTGCTGAAGGTCTGGAGGCACATTAGTTTTGCTTTTAAGGGATGTTTTTGTTTTCAATCTTCCTTTTAAAAGAAAAAATTATGATGGAAAAGATCACACGCCGGGGAATCAAAGTTCCTCAGGATTACTATTCGATCAGAGAAGGATAAGTGCTCAGCCCCAGACTGGTTAAAAATTCATTGATTGCTAAATTACTTAGGGTGGATGGTATTGTTCTTTACCCTTTTATCTTTTTTGCTTCAAAAAATCCTAACGATGTCCTGATTCACCATGAAATGATTCATGTTGATCAAATGAAGCGAGTAGGAGTTTGGCGTTTTTATTTTCTTTACCTGAAAGAGTACTGTGCCTGCCGTTTAAAAGGCATGAATCATCACAAGGCCTATATGGCCATCAGCTTTGAAGTTGAGGCCTATGAAAAAGAAGGGGCGAGACCCCATCACTTAAACGATTACTTTTAGTGCTTCTTTGAGTGCCTGAATCTCATCACCTGTATTATAATAATGAATCGAGGCCCTCACTAGCGGTGAGAGTCCTTTGGCCTCAAGATCAAGTGCGTATGATGGACTTGAAACAGAGACATTAATCTTTTTTTCTTTCAGTTTCTGAGCAATGAAATAAGAATCGTGATTTTGCAGAGAAAAAGTGACAATACCTGATTGGTATTTTCCGGTGTCGTGAATGCTGATGTTTGGAAGAGTCGAAAGTTCTTTTCTTAAAGTGCAGGCAAGGGATTGCACGCGCTCTTCGATGACTTTTGTCCCTATATTTAAAGCGTAGTCAACGGCAACACCAAAGCCTAAGCGTGCAGCAAAACTTGTTTCGTAATTTTCAAAACGCTTGGCCCCTTCTTTGATGTGATACTGTTTGCTTTTTAAATCGGCAGAAGTGAAGTCAAGGAACATTGGTTCTAATTCTTTTAATGTTTCCAAACGGGCATAAAGAAATCCTGTCCCACGAGGAGCACGCATAAATTTTCTTCCTGTCGCCGCTAAAAAGTCACAACCAATCTTTTCTACATCAATGTGAATTTGTCCAACAGATTGGCAAGCATCTAAAAGAAAAAAGGCCTTTTGGTTCCTGGCAATTTCGCTCACTCCTGCAAGTTGGTTGATAAGTCCATTTGTCGAAGGGACATGAGTAAGGGCAATAAGCTTAACTTTGCTGCTCATCTTCTTTTTTAAGTCTTCTGGCATAAACTCTTTATGGGGGTCTTCTGAAATCATCTCCACTTGAACACCGTGATACTTTTGCAGCTGAAGGAGTGCAATATAGTTGCTGACATATTCACTGTAAGAAGTCAGGATAACATCACCTTTTTGGAAAGGGATACAAGAGAGTGCACGATCCCAGGCTCGGGTGGCACTTTCAACTAAGGCCACTTCATTTTCTTTGGCGTTAATTAAACGAGCGACAGAAGAATAGATATCTTTAAATTGAGGGCCGTACTTTGCTTCCGTTTCATAACCACCAAGAGTGGCTTCATCGTTTAAGTAACCGATGACTGCTTCGAGAACAGGTGTTGGCGGCAGAGAAGCGCCGGCATTGTTGAAATGAATGAGCTCTGCAGTTGCAGGTGTTTCTTGTCTTAAGCGATTAATGTCTAGGTTTGCCATAAGTTGTCCTATTTTACATTTTTCATTAAAAGAATTGGGAGGGCCTCTTTTGGTGAAAGCGGCCAGTAGTGCCTTGGGTAATCTCTTTTGAGTTCAGCATAAAGCTCTTTGTAGGCCTTATCCCAGAAACTTCCTAGGTCTGTTGTGACCTGCAGGGCCCTTTTGTGTGGACCTAAGAGGTGAACTTTAATTTTTTCTTTTCCTTTGAGAATGGAAGGTGCACTTTTTAATCCATAGAAGTCCTGAATATAAGACTCGCAATGGATACCGTTAGTAGCATCGTAATGAATTGGGACTTTTCTCTTGTCGTGTAGTTTTAGAAAAAGAGGCAAGTCTTCTTCCAGGTCATATGTGCCTTCTTCATTAAGAAAATGGAAAAGATCATTTACATAGAAGCCTAAAACAGTTTCTAGAGTATAACTTGAATCACTTAAAAGATAAGGCACCTGGTTTTTAAACCATGATTCAAAATCAAAGTCGGCTATTTTTTTAACGGTGTATTTTTCTAAAATCTCCAGACGAGTGAAAGCATCTTCTTTTAGTTTTTCTTTAAAAAGAGGAGAGAGTTTTTTCATCACAAAATGAATAGATTCATCGGAGAGTTCAGAATTCGTCACTTTTTCTTTTGAAAGAACAATGGCACCGATGTGGGTCACTCTTTCTACGCTCAGTTTTAGTGTTTCAGGATTAAAGTCAATGCGTTCAGATTCTTCGATGGGAAAAAGTGGCAAATCATATAACCACTCTTCTTCAATCGGAAGAAGCCTTGTGACTTCATTTCTATTGTCCAGGTCGAGAATGATCCAAAGGTCATGGGATGGATCAATATTATTAGAGATGCTGGAAGAAATAGCATAAACCTCACCACTAGAGTGGATCAGTTTGTGGCCTTCGCGCAATTTAGAGATTTGATCGACATAACCAAAAAGAATCATCTTCTCCAGGTCAGCATGAGAGCCATTGTCTTTAGGCTTAAAGTAATTTTTTGCCAGGGATTTAAAACGATTTGTATTTTTTGGCTCAAGCAGGTCGGCCAGGAATTGAACAACCTGATTGTATGTCTGCGATCCGCAAAGCGAAGCTTCATGCAGTATTTTTGAAACGCGCGGATGAAAGGGAAGGCGTGAAAGTTTATGGGCCAAAGGTGTCGGCAGTTTATTTTCTAAAAAACCAATTTGAGTCAGGAAGTCTTCAGATTTTTTGACTTCGGTTTCTTTTAAAGGGGCCACAAAGGTAAAGTCATTGAGAGGTGCCTTAAATAAATCGGCCGATGTAATGATAAGTTCACTCAAGTCAGACCGGTTGATCTCCGGAATATCAAAAAGATCTCTTCCTTGAAAATCTTGTTCAGCATAAAGCCTTAAAGCGTAACCATCAGCTTCTCTTCCAGCACGATTGGCCCTTTGAACAGCAGAAGACTGGCTGATCTTTCTTAGCTCAACCATGGGAAGTCGGGTGATCGGGTTGATTCGGCTAATTTTATGAAGTCCAGAGTCAATAACTGAACGGACTCCTGGAATAGTCACAGAGCTTTCTGCAATATTAGTAGAGAGGATCACGCGCTTATGAGAAAGATCATAGAAGCTCTCATCGATATTGATCCCGGCCACTTCAGAGTGAAGGATGACCACTTCGCAGTTGAAATTGTTTCTTACGATCTCTTCGCACTTTCTAATCTCATACATTCCAGGAAGAAAGATTAAGACGTGGCCAGGGCGCTTAATAACATCCGAAAGGGCATTGTAAACTTTTCTCTCTAATGGATCCTTGAGTACCAGTGTATTGTTGGGTAAGTGATCAATCTGGAGTTTATGTTTGGTCTCGTTGAGCTCCAGTGTTTTAACTCTGCCAACAAGTGCACTGTCGAGTTCAGCGAGGTTGATTGTCGCCGACATGATTATGACTTTTAAATTTTTATTTTTTTCTTTGATTTTATGAAGAAAACTAAAAGCGATGTCCGTGTAGTAATGCCTTTCATGGAATTCATCCAGGATGACAACGTCACAGTCTTCGAGAGTCGGATCGCTGGCCAGAATTCTTAGGAATGTTCCTTCTGTCAGGAAGATCACTTGAGTCTCATCAGTGGCCATCTTCTCATACTTAAAAATGTGACCGACACTTTTTCCAGGTAGTTCACCTTTATTCTTGGCCACGAATTGGGAAGCGAGTTTTGCTGCCAGTTTTCTTGGCTCAAGGATATAAATTTTCTTCTTATATTTTTCGCTCAAAAAGAGCGGGACACGCGTGGTTTTTCCAGATCCGGGAGTTGATTTGATAACTAAGAAATCCACTTCATCGAGTGACTTTAAAATATCATTTTTTAATGTATCAATAGGGAAAGGGTGCATTCTTATCAATCTCTATTTATGGAAAAGTTTTTCGGTTTCTCTGTTTAATTCATGAGCCAGGACTTTCGCATTAGGAGAAAGCGATTTCTTCGTAATTAAAACAATTTTGTACCTGATTTTCTGGGCGAGGTCATGATGGACCTCAATAAGTTTTAAATCAGGGACAGAGGCGGCTACGAAATCAGGAATCATTCCGATTCCCAGCCCTGCGCTGGCAAAACGCGCGATAACTTCCCAGCTTTCAACAACCATCGCAATTTTTGCTTGGGATTTTTTATAGCGTTCTTTATAAGTTCTTTTTAGTTCATTAACGCCTGGTTTTTCTTCAGTGACTAGAAAACCCATATTCTTAATATTTTCAGCAAAAGCAGAGCCGACGACACAACGGAAGGTTCCCTCGTGCAATACGTGTTTGTGAACACCGCTAATAGCGCGGTTATCGACAACCAGACCAACTTCAATTTCACCAGCAATAACTTGTTCCAGAATATTTTTAGTGTGGCCGATTTTAAGAACCGGCTGAATTTTGGGATAGTTTTTTTGTAGAGTGCTCATCGCCTCAGGAAGAAGCACTAGAGCTAAACTTCTTAGCGTGGCAAAAGTGAGAGGTCCTTCGGCTTCATCTTTGGCCCCTGCAAGCTTAGCTTTCATATTGGTGACGGAATCAAGAATCTGTTTAATTGATTCCAGGGCGACAAGCCCTTCACTGGTTAGTTTGAATTGATTTTTACTATGCCCAATGAGTGAGCAGTCCATTGATTCTTCTAATTTTCTAATCGCCTGGCTGACAGCGGACTGGCTGACATGATTTTTTTTAGCAGCGGCAGCGACACTTCCGAGATTGGCAGCATCGAGGAAATAGCGCAAATGGTAGATATTTGGGTCACTCATAGGATTATATAATAAGAAAAACTACTTATTTTTGAAAGAATAATTAATTTTTATAATGTAAAAGGGGGTGTTATAAGCCTCCCATCAACTAAAGGGGGATTTATGATTGCTAAGATTCTATCGTGTGTACTAGCTTTTGGGTTTTCTCAGGCCTATGCTTTGGACTTTAAACTTGTCAGGCAGAATTCAAACACAGCTTGTTATATTTATACAGATTCAGTTTACTTTGCTTATCAAGGTGAAGAAGTTGGTGGCCGTGATCATTTGTATTTTTCCACAGACATTGCTTCTGCTGACGAGCTGGAAGAAGATGTTCGCCAGGCGCAAGCAACTGCTTCTATTATTATCAAGAATGGAGCAGCAGAGCTTGGGCATTTTAAAGGCGACTTTATCCTTGATGCGCAAGGGACGATTTATTTTCTGCAGTCCGAAAAACTTAAAGCCTTTATGGATTTAAACTGCACGGGCGAATAGTCTTCTAATAAATAATTGATCTTTGCAATGGACGGGCGTAATACTAGTAGAGTCATTATTTTGGAGACTCTATGAAAGAACTAAGCAAAAAAATAAATGCTAAGGAGATCAGGTCTTACGTCCTGATTATTGCGGCCGTCTTTGCCTTCCGCTCAACTTTTTTTGAGCCTTTTAGAATTCCTTCTGGGTCTATGATTCCTACACTTAATATCGGCGACTTTATTGTTGTTAATAAATTTGCCTACGGATTTAAACTCCCTTATTCGGAAACGTTTTCAGATCCCGTGTACCTGACAAAATTTGAACCACCAAAGAGAGATGATGTCATTGTTTTCAAATATCCGGTGGATACTTCAAAGAACTTTATTAAACGAGTTATTGGTCTCCCTGGCGATGAGATTGAAATTGTTAATAAAGAAGTCCTGGTTAATGGCAGGCCAATGGCGATGATTCCAGATAGCTCTGATGTGACGAAAGATTTCGCAGGAAGTTTTGATGGCGAGAAAGTTCAGTTCTTTAAAATTAAAGATAGCGAACGTGAATTTAATATTCAGACAACGCATAAACTTACTCAAGTCGATACCTTTCCTAAGTTTAAAGTTCCGGCCGGGAATTATTTTGTAATGGGAGATAACCGCGATTTTTCTGCTGACTCACGATTTTGGGGTTTTGTTCCTGAACAAAATATCAAAGGAAAGGCCTTTGTCGTTTGGATGTCTTTAACTCTTCCGTTACTAGATGATACCTTTAGCTTTACTCCTACGAGAATCGGAAAAATGATTCGTTAATTTAATACACTTGTATTAAATATGATACGTTTGAGCCGTTTCTGTTTCGCCAACTTGTTTAAATCAAACATCCTCCCTTTGGCATTGGCCTTGCTTTAGAGCAGGCAGAACAATAAAAAGGGGGGAACCATGAAATCAATTTTTTTAAGTGCACTTGTATTATTAACTCTAGTGAGCTGTGACTCGGATTCAGTCGCTAAGAAAGAAAGCTGTTATTTTAACGATGTCCAGGTTAGCTGTGACCAGCTCCGTGACAACAGTGACCCAAAACCAGCGGCGCAACGCTTTTCTTTAGAGGCTTCGGGAAGCGGACGTTACAAGATCGACAACGGTGTTTTGACTTTTTTATCACCAATTGTAAAAACAACGTCTAAGGTCCTGGATGGCTCGAACTACAATTGTTCGATCAACATTCCTCAAGGAACTAAGTTTGCGGTTGATGTAGATGAGCGTCAGTTATCTCTTTCTGATAACAACGATAAGATGTCTTATGAGAGAGTTTCGTCAATGGATGAGCTTAACCACGACCATCTGGAATGGGGAAGTTTTGAGCACTACGACAGCGCTAATGACATCAAAGACCAGATGATCTTTAATTCCAATGGGATTATTGAGATCAAAGTTCTTTGTTATTTTTCTAAATAATAGAAACCTCATTTAATGGTTCGGGCATCAAGCTAAATTTTACAGAAGCCAGTAAGTAAATTATGCTCTAACAATATTAGGATGCTTATGCCCGAATCTTCTCCTTACCCAACTGATCCGAAAATCATTGCCGAACAAAAAAAGTTCGAAGCATTGTTTTATGGATGTGACACACCAATGGTGCTGTTCAAAGGGCCAGAGTTGATTTATGAGATGTTCAATGAAAAGTATCAATCTATTTACCCTGGGCGCGATCTTTTAACCAAGCCACTGCTAGTCGCTGTGCCGGAGTTACAAGATTCTCTTTTCCCAAAAATTTTAAAAAAAGTTTATGAAACAGGGGAAGCTTTTTTCTCACAAGAAGGTTTAGCCTGCATTTTAAATAAGACAACCGGAGCAGTTGAAGAGCGCTATTTTGATACAACTTTTTCTCGTATCAGTTATGGAGAAGGGGAGCCTTATAGAATTCTTGCAACACCTAGAGAAGTTACTGCCCGAGTCTTAAATAGAAAAAAGCTTGAAGATAGTTTAAGAGAGCTACAGGAAGAAAAAGATTTACGCGAAAGATTTGTCTCTGCCTTGACTCACGATCTTCGCACGCCGATGGCGATTGCCAAAGTCGGCTCACAGATTATTAAGCTCAATAAAGACAAACAAGATGTTATTGTGGAAACTGCGGATAGAATTGCTGCCAGCGTAGACCGTGCAGACCGCATGATTCGCGATCTTTTAGATGCCAACCGTTTAAAGGTTGGAGCTGGGATTAATGTCACTCTTCAAGAGTGCCACCTTGAGTTGATTGTTTCTTATGTTGTCAATGACCTGGAAAAGCTTCATGGTAAGCGTTTTCAAGTTAAATGCTTACAAGATTTGATTATTGGCCATTGGGACAATCTGGCCATCCATCGCATGATTGAAAACCTGGCAAGCAATGCAATTAAATACGGTTCATACGATAGTGATGTCATCATTACGTTAAAATGTGAAAATGGATTTGCTGAAATTGCCATTCATAACGAAGGTAAGCCGATCTCTAAAGAAGATCAGGCCTTGCTCTTTACTCACTTCGGGCGTTCGAGTACTGCTTTAAAAAGTGGACAGACCGGTTGGGGAATAGGGCTTGCGCTGGTGAAAGGATTAGCGGAAGCTCATGCAGGTTCAGTTCGCGTCGAAAGTTCTGCAGAAACAGGAACAACTTTTTTCGTCTCTCTTCCTTTGGAACCTAAAAAGAAATAAAAAGGGCCATCATCTTGATGGCCCGGCAAACATAAAAACAAAACGAGTCTTATTCGGATTCGTTTGGGATGTCATTTGTTTAGCAAAAGCTCTGTTTGAAACTAGAGAAGTAAACAAGATCACGGGTAATAGTAGTCGTGCCATCATTTCCTCTTAACAGGCCATTCCTGAATTGTAAGTTAATTCACAATCCATAATTTGAGTTTCAATTTTATCGTCAGCGCCATCCTGGTAAATATAACCATTGATGATGGCCTTAAAAGTCGCACTTCCATTAGTGTCGTTGCATTCGTCTTTTTCAGCTTCAAAGCTCCACTTGACTAGGTTTCCATCAATGTCGAAAGCTTTTACTGTCTCAGGCATCGCAATCACTGAAAAATATCCTGACTCAGGGACTTCGGCAGTAACAGTCACTACTTTTAAAGGTGAGTTGTGAAAGGTTGAACCGTAATTGTCCATATCATCTGGTGTATTTAAAACGACCTCTTTGTTATTCAAAGAAATTTTAATAGTTGGAGCTGCCCATCCTTTTCCATTTGATCTTGTGAGAAAAACGTTAACTTCTTGTTTGGCACCAGAGTTTAAAGCTGAGTGACAAGAAAGTCTGTGGCTTCCCGGGTGAGCGAAAGCTGTGGTTGACAGTGTTCCGAAGACTAAAAGAGTAAATAATAGTTTCATTGTTTTCCCCTTGTTTTGTTTGCGTCCCGGAATTTCTTTTACTTTGCTGACTTTGAAAATTAGAATGATTTGTACATATTCTTCTAAAAACTAGAATGATTAATTAAGTGGCGGAAACTATGGAATTAAACTACCTAAGAGTCTTTTATGAAGTGGCCAAGACTGGAAAATTTTCAGAGGCAGCAAAGAAACTTAATATAAGCCAATCGGCCTTAAGCCGCTCAGTTAGTCTTTTAGAAGAAACAGAAAATGTCGTTCTTTTTGACCGCTCAAAAAGTGGTGTAACTCTTACACCTAAAGGAATTGATGTCTTTAAACTTTGTGAGAAGCTCTTTCATACTGAAAAAGAAATTGAAAACCTATGCCGTGGGGTTCAGGAAAACTGTGAAGGTCTGTTGAGATTTGCAGCTTCTGATCACATCGTTAATGATCTCTTACCTAAACCTTTGCACGAATTTAGAAGAGAGCATCCGAAGGTCATTCCTTCTGTGCGAGCGGGAACCCCAGATGAGATCGTGCATTTTCTTCTGACAACTGACTGCGAGTTTGCTTTGATGTTTGCCAAGATCAATACTCCGCAAATTGAATTCCGTCGTTTATACCCGGAAAGAATGTCTTTAGTCTGTCACCCAGACCTTTGGAAAGAGTCTAAATCATCAAGCAATGAAAAGACTCTTAAAAAACTTATCGGGAAATATGGTTATATCAGCTCAATCGGTGCGACTTTAGGGCGCAGGTCTTCGCAAGTCTTGATTGAACTCTTTGGAGAGCTTCCTCCCATTGGTTTTGAGGTTAATAGTCAGGAGTCGCAAAAACGCATGTGCATGGCAGGTGAAGGCGTGGCCTACCTGACCAACTTTATGGTGAAAAATGAAATTGAGAGTGGGAAGCTTTTTGAAATACCAGTCGAGCATATTCATGAATTCCATTTATGGCTGGCCAGACCAAAGGGAAAGAACTTGAGTTTGACTTCGCGAATGTTTCTACAGCATTTCATTCCAGACTTTGAGTTTTAAGATGAATTTTCCTGACTTTAAAAATCCTGGATATTTAAAAGAGGGAACGCCCAGGCAAAAGGAAGCTTATAAGACGCTATCTTCTTTAAAGATTTTTGAGCTTCTTAACAGCTATTCACCTATTCTTACGGGAACCATTCCAATTGATATTGATCTTCCAGAAAGCGATCTAGATATTATTTGCTCTAGTTCTGACTTAACTGCATTTGCTGCTCAGGTCAAAGTGCATTTTGGAGATTGCCAAAGATTTAAACAATCTCTATCTGAAATCAACAATGAAGAATCTGTTGTCACAAATTTCTTTGCTGAAGGTTTTGATTTAGAAATCTTTTGCCAGAATAAATCAACTGATAAGCAAAATGCTTATTTGCACATGCTTGCCGAAGCGAAGGTTATCGCTATTGGTGGAGAAGCTTTCAAGAAGCAGGCACGTCTTTTAAAGACAAAAGGAATAAAGACAGAGCCAGCTTTTGCTCAGCTTCTGTCTTTACCTGGAGATCCTTATCAGGCAGTCTTGGACCTAAATCATCTATCAGAAGAAAAACTAAGGGAGCTAGTAGTGCATAAAGTTTTGCTCTTCTAAGTATTTTAAAAGATTTTGAGAGTAACCAATATGTGACTCTCTGGTGTATTTTAATTTTGTGTACACTTCAGCAAGACTTGTCACATTATTATCCTCAATCATTTTTTTAAGTTCTGGAACTTCTCTATATCTCTTCATCCCAAGCTCTTCGCGTTCTTTGTAAATCTCTTTTATTCGTGAAGGTGAGTAATCTTGATAGGTTTCAAAATGCATGACACCATCTAAAGAAAGTCTTTTTCTTACCGGAGGATTTTCATCTGGATATCCTAAAGAAAAACCAACAACAGGGACAACATTGTCCGGGCACTGTAGTGCCTTGCCGATAAGGTGAGCATTGGCGAGAGTTGTGCCCATAAAACAAATTCCCAGACCCAGTGATTCAGCAAGAAGTGAAAAGTTCTGAGCGACTAAAGTGGCATCAATACTCGCGATCATAAAACTCATAAAGTTGTCGAAATTAAGCGGGGCCTTGTTTTGCTCAATCCATTGTCTCATGCGATGAAAGTCTGCACAGAAAGTGACAAGAACAGGGGCCTCTATCACCATCTCTTGATTAAAATGCAAGGGATAGAGTTCTTTTCTGAGCTTTTTATCTTTAGTTACAATCATGCTGTAACATTGCATATTGCCTGATGAGGACGCATTCATAGCGTACTCGGCGATTTTTAAAATCACCTCGTCGTCCACAGGTGTATCCTTATATTTTCTGATAGATCGATGAGCTGCGATCTGAGAAAAAGTATTATTCAACATAAACTCTGCCTCCGGTGATCGGGAAATGGTCACTGCCAATCATCAGTTCACCTTTTAAGGATTTAAATTCATCTTCTGAGTGAAGAAGGTAGCTTCCTTTTAGAGGAGCTCCATTTTCAGTTGTTGAGAAATTAAAGCTCATGCTTTTTTCCTGGCGCTCATAATTTAAAAGGGGTGTTGTAAATTGACCTGGAACTGTTAAAGACCCTTTACCATTTTCCATAATAAGCAAATCTTTAAAGGTCGTTGCACCGATTTGAGTATTTAAGATATAGATTTCCATGGCCTGGGCATTAAAAGAGAGGAAGAAGGTAGCTAATAACATTTTCATTGGTTTCTCCTGATGGAGGAGAAATTAGAACAAGGCTTAGGTAAATAAAAGTGAATTATGTTTACTTAGTGTTAACTAAAAGTTAATGATTAGATATGGACTTAAACCGTTTACAATATTTTCTTGTTGTCTGTCAGACTGAGCATATGAAAAGGGCCTCTGAAATCCTGGGGATAAGCTCTCCTGCTATTTCGAAAGCGCTTAAGATTCTGGAAGAAGAAGTTGGCCATAAACTCATTATCAATGAGGGGAGAGGGATTAAAATCACAGACAAAGGTCGTGAGCTTGCCCGCTTAATAGAGCCTCAACTGAGTAACCTTAATAAAATTAAAGATGAACTCGACTCTAGTCGCTCATTGGTGAATTCAATTCGCTTTGGGACATTTGAAGTTTTTTCTACTTACTTCGCAGGAGAGCTTTTCCATAAAGTCTTCAAAGATTATGAAGTCAGCATGTATGAGCTTATCCCTGGAAAAATTGAACAAGCGCTGGAAGATTTCCAGATTGATTACGGGATTACTTATCTCCCGATCCCTCACCCCAAGATTGAACATATCAAGATTGGCGAAGTGAGTATGGGAGTCTTTGCTAAAAAGAATACTTTTAAGAATCTAGATTTTGAAGAATTGCCTTTTGTAATTCCTATTAGACCCATTGATTCGTCACCCACAAAAGTTAAAGGCCTTGATGGATGGCCAGATGACTTGGTCTATAGAAATATTAAATACCGCGTGGGACTTATGGAGTCTGCCTTGGAATTCTTGCGCCAGGGGATGGCCGTGGCCTATCTCCCAACATTCGTCGTTGAACTCCATAACAGGTCAGTGAAGAGTGAATTCCACCTAAGTGAGGTGGATGCTCATGTGAAAGTAAAGAAACAAAAGCAAGGTATCTACTTAGTTAAAAGAAAGACTGATATTGAATCAGATGTGGATAAAAAGATCGCCAAAGGTATCAGGACGATCATGAAAACCACCTAACTTTATGATTTTATGGTCTCAAAAAGTATCCTTCTAATTTTTGCAAGGATTCAATTAAATAATTCTAATTTTCAAAACAATGACTGCGTCGTAAATCCTCTCCAGCAAACAAAACAGGGGGATTTATGAGAAATTTAGTTATCGGATTAGTTCTACTTTTCATAGCACAGACATCTTTTGCAAGCGAGAGAGCTTTTAGAATCGATAGATTCTTCCCGGTCGTAAACGGTTACGCTGTCGCTTGGGGAATTCCTGGTCAGAACCTGGATTTTGAATGGCTTGACACCCTTACATACGACCAAGTTGACGAGCACCTGGATATTTCATCTGTCCGCAACTTTGTAGTCGATATTGAATCAAATAAAATTTTAACTGTTGTTGGTGAAAACAATGAAGAGAGAGATGAATTTGTTGTTTTCAATGTTGGTGATACTCACTTTGGGAATCATTACAACCTCTCTCTCGATAAACTAGCTATTCAAAATCTTGGTTACGACACTGACGCTATTGTTTTAACTGAAAACTACAAGTGGTCGAACTATGTTTCAAAAATCCTTTTAATTAACAGAGAAACAAGAGACTTAAAAACTGTTGAATTAAAAGGCGCTGAAACAATGGAAGTGCTAAGAAAAAAATTGAGAGAGTCTATTCTTCCAAAAAATCTCAACCTTTTTGATGAAGCTTCTGAAAATGTAACATTTAATGAAACAAAGTTCCTGGAAAACATTGGGGAAGTTAACGTGATCACTCTTGATTATTCGTTCCCAAAATCTATGGACAATGCGCTTGAAGTTGTGGCGACTGTTAAGATGAAGTACGAAAATGGGAAAGTGATTCCTTATATTCTTTCGGTAAAACAAAAGCAGTACTAATCTCTTGGATAAGAGATTTTATATAGGTACAAACCATTAGGAGAAGCAACTTTCCATAGTTGCTTCTCTTTCTTAGGCCCATCAATCAAGGTCAGGAATTCTTCCACGCTGAGTTTTTTACTTCCCACCATCCACAAAGCACTCATTAAATGCCTGATCATTTGCTTGAGAAAACCATTGGCCTCAATTCTTAATTGGTAACAATATTGTAGATCATTGGGGATGTGAAATAAGGTTTGACCAGCAAAGATCTCATGAGGATTAATTTCTGAGAGTTCACAAAAAGAAATCTCTCTTTCCGTTGTTTTGACATTACTTCCAATAGAATAAAAATTACAAAAATCGTGTTTTCCAATAATGGCCTTTAGGCAAGTTTGCATGGCCGTAATATCCAGCTCGTTAGCAATATTAGCAATGAACTGTCTGTCTTCTAAGGTCACTTGCTTTTTGTTAGTAAAAAAGTAGCGGTACTCTTTAGAAAGGGCTTCTGCTGCTGGTTTAAAAGTTCCTTCACAAGGAGTGATCGCCAGGCATTTGATGTCTTTAGGAAGATGACGGTTAAATGATTCAAGGAAAGTTTCACATTCTATTGGGAGGGCAGAAGATATTTTGACAACTTGATCCATGGCATGGACACCAGTATCAGTACGCGAAGCCGCTCTCGTTGTTACCTTGCCATCAATTAATTGAGCGAGGACCTTATTGATTTCATCTTGAACAGTACGAAGTCCATTCTGCCATTGAAAGCCAGCGTATTGAGTTCCTTCGTACTGAATAGTTATCTTATAGTAATACATTTTATCCAGGGAACGTTTCAAACTCTTTTACACCTTCAAGGTTTTTTGACCAGGAAGACTTGCTTCGGCAGAAAATGTGGGCCGTTGGCTTGAGCTCTACGTCTTCATCCAAGCTTCCAGCTGGAACAACCAAGAGCTGACCATTGAGCTGAAGGTTAGGCATGGCCGAGCCGCAGTTGTCGCAAAAACTTTTAGAGTGTCTGGTTGAATTAAGGAGAAAGGTCCTCACTTTCTCTTCACCTGAAATCCAAGTGAGTTTCGCGCTTGATGAGAAGAGGTTTGCCGCATGAGCAGAACCTGTGTCTTTTTGACAATGTTTGCAGTGACAAAGAAAGAAACTTTCAAAATGGCCGTTTACTTCAAATGTAATTTGACCACAAAGACATGATCCAGAATGCTTTTCCATTTTATACCCTCGGAATACCTGTTTGTTCGATGATTTCTACGCCGTTTCCGGGAAAGACAGCAAAGTGAGGATGGCCGACAAACATTTTTGCCGCTTCCTCGTGTGAGTTTGCCTGTACTACAAGAAATGTTCCCATTTGGCTTGGGATATCACGAATACCTTTATTATCGACTTGTTTTGTGACTTCTCCAAGGTGACCTCCGTCATAAAGGACTTGGGTCTGATATTTTGCTGACCATTCTGCAAGGAGTGCAGGTCCTTGATCTAGTCGCCTTTTTTGTTCTTCTTTACTAAGCTTTTTCCAGGCTTCATGAGCTTCACTGTTTTCAGCACAGGTAAAAATGGCAAGGAATGTTTTCATTGAGGCTCCGCTTTAAATTTATTTTTTAAAAAAAGGGCATTTTCAAAGATTTCTGAATTTTCTATTTTTGCCAATTCTGCTTTACCTGGAAGGCAATCTAAATCGACAAATTGTGCTAACTCAACATCCGAATCACAAAAAAGTATATCCAAGGCAAAACGATTCATTCCATAGAGTCCACGATGAATCATGTTGGCTGAAAATATTAATAAGTCACCAGCTTCAAGATTTATTTTCAGGCCAGATGAGAGATCATCATTATTTTTTTTGCCATTAGTTTCTAATCTAACCTCGAGCTCTTCCTTTGAGTCCCATCGCTTATGGGTGCCTGGCACAAGTTCAATGCCTGGCTCATCATGTAAGGGAATGCGGAAGTGAAGAACTTTAGATTTTTTTAAAGCTTTTTGTTGGTCATCCAGAGAGAGCACGTATTGAGGGTCTCTGTGCCAGTAATTTTTTTGCTCTTTATTGACCGGATTAAAGAATAATTGCGTATTCATAAACATGGCCTTATCAGGGATGAGGGATGATAAGATGCCCATGAGTTTTGACGAACCAATAAATTTAAATAATTCCTCGCGGTCATTTGGGCTTAAATATTTTGGTGATGTCAGGTAGGCACTATTGATGGCCCTTTTTGAATAAAAGTCTGAATTATCTTTTTTCCAGGCTTCATGAAAGGTGATGAGAATTGAATACAGCTCTTTTAAATCTGAAGGATCGTAAAATTTTTTTAAGAGAAGATAACCATTTTTGTCATAACCCATGAAGCTATTTTAGATTTCTTCACCTAATTATTCAATTTTTACTTAACCTTAATGCCAGGACGAGTGATAATGAAATGTGCTGTTATTATTAGGAGGGGCCATGAATAGGTATCTTTACGGAATGGTTGTTATTTTAGTCGTTGCAGGAATTGCAATCTTCAGACATTTGGATTTTGGTCTCGTACTGGTCTTTACAATATCAATTCTTGCCGTGCTGGCCTGGCTTAAAAATGTAAATGCACAAAAAACAGATAAGCTCGAGAGAGTTAAGCCTAAGAAAGAAGCTGAAGAGCTATTTACTGGGGAAGAGGGTGAAGAGTACCACAACGACTTCTCTAAAGTTCCGGCCGGCACAGCAGATGAAGTAGCTCCACCACCTCGTTCAATAGGGTACGGATATGGAGACGGCGGAAGATCGACTTATGAAGATCTGGAGAGGATTGGAATTAAGACGAAACCTGATAAAGAAGATAAAAATTAGGGGGCGACACTCCCTATTTTTAGAGGTTAAATGCTCCCCATGTAATGTCACAGGGAAGGGAATGTCACAGGATATAAGCGAAAAAGATGAGAGACTTCATAGGGAGCCACTAATCTTTTCACAGATGTATCTTCATTTTTCAATTTGGATTAGGCCTTTGTAACCAGTCTACAACTGATCAGCAGAGTAAAGTAAAATGCCTTATATTACGATAAGCATTTAAGGGGCAACATATATGAAGATTTTAATTAATTTTTTCCTTTTGATTTTTTTAGTAGTGAATCCAAGCTTATCGTTTGCAGAGACGACAAAACTAGGTGCAGTTGGACTCAGGTATGTTGCTGACGAATACAACAAAAATGCGAAAGATCTTAATTCACTTGTCTCATATATTAATAAAATAGATAGCAATAAAGGCAAGCAGCTTGAAGAGTTCTTTAAAAAGCAGAGCTTGCCATTAAATACAAAACTACCCGACATGCAAGTAGAAGGGGATCATCTTGTTTTTGTCGATGGACTTAATCAGAAGTGGATACTAATCCCTCAGCAAGATGGAAAGCTAGCTGTTATATTTAAAAATAATCAAAAAGATTTAAAATTTTCAATGTCACCTAACGAAGTGGCAAAAAAGTTCGAGTTATTAACAACACCACCAAAAACAGTAAATGTGTTGAGTTTCTTAATTCAAAATGCAAATGCTGAGGGCGGTATCGGTGAGACTATCGGCATGGCCGCGAGTGGAGTTTTTGTTGCTGTAAGTTTTGGAGTTCTAGGAGTTGTAGAATCTATTGGAAATTTTCTATCTGATCTTAAAAAAATTCCAAGTGATTTGAGAGAGTCTCAAGTAAGAGATGCTGCCGATACGGCATGTGCTCAGTTAAAAGAAGGTAAGACGGTAAAAAACGTTGATAAAGTTAAATCTAATTTGGAAGCACTAAAAGAAAAGAAAGGGTGTGTAGCTTTCTGGGAAAGCTACATGGAAAACTCTTGTGGATGGTATGATGAAAGATTTACCTGCTTATCTGGTAAAACAGTAAATGTAGCCGATAGCCAACGAAATGCAGTAAAGGCAAAAGAAAGTGAAGCGCCTGCGAAGGCAACAAAAGCAGCTAGTGATGTTAAGAAGTAGTTTCACTAGCTAAAATTGTCGTGATATTTTCACTCTTGAATAGATAAGAAGGTCGTATGATCTTTGTGATGACGATTATTGTTCTACACAAATTAATTTAACACTAGTTGAACAGCTACCATTGTTACTATAAACGGCTTCGATTGTCGTTTTATCTCCAAGACCGAATCCTCCAAATCCACCGGTACTACTCCAATTCGTACAATCACCGGTATTGGTAATCCAGTTTGCAGTTAATCCAGTAAACAGCCAGTAGGTATAAGAGGCATCAAGAGAATTCGTGAGAGGAAAGCTAAAAATCCCATTTGCATTGGTTGTACCGACAGTCGCACCATCTGATACTCTTTGGTACTGAGTATTTGCACGAAGTACCCAATCTACATGCTCTGATGAGCCACCAGAGCAGTTAGCGCTGCTACAGGCAACTCTGTTGCTACCATCGACTATAAGTGCTTTGTACACGCCAGAGCCAGGGTAATTTGAATCGGCCATACACAAACTGTCTGCCGCCACGATTCCTCCGATATTACCGGTAGTCGTCGAAGATGTTACAAACAATTTGAGTGGAGTGGAAGAAGAGCCCGCACCTGGAGCAACTCCGTCACTTTGTCCGCAAGACAATAAAGTAAGAAAAAATGTTAGTGTGAGTATATGACTAAATTTCATTTTTAAATCTCTCATTCGTTAGAAATGTAAACCGTACATCAGCGATACTGCATTCATCGTAAATTTTGAACTCAAGGCCGATTCAGTATTATTAATCTTAGATTTTTCAAAAGTAGTTTTTTGATATTCAACTCCCCAGAATGTGACTGGAGTGGAGTCCCAATGAAGTTGCAGGGAAAACGTACTGCTATCTGTGTAGTTGATAGTTTGAGAAGAAGAATTCTTTTTATCAAATTTGTAATTATCACTAAAAGAAATAGGCAGTTTTAGTAAAACCCTAAGAGAAGATAATTGGTAACCAATGACAGGGGAAAGTGCTCTATAAGATCCTTGCGTATTAGAATTACCAACTTCGCTTGGTTTTGTCATTTGTCTCCATAATCCATACTCACCATTTACTCCAGCGATGAAACCAAAATAGGAAAGAGCAAGGTTTGCATCAAGAGAATAAGCAGCTAGTTTTCGCGATTGAATGGTTGTTCCATCTTCTGTTTTTTGTGTCCCTAATCCTGCCTTTAAGGCCCCTGATGTAAAAAAGAGTGCGTGAGCAGAGGGAGAGAGGAAGAATAAGCAACATAGTAATGACAATTTCTTAATAAAAGAGTGCATTCGTTATCCCTGGAAATCTTGTTAATGAAATTTTATTTCATTTTGTGAGAAAGACAAGAAATAGATGAGATGATCGAAGAGACAGAGACGAAAAAAATTGGATAAAAACAAAAAAATTATGGTGCCTCGGGCGAGACTCGAACTCGCACATCCTTGCGGACGGCGGATTTTGAATCCGCTGCGTCTACCATTCCACCACCAAGGCACTGATTGGATTAGGATATCTTAAGGATAGGACGCGTTTACGTCAATTCAATTCTTTTAGTCAGGTATTATTAAGTTATCTTTTTCGGGTAGGTTTCGATAAGAAAACTATGAAAATAAAAGCATTATTTCTGGGGTTAATGCTTTCTCAATCTGTCCTGGCCGCGCCAGGAGTAGTCGTGCTTGCGGGCGGAGGTCCGGAGGGCGATATTGGGATGGAGAAGGATTGGTCGTACACTCTTTATAAAAAACTCATCGATAACGGTGACACGACTAAAGATGGAAAGATTAAGGTCGTTGTTCTCTCACTCGATAAACCTGACACCAATTTCATGGTGGATTATCTCAAATCCATGGGGGCGACGAGCTCTGAGAATCTGGTTATCAATTCTAAAAAAGCGGCCAATGACCCCAAGCTTGTTAAGACGCTGGCCGATGCTGATGTTCTCTTTATTCGCGGTGGAAACCAGGGGAAAGCTTATCAGTTGTGGAAAGATACAAAACTTCATGAGCAAATTAAAGCGCTGGCCGATAGAGGTGGAGCTATTGGTGGAACGAGTTCTGGTTCAATGGGGCTTTCGCAGTACTCGATGACTGGTGGGCAGGATTTTACAAGTAAAGATGTTATGCAAGACGCGCATTCACCACTTCTAAACGATAAAGTCGATCCATCTGTTTCCGGAATTCATAATGACTTTTTAAACCTGGTTCCAGGAGTCATTGTCGACACTCATTGTGGTGAGCGCGCAAGACTAGGAAGAATTTTAGCAGTACAGGCAAAAGTAATTGAAGATTATAAAGACGATAAAATCGTCGGGATTTGTCTGGAAGAAAAAACCGGACTTGTGGTCAAAGATGGAAAGGCCGAAGTTTTTGGTACTGGTGTCGTTCATTTTACGCAAGAAACAGAAGGCACAAAAATGATCCGTGAGCCGGGGAAGGCCTTGGTTTATACTGACATCAGAAACGATGCCCTGACTCAGGGATGGACGTTTGATTTAAAAACCAGACTTCCTGATTTAAAAAAGAAACCAGAGAGTGCTCAATCAATCAGACCAGTGACTCTTTGTGGTTTGGCCGATGATAAGTTCTCAGTAGAAGGATCAGTTGTTACAAATTACACGATGAATGAACCTGAAAAGACGAGAAACCTTTTTATTGCCAACGATGCTCACTCTGATTTTAAGTTAAAAACAGGGGATAGGATTAGAGGTTTGGTTCAAACCAGGTCATTGGTAAAACTCTCAGAGCACCCAGAATCAAGCATTGTTTTTTTGGATGCTAATTCCAAGCTCGAAGGGATTGGAGACAATCGTTTTATCTCGCTTAAAAAATCAGGGAAGGAAGCTGAGGTTCCAAGTTTGATTCTTGATTGTCAGTATTGTTCTTTCACTTCAACCTCACCCTATCTTTCTAACCAGGATGATGGAAGCCAGACTCTGCGATCTGCGGGAATGGTGAACATGCGTGTTCATGTGATTAGTAAAGATGTTGCTTACAATGTTAAAGACCATACGACATCTTATTCAGACTCTGAAGCCTTAGGTCCAACATGCGAGGAAACAGTAAAGAAGAAAGTCACGAAGTTCCTCGATGATCAGCAAAAGATTCTTACAAAGATGATTTGTAAATAATCAGTTGAGCTTTAGAAGTTCAAGTGCTTCTTTGGCACTAAAGCGGAATGTGTCTTCGCCCAATGTCTTTTTTAGCTCGCTATTATCCAGAGTCGCTGGGAACTTGATGTAATCCAGAAGGTAGAGGGGAAACTTCCACACCGGGGTTAAAACTTTTGCCAGTTGCTCGACTGCAATAATGGGCACCAGGACTTTTTTCACTCCGATAATTTCAGAGGCCTCATGCAAGCTCACCACATCATCGCCGGCAACGTTGTAAATTCCTGTTCCAAGTTTTTCGACAGCATTGACGATCATGGTGGCCATGTCGAATTCATGGATAAACTGGAACATTGGATTATAATCAAGGGGCAGAGGAGCGTAAGGCGTTTTTAAGTATTGAGTGATTGAGTTTTTAATCTGAGGGCCGATGATGTTACAAGGGCGCAACACGATAGTTTGAATCTGGTTTTGGTTTTTCCACATCCAGTTCGTACACATCTGATCCATTTCAACCACATCTCTTAGTTCAGCATATTTAAAACTCGCGCGAAGAGGTGAGTCCTCTCTTAAAAACATAGGGTTGTCAGGAAGAGCTCCGTAGACGTGATGAGTAGAGAGAATAACGACTTTTTTTGAGCGGAACTTCTGAGCAAGTTCTAAAATGGTATTTGTCCCCACCAGGTTTATGTCGATGCGCTTGTGGATATTTCCCATCGCTGGGGAGTGTCCTAGGCGTCCCAAGTGCAGGACACTTTCAAACTGGTGTTCGCGGAAAAGTTTTTCAAAGTTCGTGCGGTTGTATTTAATCTGCTGAACTGTGATATGCGGGCGCTTGGGGATATTATCAATCGGGCGAGAATCCACGCCGTGAATCCTGATATCAGGATGAGCTTTAATTAAAAGCTCAGCAGTGATCTTGGCAAGAGCACCTTGAATCCCGATGATGAGAACTTTTTTTGTGCTCATGACTTTAACCTTTGCGCTATTGTGCGTTTGTTTTTTAGCCCTTCTTGTGTGAGCTCTTCAATCTTCTTTTCCAGGGCAATGATATGCGGCTCTAACTCTTCATCTAAAGCTTCAGCACTAAGTTCGGCCGGAAGCATATAGGGATCGCCAATGTAAATATCAATAGGAGAAGGAAGAGGAAATAAGTTCAGTGACAAGGGCACAGCTGGTACATGAAGAAGTTTCGCCACTTTCTTTAAGTGGTAAACGTAAGGAAAAAACTCTTCTGCTCCAACGACGGCAATCGGAAGGATCTCAACCTTTGACGTTAAGGCCATTCTTAAAAAGCCCTTCGTGAAGCGCTGAAGTTTGTAGTGATCTTTTGTTTCTTTTGCAATCCCGCGGACACCTTCAGGGAAAACGAGAATGGATTCCCCGCGCTTTAAAAGATTAAGACAGTTGATCCTGTCGCCTAAAACCGCTCCGCCTTCACTCGACCATCTTCCTAAAAAAGGAAGGGAGGTGAGAAAGCGCTCAACTAAGGGGCGTAGGATTTTTGGATGATCGAGTTCTGTCGCAAAAGCGGTGCAGATTAAAAGCCCGTCAATCGGAATCTGGCCGGTGTGGTTAGAAACCACCATGTAGGCCTTATCTTCAACTTTTTCTTTCCCATGAAGTCGGACATCAAAATAATATTTATAAAATGGCCAGATGGCCTTCAGGTCACTGATGGCACGCTTAGGTTCTAACCCCCAAGGATCGCGTTCTTTGGAATAGCGTTTTTCCAGGGCCTTTTCCAGCTTAGTGAATTTTTGTTTGAAGATAACCAACTATTCCTCTCAAGGTATTAGTGTTTTCACCTTTTATGCTATCAAAATATTCATTCTTCACAAGCTTTCTTATAGTGGTAAACTACGAAGGATACCTGAGGAGCGATGCGCGCATGAAGAAGAGATCTAACTTAAAAAATAAGTTTAACTTTTGGTTCTTAAATTTTCATAAGGAACTTATGAAGACCAGCGCTATTGGCAAAAAGATGCTTACAGCATCCCGCACTAATGCCCATTTAAAAGAGACCTACGAAGAACTGGGAAAACTTTTAGAGCGTGGAGTTGATAATGGAGATGTTGACTGGGATTCTCCTAAAATGCGCGCCCTTCTTCATACGATTAAGGCGTGCAAAAGAGATCTCGAAGAAATCGAGAGCAAGATGAATAAGATTAAATTCCCGGCAATTGACCTGAAAAAGGATGACGACTAGATACAGATACTAGATATCTGAGTCTTCGTGAGTCTTTCTTAATTCTAACTCTTCCAGAATGTGTGTGACGATGGCCTCTTCAACTTGAGGGACACCTTTTTTGCTTTCAGCTGAAGCAAAGTACATTTGGCGAATCCATTTATAATCTTTTGAGAGAGCAGGCTTTAGTTTTTCAAGAGCAGCTCTTTCTTTTTGAGTTTTAAGTTTATCGATTTTGTTAAAAACAAGAACCGTTTTTCTCGCGAAGCCTTTGATGAAATCATAGAACTGGCGGTCTACATCCTGATCTGGATGACGGGCATCCTGCAGGTTTAATAGCAGCATTGATTCAGAAGCCTCTGCAAAAAAAGCCCCCATCAATTCGTTCCAGTTTTTTGACATCTCTTTTGAAACTTCTGCAAATCCGTAACCTGGGAGGTCGATCAGGTAAAACGGAGGAAGGTCTGATTTTTTTCCATTGAGATTTAATTCAAATTCAAAAATGTTGATCTCGCGTGTGCGTCCTGGAGTTTTAGAAACGCGCGCTGTCTTTGAACCAAAAAGAGCATTGATCATGCTCGACTTACCAACGTTTGAGCGGCCAACGAAACTTACGCCGATAATATCTTTGTGGTCTGCCAGCCATTCCTCAAATTGAGCAATGTCTGAAATTCCCATTTTGAACTGTGCGCTTTGTTGTCTGATTGTGTAGCTCATAACTGTACCTAAGTTTAAATATTGAGGGAGTATAACACTAAAAATCATATCTGTACACGATTCTAGGCCGGCATAACAGTTGTAAAGAAGGCTAGAAAAAGCTTTTTTAGAGGGGGATTAATGGAAGCTATGAGACAAATGACAACAGAACTGCGCACAGCTCGCACACTTTATCCATCCGTTATTCCCAACGGGGCCAGAGAAGGAGATTCTTTTTTACTCGATGCCTTTCAGGAGAAAAAGAGAACACTCAAACTCAACCGAACTAGTTATCGTTTTCTTTTTGATGATCATTTCAATTTTGATTTTATTAAATCAGAAATCAAACTTCCTGTTTTTGGTGGAGCGACAGGTGGTTTTGAAATGATTCTTGTGGCTTCGACCAAAACTAAAATGCACAACCAACATTCCCGGTACCTGTTTCGCAGTCTGGGAGAAACGCCTTTTAAACTCAATGGGAGTTATTCTTACGAAGCTTTTTTAGAGCGAGGAGATGTCATTGACCTGGGATTTAATCGCCTGCACTTTTTAAGGCCACAAAGGCAGACTTCGGAAGAAAGCCTCCTACCTGCGGCCGTGATGAGTAGTTCTCTTCCTGTCTTAATTGAAGGTGAAACAGGAACTGGAAAAACAACATTAGCTAAAAAAATTCATGAGGCCAGTGGAAGAAGTGGCCGTTTTGTTCATTTAAATCTCTCCGCCTTTTCTCAAGGTCTGATTGAATCAGAACTTTTTGGACATGTTAGAGGAGCTTTTACCGGCGCCTTAAATGCGAAGAGAGGGGCGATTCTCGAAGCACATAAAGGAACTTTGTTTCTCGATGAAATTGATTCTTTGTCTCTGGATCTTCAGACCAAGCTGTTACTTTTTTTAGACAACTATGAAGTTCGTCCAGTTGGAGGAGAAAGCACGACAACTGCTTCTGTCAGAATGATTTTTGCCTCAGGAAGTGATTTGAAGAAAAGAGTGATGGAAGGAAAAATGCGCAGGGATTTTTACTATCGCCTTAGAGCTGGAAGCTCGCTTCGTCTCAACTCATTAATTGAAGACAAGGAGCGTATTAAAAAACTGTGCCTAGATTTTGAAAAAGAGCACTGTGCTGTTTTATCTGATGAGCTGATTGATTTTTACATGAATTGCCCCTGGCCAGGCAATATCAGGCAGCTCAATTCTCATCTCATGAGAAAGAAGATTCTCTCAGAAGGAAAAAGACTGGTGATTGATGAAAGTGACAAGGAACTCATGTTTGAAGAAGGCGAGAGAGTCCAGAAACAGGAAATTATCCCAATGGAGCAGATGAAAATCAAATACTGTTACGAGACTTATCTGCGCTCGGATAAGAATCTTACCCGAACAGCAAAGCTTCTGGACGTTAGTCACAATACACTCAAGGCCTATATTGCCAAAAAAGAAAGTGAGTTAAGAGACAATAAGGTAGTCCACATAAATCTCCAGGATCTTCCCTTCGATTCCGGACTTCTTTAAGTACTCATTGAGTTCAATTCTGATTTTGTCTTTGATGATCTGGCGTCCTTCTTCTTCAATTGGAAGTTGAGGGATGACCGGTTCAACATGCATATTGATATAATCGCGAATTTCAATTTCGTGATCTTTTAAGAAAAGAGTGACGTTGCGATTGCTTGAAAGCGCAGTGAAATCCACCCATATCTGACGATTTCTTCTGGTATCTTCCAAGAAGAGTTGAAGATTGATATCTTTAAATGCCGCCAGTTTTTCTGTCTGCATGAAGTACTTTGGTCTTCCACCAAGGACTTGTTTGATCTCGACAGACTTAACTTTGGCCCCTTCGATCTTTTCCATCATCTCTTTTTCAATCGCTTCAATTTCTTCATTAGAAGGAGGTAGTTGATTGATATGAATAGAAACGCCTAGAAGATGCTCTTCAATTTCTTTTTCAATATGTTCAAGGTCTCTTTTGTCTTCGATTGACTTGGCCGTGATAGTGACGTCGAGTTCAAGTTCTTTATCACCCAGGACATGATATTTTAATTTTTTAAATTCTAAAATCGGATCTTCTAACCCTGCTGAGGCCGGAGCTCTCAAAGCTTTTGTTCCGCTGATAATTTTCTCAGTGTTTTTATAAATGAAATAACCAGAACCCATAAAAATAGACATGATGATTACAAAACTAAAGGCCTTAACCGGGTCAGTTTTGAATTTTTTTAAAGGAGAAACAATCATTTCGACTTTGTTTCTTTGTTTAAACTCATCTGAGCGCAGATAAATTTGAACACCAACAATATGTCCCTTAACAATCGTCGTATAGTGCTGAGTGTATCCAATGACTTTTAGAAAAAAGATTCTGATTTTTGGAACATAAACACCTGCCTTTTTTTTGGCCATTTGAGGAGAGTGCTTAATCCAATCAATCGATCTAAAAACAAAATGTGGAGTGGCCGCCTTCATCTTTTCGACGAAAGTTAAAATCAGGTTATCAATGGCCTCTTCAATTTTAATTAAAAACTTCAAGTTTAGGACTCCTTCAATGTCTTATCGGACTTCTTCAATAGAAATTGAGGAGGTCTATTTTTGTCCGACTGTGCGAGTCAGGAAATGCAACTTTTGCCTGTTAGTGGCCAGAAGCACTTCTGAGCGAAGGTTCACAAGGGCTTTGCCCGATAAATGACTCATGAAGAGGAAGCTCTTCGACAAAAAATGACAGGAGAAGACCCATGAAGACATTGGCAAGGAAAGCAATTTTATTGGTTGGAGTAGTGACGCTCACTTCAAGCTGCTCCTTGATGCTGCCGGATAGAAGTTTCATTGAAGAAATGGAAAGAGAAGATGGTGGCTTTCTTAGTCCTGGACAAGACTTTCCAGTAGTTAGCGGAGACACCGGTGAGAGAGGAAGAAGCCGCGAAGAAATTATGAGTCGAACGCCGGCAAGTGAGAGATCAAGACGCTTAAACAAAGAAAGTGTATCGCTACGTGAAGAGCTGATTCAAAAAGAAGACGCCATGACTGAAGAAGAGGCCGGGCGTTATCTTCAAGACAAAAAGTTCCTGCAAACGGACTCTGACAAGCTTTATTACCTGAGTCTGTCACCATATGAGAGGAATTCTTACATTCAAACGAAGCAAATGGACCTCAAAGAGGACTTGGATCAACGTAGAAACATGGTGCAGAGGCACTCTGTCCACGGTAGTGAGCTGTTTTTAGGAATGGAGAAAAGCGAAGTTATTGATGTATGGGGTAAGCCTGCCCGCGTAGAGATTGCAGGTAACCCGAAAAATCAAAATGAGCGCTGGTCTTTTGTTGAAGATGGTAGCGTCAGACAAGTGTATTTTGAGAATGGAAAGGTTCAAGGCTGGGCCCTTGATCTCTAAATCAAAAAGTAATATCCTCGGCACAATCTAAAAATCCCAATGCCGAGGATCCTATGACAGCACAATCTATGACCGGTTTCGGTCAAGCCGCTACTCAGTCTGAAAATTTCATCGTTTCAGTTGAAATGAAAAGTGTGAACAATCGTTTTAAAGACATTCGTTTTAAAATGCCTTCAACACTCAATGCGCACGAACTCGAACTTAAAAAAGAAATGACCGATATTTTTTCGCGTGGGAGTTTTGATGTTTATGTAAATATCAAGCGCGCGGAAAATAAAAATCGCTTCGATGATTTAGACACAAAAAAAGTTTCGCAATTTATCCAGAAGGTGACTGCGCTGACAAAAGCTGAAGGAGTGACTCCGACGCTTTCAATGACAGATCTTCTTCGCTCAGAGTTTCTGATCGATCAGGACGATGCGAACCAGGAAGAGTTGAGTGAACTTCTTTTCAAATCTTTCAAAGGCGCTATCGGAGAGCTTAAAAAGTCTCGCGAAGCTGAAGGTGAAAAGTTGATTAAAGTCCTAGAGAAACACCTGGATAATTACAAAGAACATTTCAAGACAGTGGAGAAGAACGCTGAACACTTCAAGACCAACGTGGAAGAGAAGTTAAAGAAGCGCGTGGATGAATACAAAGCTCTGATCGCTGTAGACCAGGGAAGACTTCTTCAGGAAGTGATCTTTTATTTAGAAAAGATCGACATCCATGAGGAAATTAACCGCATTCATTCCCACTTGGAAAAATTTCAAAATCTTTTAAAATCAAGTAATGACGTTGGAAGACAGATTGATTTTATCCTGCAAGAGCTTGGTCGCGAGACCAATACCATAGGGTCAAAGTCAAGTATGAAAGAGATTTCAGATTCTGTTGTTCAAATGAAACTGCAGTTAGAAAAAATGCGCGAGCAAGGGTTGAACATTGAATAAGGACCAATTTACCGGCAAATTAATCGTTATTGTCGCTCCGTCTGGTACGGGGAAGTCCACAATGATCAAAAGATTAAAGAAAGACTATCCAACAATCGTCGAATCTGTTTCTTTCACCACAAGGCCTATGCGTCCGGGTGAAATTCATGGCTTAAGTTATTTTTTTATTTCACGAGAAGAGTTCATCGCTAAAAGAGACAACAATGAGTTTTTAGAATGGGCCGAAGTTCACGGTAACTTTTACGGAACATCTAAAGCTTTTGTCGAACAATGCCTGAGCGAAGGAAAGCATGTTCTTTTTGACCTCGATGTTCAGGGTGTAGATTCAATGAAGCTGCACTTTGGAGATGTGGCCAATGTTATCTTTATCGCTCCACCATCAGTGGAAGAGCTGGAAAAGAGACTGCGCAATCGTGGAACTGAAAGCACTCAGATCATCAATCTTCGCATTACCAATGCCAAGAAAGAGCTTTTGAGAAAAGACGATTTTGATTTTTTTATTTTAAACGACGATATCGAAAACGCCTATGGCAGGCTAAAAGAAATCACCATGGAAATCCTTCGCGGATAAGAGCTAAAAAGAATGCAACAGAGTTTAGATTTTTCACACGAGAGAGACCTCACAGTAGACGACTTAGTTAGAAGAGTGGAAGCGTACTATCCAGACGCTGACTTCGTAAAACTAAGAAAGGCCTTTCTATTTGCTGAAAAGGCGCACTCTGGGCAAAAAAGAAGCTCGGGTGAAGATTATATCATTCACCCAATGAACGTTGCGGCCACTCTGATCAAGCTTCACATGGACCTTGATACAATTATGGCCGGGTTTCTTCACGACGTCGTTGAAGACTGCAATATCTCTCCTCAGGAAATTGAAAAAGAATTCGGAGCTGGAGTTGCTGACCTGGTTGTCGGTCTGACAAAGATCGGGAAAATCAAATTCAAGACGAAAGAAGAATCGCAAATTGAAAACTTCCGCAAGATGGTCGTGGCCATGGCCAAAGACCTTCGAGTTATTATCGTTAAGCTTGCCGATCGCATGCACAACATGCGCACACTTCAATACGTTTCTGATGAGAAACAAAAAAAGATCGCTCAAGAGACTCTGGATATCTACGTTCCTCTGGCAAGCCGTCTGGGGATTAACTCTGTTAAGTCGGACCTGGAAGACTTGTGCCTTCGTTTCCTTAAGCCGGAAATCTATTACCGTTTAGCTGAAAAAGTTTCGATGAAAAAATCGGAGCGCGACGCTTATATCAGAGACGTTATTTCAAACATCAAAGAAAAGCTTCTGGAGTACTCACTTCACGCTGAAGTAAAGGGACGTCCGAAGCATTTTTATTCTATCTATAAGAAAATGACTTCAAGAGGTGTTGATTTTGAACAGGTTCAGGATTTACTGGCCTTCAGGATCATCGTTTCGAACATCACTGAATGTTATAAGGCGCTGGGGATTATCCACTCGTCTTATACGCCAATTCCAGGGCGCTTTAAGGATTACATCGCTATTCCTAAGGTCAACAACTACCAGTCTCTCCATACAACGATTATGGGGCCAAAAGCTGAGCGTATTGAAATCCAGATCAGAACAAGCGAGATGGATGAAGTCGCTGAAGCAGGGGTTGCGGCCCACTGGAAATACAAAGAAGGTCTTGCTGGTAAAACAGCTCCGAAACTTGACTGGGTTCAGGAACTTCTTGAGTACAATAAAAACACAGACAATAAAGCAGAGTTTCTGGACGTTATTAAAAACGACCTGGATCTTGATGGTGTATTCGTTTTCACTCCAAACGGAGACGTAAGAGAATTAAAGTACGGAGCGACTCCGCTTGATTTCGCTTACGAGATTCACACTGAAGTTGGTCACCACTGCGTTGGGGCCAAGGTTAATGGCAAGATCGTTCCTCTTAGACATATTTTAAAATCAGGGGACTCGGTAGAGATCCTGACAAGTAAAACTCAGACGCCGTCGAAAGATTGGCTTAACATTGCGAAGTCTTCTAAGGCCCGCAGTAAAATCAAACAATGGTTGCTTAAAGTTGAGCGCGATGAAAACAGAGAGCTGGGTCGCGAGATCCTGGAAAAAGCGTTCAAAGTTTTTGGAACGAGTATCAAAGCTCTTAAAAAGAACAATGAGTTCAAAGAGATGTTTGATGAGCTTCACATTATCGATGAGGAAGAGCTTTGCGTTCTTGTCGGTTCTGGAAAGCACACAGCAAAAAGTATTATCGAACACATTCCGTCTCTAAAAGAAGCGGCCGCTAAAGCTGAGATCAAAGAGCTGGATGATAAGATCACAGAAATCGAGTCTTACTCAGATAAGATGACGAAAAACGTACGCAAGAAGTCTCTGTCAGACAATGCCATCATTGTAGACGGAATGAGCGACGTCGTTGTTCGTATGGCCCGTTGTTGTAACCCAATTCCGGGCGACAGTATCGTGGGCTTTATCACTCGCGGACGCGGGATTACTGTTCACACGGCCCAATGTAACCGTGTCGATGCAGAGTCACTTATCCGCACGATCAGGGTTTCATGGAATAAAGGTTTCAGCTTCACTCACCCGGTTAGCGTGCGAGTGATGACTCAAGATAAGCCAGGGATTCTGTCCCTGATTTCAAAAACCATTAACAACGCCGGCATCAACATCAGAAGCGCCCTTGCCAAATCTATGCCTGATAGAAAGGGAAGTTTTATCTTTGAAGTTGAAGTTAAAGACTACAGTGAACTTTTAAAGACGATCAGTGCGATTGAGTCTTTAGAAGAAGTTATTTCTGTAACGCGCGTTTAGTGATTAATAGAAATTCTTAATCGGCGATTTCTGATCCCAATAGATCAGGAAGAGTTTTGTACGGATCAGTTTGAAAACTTCCGTATAAAGGATTTTGATATTCTTAAAACTTAAATAATCAGAAGGCACTGGCGTAAAGAAGAATTCAAACTTTTCATCTTCAAGCATCAGCGAACTAAAAATCATTTTGATTCTCATAATGTGATAGTCACTTGAGATAACCAGGATTTTGTTCAGACCTCGGTTAGAACGAAGGTATTTAAGCGTTGAGACAACGTTTTCCACCGTGTTTCTTGCCGTGTAGTCCAGTTCGATATGGTCAGTTGTTTCGGCCGGGTCAATCGGGTTCATAATCGTGCGAACAGAGTTCTTCTCATGAACACCAGTGATAAAAACATTTGGTTGTTTAAATTCCTGCGCCTTTTTAACGGCAAATTCAATTCTCTTTGGACCACCCGTGAAAACCACGATCAAATCAGGTGGACTCTGGACGAAAGTCGAGACAGAGTTTTTCCCTTCGTTTCTTGCGTCCAGAAGTAAAATGGCACAAGCAAATGAGTAACAGAAAAATAAAGAGGTCAGAATGATCACCACACTTAAGAAGTGGCGATACATTCTGGTTCCCTTAGATTCAAATACGTATTTGCTTTTTAAAATCATAGTGTCCGATAACTGGTGGCTACTTTGCCGCAATAACTTCGATTTCTACTAGAGCTCCCTTTGGAAGCTTAGAGACTTCAACTGTGCTTCTTGCAGGGTATGGAGCCTTAAAAAATTCAGTGTAAGCAATGTTTACAGCTGCGAAGTTGCCTAGATCTGTTAAAAAGATCGATGTCTTAATGATATCTTCTCTTTTCAGATTTTGTGAAGTCAAAAGGCCATCGATGTTCTTCATAATCTGATTTAGTTGAGCATCAAAACCAGCTGCCAGCTCTCCTGATTTCGGTTCGATGCCGATTTGGCCTGAAAAGTAATAAGTTCCATTTACAGCGACGCCTTGCGAGTAAGTTCCAACGGCTGCTGGGGCTAGGTCTGTTGCGATAATTGTTTTATTCATTTTTCTACTCCCTGTTGCTCATCTTTTTGTCTGACAGCAATGCTGACAGAACACACATATTGACGATTTCAGTAACAGTTGCTGTTCTTGGAATAATGTTCGCCGGCTGATTCATCGGAAGAAGAATTGGCCCAATAGCATTCGCATTTCCAAGTTGAGCAAGAAGTTTGTAACTGATGTTCGCTGAGTTTAGTTCAGGGAAGATCAGGATGTCGCTTGGCCCATCAAGAGTTGAGAAGCTAAACAATTTATCCATTAATCCCTTGTTAACAGCAACGTCCGCTTGCATTTCCCCTTCAACCAGAAGGTTCGGGTAGCGAGTTTTTGTTAACTGAACAGCGCGCTTAACAACTTTTGCTCTTTCAGAGTCGTTTGATCCGAAGTTCGAGAACGACAGGAAGGCGATACGTGGTTCGCGCTTCATAAGTTTTCTGAAGAGTTCAGCTGTACCAGCTGCGATCTCACAAAGTTGGTCTTCATTTGGTTCAATTTGAACCGCACAGTCTGCAAAGAACAGAACGCGGTTCTTGAAGCTCATAACGAAGATACCAGCAGCGCTTGCTTTTTCTTTTGTACCAATAACGTGCATTAGTGGCGGGAAACAGTCAGCGTAGTTTAGAGTTGGACCAGCGATAACAGCGTCAGCTAAGCCGTGTTTAACCATCATCGAACCGAAATAGTTCTGGTGGCTCATAAGCTCTTCTGCGTGGTAAACCGAAACACCACTTCTTTGTCTTTCTTTTGAGTAAAGACGAACGTAGTTTTCAAACTCTTCATGCTTTCTTGGATTGATCGTACGAACATCGTCCTTGTATTTTTCAAGACCAAGCATGTCCATTTTTTTGTGGATAGCTTTCTTGCGTCCAAGAAGAATTGGTTCGATTTTATCTTCTTCAACAAGTTGCTTAACTGCTTGAAGGATACGTGTGTTTGTTCCTTCAGCGAAAACAACTCTGACTTTTTTGCCAGACTTCGCCACGTAAGTGGCCAGGCGGTCGCGAAGAGATTTCATGAACTGAGCAGAGTTCCCCATACGTCCTTCAAGGGCGCGGGCATAAGCGTGAAGATCGTCGATGTTAAATCTCGCTACACCTGAGTCCATAGCAGCTTTTGCTACCGCTGGAGTGACACGAGTTAATACGCGTGGGTCAAATGGCTTAGGGATCAGGTAGTTCTTACCAAATTTAAAGTCTTCTCCACCGTAGGCCATTTTTACTTCTTCTGGAACTTCTTCTTTTGCCAGACCTGCCAGGGCGTGAACGGCTGCTAGTTTCATCTCTACGTTAATTTTTTTCGAACGTGTATCCAGGGCCCCTCTGAAAATGAATGGGAATCCTAGAACGTTGTTAACCTGGTTAGGGAAGTCTGAGCGACCTGTTGCCATAATGGCGTCATCGCGTACAGCGTGAACTTCTGCCGGGTAAATTTCCGGATCTGGGTTGGCCATGGCAAAGATGATAGGGTTTGCTGCCATATCCTTAACCATCTGCTGAGTGACTAATCCTCTGGCAGAACAACCGATGAAAACGTCAGCTCCCACCATCGCGTCGCCTAGAGTTCTTGCTTTTGTTTCAACAGCAAATTCGTCTTTGTATTTGTTCATTCCTTCTTTACGACCTTTGTAGATCGCTCCGTTAGAATCACACATGATCAGGTTTTCTCTTGGAAGACCTAATTCAAAGAATAATTTTGCACAAGAAATCGCAGCAGCTCCAGCTCCTGAAACAGCAACTTTTGTTTTCTTGATATCTCTTCCGGTGATCTCGATTGCATTTAAAAGTGCGGCTGAAGCGATAATCGCTGTTCCGTGCTGGTCATCATGGAAAACCGGGATTTGCATTTTTTCAATTAGCTGTGTCTCGATTTCAAAACACTCTGGAGCTTTGATGTCTTCAAGGTTTACACCCCCGAAAGTCGGCTCAAGAGCTGAGACAATTTTTACCATTCCTTCAACGGTGTTTTCGTTAACTTCGATATCGAATACATCGATGTCAGCAAAACGTTTGAAGAGTAGACCTTTACCTTCCATTACAGGTTTACCAGCAACGGCACCGATGTTACCTAAACCTAAAACGGCCGTACCGTTAGAGATTACAGCAACCAGGTTTCCTTTGGCAGTGTACTTATAAGCAAGCTCAGGGTCTTTAGCGATTTCCAGACATGGCCAAGCAACTCCAGGAGAGTAAGCTTTAGTTAAGTCCAGAGAAGTGAGAGTCGGCTTAGTCGAGATAACCTCGATTTTACCGGGGCGCCCGTCGGCATGATAGTCTAGGGCCTGTTGTTTTTTTTCGTCCGCATCGTTTCTTTCAGTGCGATCATTTCGTTGATTACTCACGGTCAATCCTCTTGTTAAATGGAATATTTACGACCGAAGTAGGGTATGCCTTTTGCCTCAATATGCAAAGAAAATAGCATGGTTTTTCATTGCGTAATAAGGGAAGAAAAGCTAAACTGGGCCTATTAGAAACCTAGGGGTGGTGGACCATTGTCTGCCTGAGAAATACCCTCGCACCTGACCAGGATAATGCCTGCGTAGGAAAGGAGAATCATGAATACACTCGCGCGTCCTCTCGAAAAACTAAAATCCCTGACAATCTTTGAAATCGTCCTCACATTAGTGCTCGCTGTGGCATTGGGTGTCGCATTCTGGGGTTGGACTTTTGTTTATGACTTAGCTAAACCTTTTTTAAAGGTCGCAGGTTTAAGTTACCTGGTGGCAGGTTTTTGGATTCTTGCTTCCGTTTTAATCCCTCACATTGTCAGAAAACCAGGTGTCGCTTTAATCGCTTCACTGATGGCCGCTTTCATTGAAAGTTTGCTCACTCACTGGGGACTTATGTCTGTCGTCTGGGGATTAGTGCAAGGACTTGGAGCAGAAGTCGTTTTCTTAGCGTTTTCATACAAAAGATGGAACCTGTTTGTGCTTATGTTAGCAGCAGGTGTTTCAGCTTTCTTTAGTTACACACTTGATTATTTCTACTACGACTATAAATCACTCAGTGCTGGCTTTAACCTGCTTCAGTTGTCGTCTTATATTATTTCGTCTCTCTTTTTTGCAGGCCTTTTAAGCCATTTATTAGGGAAAAGATTAGTGAGACTTGGAATATTAGATCAGTTCCTGATCGCCAAAGATCAAGATGTATAAGTTATCACCATTTACTTATACGTTTGCCGGACGTTCAAAAGCTAAAAAAATATTTTTAGATTCAACTCTTATTTTTGAGCGAAACGACACCGTCGCCATCATTGGACCTTCGGGGGGTGGAAAGTCGACTTTTCTTAAAATCTTAAAGGGAATCATTCCCGAATACAGCAGCGGAAAACTGGAAGGGGAAGTTCTCTTTAATGGACATCCATTGAGTGGAGTTTATTTTCAGGAAAACCTGCAGAAGATTCTCTATCTTTTTCAAAATCCTTTTTCGCAGCTGATTTATCCGGGGACAGAGGAAGAGTTTCTTTTTTCTATGGAAAATTTCAATTTCACCCGCGAACAAATGGACCGCGAGAAAGAGAAGTTTGAAAAACTTTTTAATCTAAAAAATATCTGGGGGAAAAAAACCTCGGAACTCTCAAATGGAGAGTGTCAAAAGTTAGTTTTGGCCTCAATGCTG